>JARXAC010000055.1:0-31564 GCA_029866065.1 Flavobacterium sp.
TGAGCAAATGGCAATTGACGGGAATTCTTCCCTTTTTTATAGAGATGCCGGAGATATTTTCGACCAAATAATGGTGTCCGAAACATTAATTAAAAAAGACTATTCGTCCTACAAATATTGGAAATCAGGAATTTACAACAAGCCGTTTATGATACAAACCACGGGTCAATACAAAGGATATCCACTAAGGCACACCATAAACGAGGTAGGTTTTAGCGACCACTTTCCAGTTTATATTTATTTAATAAAAGAGGAAAAATAAATAAAAAACCGCTATTCAATTGAGTAGCGGTTTTTTTGTATTCTTTGGTATTTTCGAATAACGAAGCTTTATTTTTGGAGCTATTCCGGCTATCATTCCAAATCCTCGCTAAAAAGCTCGGGATTTTCCCTTCCATCCGGGCTAGGGAGTTCGATTTCTATTTCAATTCATATTGCAATCTAACGGTAATTCGAGCGGTTTTATTTTTACTAAATTGATCATTATTTCCGCCGTAACTATCTTCTTCAGTGGATCCTTGACCCGTAATTTGAAAAACTCCCATACTTGCGTCTTTAAGTTTCCCCAAGTCACCATCTGCAGTATTTACTATTTTATTAGCTCGTTGGCTTGCATCTTTTGTTGCATTTTCAATTAAACTCTGTTTCAAACTTGGCAAATCTGAATAAGTATATTGAATAGTATTCGAGGTAAGCTCAATTCCAGAATTAATTAATTCAGATGTTTTATTTGAAACCTCTTCGATGCGTTTCATAAGTTCAGGATTTTTCTTTGCCGAAAATGAAATGCTTTGAGTCGCCTCGTATCCATCAAAAACCTGTTCCGTTTTTATGTATTCATCACTTGAATTACTAACCTTAATTTCTCTGAATTTTTTTTGAAAATTGACCGCTCCAAAAGAAAATTCATTTGACTTAAATCCCTTTCCAATAAAGTAATCAGAGACTATTTTTTGATCAGAAATAATTTTACTATATGCTGATTTTATATCCATACTAGTAGCGGTAAAGCTACCAGACCATAAAATTTCATCCGAAACAAAATCCTTGGAACCAAGACCAATTACAGAAATTGAATCAAGATTTTCATTCCTTTTTTTAAAGGATTGACCCAGAATAAAAGCGGTAATAATAATTGCAACCCCAATAATAATTGATGATTTAAATTTGTTTTCCATTTCTTTAAAATTAAGTTGAATAATGTCCTTTAGTATATTCGTAAAAGTATAATAATAATTGTGTTTATTTAAAAATAAATTATTTTCTTTTATTAGCAAAAAATCGCTTCATCAATTCCGAAGCTTCCTCCGCCAAAACCCCTCGCACCACAGTTGTTTTAGGATGTAATTGCGTTCCCATTTTCTCAAAACCCCGGTTTTCATCGCTTGCGCCAAATACAATTTTCGAAATCTGACTCCAATACAAAGCACCAGCACACATTTGGCAAGGTTCTAAAGTAACATACAAAGTGCAACCAGTTAAGTATTTTCCGCCAAGGAAATTTGCCGCCGAAGTAATGGCTTGCATCTCCGCATGAGCAGTAACATCATTCAAAAGTTCAGTGAGATTGTGCGCTCTCGCAATGATTTTATTATCAACTACAATCAAAGCGCCCACAGGAATTTCGCCTTTTTCAAAAGCCAATTCCGCTTCTTGCAAAGCCTTTTTCATAAAATATTCGTCACTGAAAGGGTTTTCCATAATAGTGGGCACTAAAATACAAGCTATTAACTTTTTGAGAATCTTTTTTTTATTTTTTTGTGAATCTTTGTGAAACAACTTTTTATCGATTGTAAAAATACAATTTCAAATCGTACATTTGCATTATGTCGAATAATTTACTTTCAAATATCAATTCTCCATCCGATTTACGACTTCTTGACGAAGCGCAACTTCCTCAATTGGCTCAAGAGTTGCGTGATTTTATTATTGATATTGTAGCTGTAAAAGAAGGGCATTTAGGCGCAAGTTTGGGTGTTATAGAACTCACAATTGCCTTGCATTATATCTTTGACACTCCAAATGATTTATTGGTTTGGGATGTGGGTCACCAAGCCTACGGACATAAAATTCTTACGGGAAGACGAGAGAATTTTCATACCAACCGACAACTGAACGGGATTTCAGGTTTTCCAAAACTAAGCGAAAGTAATTTCGATACTTTTGGCGTGGGTCATTCGTCAACTTCAATATCTGCCGCTTTAGGAATGGCAATTGCCTCCAATTTGAAAGGCGATTTGAACAAGCAACATATTGCCGTAATTGGCGATGCATCAATAGCTTCCGGGATGGCGTTTGAAGGGTTAAATCACGCCGGAGTTACCGATGCTAATTTATTGGTAATTCTGAACGATAATGCCATTGGAATTGATCCAAGTGTTGGCGCATTGAAAAACTATTTAACTGCCGTAAAAGAAGGAAAAAACCCAAGGGAAAACAACATGATTAAATCCCTAAATTTTGATTATTCTGGCCCAATTGATGGGCACGATATTTTTGCGGTTCTCAAAGAATTAAAACGCTTACAAAAAATAAAAGGCCCTAAATTCCTTCATATTATTACCACAAAAGGGAAAGGATTGCAACAAGCCGAAGAAAACCAAGTGCAATACCACGCACCAGGAAAATTTGATAAAATCACGGGAGATATCCTTCCAAAATCGGAGCAACATTTACCACCAAAATACCAAGATGTTTTTGGATTAACAGTACTGGACTTGGCAAAAGCCAATGAAAAAATAATCGGAATTACCCCTGCCATGCCGTCAGGAAGTTCCTTGAAATTCATGATGGATGCGTTTCCAAAACGTGCTTTCGACGTAGGAATTGCCGAACAGCACGCGGTAACTTTAGCGGCAGGAATGGCTACACAAGGAATGGTAGTTTTTTGCAATATTTATTCTACCTTTTTGCAACGAGCGTACGACCAAGTAATTCATGATGTAGCATTGCAAAACCTTCCCGTTATTTTCTGTTTGGATAGAGCGGGGTTGGTTGGAGAAGACGGCGCTACACATCATGGAGTTTTTGATTTGGCGTATTTGCGTTGTATTCCAAATATGATTGTATATGCACCAATGAATGAAATAGCGCTTCGAAACATTTTATATACCGCCCAATTGGGATTAAACAATCCAATTGCAATTCGCTATCCTAGAGGGCGAGGAGAAACTGTAGATTGGCAAAAGCCCTACAAAAAAATTGAAATTGGGAAATCTAATTGTCTAAAAGAAGGAACTACAACTGCTGTTTTATCCAATGGCACAATAGGAAATAAAGTTATATTGGCTTTAGCCAAATTGAAGAATCCGAGAACTATTGCACACTATGATTTTGCATTTGTAAAACCTTTGGACGAAAATTCGCTGCATACTATTTTTAATGAATTTGAAAAAATAATTACCATTGAAGATGGCGTAATCAAAGGGGGTTTTGGAAGTGCTATTTTAGAATTTGCCTCACAAAATAAGTATTCAATCCCAGTTCTAAATCTTGGGATTCCGGATGAATTCATTGAGCAAGGAACGGTTGAAGAATTGCATCACTATTGTAAAATAGATGTGGAAAGTATAATTTCAATTTTAACATAAAAAAAAATCCAACCATTTTATGATTGGATTTTTTATCAAACTAGTTTAAAACTAGTTTTTAATAATCTTTTGAGAATAATTTAAGTCATCTCCAGAAATTCTAAGCACATAAATTCCAGATTCCACCGATTTTAAATCAATTGCTTTTTCTGAATTGAACATTTCATTTTTAGCAGAGTAAACTATTCTACCATTTAAATCAACTACTTGAATATTTACATTTCCTGAGTATTGATTGATGCTGATGTTAAACACCCCATTTGATGGATTTGGAGAAATTGAAACACCTTTTTTGTTGGAGAAATCTTCATTTGCCAATGTTCCGTTGGTAAACAATCCAGAGAAAACACCTCTTCCATAGGTTGAAGCATATACAGTATAATCATTTCTTAAATCCAAATCAGTAACTTTCACGTTGCTCATTCCATTGAAAGATTGGAACCATTCAGGAGAAGCGGTGTCGAAAGTTGTAGTAAACCAAACTCCAAGGTCGGTTCCAATTATTACTTCATTAAGTTTTAATGGGTTTTGTAAAATACATTTAACAGGCATATCAGGTAGATTTCCTTCTTTGTTTTCCCATGTGTTTCCTCCATCAGAACTGTACCATATATTAACCACATTGTAGTTATGGAAAGTAACGAAAATATCATTATTGGATGCTCCAAATTCTACATCAGAAATACTTCCTATAAATTCAGGCCCTGTAATATCTGTCCATGTTACATTAGCAACTGTAGTAGTGTTTGCATTTGCAGATCGGATCAGTTTGCCATTTTTTAAACCTGCTAATAAAACAGTAGCATTTGTAGTATATTTAGATACAGTTAAAGCGGTTACTTCAGTTGTAATTAAAGCATTTGTGATCGTAGATTTAACAGAAGCAGTTGCGTTAGCAGGATTAGTGTTCGTATAACGTCTAATTCCGTAGGTAGCGGCAGTTGAATTTCCATAATCTGCATACAAAATATCTCTACTGGAATCCAATGCCATTTGAGCAATAAATGCTCCATTTTCAGTAGATTCACTGTTTAATAATTTATAACCACCTGTTGTTGTTCTAGAATAGATGCTTTGATTCCAAACATAATTTGTAATCATATACTTATCGGCTCCTTGGTCAAATAAACTGATCCCCCCGTCTCCTCCTTGAACTCTACTACTGCTATTAGTAGTTCCGGTTACCGCAGAGAAATATTGAGTACCATTATCTTGAGCACCAGCTACAAAATGATCATTTTGTAAACCGCTAACGGTTGAGGTTGGCGCTACACCAACAGCATAAAATTGAGTTACATTAAACCCAGAATTTCTTGATGTAATTCCAGAATTTGCTGTAGCTGTAGGTAAATCTCCGCAATAATAAACGCCTCCATCAGTTCCAAAAACCACAGTATTGGAATTACCGGGTTTGAACGTAATTGCATGGTGGTCAGAGTGAACTGAAGAGCCTGAATTCCATGTTGAAATTTGATTCCAAGTTTCAGCACCATCTGCCGATCGAAACAAGTCAATTCCCCCAACACATACTATTTGATCGTTACTAGGATCCGCTTCAATTACTAAATCATACCAAGCTTGAGCGCCCGTAAATCCATAAGTGTCTGTTCTTGCAGCAGGATTTAAAGTTACTGTAGGCAATGCAGGGGTTGTAGTAGTTGCAAATCCATCGGTAGTTTTAATTATTTGAACTTCAATTCCCTGTGTTGCTGAAGCCTGTTTTAATTGAGCTAAAACATAAATTAAGTTTGGATTGGTTGCCGAAGCTTCAATTTCTGTTCTTGCTCCACCACCATTTGCAGTAACGGTATATTTATCAGCGAATGTTGCCCCACCGTCAGCAGAACAAAATACTTTTCCACCGCCATCGCCACGAGAAAAACTAGTTTTCGTAGCTACCCAAATTTTATTATCGGCTCCAATTTCTATATCGTTAGGGCAATGTTTGTTGCCCGCCGTAGTGAGAGGAAGGTTTAACAAAGTCCAAGAAGTACCCCCATTATTCGTTTTGTAAACACCATAATTGTTTGCCCCCATGTAGGTTGTAGCATTGGCATCACCATAGTAAGAATCTGCAACAGCAACAAATACTTCAGAAACCCCTGCGTTATTTCTAATGGCAATTTTATTGATGTGTTGCGCTCCCGGAACAATATTACCTGAAACAGCTCCTGCAGCACTTGGATTTAAAGTAACGTTAACAACTCCAATAGCTAATGCTGCTTCAATCAAATTCCCATCAGTTATGGTGATCATAATTGAAGGGATTGTAGTAGCAAGAGCATTAGCATCGGTTCCCCCCATTGAAATTGGCGGGCCAGAAGTATTATTCATCATTATAACTGCTATTGCACCGGCATCTTGTGCAAATTTTATTTTGTCAGAAAAAGGACAACTCCCTCTTCTAATCAAGGCTATTTTTCCTGTAAGAGACCCAACTGCTGAAGCACCACAACCAAGTGAGGTTGGTGCAGAAACCCCATCATTTACTAAAACTACATTGGCTGTAATTGGAGTAGTTATTGCCGCCCCAAAAGAGGTATTAGGAATACAAGGATACGTTCCTGCAACACTTGTAGGACTATTAACTGTTAAATTTGCTGCGGTTGTAAATACCGAAGGACCAGAAACACCTCCAAAAACTTTTGACCATGTTGCACCCCCGTTTATTGATTTCCAAACACCGTCTCCACCAGCGTCACCGCCAGTCCAAGATTCTCCGGTTCCAACATAAAAAATATTGGGGTTATTTGGATCGTAAGCAAGGCAAGAAACATTTAAGTTATCAGAAATATTAACTCTTGTCCATGTAGATCCTGAATTTGAAATAGCAGTATTTTTCCATAATCCACCGCTAACACCACCTGCAAAAACAGTTTCACGAGTAGCATCGTTAGGATCAAACATAATTGCTCTTGTTCTTCCACCCACATTTGTTGGCCCTCTTTCCACCCATGCATTATCTACCGCGTCACCAGGAACTCTACCAGTAGCAAGAATACGTTGTCTTTCTTCTAATAATTGTTTTCTAATTACCTCTAAATTTTCAGTAGTTGGCCGTCCTAAAACAGGGTTCATAGTTAATTCCCACTCACTTTCAAAATATTTATTTGGCGGAACACCATTTTTCCCACCTTCTTCTACAGATAGGTAGGCATTTTTTGAAAATGGGCTATGACTTTGGTAATAAGCCAGTTTTTTTCTTAACTCAAGTGTTTTTTTACTTGGTTTAGCTTTTTTGTTTTTTTCAATTGTGGCTGATAATGCTTTAGATTCTTTTTCTGTCTGAGAAAACCCTGACACAATAAAGAAAATTGATAAAATCGAAATAAGTAGTTTGTTTTTCATAATATGAATTTGAAATTTTTAAGATTGTAAATATAATAATATCATTTGTTATTGCAAATAATTTCATTGTAATCGGTTTAAATTTAACTTTTTGAAGCATTTATGGTATTAAATAATATGTAGGCATTTCCATCGGTAAGAAGAGAGATAAAATGACAAATGTGAAGTAACCTGTCGTATAAATTGTCTTTCTCAACACGGAATTTTTCTGGAAGTAATTGTAAAACCAAACTATCAAAATTAGAGGCTTTACCGTCATAATTATTATTGAACGCAGTAGTAAATTTATCCAAAAGCGTGTTAATTATCTGATAACCGGTCAATTCTTTTTCAATAACTTCGCGACTTCTATAGATTTTTTTCACACTCAATTTGATAATATCATCCATTTGCGCTTTGTATTTGCTTTTATCGGTTAGCGCATATGGGAATTTTCCATTTAAAATTGCTTCTTCATTTTCAATAAATACAATTACAGCATCATTAATTAAACTACCAATTGCTAACGCGCGCAAATAACTAATTCGATCTTCTTTTGAAGTTAAAGTATTGTATTTATTAGTGTCAATACTGTCTTTCACAAGTTTGATGAGGTATTCCAACGCATAATCTTCAGAAACTAATCCAAGGTTGATCCCGTCTTCAAAATCAATAATAGTGTAACAAATGTCATCTGCTGCTTCTACTAAATACGCCAAAGGGTGTCTTTCAAAACCGACATCTTTTCCCGATTTATTTGGAATCATCCCTAATTCTGAAGCTACTTCTTTAAAAAATGCCACATCCGGTTGAAAAAAGCCATATTTTTTATCAGCAATTGCTGGGGTTGGTTTTTTAGGCAAACTCTCTTTTGGGTATTTCATATATGCTCCTAAAGTAGCGTAGGAAATTCGTAAGCCACCATCATTTCCAGGTCTAGAGCTGGTTAAAACTGAAAATCCATTGGCATTTCCTTCAAAATCAATTAGGTCTTGCCATTCTTTATCAGATAATTTGGCTTTGTGTTTTTGACCGTTTCCAATGGAAAAATATTCGCCAATTGCTTTTTCGCCTGAATGACCAAAAGGCGGATTTCCAATGTCGTGAGCCAAAGATGCTGCCGCTACAATTGCCCCAAAATCGTTCATTTCATAACCATGAATTTCATTTAAATACGGATATTTTTCAATTATTTTCTTTCCAACTAATCGTCCAATGGAACGGCCTACCACTGAAACTTCCAAGCTATGGGTTAATCTTGTATGAACAAAATCGGTTTTAGACATTGGAATTACTTGTGTTTTATCTTGCAAACTTCGAAATGCCGATGAAAAAATAATTCGGTCATAATCGACTTCAAATCCCAATCGGGTGTCGTCTTGTTCTTTGCGCAAGCGCTTAAAAGTGTCTCCTTGTCTTTTTAGTGATAATAATTCTTCCCACTTCATTTGTTTGATAGCTTTGGTTTAATTCACGAATATACAAAATAGGATTGAAGTTCTTTAATTGCAATTAATAAAAAAATAAAAAGCAATTCGGTATTAACTAGCTACTTGTCCCTAAGATAAAATATCTTATTTTTGCATCTATTCTTGACTAGTTTCAAGGATTTCAAAATTACAATTATGATTCAAAATCCTAAAAGATATACCATTACCGCTGCATTGCCTTACACCAACGGCCCAATTCATATTGGACATTTGGCGGGCGTTTACGTACCTTCAGATATTTATTCCCGATATTTAAGATTAAAAGATAAAGACGTTTTGTTTGTTTGCGGAAGCGACGAACACGGGGTTGCCATTTCAATGAAAGCCAAAAAAGAAGGGGTTTCGCCTCAGGAAATCATTGATAAATATGACGGAATAATTCGTCAATCGTTTATCGATTTTGGAATTTCTTTTGACAATTATTCAAGAACTTCAGCAAAAATTCATCACGATACCGCTTCTGAATTTTTCAAAAAATTGTATGACAAAGGCGATTTTATTGAGCAAGTAACGGAACAATTATATGACGCTAAAGCAAATCAATTTTTAGCCGACCGATTTGTAATTGGAACCTGTCCAAAATGCGGACACGAAGAAGCGTATGGCGACCAATGTGAAAAATGTGGCTCTACTCTAAATGCAACGGATTTAATTAATCCAAAATCTACAATTACAGGTGAAATACCAGTAATGAAATCTACAAAACATTGGTTTTTGCCTTTGGATCGATACGATGAATTTTTGAGAGAATGGATTTTAGTTGGACATAAAAACGATTGGAAGCCTAATGTTTACGGGCAAGTAAAATCTTGGATTGACGGGGGTTTAGAGCCTCGTGCCGTAACCAGAGACTTAGATTGGGGCATTGATGTGCCTGTTGAAGGCGCTGAAGGCAAAAAATTATACGTGTGGTTTGATGCCCCAATTGGATATATTTCTGCAACTAAAGAATGGGCTTTGCGCGAAGGAAAAGTATGGGAGCCGTATTGGAAAAATGAAGACACGAAACTGGTTCACTTCATTGGAAAAGACAATATTGTATTTCATTGTATCATTTTTCCGGCGATGTTAAAAGCCGAAGGAAGTTATATTTTACCAGATAATGTTCCTGCAAATGAGTTCTTGAATTTGGAAGGAAACAAATTGTCGACTTCAAAAAATTGGGCCGTTTGGTTGCACGAATATTTAGAAGATTTTCCAAATCAACAAGATGTATTAAGATATGCTTTGACGTCTAATGCACCAGAAACTAAGGATAACGATTTTACTTGGAAAGATTTTCAAGCGAGAAATAATAATGAATTGGTTGCTATTTTCGGTAATTTTATAAATCGCGTTGTGGTTTTAACCAATAAATATTACGAGGGAATTGTTCCAAATCCGAGTGAATTTTCAGATGTTGATACTGCTACTTTGACTGAATTAAAAGCCTACCCGGCGGTGATTTCTAGTTCTATTGAACGCTACCGTTTTAGAGAAGCTTTGGGCGAATTGATGAATGTGGCCCGTTTGGGAAATAAATATTTAGCCGACGAAGAACCTTGGAAAGTAATTAAAGACAATCCAGAAAGAGTTCAAACACAAATGTACGTGGCATTGCAAATTGCTGCCGCTTTGAGTTCCCTTTGCGAACCTTTTTTACCTTTTACAGCAGCAAAACTTTCTAGAATTCTAAAAATAGAAACCAAAATTGATTGGAAAACAGTTTCCGAAACTTCAGAATTGATTCCTACTGGACATAAAATTGGAGAGGCAGAATTGCTTTTTGCTAAAATTGAAGATGAAGAAATTCAAAAACAAATGGATAAACTAGAAGCTACGAAAGTGGCAAATATAGCTGAAAATAAAATGGTAGAACCTCAAAAAGAAACAATTCAATATGATGATTTTGCTAAAATGGATTTGCGTGTTGGAACAATTTTAGAAGCAGAAAAAATGCCAAAAGCAAACAAACTTTTGATTCTTAAAATTGACACGGGAATTGATGTTCGCACCATCGTTTCAGGAATTGCCGAGAGTTTTTCTCCTGAAGAAATTATTGGGAAACGCGTTACTGTTTTAGTGAATTTAGCTCCAAGAAACCTTCGCGGAGTAGATAGTGAAGGAATGATTTTGATGACCACAAATGCGGGAGGGAAATTGGTTTTTGTAAATTCGGATGTGGATGGAGTTGCTAATGGCGAAACCATAAACTAATAAAAATATATAACACTAATTTCACTAATTTTCACAGATTTAATTTGTGAAAATTAGTGAAATTGATGTTTAAAAAAACATTAAAATGAACCCAAAAATAATAGCTTTTGATGCCGATGACACTTTGTGGCACAACGAACCTTATTTCGACGAAGCCCAAGAGCGTTTTTGCGAATTGTTTCAAGATTATGCCTCTAAGCAAGAAATATTAGGGTTGATTTTAAATCACCAAATTGCAAATTTGCCCCTGTATGGATTTGGAATTAAAGCATTTTCACTTTCAATGATTGAAACCGCTTTGGAATTAACCAATCATACTATTTCAGGAAATGGCATTGATAAAATTATTACCATTGGTAAAGATTTATTGAAAAAACCAGTTGAATTAATGCCAAATGTGGAAAAGGTTTTGGAGGAATTACAATCCAACTACAAATTGATTGTTGCCACCAAAGGCGATTTAAAAGACCAGCACAGAAAACTCCATGATTCAGGAATTGGCGCCTATTTTCATCATATTGAAGTGATGAGTGACAAAACCGAATTGGATTATCAGAAAATGTTGGGGAGATTGGATTGCGATCCTAAAGATTTTTTGATGATTGGAAATTCTCTAAAATCGGATGTTTTGCCTATTTTAAATATCGGAGGTTACGGAGTTCACATTCCGTATCATACCACTTGGGAATATGAGAAAATCGATTTTGAGATTGAACATGAAAATTTCTATTCCTTTGAAAATATTACAGAAGTCTTGTCGCTTCTAAAATAAAATTCGCGGCAATTAGTGTAATTCGTGGCTGAGTTAGAATACTAATAATTTTTTGCCACAGATTTAACGGATTAAACGGATTCCCACAGATTTTTTAAAATAAAATTCGAGACAATTGGTGAAATTCGTGGCTGAAAAAATATTGGAATTCATAAGGATTAAATAAAAAAGCCGCAGTTATAAAAAAACTGCGACTTAATTTGCTAATTCCCCCTTTTGGGGTTTGCTTCGCCAGTTCGCTATCGCTCGGGTGGGGGCTTTACTTTCCTAAAAGCAATAATTCATCAATTACGACTTCGGTGACGTAGCGTTTTTCTCCATTTTTATCTTCGTAACTTCTGTGGGTAAGTTTGCCCTCGATGGCAATTTCTTTACCTTTAACGACATATTTTTCAATAATATCGGCGGTTTTTCCCCAGGCAATAAGACTGTGCCATTGGGTTTCTTCTACTTTTTCGCCTTTGTCGTTTTTGTAACTTTCGTTGGTGGCAACGTTTAATTTGGCTAATTTTTTTCCTCCGTCGAATGTTTTGATTTCTGGATCATTACCAACGTGACCGATTAACTGTACTTTGTTTCTTAATGTGCTCATGGCGTTTACTATTTAAATGGTTTGATCTGAACTCGTTTCAGATTCTAAGTTTTGCCGATACGTGTTTGATTTCGACATTGCAAAGATGTGACGACTTCCAAAATTTATTCGGTTGTTAACTGCTTACTTTCGGTTGTAGTTGTTTGTAAGCGTTTGTAATTGGAAAATTATAAGTATATTTGGTTTATTATCAACTAATTCCAATTGATAAATTAATTTTATTAAAAGACATTAAAAATACAAAACACAATTCCCTTTTAGCCCCGATGGCAGAGAAAATCCCACGCTTTGGCGTGGATTGAAACGAACAGCGGGAAAAGGATTGGTAAAAAAAGACTGGTAATTCGCTTCAAAAAGAAATTTACAATAGGAATTTTTAGAAACTTACAACGAAAAAAAAATGAATAAAACGTGTTTGGAATGCAACGATAAAATTGTGGGTCGCGAAGACAAAAAGTTTTGTAGCGACGGATGTAGGAATTCCTACAACAACAAAATTAATAAGGACAGCACGAATTTTATGCGCAATATCAACAACAAGTTGCGGAAAAACTATCGGATTTTGGGCGCTTTAAATGTGGATGGGAAGTCGAAAACTACGCGTGCAAAAATGTTAAGTAAGGGATTTGATTTTGAATTTTTTACGAATATTTTGAATACCAAAACTGGAAACACCTATTATTTTATATACGACCAAGGCTATTTGGCATTGGAAAATGATTATTTTATGTTAGTCAAAAAAGATATTTAACTTCAAATTTATTACCAATGAAAAACAGATTCACCGCCATTTTATCGTTACTATTTATTGCTGGAATCCTAGGATTAATATACTTGTTAATGATGCCCCAATGGGTTTCAACAGACAATGCTTTGCTTTCGGAATATTCCACCAAAAGAGCGTTGGAAAAAGTGAAAGTTATTTCGGAAAACCCCCATTTTGTTGGCTCAGGGAATCATAAATTGGTTGGGGATTATTTGGTTAAAGAACTCCAAAAAATGGGATTGGAAACCCAAATTCAGGAAGGAACAACGCTTTCTGATTGGGGAAATTTGACAAAATCTAAAAATATTTTAGCTAGAATTAAAGGTTCTAACAGCTCGAAAGCGTTGTTGTTGCTATCTCATTATGATAGCGCTCCGCACTCGTATTCCCATGGCGCTAGCGATGATGCTTCGGGAATTGCAACTATTTTGGAAGGCGTTCGTGCTTTTTTAGAAAATAAAACCCCGCACAAAAACGACATTATCATTTTGTTTTCGGATGCGGAAGAATTGGGCTTGAACGGAGCGGCACTTTTTGTATCCAAAAGTAATTGGGCGAAAGAAGTGGGATTGGTTTTGAATTTCGAAGCACGAGGGAGCGCTGGACCAAGCTATATGTTGATGGAAGTGAACAAGGGAAATGCCAATATGGTGAAGGAATTTACGGCTGCCAACCCAAGTTATCCGGTTTCAAATTCTTTGATGTACAGCATTTATAAAATGTTGCCCAACGATACCGATTTGACCGTTTTTAGAGAGCAAGGGAAAATTCAAGGGTTCAATTTTGCGTTTATAGACAATCATTTTAATTACCACACGGCGCAAGATGATATTGCTCATTTGAGTCCGAAAACAATGGCACATCAAGGGACTTATTTTGTTCCGTTGTTGAATTATTTCTCCAATTCCGATTTGAGTTCTCTTCAATCAGGAGACGATTATGTTTATTTTAATACGCCATTTAATTTTGTGAGTTATCCCTTTTCATGGGTTTTCCCAATGTTAATTGTTGCGGTTTTCCTTTTTTTATTTTTACTTTTCATTGGGCTTGGCAAACGAGTTTTGGTGTTTTCAGAAATGGGAAAAGGATTTTTAATTTTCCTTGGCGCAATTTTAGTTTCTGGATTAACTGCCTTTTTTGGTTGGAAGCTGCTGCTGAAGATTTATCCGCAATACAATGATATTCTTCAGGGTTTTACCTATAACGGCCATGATTATATTGGTGCGTTTGTGTTTTTAAGCTTGGCGATTTCGTTGTTGTTTTATTCTAATTCCAATTCTGATAATAAAACGGAGAATTACTCTGTAGCGCCATTATTTATTTGGATTGTAATCAATTTTGCGATTGCTTTGTATTTGCCTGGAGCGGGATTTTTTATCATTCCTTTGTTTTTTAGTTTGTTCATGTTGGCTTATTTTGTGACTACTCAAAAAACAAATCCAATATTGAATTTAATTTTGAGTATTCCGTCTTTAATTATTTTTGTGCCTTTTATAATTATGTTTCCAATAGGATTGGGGTTGAAAATTTTAACTGGAAGTGCTGTTTTAACGATTTTAGTTTTTGGATTACTATTACCAATACTTGGTTCGTTTCCTAGAAAAGGGTTTTGGTCATTGGTGTTGTTTTTAATATCAATTGGGTTTTTTATTAAGGCTAGTTTTAATTCGGGTTATGCTATTGGAACGGCAAAACCAAATAGTTTGCTTTATGTTTATAATGCCGATTCGAAAAAAGCGGTTTGGACTACCTATGATATAAATTTGGATCCTTGGACGAAATTGTATTTAGGAGAAAATCCGAAAGACGCATCAGAATTAAACAAGAATCCTTTGTTTAGCAAATATAAATCAGGGTTTACCTATTCAGTTGAGGCCAATATTATCGATTTAGGCGAACCTACCATTTCGTTTTTAAAAGATAGTATTGCGGGGTCTCAACATTATTACAAGATAAAAATTAAGCCAAATCGTCAAGTAAATCGATACGATGTTTTTGCCAATGAAAATATGACTTTCTATAATTTAAAAGCCAATGGAGCAACAGCTTTAGATCAAAAAGGAAGTTTGTATAAACGGAAAGGAAAGAATTTAGTTAGCTATTATGTAGTTGAGAATGAGCCGTTGGAATTGCAATTTTCTATTCCTGTTAATACGGTTTTTGAAATGGATTTAATGGAAAGTTCGTTTGATTTAATAAGTAATCCAAAATTCAGAATTGCCAAAAGATTGCCTTGGATGATGCCAATGCCTTTTGTATTAAACGATGCGGTGGTAATCCAAAAGAGGATTGTTCCATCAAATGTGGTTTCCAAAAGCGAAATTTTTAAACCAAGGAAATTGACTCCAAAAGACAGTTTGACAGTTAACATTGATACTTTAATAACAAGATAAATATAAGACAAGAATTAGAGAAGATCTGATCACAATTTGTGATGAGATATTGAAGGTTTTTTGCCACAGATTTATAGGATTAAAAATGATTTTAAGCTAGTTGACAAATTAATCTGTGCTAATCTGTGAAATCTGTGGTAAAAATATATTTATTCTGACGGTTCAAAAGATAGAAAATAAATAGGTTACAAAAAATAATAATGACAAAAATTAGTATTCTTGGTTGCGGTTGGTTGGGATTTCCATTGGCTAAAGCCTTAATAGAAAACGACTTTTCGGTTAAGGGTTCTACGACTTCAACAGATAAAATAGGGTTACTTGAAAACGCTGGAATAGCTCCTTTTTTGATTGAATTAGGGGGAAATGGGATTAATGGAAATGCAAATCAATTCTTAGAGAAAAGCCAGGTTTTAATAATCAATATTCCACCTAAACTAAGAGGAAATTCCTCTGAAAATTTCGTTTCTAAAATAAAAAACAGCATTCCATTTATTGAAAAATCAAAAATTAAAAAGGTTTTGTTAGTGAGTTCTACGTCTGTTTTTTCTGATGAAGATGTAGTTGTAACTGAAGATACTATCCCAAATCCAGATACCGAAAGTGGCAAGAAATTGCTAGAATGTGAGAAATTATTGAAAGATAATTCTCATTTTGAAACCACAATTCTCCGTTTTGGAGGACTCATTGGTGAAGACCGTCATCCCATTCATTTTCTTGCTGGACGAACCAATATTGAAAACCCTAATGCACCAATAAATTTGATTCACCAAGAAGATTGCATCGGGATTATTTTAAAAATTATTGAAAGTAATTGTTGGGGAGAAACGTTCAATGCTGTTGCGCCTTTTCATCCAAATCGGGAAGATTATTATACTGAAAAAGCAATTGAATATAAATTGGAACTGCCTATCTTTGACCAATCAAAACCCTCTGTTGGAAAAACCATTTTATCCAATAAATTGGAAAACGTTTTGAAATACCAATTCATAAAAGGAAGTTTATAATTGATACAAAAAATAAAAAGCGGAATTCAATCTAAAATTAGTTCCGTTGGATTGCCTGTTTTGGCACTTTGCTGGGTTAGTTTTTTTTGGGGCACCACTTGGATTGCTTCCAAAGAAGGCGTGAAATACATGCCCGCGTTACAACTTGCCGCTATTCGCCAATTTTTAGGATCGATAATATATCTTTCTTATTTTTTATTTAAGAAAACCCCTTGGCCTAAAGGCAAACAATGGAAAACCATTATCATATTGAGTATTTTGAATTTTGTTTTAAGCAACGGTTTAAGTACATGGGGGGTAAAGTATATCAGCAGTGGTTTGGGTGCAATTATAGGTGCTTTGGTTCCGCTTTGGGTGGTAATTATAAGTTTATTTAGAGGAGAAAAATTGGTTAAAATGGCTATTGTAGGATTGGTTGTTGGGTTTGCCGGTGTATGTGTAATTTTCTACGAACATTTGAGGGATTTCTTGATTTTTGATTTCCGATTTGGAATTATAATATCCATAATTTCTACTTTAACCTGGGCTTTTGCGACATTATACACCAAGAAAAAAGTGGCAAGTTTTAATCCTTATTTTAGTTTAGGCATTCAGATGTTTATTTCGAGTATTTTTCTTTTTGCCTATTTAGGAGCAACGGGATCGGCGGTGAGTTTATCTACAATTCCAGTAATTTCATGGGTTTCAATAGGTTATTTAGTGATTTTTGGATCGGTCTTAACCTTCATAGCTTATATCTATGCTTTGCAACATTTGCCTGCCGAAATCAATAGTATTTATGCTTATATCAATCCCATAATTGCAGTTCTTTTAGGAGCTTATATTTTTGGAGAACCGTTGTCATTAGCAATTGCGGTAGGCGGAATAATCACTTTATTCGGACTTTATTTGGTCAATAGATCCTTTCAAAAATCGAAGAACACCTAAAAAAATCCCATTTTGAAATACAAAATGGGATTTTTAAATTTATATAAATTGGTTATTACCAAATTTTAACTCGTTTTTCAGGAGCTACAAACATGCCGTCACCTTCTTTAATATCAAATGCCGAATAGAAAGCATCTACGTTTTGAATTGGCACATAAGCACGATACATTCCTGGAGAATGCGGATCTGTTTTCACTTGATTTTTTAATGCTTCATCTCTCATCTTAGATCTCCAAATAGTTGACCACGAGATAAAAAATCGTTGTTCAGGAGTAAAACCATCGATTAAACCAGGATTTCCATTTTCTTTTAAATACAATTGCAACCCGTCGTAAGCAGCATTCACGCCGCCCAAATCTCCAATGTTTTCACCTAATGTAAATTTACCATCTACGTGAGTTCCTGGCAATGGCTCCAAAGCAGAATATTGATCAGCTAGCGCTCCACCTAGAGAAGTGAATTTTGTTAAATCTTCCGCTGTCCACCAGTCAATTAAATTTCCATCAGCGTTGTAAGTTGCCCCTTGATCGTCAAAACCATGAGAAATTTCATGTCCGATTACGCCCCCAATTCCACCGTAATTTACAGCTTCGTCCGCTTGGTAATTGTAAAATGGTGGTTGTAAGATTGCCGCTGGGAATACAATTTCGTTGTAAGAAGGGTTGTAATAAGCATTAACCGTTTGAGGTGACATTCCCCATTCTGTTTTATCAACTGGTTTCCCCAATTTTGCTAAGTCTTTTGCCCAGCCCCATTTAGAAATATTTTTTACATTTTGAAAATAGCTTCCGCCGTCTTCAGGACTTTTCACTTCTAAAGCAGAGTAATCTTCCCATTTGTCAGGGTAACCTATTTTTATAGTCAATTTATTCAACTTTTCTACCGCTTTCGCTTTTGTTTCAGCAGACATCCAAGTCAAATTATTAATTCTTATTTCATAGGCTCTCATCACGTTTTTGATCATTTTCATCGCTTTAGCTTTAGCTTCAGCTGGGAACATTTTTTCAACGTATAATTTTCCTAAGGCCTCTCCAACCGTTCCATTAACTACTTGTAATGCTTTTTCGTGACGAGGTCTTTGTTTTAAAGCACCGGTTAATGTTTTTCCATAAAACTCCCAGTTAGCAGTTTCAATTGTACTAGACAATTGGCTTGAAGCTCCTCTTAACAACATCCAACGCATATATGCTTTCCAATCTTCTACTTTATTTTCAGTAAATAAAGTTTGTAGAGAAGTCATGTATCTTGGTTGAGAAACGATAATAGTATCCACTTTAGTGATTCCAATTCCTTTGATATAAGAGTTCCAATCTATTGAAGGAAGCATTTTTTGCAAATCCACAATTGAAGTTGGATTGTATTGTTTTTTACTATCTCTACGTTCCACACGGTCCAATCTTGGTTTAGACATTTGGATTTCTAAAGCAAGAATTTTTTCAGCATCCGCTTTTGCTTGTTCAGGATATTCATTTAAAAATTGTAACATTTTTGCAACGTGAAGCACATATTTCTCGCGTTTTTCTTTAGAATCCTTATCTTCAGATACGTAGTAATCTCTGTCCGGCAATCCTAATCCACCTGGACCAACACTAACTACATTTCGAGTGCTATTTTTTTCATCGGCACCAATTCCAACACCAAAAAAACCAACGCCTCCGCCCTGAGCTTCCGTTTCCATCATCAATTTTTGTAAATCTTTGACGTTTTTCACGGCATTAATTTTAGCCAAATAGGGAGCTAATGGGTCAATTCCTTGTTTGTTTCTCGCCAAAGTATCCATAGCGGCTTTGTACATGATAATCGCTTTACCTTGATCGGTAGTTGATTTGTATTTAGGATTTTTTGTTGCCTCTTTTAAAATTGCTAAGGCATCTTTATCGGTATTTTGGCGTAATTCATCAAAACTTCCCCAACGTGTTTTGTCAGCAGGAATTTCGGTATTTTTTAGCCAAGTTCCATTTACAAATTTAAAAAAATCGTCACCTGGCTTCACCGATTTATCCATAAAAGGAACGTTTATTCCAGGGGTCTTTGTGGCGGCCTCTTTTTGTGCATTTGCCGATAATCCAATCAACGCAGGAATAACGTACAACAATGTCTTATTTAATCTAAGTTTCATAATTAGCTAATATTAAGTTAGTCTTCAAAAATATTAATTATTTTTTAAATTTATGTTAAATTCTATCAAATAAATTAGGATTGTAATCTATCGATTTCCTTAAAAATTAAATCGGTAATTTCATAACTTACTCTATAACTTTTGTAAATTTGTGGAAAAATTTAATATGCTTTCTTTTTTAAAAAAATACAAGTGGTTTTTGGTTATTGTAACGGTACTTTCTACAATAATTTTATCGTTATTTTATTCTGCATTGAAGCCAAAAAAGTCACTTCCAATTTATAATCCGTCAATGGTAAATCCTGAATTGGTAGATTCTACGGTTCAATATATCAGTAAATACCATGCTATCGCTGATTTTTCGTTTATTAATCAAAATGGAAAAATTATAACCCAAAAAGACTACGAAGCTAAAATTTATGTAGCCGATTTTTTCTTTACCACTTGTGGCTCTATTTGTCCTAAAATGACGACTAATTTAGTGGAGGTCCAAAAAGCATTTATCAATAATCCTAAAGTGATGTTGCTTTCCCACACTGTTTTTCCTGAAACGGACAACGTTGCTGTTTTAAAAGAGTATGCAATTAAAAATGGAGTGATTGATAGCAAATGGAATTTGGTAACTGGCGATAAAAAACAAATTTATTCGATGGCTAGAAAGTCGTATTTGGCTGTTAAATTGGGAAAACCAAATGAATTATACGATATGGTTCATACCGAAAACTTTGTGTTGGTAGATTCAAAAAGACGGGTACGAGGATTTTATGATGGAACCAAAAAGGAAGACATTGAACGATTAATTGATGATATTAATTTTTTGTGTACCCAATAGCTAGATAATTTTTAAAATCTAAAAAACTCATAAAACTGATAATTATCATATGATTGAATAATATTATATTTACTTTTGTAATCTAAATTCAATCTAAATAAGGTTTGCGAACTACAATAAATTCTCTCAAAAAAGGCGAAACAGCAATAATCAAAGATTTTGATATTGAAGCTATTCCATTAAAGCTATTGGAAATGGGTTGTTTACCAGGGAATACCGTTCAATTACTACAAATTGCTCCTTTTGGAGACCCCCTTTATTTAAATATTAATGGCTCACATCTTGCAATTCGCATAGAAACTGCAAATGAAATTGAGGTTGAAATTCTTAAAACCAACTCAAAATGAGCAGTAATAATATAAACGTTGCTTTAATTGGGAATCCCAATACCGGTAAAACGTCTGTTTTTAATGAATTGACAGGATTGAACCAGCAGGTGGGAAATTACCCTGGAATTACGGTCGAAAAAAAGATGGGGTTTTGTAAATTAACGTCTAAAATCAAAGCAAATATTCTCGATTTACCTGGAACCTATAGTTTAAATGCCAGTTCTATTGATGAAAATGTGGTTATTGAATTACTGCTAAATAAAAAAGATAAATTATTTCCCGATGTGGCAATTGTAGTTACAGATGTAGAAAATTTAAAACGAAATTTATTGCTTTTCACCCAAATTAAAGACCTTGAAATACCAACTATATTGGTCATAAATATGGCCGATAGAATGAAATTCAAAGGTATTTCAATTGATATTCCCTATTTAGAAGAGCATTTTAAAACTAAAATAGCATTAATTAGTACAAGAAAAGGATACGGAATTGAAAAATTAAAAGAACTAATTATTAATTATAAATCACTGTCTACAGAGCCCTGTTTGAATGCTTCATCTATTGATTCTGACTATTTCGAAACGCTACAAAAAACATTTCCCACGCAATTGTTATATAAATTGTGGTTGGTAATTACTCAGGATGTTAACTTTTTAAATTTGGAGAGAAATGAAATCCAAAATTCCTATACTAAATCACATTCCGATTTGAAGCGATTACAACAAAAGGAAACCATAAAAAGATATCAATTTATAAACGAAATTTTAAAAATTGGCCATAATATAGATTCCTCCATTGCAAAAGATTTCCGAAGTAAATTAGACCGAGTTTTAACTCACAAAATTTGGGGTTATTGTATCTTTTTTTCCATCTTATTTTTCATCTTTCAATCTATTTTCGAATGGTCAAAAGTACCGATGGAATTTATAGATTCTGCTTTTGCAGATTTTAGTTTGTATGCAAGTGCATCTCTACCAGCCGGAGTTTTTACCAATTTAATTTCACAAGGAATCATCCCTGGAATTGGCGGAATTTTAATTTTTATTCCACAAATAGCCTTTTTATTTTTATTTATTTCTGTTTTAGAAGAAAGCGGTTACATGAGCCGAGTGGTATTTTTGATGGATAAATTAATGAGGAAATTTGGCCTTTCAGGCAAAAGCGTGGTGCCTTTAATTTCGGGTACTGCTTGTGCTATTCCGGCTATTATGGCAACTAGAAACATCGAAAATTGGAAGGAAAGATTGATTACCATTCTTGTTACGCCATTCACTACTTGTTCCGCTAGATTACCCGTTTATGCCATTATTATTGCATTGGTAATCCCAGACAAAAGAGTTTTTGGGGTGTTTAATTTGCAAGGATTAACTTTGATGTTGCTTTATCTTTTGGGATTTGGAATGGCGATTTTCTCGGCCTATGTTTTAAATAAAATCCTAAAAATTAAAGGTAAAACTTTTTTTGTGGTTGAAATGCCAAACTATAAATTGCCAATGTTCAAAAATGTTGCTATCAATGTGATTGAAAAAACGCGTTCGTTTATTTTTGGAGCTGGGAAAATAATTCTTGCCATTTCAATTGTTTTATGGTTTTTGGCGTCATACGGTCCTGGAAAGAAATTCAATGATGCCGAGGCAATTATTACGAGCCAAAATACAAATAGCACGTTATCAAAATTAGAATTAAAGGATAAAGTGGCGGCCTATAAATTAGAGAATTCTTACATTGGAATAATGGGAAAAGCCATAGAACCCGCCATTTCACCGTTGGGTTACGATTGGAAAATTGGTATTGCCATCATTAGTTCATTTGCCGCAAGGGAAGTTTTTGTTGGGACTTTAGCAACCATTTATAGTGTTGGAGATAACGACAATGACAATACTATAAAAAATAAAATGGGAGCCGAAATAAACCCCGAAACAGGAGCTAAAATCTTCAATTTTGCAACCGGAATTTCATTGTTACTATTTTATGCTTTTGCCATGCAATGTGCGAGTACCTTGGCGATTACTAAAAAAGAAACCAACACTTGGAAATGGCCGTTGGCGCAACTTGTTTTCATGAGCGGACTGGCTTATATAGTAGCTTTAATTGCCTTTCAAATTTTAAAATAACTCCAATATGGCACAAGAAATAATAGCTTTTATTACTTTAGGATTGGCACTGGGTTATTTGACAAAGAAATTCTTTTTCAAGAAAAATACCTCTAAAAAGTGCGGTCCAAACGATTGCGGCTGTTCTTAATTTTTTTATTAACAATCCGAAAAATTCTCCTTTTTGAAGTTATTCAAAACCAACTTATTCTGTAAGTTTGTAGTATGTATGCTTTAGTTGATTGTAATAATTTTTATGCTTCCTGCGAACGTGTTTTTCAACCGAAACTCAACGGAAAACCCGTTGTTATATTATCCAATAATGACGGATGTGTAATTTCCAGAAGCAACGAAGCTAAGGCTGCTGGCGTTCCAATGGGCGCTCCATTATTTCAAATTAAAGACGTAGTAAAAGAAAAAAACATCGAAGTTTTTTCTTCAAATTATGTGCTCTACGGTGATTTAAGCAATCGTGTAATGAAAATTTTAGCGCAGTTTTCACCCAATTTAGAAATTTATAGCATTGACGAAGCATTTATCAATTTTGACGGAATGGCAATTCTAGATTACGATTCGTATGGGATTTCGATGAAAAACAGAATTCAAAAATGGGTTGGAATTCCTGTTTGCGTTGGTTTTGCACCCACAAAAGCATTGGCAAAAGTAGCCAATAAAATTGCCAAAAAATTTCAAGATAGAACTTCCGGAGTCTATACCATCGATACCGACGAAAAACGGATTAAAGCGCTCAAATGGACTAAAATTGAAGACGTTTGGGGCATTGGAAATAGAACGACTAAGAAGGCAAAACTTCGAAATATCAATACCGCTTTCGATTTTATTCAACCACATCAGGAGCCTTGGATTCGAAAAGAACTGGGCGTGGTAGGCCTTCGTTTAAAATACGAATTGGAAGGAAAATCGGTATTGGATTTAGAGCCTATTCCCAACCCTAAAAAAAGCATTTCCACTACACGGAGTTTCCCAAAGCAAATTGCCGATTTCGATTTACTGCGGGAACGAGTGGCTACTTTTGCAGCTATTTGTGCCGAAAAATTGCGCAAACAAAATTCGTGTTGCCACACTATAATTGTAATGTTGGTTATTGATAGGCACACCGTTAAAACGTCAAAATATTATTTTAACATGGCCGTTAAATTGCCGTTTGCAACCAATTCTACCTTAACTATTTCTACTATTGCCATTGCGATATTAAAAAAATTACTTCACGGAAATGACAATGTCAAGTTTAAAAAAGCGGGGGTAATTGTAACCGAATTTATCCCCGAGGATCAAAAGCAATTTCAATTATTTGAAGAGGAAAACCCAAAACATTTGGCTTTAATGCGATCGATGGATTTTCTGAATAAAAAAATGGGAGATAAAAAAGTCAAGTTGGCATCGCAAAATTTAAATCTAACCTGGAACATGCGACAAAATCATTTGTCACCAAAATACACTACTAATTTCAACGATATTCTTGAAGTAAAATGTCAATAAAGAAAAATAACAAACTCACTTTTTTCCTTCCCGATTTCGAAAGTGATTTAAGAATTGCTTTCGTGAAAGAAGGAGTTTCAGCAGGATTTCCATCTCCAGCAGCCGATTTCATGGAAACCAGTATCGACTTAAATAAAGAATTAAGCGAAAATCCGTTGGCTACTTTTTATATAAAAGTCAAAGGAAATTCCATGATAGATGCAGGCATAAACGACAAGGATGTTTTGGTTGTTGACCGAAGTTTAGAACCTCAAAACAACAAAATAGCAATTTGTTTTATAGACGGAGAATTTACTGTAAAACGAATTCTTGTAGAACAAGATTGCTTGTATCTCATGCCAGAAAACCCCAATTATTCTCCTATAAAAGTCACCGAAGAAAACCAATTGATTATTTGGGGAATGGTAACTTATGTGATAAAGAAATTGTAGTAAATGAAAGGCTAAATGCTAATCATTCAATTTCAAAACGGCCATAAATGCTTCTTGTGGAATCTCTACATTTCCAACCAATCGCATTCGTTTTTTACCTTTTTTCTGTTTTTCTAATAACTTACGTTTACGCGAAATATCACCACCATAACATTTGGCAGTTACATCTTTACGCAACGCTTTTATCGTTTCACGAGAAATAACCTTCACCCCAATTGCCGCTTGAACAGGAATATCAAATTGCTGACGTGGAATTAATTCTTTTAGTTTCTCACACATTTTTTTACCAATAGAATAGGCATTGTCAACGTGCATCAACGAGGATAAAGCATCCACAATGGTTGCATTTAACAAAATGTCAACTTTAACCAAATTCGAGGTTCGCATTCCAATTGGCGAATAATCAAACGAAGCATACCCTTTAGAAACCGTTTTCAAACGATCATAAAAGTCAAATACAATTTCTGCCAATGGCATATCAAATGTTAATTCAACACGTTCCGTAGTCAGGTAGGTTTGGTTTGTAATCAATCCGCGTTTTTCAATACACAAACTCATTACATTCCCCACAAAATCAGCTTTGGTAATGATCGTCGCTTTTATAAAAGGCTCCTCCACTCTTTCTAAACGAGAAGGTTCCGGCAAGTCCGAAGGGTTGTTTACAATAAGAGGCGTTTCGGGATTTTTCTTGGTGTAAGCCAAATACGAAACGTTGGGAACCGTAGTAATCACGGTCATATTAAACTCTCGTTCCAGACGCTCTTGGATAATTTCCATGTGCAACATTCCTAAAAATCCGCAACGGAAGCCGAATCCTAAAGCCGCCGAACTTTCAGGCAAAAACACTAAGGAAGCATCGTTCAATTGTAATTTTTCCATCGAGTTTCTAAGCTCTTCATAATCTTCGGTGTCCACAGGATAAATCCCCGCAAAAACCATTGGTTTTACATCTTCAAAACCTTGAATGCTATTCGTTGTGGGATTTTTTGAATCCGTCAACGTATCTCCCACTTTTACTTCTTTCGCCTCTTTTATTCCAGAAATTAAATACCCAACATCACCAGCAGAAATAACTTGTTTTGGAACTTGGTTCAATTTCAAAGTACCAATTTCGTCTGCAAAATATTCATTTCCGGTAGCCATGAATTTAATTTTCTGACCTTTTTTGATTTCTCCGTTTTTCACTCGGAAAATAACCTCAATTCCACGAAACGGATTGTAATGCGAATCAAAAATCAACGCTTGCAACGGCTCATCAACATTTCCTTTTGGAGGAGGAATTCTTTCTATAATAGCTGCTAAAATATTCTCCACACCCAAACCCGTTTTACCCGAGGCGTGAATAATTTCTTCCAATTTGCACCCCAACAAATCCACAATATCATCGCTAACTTCCTCAGGACTGGCACTTGGCAAATCTACTTTGTTCAAAACTGGAATAATTTCCAAGTCGTTTTCAAGTGCCAAATACAAATTCGAAATCGTTTGTGCCTGAATACTTTGTGCGGCATCTACAATCAAAAGCGCCCCTTCACAAGCCGCTATAGATCGTGAAACTTCATAAGAAAAATCAACGTGGCCGGGAGTATCAATCAAATTCAAAATATAATCTTCGCCTTTGTATTTGTACTCCATTTGAATCGCGTGACTCTTAATCGTAATCCCACGCTCGCGCTCCAAGTCCATATTGTCTAGCAATTGCGCCTTTTCTTCCCGAGCCGTAACCGTTTGAGTAGCCCCCAATAATCGGTCTGCAAGCGTACTTTTCCCGTGGTCGATGTGTGCAATAATGCAAAAATTCCGTATGTGTTTCATGCTTTGTTAGTGTAAATTTTTTCAGGGCGTGACCCTTTAGATTGCTTCGTCGTTCCTCCTCGCAACTTCGGGTCAGGCTATTCGTTTCAATCCACGCAAAAAAGCGTGGGATTTTCACTGCAATCCTTCACGCGAACGCAATTAATTTGCAAATATAGTTTAAATTCAGCACTTTCAAATAGCTCCAACCGGTCTTTATTCTTTTATCTATTTTCTATTCTCAATAAAATTGTACTTTTGCAAAAACAATTCAATTATGCCCAAAATAGGCAACATAATATTACCCGATTTTCCTTTACTTCTCGCTCCAATGGAAGACGTTAGCGATCCGCCATTTCGAAGGTTGTGCAAGCAGTATGGCGCCGATTTGATGTATTCTGAATTTATTTCTTCCGAAGGGTTAATTCGTGACGCTATAAAAAGCCGCATGAAATTGGATATTTTCGACTATGAACGCCCGGTTGGAATCCAAATTTTTGGAGGCGACGAAGAAGCGATGGCAATGTCATCTAAAATTGTAAGTACCGTAAATCCAGATATTATTGATATTAATTTTGGGTGTCCTGTAAAAAAAGTCGTTTGCAAAGGTGCCGGAGCTGGGGTTTTAAAAGATGTTGATTTAATGATCCGATTAACGCAGGCCGTAATTGACAGTACCGACCTTCCGGTAACCGTAAAAACGCGTTTGGGCTGGGATGATTCTTCCATAAATATCGATGAGGTTGCAGAACGTTTGCAAGACATTGGCGTGGCAGCCTTAAGCATTCATGCCCGAACTCGAGCACAAATGTACAAAGGGCAAGCCGATTGGTCGCACATTGCCAGAGTAAAAAACAATCCTAGAATTACCATGCCTATTTTCGGAAACGGCGATGTCGATTCTCCTGAAAAAGCCCTAAAATTTAAAAACGAATATGGCGTTGACGGAATAATGATAGGTCGCGCAGCCATTGGTTATCCATGGATTTTCAACGAAATAAAACATTATTTAGAAACTGGGGAACATTTGGCAAAACCCACGGTGGTTAACCGAGTGGAAGCGGTACGAAATCACCTTACTTGGGCGATGGATTGGAAAGGGGAACGACTCGGAATTGTGGAAACCCGTCCGCATTATGCCAATTATTTTAAAGGGATCCAATCGTTTAAAGAACACCGCCAAAAACTGGTAACACTCAGTACCCCCGAAGAATTATTTTCTGCTTTAGATGAAATTGAGGAAGTCTATTCTGAATATCAGTTTTAGAATTATTCCAATAACTTCTTACTCACGCGGCTACTCGCAATTAACGATGCGATAAAGCCCAACGAGATGATGGTTCCCAAAACAATTACTACATTTTTAAATAGGAAATCTACTGGGTAAGCTAAGGAAGGCGTAATCATGATCACTTCAAATTGCTGCTGGATTAACACCAAAACAACCCCAATTGAAAGTCCAAAAAGACCACCCAAAACACTTAATAAAGTGCCCTGAAGCAAAAATATTTTTCTTAAATCTTTTACTTCTGTGCCTAAATTATAGAGTGTTTTTAAATTCCCTCGTTTGTCTAAAATCATCATGATTATGGCTCCCGCAAGGGTAAATAAGGTTAGAATTATCACAAGGGTAAACAACAAATAAATCGCAGTATTTTCAGTATTGAGCATTTTGTATAACGCGTCATTGAGTTGCGCTCTGTTTTTAATGGTAATTTTATTATTAAAGATTGTTTGAAGTTGCCCTTTTACTTCATTTTCGTTGGCATTGGGTTTTAATTTTAATTCTAAAGTCGTGATTTGAGTGGGTTGAAAACCGAGTAATTCTCGAGCCACATCAATATCCGCAAATACATATTTAGAATCTAAATCTTCGCTAACGGCGTAAATTCCAACTGGAATTAAACCAATTTTTACAAACGCATCGTCAGAGTTTTCTATCGTTCCTTTACCTGGTTTTGGAGCAAATACCTCAAACGGGTTATTGAAATCGAAAATTCCTAGCGATAACTTTTGAGAAATTCCATACCCCACGACTACTTGCGAAGTGCTTGGACTTAGCCATTGCCCGTTGAACAGGCTTTTTTTAACGTTGCTCACCAAAGTAAATGTTGAATCAACGCCTTTCAAATAAGAAAATTGTTCTTTGCCATCAAACATAAATAACGCGCGTTCTTCCACCACTTTACTGAAAGTCGCTACGCCATCAATGGCTTTAATTTTTTGCTCTTGACCCGAAGAAATCGTGTAGGATTTTCCTAAAGTGCTACTGATTTTTAAATCGGGATCGAAGTCATTGCTGAACGACAAACTGAAATTCACCAATCCACTAAAAATCGATAATACTACAAATAAAACCATCGAGCTTACAATAATTCCAAGCGAGGCAATACCGTTAATAATGTTGATCGCATTATTTTTGTTGGCACTTTTCAGGTAGCGCTTGGCTATGTAATAGGGGAAGTTCAATTTAGGTTCTTCTTCGTTTTTCTAAAAGATCGCGGTTTTCGATCGGATTTTCTTTTGCCGCCAAGGCATTATCAATCTTTTCGATATAGTCTAGGGAATCGTCAATGAAGAAAGTTAAATTAGGCACTTTTCTCAATTGTAGTCGTACGCGCTGAGACAAATCGTGTTTTATTAATTTGGTATTGGATTTTATAGCGGCCAATGTTTCTGCGGCTTTCTCTTGTGGAAAAATACTTAAATGCACGGTTGCAACCGATAAATCAGAGGTCACGACCACTTTTGAAACGGAAATGATCAAGTTGGAAATTCCATTTTTTCGAATTTCACCTTGTAAAATATCCACCAAATCGTTTTGGATTACGCCACCTATTTTTTTCTGTCTATTTGTTTCCATAGTGCAAAAATACAATTTTTTTGAGTTCTAGCGTTTCAAAGGTGCAAAGCGATAAAGTTTTTTATCTTTGTTCGATCAAATTGCATTTAAAATGAGAAAAATTGAACACATTGGAATTGCGGTAAACAGTCTAGAAGTTTCGAACTTGGTTTTCGAAAAACTATTTGGCGCCCCAGCCTATAAATCGGAATTGGTAGAAAGCGAAGGCGTTAAAACTTCCTTTTTTATGAATGGGCCTAATAAAATTGAATTGTTGGAAGCCACAAATCCCGAGAGTCCAATTGCCAAATTCTTAGAAAAAAAAGGCGAAGGAATTCACCACATCGCCTTTGATGTAGAAGATATCGTTTCGGAAATTGCGCGACTAAAAGCCGAGGGTTTTGTAGTTTTAAATGAAGTTCCCAAGAAAGGCGCCGACAATAAACTAGTCGCATTTCTTCATCCAAAAACCACCAATGGTGTTTTGATAGAGCTTTGTCAGGAAATGAAGTAAATGGATTGAAGGGTTGTTTGAAGTAAACAGGAATACTGATTCCCTTTTAAAAAGATTTGCAGAGAATCAAAAATAGTAGTAATATTGCACCTCGTTAAAGGTCCTATAGCTCATTCGGTTAGAGCAACTGACTCATAATCAGTAGGTGCTTGGTTCGATTCCAAGTGGGACCACTAGAATTGAAAGACTTCACAGTAATGTGAGGTCTTTTTTGTTTAATTAGTTTGCACATAGTTTGCACAACGTAATGTTAGCCATTAAAATCACAGTTTTTTAACTGTGATTTTTTTTTACAATTAGTATTAATTGCCAAAATTTTAATCCTAACCCACCCCAATACCCCTAGTATTGATTTTCATGTTTTACACATTCCCCTGTTAAAACATCCAAACGTTTAATAACGAAATACATACGTTAACTAACAACAAGAATAAAAGCATCTTAGGAAGCTAATTACTAATAAATTAAGTAGTTAGGGTTTTTCTTTTTTAATGAATATTTTAATTCCAATGTTAAGTTTTTACCAAAACTAAAAACTTAACATTGGAATTCCGTTATTTAGTTTACTTTTGCCTAACAATTACTTAACAATTAATTTACATAAAACATAAATCAACAAGCTGACATGGAAGAAAATAAACCAATTGATGAAACCAATCAAGAAGAAAAAGCAGTAACTAATAGTGTTCAACCAAAAAGTACGGCTACCCCAGTTACAAGAACTGTTACTAGAAAACCGGCAGTTAAAAAAGTAACCGAAATACCAGTAACTACTCCACAACCAAGGAGAAAAGTGGCGGTGGCCAAAAAACCAGCTGTAGAAATTATTTCTGTTGACGAAAATCAAACAGAAACTGTAGCAAATGAAATTATAGTTGTATCAGAGGAACTGAAAACTACAATTAACAATAACAAAATTAAAGACCCTAAAAAGATGAGCAAAAAACTAACTGAAAAAGAAAAGAAAGAGAAAGCAAAGAAAAAAGAGAAATTAGCTGTAGCTAAAGAAAAACAAAATCAAAAAGAGAAAAAAGCTAAGAAAAATAAAAAAGAAAAAGCGAAGAAAGAAAAAGCCAAAAAGAAATTAAAAGAAAAAACGGCTAAGAAAAAAGCGGCTGCAAAAAAGAAAAAAGCAAAAGCTAAATCAAAGAAAAAATAAAAAAGCCTAGCAAATTTTAGTATTTCTATAATTTATAAAAAGACTTCACCCTAATGTGAGGTCTTTTTTGTTAAAATAGTTTGTACAAAATGACATTCCAAATCGACCCCTTTCCCAACTCTTACTTTATTTTTCTATATTTGATGTAAAATCATTTTAAATGAAAGCATCATTTTCTTTTTTTATTCTACTAATTTCTTCGTTTGCCTTAGGGCAAAATCCAAGTCAATATGTGAACCCATTTATAGGAACTGGAGGCCACGGACACACGTTTCCCGGCGCCACGCTTCCCTTTGGAATGGTGCAATTGTCTCCCGACACCCGAATTGATGGCAGTTGGGACGGTTGTTCCGGCTACCACTATTCTGACGCTACTATATATGGTTTTTCTCACACCCATTTAAACGGAACGGGCTGCTCGGATTTTGGCGATATCATGATCATGCCTTTCATGGGAAAAGCATCGTTAGATAATAAAGTCTATTCGTCCAAATTTTCGCATCAAAATGAAAAAGCAACAGCTGGTTTTTATTCCGTTAAACTTGATAAACACCATATCGATGTTCGATTAACGGCATCAACACGTGTTGGTTTTCATGAATATATTTTTAATTCTGCCGGTCAAGCCAATATTGTACTGGATTTAAACCACCGCGATAAATTATTGGAAGGTAGCGTTCGAGTAATTGATAGTAAAACGATAGAGTTATTTCGAAGAAGCGAAGCCTGGGCCAAAGACCAATATGTGTATGCGCGAATTGAATTTAACGTGCCCTTGGAAGTGACCTTAGCAAAAGGAGAAAATACAAAATTGGAAGGGCTGTATAAAGGAAATGAAATAGCCTTAAACTTTTCCAAACAAGTTAAAAAAGGCGAAAAAATCCTAGTGAAAGT
>JARXAC010000012.1:0-15828 GCA_029866065.1 Flavobacterium sp.
ATTTATGGGAGGTTTAATCTACGGATTGTTAACGTATCCAAATGATGACCAAAACGCACTGGATTTTGCAGTTGCCGCTTCTTGTTTGAAACACACTATTAAAGGTGATGCCAATTTAGTAACTGTTGATGAGGTTAATAAATTAATGGGAGGCGATGCTTCTGGTAGAGTTGCAAGATAAGAAAACAAAATCCTATGATAATAGATACCTTAGCAAACGCATCGAAATATACGAGTTTAAACCCATTATTTGCAAAAGCATTTGATTACATCAAAAAGCAAGACTTGGCGAATTTACCTGTTGGCGTTTCAGACCTTGGCGAAGGCCTAAAAATGATCGTCAGTGTTGGAAATGGAAAAACCCAAGCGGTGAGCTTAGAAAAATTTGAATGCCATGATAAAAACATCGATATTCAAATTTGCGTAAGCGGTATAGAAACGATTGGCTGGAAACCAAGAGAAAAATGCGTACAACCCAACGGTGATTACAATCCCGAGAAAGACGTTCGTTTTTTCAATGACAGTCCTGATATGTATTTCCAATTAACGGACAACCAATTTGGTATTTTTTATCCAGAAGATGTTCATGCACCAATGATTGGAGAAGGCGAAATAAAAAAAGTAGTAATAAAAGTTAAAATTTAAATAATGAGTAAAATCCAACAAGTTTCAAATGTCATTGTACAACAAGGGATGCTTCCGTTATATTTCAATGCCGATGAAACCGTAACAATAGAAGTTTTAAGAGCGATTTACAGAGCAGGAATAAAAGCGGTTGAATATACCAGTCGTGGCGAAACGGCTTTGAGTAACTTCACGAAAATGGTTGAAATTAGAAATGCTGAAATGCCTGATTTATTATTGGGTATTGGAACCATAAAAAACTTGCAACAAGCAGAAGAATATTTCTCGGTTGGCGCTGATTTTTTCATCAGTCCAGGATTTGTTCCTGAAGTTGCTGCATTTTTAAAAAGCAAAGGAATTTTATACAGCCCAGGTTGTATGACTCCTACAGAAATTATAACTGCTGAAAATGCTGGAATACACTTTATCAAATTGTTTCCTGGCAATATGCTAGGACCCGATTTCTTGAGTGGAATTAAGGATATTTTCCCTAAATTGTTGTTCATGCCAACAGGTGGAGTGGATACAACGAGACCAAACATTGAAGGATGGTTTAAAGCTGGCGTTTCGGCAGTTGGAATGGGAAGCAAATTAATCAGCAAACAATTAATGGCTGACAAAGAGTATGCAACAATCGAATCGGAAACCAAAGCAGTTTTGAGCTTAATTCAATCAATAAAAAATAATTAGATGAAAACAGTAGTAATAACAGGTGCTGGTGGGGTTTTATGTAGCACATTAGCGAAAGCTTTAGCAAAACAAGGTCACCAAATTGCATTATTAGATTTGAAAAAAGAAGCTGCAGTTAAAGTTGCAAATGAAATTAACGCTGCTGGAGGAAAAGCAATTGGTGTTGCTGCCAATGTATTGGAAAAAGATTCATTAGAAGCGGCTAAGAAAGAAGTAAATGATAAATTAGGAAGTTGTGATATTTTGATAAACGGAGCTGGAGGAAACCACCCATTGGGAACTACCTCAAACCCATTTTTATTGGAAGAAGACCTGCAAAATACCACTGAAGGATTCAAGACATTTTTTGATTTGGATGCTGAAGGAATAAAATTCGTATTCAATTTAAACTTTATCGGAACTTTATTGCCAACACAAGTTTTTTCTAAAGACATGATAGGTAAAAAAGGATGTAGTATTTTGAATATTTCTTCGATGAATGCCTTTACCCCATTGACAAAAATACCTGCCTACAGTGGCGCAAAAGCCGCGGTATCTAACTTTACACAATGGCTAGCAGTACATTTTTCAAAAGTGGGAATTCGTGTGAATGCTTTGGCTCCAGGATTTTTCTTGACCGATCAAAACCGTTCTTTATTAACAACCGAAAGCGGTGATTTAACAGCTAGAGGAAATTCAATTATTGATCAAACTCCTATGGGAAGATTTGGTGAACCGGAAGATTTAGTAAGCACGACCTTATATTTATGTGATGACGCCTCCTCTTTTGTTACAGGAGTTGTAATTCCTATTGATGGTGGTTTTAGCGCGTTTAGCGGAGTTTAAAAAAGTTTAAAAATTTTATTTTAGAAGTTATGGAACAAACATGGAGATGGTACGGACCAAATGACCCTGTAAAATTAGCTGATGCGCGTCAAGCGGGAGCAACAGGAATAGTTACCGCTTTGCACCATATTAAAAATGGTCAAGTGTGGGAAGTGGACGAAATTATGAAAAGAAAAAATGAAGTGGAAGCGGCAGGATTAACTTTGTCAGTTATAGAAAGCATTCCAGTTCATGAGGATATCAAAAAACAATCAGGTGATTATTTGAAATACATAGAAAACTACAAGCAAAGTATAAAAAACTTAGCGACTTGTGGAATTAATATTGTTTGTTATAATTTCATGCCAGTTTTGGATTGGTCAAGAACCGATTTATCTTACGAAATGCCCGATGGTTCTAAAGCTTTACGTTTTGATATCAATGAATTTGCTGCTTTTGAATTGTTTATTCTAAAAAGACCAGGAGCAGAAACTACTTACTCTGAAGCACAGCAAGCGAAAGCAAAAGCTACTTTTGAAAAATTAACGGATGCCGATAAAGTAAAATTGCAACAAAATATTATTGCTGGTTTACCAGGAGCTGAAGAATCCTATACTGTGGGAGATTTCTTAAAAGTACTTCAAGGTTATGATGGTATTGATGCTTCTAGATTAAAAGAAAATTTATACTATTTCCTACGTGAAATTATCCCAGTTGCAGAAAGTGTGGGTGTTTTAATGGCGATACATCCCGATGATCCTCCTTATCCAATTTTAGGATTACCAAGAGTGGTAAGTACAGAAGATGATTTAATTCAATTACTAAATACAATTGATTCTCCGTCTAACGGATTTTGCATGTGCACCGGTTCTTACGGTGTAATTGCTGATAATGATTTACCGGGAATTGTAGATCGTCATGGTGCTAAAATGAATTTTATTCACCTTAGAAGTACGCAACGTGATGAAGAAGGAAATTTCTATGAAGCCAATCATTTAGAAGGTGACGTGGATATGTATGAAGTGGTGAAATCTATTTTGAAGAAGCAAAAAGAAACAAAGAGAGTTATTCCGATGCGCCCTGATCACGGACACCAAATGTTAGACGATTTGAACAAAAAAACCAACCCAGGGTATTCAGGAATTGGTCGTTTAAGAGGTTTAGCAGAATTGCGAGGATTAGAAATGGGAATTGAAAAAAGTTTATTTTAATATATAATGGCTGAAAATATATTTATAACCGATGATTTTTTGTTACATAGTGAAGCGGCTAAAACGCTGTATCACCATCATGCAAAAACGCAACCTATATTTGATTATCACTGTCATTTATCTCCAAAAGATATTGCTGAAGACCGACAATTTGAGAATTTAACTCAAATATGGATTGAAGGGGATCACTATAAATATAGAGCCATGCGCGCCAATGGTATTGATGAAAAATTCATTACTGGAGACGCAAGCGATTATGAAAAATTTCTTAAGTGGGCAGAAACAGTTCCGTATACATTAAGAAACCCTTTGTATCACTGGACTCATTTAGAATTAAAAAATTATTTTGGTATTAATACTTTATTGGATGCTAATTCTGCCGAAGCAATTTTCAATGAAGCAACCGCTTTATTACAAAAACCAGAATACAGTGTTAGAAATATTCTTCGTAAAATGAATGTAAAAGTCGTGGGAACCACGGATGACCCAACAGATGATTTACAGTTTCACAAAAAAATAAAAGACGATAATTTTGAAATTAAAGTTTTGCCTTCTTTTCGTCCTGATAAAGCTACAGAAATTGAAAAAGGTCAAGCATTTGTTGATTGGATCAAAAAACTAGAGCTATCCGTAGGTTTTTCTATCACCGATTTTTCAAAATTAATTAAAGCATTAAACGATAGACACGATTTTTTCCATGAAATGGGCTGTCGAATTTCTGATCACGGACATGCTAATTTCTATGGAGAGGAATATACTGAAAGGGAAGTAAACGTCATTTTTGCTCAAGCGATGAAAGGCGAATTGGTTTCTGCTATTGAAATTAATAAGTACAAATCAGCGGTATTATTTGAATTGGCTTTGATGAACAAGAAAAAATCTTGGGCGCAGCAATTTCATGTTGGTGCCATAAGAAACAACAATGTTAAAATGCTTCAGGATATTGGTCCCGATCAAGGATTTGATTCACTTGGCGATTTGAATATGGCTGATAATATGAGTAAATTTTTCGGAAGATTGAGTCAATGCGATGGTTTAACGAATACAATTGTTTATAATTTAAATCCCAGTGATAGCGAAATGTTTGCCTCGATGGCCAATAATTTTAATGATGGTGTAGTTGCAGGAAAAATGCAATACGGAGCTGCCTGGTGGTTTTTAGATCAAAAAGATGGCATGGAAAAACAATTAAATGTACTTTCAAACTTTGGTTTATTGAGCCGATTTGTTGGAATGGTAACTGATTCTCGTAGTTTTCTTTCTTTTCCAAGACACGAATATTTTAGACGTATCTTGTGCAATGTTCTGGGCGATGAAATTGAAAAAGGCGAATTGCCAAACAATATGCAACTTATAGGATCTATGGTGGAAAACATTTGTTATAAAAATGCAGTTGCCTATTTTAAAATAGAATAACTAATTACCATTAAATAAACTAACCAAACTAAAAAACTACTAATGAAAGAAACGAATCAATCAATCGGAAAATACAGATGGACCATTTGTGGATTACTCTTTTTTGCAACTACCGTAAACTATTTAGACCGTCAAGTATTGAGTTTATTAGCGCCAAGTTTGTCAAAAGAATTCAATTGGTCAAATAGTGATTATGCTAATATAACAGCTGTATTCCAGTTTATTTATGCTATTTCGATGCTTTTTGCAGGTAGAATAATTGATAAATTAGGAACCAAAAAAGGCTATATTTTAGCCATTACCGTTTGGTCATTAGGAGCAATAATGCATGCTTATTCTTTACCTGTAGGAACTGCCTTTTCTACATTAATGGTTTGGATTGGAGTAGGCGCTGTGCCCATTTCAATTGCCGGATTTATGTTATCTCGTGCGGTTTTAGGCTTTGGAGAATCAGGGAATTTTCCTGCTGCAATTAAGGCGGTAGCAGAATATTTTCCTAAAAAAGAACGTTCGCTTGCGACAGGTATTTTTAATTCAGGGTCCAATGTTGGGGCAATTTTAGCACCTTTAACAGTTCCTGTGATTGCAGAATATTATGGTTGGGAATTTGCTTTTATTTTAGTCGGAGCTATTGGTTTTATTTGGATTATTTTTTGGTATTTTTTATATGAAATTCCCTCCGAACAAAAGAAATTATCTAAAGCAGAATACGATTACATTCATGATGAAGAATCTCAAGCATCAGAAAAAACAGCAACTCCTGTTGAGGAAAAAGTGGCTTGGTTCAAACTTTTTGGATATAAACAAACGTGGGCATTTGTATTTGGAAAATTCATGACCGATGGAATTTGGTGGTTCTTTTTGTTTTGGTTACCTAAATATCTGGAAGCACAATTTGGTATGAAAGGTACTGATATCGTGTTACCATTAGCGGTTTTATACAGCATGACTATGGTGGGAAGTATTGGTGGAGGCTGGTTTCCTATGTACTTTATTAATAAAGGATACAATCCTTATGAAGGAAGAATGAAAGCGATGCTTGTTATCGCTTTATTCCCATTGGTAGTATTATTAGCACAACCATTAGGACACATTACTTTTTGGATTCCTGTACTATTAATAGGTATTGGAGCGTCTGCTCACCAAGCTTGGTCAGCCAATATCTTCACCACAGTTTCAGATATGTTTCCTAAAAAAGCTATAGGTTCAATTATTGGAATTGGAGGTATGGCCGGGGGTCTTGGAGGTGTTTTAGTATCTAAATTAGGCGGTGCTTTATTTGATTATTATGATGGTTTAGGTCATATTCAAACCGGTTATACCATCATGTTTGCAATTTGTGCGGTTGCCTATTTGGTTGCATGGTCAGTAATGAAAACATTAGTTCCAAAATACAGTCCGATTACCAATTTGTAATTTTTCTTTCACTTAAAATTTTATAAATGAAACTATTTTTTTCGAAATTCAGTAGTAAATCGTTGCTTATTGCAACACTAATTCTTGGTTTGGGTTTTAAATTTGAAAATGTTTCTGCTCAAGATATTCCTGATATTATCAGTAAAAAGGAAGTCGCTTCTTCAAATTTTTTACCAGATTTTAGCTATGCTGGGTATCATTTTGGAACTACTAGCTTGCCAGAAATCAAGGAAAAAGTAATTTTAGCTACTGATTTTGGAGTTAAAGCAAATGATAATTTAGATGATTCTAAAGCATTACTCAAAGCATTTAAAGCAGCTAATGAAGTAGTTGGAAGCGTAGTTCTTCAATTGCCAGCAGGTAAATTAATTTTAAGCGATATTCTATATATAGAAAGAAGCAATTTTGTATTAAGAGGTGCAGGTTCAAACGCTCAAGGAACAGAAATTTTCTGCCCTCGCCCTATGATGTATTTGAAAGATCAAGGATCATTAGCTGAATTAAGAGAATATTTAACGTCAACAGGAAAAAGACAAGTAGAAAAAGAAAACAATATTGATTTGCCTTTCTCACAATTTGCTTGGTCTGGAGGATTTATTTGGACACAAGTACCGAATCAAAGGGTAAAATCGTATATGGAGAAATATGAAATCCCACCAACTATTCTTGCAAAAGTAATTAAGGGAAATAGAGGGGAAAAAGAGTTTGTAGTTTCTGATGTAAATGGTCTTAAAGTGGGTGATGTTGTAGAACTGGATTTGTTCAATAAAGAAGGTGAAAAAGGAGAAATCATCCAAGCTTTATATGGAAATTTTAAAACTAAAATTGGTTATTCTCATTGGAAACAACCCAATTTAGCTTTAGTTAGACAGCAAGTTGAAATTGTTTCTATATCCAAAAATAAAATAACAATTAAAACGCCATTACTACTAGATATTACACCAAATTACGAAGCACTTTTAATTGAATGGAAGCATTTATCAGAAGTAGGAATTGAACATTTAAGAATTACTTTTCCGGATACCCCAAGAGTTGCACATCATGTAGAACAAGGGTATAACGGTATTTTTTTAACGCGTTTATTTAATAGTTGGGTTCAAGACGTTACTATTAACAATGCTGAAAGCGGAATTTTAACGGAAGAAATTGCCAATGTAACCATTAAAGACATTGTTACGGAAGGAAAAAATATTGCCCATTACACTGTTGAAATGGGTGGTGTTCACAATGTTTTAGTTGAAAATTTAAAGGTTTACAATAAAGCCGTTCACCCTTTAAGTTTCAATACTTTCGCTACTAAAAACGTCTATGAAAATTGCGAAATTTTTACCGATCCTGTTCTAGATCAACATGCGGGAGCCAATCATCAAAATTTATTTGACAATATAAAAGTTCATTTTGATGCTAATGATTCCAATACTTATCCATTATTTGCAGGTGGTGGTGCCAATTATTGGAAGCCTTCCCACGGAGCATATTCCACTTTTTGGAATATCAATGTTGAGGTGAACGGCGCTACTAATTCTCCAATTGAACTAAACGGAATGGAAGATGGTCCATTTGCTAGAATTATTGGCGTGAATGGAAACAGACCATTTTCTGTAAAATATGGTCCCGACGCATTCATTGATTTTGTTAATAAACCAATGACAAAAATTCCTTCATTGTATTATTATCAATTAAAAAAACGATTAAAATAAATTTCTTTGTTTATCAACTATATATGTTTTAATTTCACTACATATTTTTATGTTGATTGTAATAAAAAATGAAAAAAACTTTTTTTTATATCCTTTTTATTTTTCTTTCCGTACAATGTTTTTCTCAATCTAGCCTTTATAGATTAAAAAACATTACTACAGTAAATGGGCTTTCTCAAAGCTCTGTTATTGCAATTCATCAAGATTTACAAGGTCAAATGTGGTTCGGAACTCGTGATGGTTTGAACAGATATGACGGAAGTACTATTACCGTTTTCAGAAATAATCCCAAAGACTCTTTATCCATTTGCAACAACGATATTCTTTCGATTGAAGGGGATAAGTCAGGAAATTTATGGGTTGGAACGTATAATGGATTAAATTTTTATAATCCGGTTTCTAATGTTTTCAAGCATTATTTTCATGGTAATTCAACGAATTCATTGTGTAATAATACAGTCTGGAATATTAAAGAAATAAATAATGAAATTTGGATTGCCACATCGGGTGGATTGTCAATTTTCAATAAATCTACTCAAAAATTCACCTCAGTTTCTCACAATTCAAAGAACTTTTCAAGTTTGCCTAATAATTTTGTTTTGTCCATTTATAAAACTAAAAAAGGGGCAATTTGGGTTGGAACTGCTAAAGGGCTGTGCCAGCTTGTGAGTCGAAAAGGCGATTCTTTTGTGTTTAAACAATTCTATAATTCCAATAATGAAAGCCTTTACGTTCAAGATATTAAAGAAGATAAATTTGGAACTATTTGTGTTGCAACAAAACAACACGGCCTTTTAAAATTAGATCTAAAATCAAATAAATTAGTTTCTTATTCATCTAATTTATCTAATTCTGATGTTAGAAGTATTGATTTCGATAAAAATGGAATTGCTTGGGTGGGAACTTATGAAGGAATGTTTACCATTCAAAATAATGGAAGCGTTATAAAAGTGTATAATAATCCGGATAAAAAATTGAGTTTCGGTAAAATAAAGTCTGTTTTTACTGACCAAAATGGTTCTGTTTGGATTGGTTCGTATTATAATGGTATTAGTTTTTGGGATGATTCCAATAATAATTTCACCAACATAAATCAGAATTCAGGATCTAGTGCATTGAGTTATGACGTAGTAAGTTCCTTAGCATCCGACTCGAGATCTATATATATCGGAACTGAAGGTGGTGGAATTACCGTTTTGGATAGCAAAACAGGATTTACTTCTAGAATAAATGGAGTTACTGTTAACAATGTAAAATCATTGTATTTATCCAATTCGGGGATTCTTTGGGTTGGAACTTTTACAGAAGGTATAGCGGCATACGATACCAAATCGAAGAGATTTGTCAACGAATTGATTAATCCAAATTTGAAAAACATCCTAAAAGAATCAGGTGTTTATGTAATAAAACCAGGTCGTAAAGAAGGAATTTTATGGATAGGAACCTTCGGAAAAGGATTGATACGATATGACAGCAATTCCAAAACGTATAAAGTAATTGGAAATGATAATTATTATGACAATTTCTTATCTAATAATCGTGTAAGAACTTTGTTAATTGATAAAAAAGATAATTTATGGATTGGAACACAAAGTGGTTTAAATGTTATCAATCTTAGTGATTTTGATAACAATACCTACCAAATTAAGCATTATTTTTTCGATAATAAATTGCTTTCTGGAGATGATATTTTGTCACTTTATGAAGATAAATCAGGTAAAATTTGGGTGGGTACTAAAGCGAAAGGCCTTTACGTTTATAATGGTTCTAATTTCAATAAAATCAATATTAAAAAAGATGATTTTGAGGTAACTTCCATTCATTCCATTTCTGAAGATGACGGTGGTAATTTGTGGATGAGTTCCAATTTTGGAATTATCAAGCACAATTTAAAAACTAAAAGAAATTTTATTTATGATCAAAAAGAAGGCTTAGTAAGTAATGAATTTAATGACAATGCATTTTTAAAACTTGGAAACAACAAATTCTATTATGGAGGACCATCGGGAATAACCTATTTTGATACCAAGAAACTACCTGTAAATAAATTTTCACCTCAAGTAATATTAACCGATTTTAAAATTGCTAATAAATCGATAAATGTTGCCAATGAAAATGATATTCTTGAAAAATCTATTACCTATACAAAATCACTAACATTAAGTTACGACAAAGCCAATTTTACAATTAATTTTGCGGCTCCAAACTTTATAAATTCCACCAACAATCAATATTCTTATCGCTTAGTTGGTTTGGATAATGAGTGGACAATTACCTCAAGTACATTTGCAACGTTCACAATTCAAAATTCCGGAACTTATACATTTGAAGTTAAAGGAGCTAATAATGACGGTGTTTGGAATGAAATACCTACCACTTTAGAAATTATTGTAAAACCTGCTCCATGGAAAAGTTGGTGGGCAATTTCAATTTATCTAATGTTAATTTGGGCTTCTTTATATGGTTTTGTATGGATTGTAAAATCGAAAGAAAAATTACGACAAGAATTACTTTTAGAATATAGAGAAAGCGAAAGAAGAAAAGAAGATAATAATGCTAAACTTCAATTTTTTACCAATATTTCACACGAGTTTAGAACGCCTTTAACTCTAATTTTAGGTCCGTTACAACAAATATTATTAAATTATAACGGAACTAATGAAATGTATAAAAAACTATTGGTTATTGAAAGTAGTTCCAACCATCTGCTGAAATTAATCAACAGATTGATGGATTTTAGAAAATATGAAACCAATCAATTTACACTAGAAGCTGCTGAAGGTAACATTGTTAAATATGTCAAAGAAATCTTTTTATCTTTTACCGAATATGCAAAAGATGGCGGATATAAATATACATTTGAATCTTCAGACGATGAAATTTTGATCTATTTTGACCGAATGAAATTGGAGCGTGTTTTCTATAATTTAATTTCAAATGCTTTCAGATATACACCAAAAGGGGGAGAAATTATAATTAGAATAAGAAAAGAAAAAAAGGAAGTTATTATTGAAGTAGATGATAACGGTGTTGGAATTACCAAAGAATATGAAGACAAAATTTTTGATTTGTTTTTTGAAATACCAACTAATAATGAGGTTCAATCGAATTATAATAAAGGAACCGGAATTGGGTTGTCTATAGTTAAGAATATTGTAAACCTGCACAAAGGAAGTATCAGCGTGGTTAATAAAACTTCGAATGGAGTAATATTTAAAATGGTTATGAAATCGGGTAAAAGTCATCTTTCAGAAAATGAAATAATCAAAGACTTTAAAATTAGCGATGACGTTGCGCAATATCAAGTCCAACTAGAAAACGCTCAAAGTATTGATCAGGAAGACATTAATGACATTGAAGTAAGCGAAGATAAGTTAACGGTTTTAATTGTTGAAGATCATAAAGTGCTTCGCTCTTTCATGAAGAACCTACTTAAAAAAGAATATAATGTAATTGTTGCTGAAAATGGTGAAATTGGACTTAAAAAAGCGTTGAAATTTATTCCCGATTTGATTGTTAGTGACGTAATTATGCCTGAAATGGTTGGAACTGAATTGTGTGCTAAAATAAAAGAGAATATAAAAACAAGCCACATCCCAGTAATATTATTAACTTCTAGATCGTCGTTGATTTATAAAATTGAAGGATTGGAAAGTGGTGCTGATGACTACATTAGCAAACCTTTTGATTTAATGGAATTCAAGTTGCGAATCAAAAATCTTTTGGCTTCCAAACAAAGATTAAAAACAAAATTCTCTTCAGTAAATAGTTTTACTCCAAGTGAAATTACAGTTTCTTCGCTAGACGAGCAATTATTAAAGAAAGCATTTAATGTGGTTGAAGACAATATTTCTAACGAACAATTTGATATTCCTTTCTTTTGTGCCGAATTGGGTGTGAGCAGAACCATGTTGTTTACCAAAATTAAAGCGTGGACTAATTTCACTCCAAATGAATTTATTCATGAAATCAGAATGAAAAGAGCGGCTCAATTATTGGAACAAAACAAAATTAATATTTCTCAAATAAGCTATAAAGTAGGGTTTAATAATCCTAAATATTTTAGCAAATGCTTCCAGAAGAAATTTGGCGAAACCCCTTCCCAATATCAAAGTAAGTTTTCAAACAACACTGATACTGCCTAATATTATTGTTTTATTACCATTTTGGATTTTTGAATACCCTATTTTGTATTATTTAAATCCAATCACATTTTATATTTGTAGAATAAATTAGGAATTAAATGTCCTGTAGTTAACTATGATTAATAAAATTGTAGTTTCTATAATTTGAAAATTTAAATGAAGAAATTAATAATAGTAGTTTTTATCAGTTTATTTTTATCAGTGAATCACAATTCGCTAGCTCAAAATAAATCTACTGATATAACATTAAATAGAAATATAAGTTCAAGATTTAGCTATCTCTTGGATTTCCCTGTTGACTCGCTTGCCATTCCTAGAAGCGTGAATATTTCGAATGGAGTTTTCAAAAAAGTAAAATCAAAAGATTGGACTAGCGGATTTTTCCCGGGTACCCTTTGGCAAATATATAAGTTAACTGGTGATGAAAAATTCAAAGAAAAAGCAGTTGTATGGAACGCTTTTATTGAAAAAGAAAAATTTAACGGAACCACTCACGACATGGGTTTCAAAGTATATAGCAGCTTTGGAAAAGGTTTGGCTTTTGAGAATAAAGAAAAGTATAAGAAAATTATCGTTAAAAGCGCTCAAACACTTATTACCCGATTCAATTCCAAAATTGGTGCAATTAGATCTTGGGATCACAGCAGAGAACTTTTCGATTACCCCGTCATTATCGATAATATGTTGAATCTCGAATTGCTATTTGAAGCATCAAAAATTTCTGGAGATCCAACTTTTAAAAATATTGCTATCAAACATGCAAATACCACACTTAAAAATCACTTCAGAAAAGACAACAGTTGCTACCACGTAGTGGATTATGATACCATTTCAAATGGGGTTAGAAAAAAAGCTACATTTCAAGGGTTTAATGATGAATCAACTTGGGCTAGGGGTCATTCTTGGGCAGTTTATGGTTTTACAATGTGCTACCGATATACCAAAAATAAGGAATATTTGAAGCAAGCTGAGGCTACTGCAAAATATTATATCAACAATGTAAACATGCCAGAAGATGGAATCCCGTATTGGGATTTTAAAGACCCTAGTATTCCAAATGCCGCTCGCGATGCTTCTTCAGCAGCGATTATGGCATCGGCATTAATCGAATTGTATACTTTTACCAAAGATAAATCCTATCTTGATTACTCAAATAAGGTAATAAATTCACTAAGTTCTGATAAATATCTTCTTGACAATTCTGTCAAAGTACCCTTTTTATTAGATCATAGCACTGGAAACTGGCCTAAAAAAGACGAAATTGATCAGCCAATAAATTATGCTGATTATTATTTTTTAGAAGTAATTATTAGAAAACAATCTCTTTAACTATTTATGAAATATTTTAATTTACAAAACCGACTTAACGTACTAACTTTTTTATTTTTATTTAGTTTTTTAACTAGTCAATCCCAAAATTTAGAAAGATCGAAAACCAATATTAATTTAGGGTGGAATTACCTTGAAAATGATACTAAAAGTATTTCAGATGCAAATGCTGCTTCCAATTGGGTTGCTTTAAATTTGCCTTATACATGGAACAAAGAAGATGCAACTGATGATCATCCAGGTTACAGACGAAGTGCTAGTTGGTTTAAAAAAAATGTTGCTATTGCAACTATCGATTCGAATAAATTATACAAATTATACTTCGAAGGGGCTAACATCACTGCCACTGTTTATGTAAATGGAAAACAAGTAGGGGAACATATCGGAGGTTACATTGGTTTTACTTTTGATATTACCAATTTTATTCATGAAGGAAATAATGAAATTCTTGTTCGTGTTGATAACAGTTATAATATTGAAATTATTCCATCACAAAAAAGTGATTTTATAATATTTGGAGGAATTACTAGAGACGTTTGGTTGCTTTCCATGTCGAAAACTAATATTGATAACATTAAAATTACCACTCCTCAAGTTTCTGAAAAAACGGCTACTTTAAAAGTTGTTGCAACTACAAAAAACCTAACTAACGTTTCTGATTTAGAATATTCTGCTCAATTAACCAATCCAAAAGGAAAAGTAGTTGCTACTAAAAAAGTAAAAATTACAGGGGAATCTACATCAATTGATTTTAATGAAATTAAAAATCCTGAATTATGGGACGTTAATAAACCAAATTTATATTCTGTTTCAGTTTCATTATTAGAAAAAGGAATTCAAAAAGACAAAATTGAAGATAATGTAGGTTTTAGATGGTTTGAATTTAAAGACAACGGACCATTTTATCTAAATGGAAAAAGAGTATTAATTCGTGGAACGCACCGTCATGAAGAATTGGCTGGAGTAGGAGCGGCAATGTCGAATGAGCAACACCGAAAAGATTTTGAGTTGATTAAAGAAATGGGAGCTAATTTTGTTAGACTGGCGCATTATCCTCAAGATCCTGAAGTTTATAAAGCGTGTGATGAATTAGGATTATTAGTTTGGGACGAATTGCCATGGTGTCGTGGCGGAATTGGAAATGCAGAATGGCAAACGAATTCAAAAAATATGTTGGTTGAAATCATCAATCAAAATTACAATCATCCTTCAATTATTTTATGGTCTTTAGGAAACGAAATGGGTTGGTTACCTGATTTTCCTGATGGAGACAATACCGCAAAAATGACTTCGTTTTTGAGGGAATTGAATGACATGGCTCATAAATTGGATCCTACGCGTAAAACGGTGATTCGTAAATATGAAGAAGGTTCAAAAATTGTTGACGTTTTCTCCCCTTCAATTTGGTCGGGTTGGTATTCTGGAAGTTATAAAAGTTATAAAAAAGCAATTGACAAATATAAATTAGATTACAAACATTTTATCCATGCCGAATATGGCGGAGACAGCCACGTAGGAAGACATTCTGAAAACCCAATTAATGGTGAAGGAATTATAAAATCTGAAGGTTGGGAAGAAGCAATTGTTCAAACAAAAGTGGCGAATATTGCCCAAATAGGGGATTGGAGTGAAAATTATATTGTTGATTTATTTGATTGGCACTTACATATTTCTGAAAACGATCCAACATTTGTAGGAAATATGCAATGGGCTTTTAAAGATTTTGCAACCCCATTACGACCAGAAGATGACATCCCATATATGAATCAGAAAGGGTTGGTTGACAGAAATGGAAATCCTAAAGATGCCTATTACGTATTTAAAAGTTATTGGAGTGAAAAGCCATTTGCATACATAGAATCACACACTTGGACAGAACGTCAAGGGCCAAAAAATACTCCGAGAACAATTTGTGTTTTTAGTAACTGTCCGAAAGTGGAGTTGTTTTTAAATGGTGTTTCTCTGGGTATTAAAAACCGAGATATTACTGCTTATCCAGCATGTGGACTGACTTGGGACGTAAATTTTGCTGACGGTAAAAATAATTTTGTTGCTGTTGGGATTACCAAAGAGGGTAAAAAAGTAAATGATACTATCGATGTCAATTACAGGTATGTTAAAAATGGCGCTGCTGATGGATTGAAATTATCAGCTGAGAAAATGAAGAACGGCAATTATTTAGTAACCGCAATTGCAGTTGATAAAAACAATATGCGATGTCTAGATTATGAAGATCGTGTTTATTTTCAATGTTTGTCAGGTGGTGAAACGATGAAAAATCAAGGAACTCCAACAGGAAGTGAATCTATAAAAATGTCAAATGGAAAAGCAGCCATAGAAGTGGTCCCAAATTCAAAAGGAGAATTTATAGAAATGAATATTCTGAATCAGAATTTTAAAGGGGAATATTTAAAGTTTAAAAAATAATTGAATTTTTCAATTCTTACCAATGAAAAATAGCGTTTTAAAAGTTTTAATTTTATTATCATGGGT
>JARXAC010000054.1:0-19483 GCA_029866065.1 Flavobacterium sp.
CCATTACTTCTTGAAGATAAACTCGGTCTAATCCCAAAGTTTCCAATTGCGCTTTGGTGTATTCTACTCCTTTTTGAGCACCAATTGAACCTGATAATCGAGCACCCACTTTATTCGACAAATCGTCCAACCAAGAGTAACATTTGGAATTGGTCAATGCTGATTTATATATTTCTTTGAACTTGATTTCATCGCTGCTTTGTGCAAAAGAGACTATAGAAAAAAGGAGAAAGGTGTAAAGTATATTTTTCATAATTGAAATTTTTATAAATAAAAAGGATTTGCAAAAATACAAATCCTTTTAATATAAATTGAGTGATTTTGTTAATGAGCTCCAGAAACCGGTTTGTCAAAATCAATTCCTTGGTTTTTCAATATTCCACTTACTTTCCAAGCATAAAAAGCTAAATAAGCAAAACATAAAACTCCCACAATATAGCTACTTTGAATACCGATGCTTTCAGAAATATAACCTTGTAACCAGCTTACAATTCCACCACCCATAATCATCATAATTAAAAAGCTACTTCCTTGACTGGTATTTTTTCCTAATCCGCTAATGGCTAATGTAAAGATACACGGCCATAAAGTACTACAGAATAAACCTACACTTGTAAACGCGTAAACACTGGTCATTCCTGATGTTGTCATCCCAATACCTAAAGCTACAATTCCCAAGATAGAAAATAATAGTAGCATTCTAGCAGGATTTCCTTTACTTAAAATATCGGCAGCTATTAATACTAGAATGATTAAACCGTAAACATAAAATGGTGTTAAGTCGTGTTTTGCAATAGCATTCACTAATAAAAATACTCCGAAAGCCAAATAAGGAGCTAAGAATTTTAATACTTTTTGTAAGTTCATATCATCAGTAAAAGCCCCAACCGCTCCTGTCCAACGACCAATCATCAAACTCGCCCAATACAATGAAATATAGGGAGCGATATCTTGTGTTAAGAACCCTAATTTTGATTCCATATAAGCTGGAAGATTACTTGCGGTAGAAACTTCTACCCCTACGTAAACGAAAATTGCAATCATTCCCATGATTAATTGTGGGTATTTTAATGCGGAACTTCTTGATGAATTTACCTCGTTTTCTACTTCAACTACGGCTTCTGGTTTATCTGGAATAGAAGAAAACTTCAATAAGATGGCTACTAATAAAAATGCCAAACCTAAAACTAAATAGGGAATTTTTACACTTTCTATGCTCATTTCAGTGTCAACTCCAGCAGCACTTGATCCAAAAATGGCAAAACTTACTACCAATGGTCCAATGGTGGTTCCAAAATTATTTATCCCCCCCGCCAATGTCAATCTTTGCGAACCAGTTGTAATTGGCCCCATGGCAATTGCTAGTGGATTTGCTACGGTTTGCTGCAATGAAAATCCTAAAGCTACAATGAATAATCCAGACAACATTAATGTGAATGAACCCGTATTTGCAGCTGGATAAAACAGTAAAGTTCCTAAAGCTGATATTCCTAGTCCTAGCGCAAGACCATTTTTATATCCTATTTTGTTTACAATATCTTCTTTCATCAAAAGTGAAATTCCCATGTAAATAAGAGATCCTACAGTGTAGGCAATGTAAAATGCCAATGAAACTAACTGGCTTTGACCTTGAGTTAAATCGAAGGCTTTTTTAAATACTGGAATAAGGATGTCGTTACTGGCAGCAACAAATCCCCAAAAGAAAAAAACGGTTACTAAGGGAATAAACTGTCCCCATTTGGTTTGAACATTTTCTGAATTCATAAAATTTTTTTTAAAGTTGGTTGTAATGATAAATCTTTTGATTTATCATTACAGTAAAATTAATTAAGCGATAAAACTAAATACTAATATTCGCTAAATATACATTTATAAAAAAAGATTATAAAATATTTATATAATAAATTTTTAAAACAAAATTTATTTCTGAGTTTTTGAGGGTACAAATCGGCTTATTTTCCGTCTACAAAATCTTGTAAATACTGGAATCTTTGGGTAAGTTTTCCGTTTTCGGTCATTTTAGCTCTTTCAAGAATTCCGTCTTTATCGCCATTGAAAAAAGCGGGGATTACATGCTTCATAAATAGTTCTCCAAAACCTTCACTTGCATCTTTGGGCAATTCGCAGGGTAAATTATCTACAGACATGACTACAATTGCGGCTGGATGAAATACATCCACTTCTTTATGTTCGCCTGGTAAATAACCAAAAAACGGTTCGGCAATGGTTGATGCTTTTATAGTACAAGCTATTGGCCCATTAACATCACAGGAAACATCGGCAACTACTTTAATGGAACAATCGTTAGCTTTAAGCATTTCTTGGGTTAATATAAAAGGAGCGTCATTTCCATAAAAATGCCCTGCAATAAAAATATCAGACACTTTTGTAAATCTTTCAAAATCAGAAGTGTATTCGGTAGGATTAGAATAAAAATCCTTTTTTCCTGATAATTTTCCGTCTTTGCGCTTATTATAATCTAAGACATCAATTTGAACATAAACCGGTTCTGAATATTTTTTAGTAAGAAAATTCTCCACAGTAACTTCCTTCATTTTCATAGCATCAAGAATTTCTTTAGCGCCATTTCCAACTTTTCCGAAACCTGTCAAAACCACTTTAATTGGAGGCAAAACTGGTCTTTTCAATTTGGCAACTAAATCTTCTTTTCCTGAAAGGGTTTCCGCTTTTGGAATAGTAAATAAACCAAATTTGATTCCAAACGCTCTAAATGCATTGTAAGTTCCAACAATTCCTGCATATCTCCCGAAACCGATTAACCGATTATATTTAGCATCAACAATGGTTTCATGATCATAGAAATCAATATTTTTTTCTATCAGTGCTTGTAATAGTTTTCTATTGTAGGGTTGTTTTTTTATGGTATGAGAAAAAAAGAAATATTTTTTATTGGGGATTAAAGCGTCTACCGGAACTTCTTTAACTCCAAATAATACATCGCAATCGGTCATGTCATTTGAAACATTTATTCCTAAGTTGGAATAATGTTCATCCGTAAAAATTCGAATATCGGAACTTTCAACTTGTATTTCTGCTTTTGGAAACTGATTTTTCAATTGGATCAATTCTTCAGGAGAAAAAACAACTCTTCTATCTGGCGGATTTTTTCTTTCTTTTATGATTCCGAATTTCATTCTTTAATTTCTTTAATTTTCATTCAAAAGTAAGCTTAAGCGAATGGATGTCAAAATTTATTTTAATAAAAATAATATCGTTTATTATTGATAAACAACCTCTTATGTTTTGAGCTGATTTTTTTAATCTTATTGGAATAAATTAGGGTTTGAAAATACATTACTTTCCTATATATTTGTTTTTTTCCTGATCTAATGACACCTAAAAAGCGGCTGTTTTATATTTTACTTTTTTTTTACTTTTTTGTATTTTTTTCTTGTAAAAACTATGATCCCAACCGCGAATCCATTTTATCATTGGAAATGAAGCCTTCAGATTCCATTTTTCCTAAATTGACTGCATCTTATATCGGTTCAAAAAAAAATAAAATTGATCATTTTTTTAATAAAAATTGGCCTTCAAAAAATAACAATATTAGTTTTTTAGTTGCAAAAGACGGTCAAATAATCTATGAAAATTACTCTGGATTTAGTGATATGCGGAAGAAAACTCCTATTACAAGTGAAACTCCTATTCACATTGCATCGGTTAGCAAAGTTCTTACGGCAACAGCAATTTTAAAATTAATTAATGCCGGTGAAATCGAATTAGACCAAAAAGTAACTTCCCTTTTAAAGGGATTTCCCTATCCTGAAGTTACCATTAAAAACTTGCTAAGTCATCGAAGTGGAATGCGAAATTACGCCTATTTTACTAATGATAAAGCGATTTGGGACAATCATAAAATTATGAATAATCAAGACGTTTTAAATGTGATGATAAATAAGAAAATAAGCTTGGAAAGTAAAACCAATACTAAATTTCAATATTGCAATACCAATTATGCGATGTTGGCTTTAATTATAGAAAAGGCAACTGGAAAAAACTACCCTGAGGCCATGAAATCAATGATTTTTGACCCCTTAGGTATGAAACACACTTTTGTTTTTGACTATAAAAAAGATAAAAATGCAGTTACTCCTTCCTATAAAGTAAATGGCACCCAAATAGCTTGTGAATATCTGGACGCCATTTATGGAGATAAGAATATATATTCCACTCCTAAAGACCTATTAAAACTTGATATGGCTAGAAATTCAAAGTATTTTTTAATGCCAGAATTGCGAAGTAAAATATATAAAGGTTACAGTAACGAACACAAAGGTCAGAAAAATTATGGTCTGGGAATTCGTATGATAAATTTTGAAACTGGACAAAAATTTTATTTTCATAACGGATGGTGGCATGGAAATATGTCATCCTATGTAACTTTGATAAAGGAAAATGTAACCATAATTGCACTGACAAATAAATCAATGAAAAGCGTTTATAACGTTAAGAAATTAGCCGCTTTATTTGGAGACTATCCTTTTAAAGTGGAGGATGAATTTGGTGAATAAAGATATTAGACCCATAGAAAATAGATAAAAAATCAAGATGATTAACAAATTTACCCGAATTGAAAAGATTTCCTCTTTTCGTCTATTATCTTGTTTCTTATATCTAAATTCTTAAATCATAACTGCTAACTCAATAAGTGCTATATTTGCAGATCTATTTGGGGTCGACTGGTTTTGACAGCAAGTCGAATTGAAAAGTAAGCACGTCGAGAACTGGGACAATTCTCGTTAATAAAAGGTTTCAAAACACATACACGGCGAAGGAAACTACGCTCTTGCTGCATAATCTGAATTATAGTAAGATTAGCCTCGTCCGCGCAAGGCGCGGAAAGCAGGATTCTCCACGAAAGCTCTGGTTTATAGCGGTCGATAAAGGGGAATCGTAAATTTAAACCTAGATTTTCATGCGCTTCGGGTGGATTTCGAAAATTAAGAAGATAAGTGTTGTGCGACTGTTTCTGGTCAAACACAACATCGAAAATTCAATCAGGAAATAAGCGTGTAGAAAGTTTTTTAGTTGCTTGTTTGGACCCGGGTTCGATTCCCGGCGATTCCACAAAAAAAAGACAAACCTTGAAAGTTTGTCTTTTTTTTTCATTTTGAGGTTGTTAAAATTAATTAGGTTGAAGAAAATAATATTAAAATAATTATTGGTATTTTACCAATTCAGGTTTTAAGATTCCGAAATTTTCTAGTCCAAAATCAGACGTGTTAATGGCATTTGTTTTGTAAATCGAACCTCCATCAATTGGTAAATTAGGATAATAGGAAAACGAAAATTGAAAGGATTTAAATACCAAATAATCGTTACTTATTATCACTCCTACCCCAATTTGAGAATAGACTTTACTTGAAAACAAACTTCTATTATCATCGCCAATTAATCCCATAGTATATCTAAAATAGGGGTTCAACCGAAATCCTGTAACTTTCCAAGGCGAATATCCTTGCGTTTGAAAACTGATTAATAGTTTTTTAGTTCCAAAAAGGGACTGGCTGTTAAAACCATTAATTCCAGAATATCCATTAAGTGTGATTCTATCAGAAAGAACATTCGGTCTATTCATCCCTATAACCACTTCGGGGTTGATGAATTGTCGGAATTTCCAAGTGCCAATCTCCTTTAAATTAGTAAAATAAATAGCTTTAAAAACAGCGGCACTCTCTTCAATTATTCCATTATTAATGTAGGTTCCGTATTCAAAATTAGTTCCAAGATAACCAAATTTAAATAAATTTCCGAGCGCCGCTTTCCCTCCAATATAGGTTCTGTTTATGTTATTTTTATTTTGAAATCCAGCAGTCAAAGTGTAAATAAAACCGGAAGCAATATCTTCGACTATATTAAAATTGAAAATATATTTATCCTGAATGTACTTTCTTGAAGCGATTCCTATACTTGCTATGTATAACTTTTCATTGGCGTAAGTTCCAAGAATATCGTTGATAATTATTGGATTTTCAATAAAATTCTTATTGTAAAATCTTGTAGTTGCAAAGAAATTAGTGCTACGTTCGAATTCTGAATTTCCTTTAAATAATCTCACTGAATGTCCCGCCCAATAATCCTGGAAATCTGCTTTATAACGTTGAAGTTCGATGGCTTGAGTTGGAGTAAATGTAATTTGACTTCCATAAACTTGGCTCAAGGAAAAACCGGCAGCCCATTTTGTAAACGTAGAATAAAAAGGCCTTTCAATGCTAACCGATTTGGTATAATTTTGATCAAAATCAATCGAATACGCGAAGGAAGTTTTTACAAATGTGTTTTTAAAATTTGGAATGATGTAACTGCTGCTAAATCCGTCATGAATTCCAATGAAATTTTTGGAATAAGAATTATAAAATTCGTGTCCTAATCCAAAAAAATTCTTTTCATTCAATGAAAAAGTCGATTTATTGCTGGTAATATCAAATTGAGGAACAGCGCTCCAGGAATCTAATATTCGAATGGACAAATCCACCGAATCTTTAGAAACTAATTTGGCTTCTAATAATAGCTCGCTTACATAACCTTGGCTTCTAATTAAACGGGCTGATTCTTTGACTAAAAGGGAATCTAAGGGTTGGCTTTCCCTGATTAAAAGCAAATTTTTAATAGCAAATTTTTTGGTTTTTATATGCAAAGAATTACCTGCTTTTAAGAAGCTATTTTTCGGGGTTTGAGTACTGTCATTCAGATAATAACCAAATGGATCAAAGGAGTTTATTTTAATATTTCGAATAATTTTACCTTCTATAGCAGCATAATTCAATTTTTTTATTTTGCTAAAGGATTTCGTATTTATAACTGGTTTATAGACCGGCTCGAAAATCATTTTGTAAAGAAATTTCGTGAATTTATGCTTGTTGGAATACACTTGAATTTTAGTGTATTTTTTAGTTTCTTCTTTTGTTTTTGTTGTGTCCTGCGCCATTGTTTTTTGGCAGCTGAAGAGAACTAAAAAAACAAATAGATATCTAAAAAACATGGATGGTTTAATTTAAATTTCAAGTGTATTTTATGCATTTTGTTAAATTGCTATTTCACTTAGATACACAAAGTTTTACAGAGATTAACTAAAGTACTATTTATAACGGTAATTCCATTTAATATTATGTTAAAATAGCAATTTCATAAGTTAAATCAAAAAAAAGACCCGAATTAATCGGGCCTTAAAAATAAAAAAATGATTCAAACTGTGGTTTCTAGAATCCATAAACCACAGCAAGGCAAACTTGTGCTGCTGATTTAGTAGGAGCTAAATTTGCATTAGCAAAAACTTTTTCCGAGGCATTGTCAAGTCTCACTTCAGGAATAAAAGTTAAACCTCCTGATTTTATATTTCCGGTTAATGTAAATGCTGTATAAGAAGTATCCGTACTTTTTGATTTGATAGATTCTGCACGCAATCCTAAGCTAAAATTATCTTTGATTTTATACGATGGATACAAAGCAACTCCTGAAAAACCTGTATTGTCATAAATTCCTTTGTAATCGGCAGCGTTTAGACCTAATTTAAATTTATCAGTCATTTGATAATTTGCCGTAAGGTCTAGAATTTTACCACTTGCTGATCCACTTAAATAATTAACATACGCAGTTAATTTCTCTGAAGGAGATAATGATAATTGAGCACCAACGGCATTTAATCCTAGTGATGAATTGGCTTGGTAGGCATTCCATTGGTCGTTAAACAATCCGACCATTAAACCTACTTTTTTGGAAAAAGTATAATTTGCTTTCACTCCACCATTTTGAAATGGTCCATTAGTAAACAAATAAGAAGTAGAATAATGAAAATTAGATACCGGAGAAATTACTTCATAACCTATAAATGTACTCATATAACCCGCTGTTAAAGTCAGTTTCTCTGAGGCTTCATAAGTTGCATATAAATTTTGAATGTGGTACGATTGACTATTTACATCAGGAATTGATTGTCCGGCGCCTCTTGGACCAAAAGAAATCTCCGCAACAAAGGAAGTTTTTCCTGTTTTTTTCTTTAGTACAATATCAACCATTCCTAATGATACTGAATTTTGATCGGAAGCAAAGCTTGTTGGAATGTTGGCTGTTTTAGAAAAATCATATTTGTAATACAAATCTGCCGATCCTGAAATTTCTAAGGGTTTGTCTTGACTAAATGTAAGTGTTGCGCTTAAAGCCAATGCTAAAATGATGATACTTTTTTTCATGTTATGTTTGTGTTAGTGGTTAAAAATTGAAAATAGAAATCCCAGTCCAGAACAAATTCTCAATTTTTTTTGAAAATTTGTTCCGAATAAAAGACCAATAAAAATTTATTGTATTTAATTAAAGGTGTTCTCCATGTTGAGAGATGTCCAAGCCTAGCTCTTCCTTATCTTCGCTTACTCGAAGTGGTGTAATTTTATTTACAATGTAAAATAAAGCATAAGAAACGGCGAAGGCGAAGACAGAAACAAGTACAAGTGCTTTTAATTGGATTAAAAATAAAGTTGCGTCGCCATAAATCAATCCTTGATTGTCTCCAACAATAGCATTTACCGATTTTGAAGCAAATACTCCGGTTAAAAGCATCCCTACCATTCCTCCTACTCCGTGACATGCAAATACGTCTAGAGCGTCGTCCACTTTGCCTTTAGGGAATCTTGATACCACTAAATTACTAACTACACTAGCTATTAAACCAATTGCTAATGCTGAGGGAATAGTAACAAAGCCGGCAGCAGGAGTTATAGCTACTAAACCTACAACAGCTCCGATACACGCTCCCATAGCTGTTGGTTTGTGTCCAAGAATTTTATCTAAAAACACCCAACCCATTGCCGCTGCAGCTGCAGCAACTGTTGTAGTTCCAAGAGCTTGAGCAGCAAGACCACTAGCACCAACTGCTGAACCGGCATTGAAACCGAACCAACCGAACCATAATAATCCTGTTCCTAATAATACATAAGTAATACGAGCAGGATTTGCTTTTTGAACTTTTCTTTTTCCTAAGAATATCGCTCCTGCTAATGCGGCCCATCCAGCACTCATGTGTACCACTGTTCCACCTGCAAAATCTAGTACTCCCCATCCAAAAAATAAACCATCAGGATGCCAAGTCATATGACATAAAGGAGCATATACAAATAAAATAAATAATACCATAAATAGTAAGTAGGCCCAAAAACGAACTCTCTCGGCAAAAGCACCAGTTATTAATGCAGGGGTTATAATTGCGAATTTTGCTTGGAATAAAGCAAATAAAATAAAGGGTATTGTTGGCGCTAATTCCCAAGCAGAATTAGCACTCACGCCGTTAAAAAATAAATTTGATGTTGGGTCACCAATTAAACCATCTATCGAAGGTCCGAAGCACAACCCAAATCCAACCACAACCCATACTACGGTTACAATTACCATGGCCATAAAACTTTGTAATACGGTACTGATTACATTCTTTTTTCCAACCATTCCACCATAAAAGAAGCCCAATCCAGGAGTCATTAATAAAACCAAACCGGTTGCAACAAGCATCCAAGCAGTATCTCCTGTATCTAATTTTAGGGGAACAACATGCGCTCCTAAAACGGTAGTTTCTGGTAATAAATAAATTGAAAAAATGGATAGTACCAAAATTGTGATGAGGATCACACTTAAAATAATTTTTCTCATTGTTTTTGATTTAAATTCTCAATAAATGTATTAAATCATTTTATACCCCCATAAAAAAAATAAAAAAATTAGTAATTTTTATTAAATTTAAAAATATACCCCCTAAAATTTAGGGGGTACTATAAAAATAAAAATTAAAATTGTAAATTTCATAATGGCGTTTTACAAAAAAAACCTGCTTGAATTAACAATCAGGTTTTTTATTTGAGCGCTTTGTGAAAAAATTGTTCCTCTAAATCGCCCATGGGCGCTTTTCGGAATAGTTGTATCACGAAGTATCTATTTATTTAAAATTCCTCTTTTTAATATTTGACCAAATTCATACATGTCTTCAAAAGAACAATATAAAGGTGCTGGCGCAAATCGGATTACGTTTGGTTCCCTCCAATCTACAATTACGCCATTTGCCATCAAATAGTCAAATAACTCCCTGCCTTCGCCATGAAGTAAAACAGATAATTGACTTCCGCGTTCATTAGTATCAGCTGGTGTAATTATCTCAAATGAACCTTTTACTTCGTTAGCAATTTCTTGTATTATAAATTCTAAATAAGAGGTTATTTTGTTTCTTTTTTCAATTATGGCGTCCATTCCGATTTCGTCAAACATTTCTACTGAAGCTAAATAAGGTGCAAGGGAAAGTACCGGTAAACAACTAACTTGCCAACCATTGGCTCCGCGAACAGGATCAAATTTTGGCTCCATTTTAAAGCGTCTTTCTTTATTATGTCCCCACCAACCAGCAAAACGGTTAAGATTCATGTTGTTATGGTGTTTTTCATGAATAAAACAACCCGAAGCATTTCCTGGGCCTGAATTCATGTATTTGTAACTGCACCAACAAGCAAAATCTACATCCCATTCGTGTAATTCCAATTTGATATTTCCTGCGGCATGCGCTAAATCCCAACCCACATAAGCCCCAACTTTATGACCCGCTTCGGTAATCGTTTTCATATCAAAAACCTGCCCGGTGTAATAATTTAAACCTCCTATTAAAACCAGCGCCAATTCATCCCCTACTTCTTCTATTTTGGCTAAAATATCTTCCAATCGAAGATTGTGCTCCCCTTCTCTACGATAAATTTCCACAATGGCTTCATCAGGATTATAACCATGAAATTGCACTTGGCTTTGCATCATATATTGATCACTTGGAAAAGCTTTTGCTTCGCAAATAATTTTAAATTTTTTAGGCTGCGGTTTATAAAAGGAAACCATTAATAAATGAAGATTCACGGTCAAGGTATTCATCACCGTGACTTCAGAAGGTAATGCCCCAACAATATTACTCAAAGGTTTTGCAAAACGCTCATGGTAATCCAACCAAGGTTTTTCTGCATAAAAATACCCTTCAATAGCAAGATTTTGCCAATCGTTCATTATATCATCTACATATTTTTTTGCTCTTGTAGACATCAGCCCAAGTGAATTACCTGTAAAATATATTGCCTGTTTGCCATTAACTTTAGGGAAATAAAACTCTTTTCTATATTCTTTTAAATGGTCATGAGAATCTAGTTCTTTGGCAAATTCTATGTTATTTTGGAATGTCATAAATTCAGATTTAATAATGGTAAAAATAAGAAAAAAATATAGAATTTCTTGTCAGAATAAATAGCAATAAATAGCTGTAAATAAAAAATCTCGTCTTTTTCAGACGAGATTAATACTCTATTTTAAATTTATTTAGATGATTAACATGGCATCACCGTAAGAATAAAATTTATAGTTTTCTTTAATCGCAATTTCATAGGCCTCTTTCATTAAATCGTGACCACAAAATGCGGAAATCATCATTAATAATGTTGATTTTGGAGTATGAAAATTAGTAATCATACAATTGGCAATACTAAAGTCGTGTGGAGGAAAAATGAATTTATTAGTCCAGCCATCGAAAGTGTTTAGGGTTCTTTGAGAAGAAACAGCACTTTCAATAGCGCGCATTGAGGTTGTTCCAACCGCACAAATACGTTTTTTAGCTACTTTAGCAGAATTGACAATATCACAAGCTTCTTGAGAGATTTTTAACTCCTCAGAATCCATTTTATGTTTCGATAAATCTTCTACTTCTACTGGATTAAAAGTCCCTAAGCCTACGTGCAAAGTTACTTCAGCAAATCGAACTCCTTTGATTTCTAATTTTTTCAAAAGGTGTTTAGAAAAGTGCAATCCTGCAGTTGGAGCAGCTACAGCTCCTTCCTCTTTAGCATAAATTGTTTGGTAACGCTCTGCATCTTCAGGAGTTACTTCTCTATTAATATATTTTGGAATTGGCGTTTCTCCTAAATCAGTCAATTTTTTACGGAATTCATCGTAAGGCCCGTCAAAAAGGAAACGCAAGGTTCTTCCACGAGAAGTGGTGTTGTCAATTACCTCCGCAACTAATAAATCATCGTCTCCAAAATACAATTTATTTCCAATTCTGATTTTACGAGCAGGATCAACCAAAACATCCCAAAGGCGTTGTTCTGCATTCAATTCTCTTAATAAGAAAACTTCAATTCTAGCTCCTGTTTTTTCTTTATTTCCGTATAATCGAGCTGGGAAAACTTTGGTATTGTTCAGAATCATTACATCCCCATCATCAAAATAATCGATAACATCTTTAAACATTTTGTGTTCAATTGTTTTCTTTTCACGGTTAATAACCATTAATCGAGATTCGTCTCTGTTTTCTGCGGGAAATTCTGCTAATAGTTCTTTTGGTAAATTGAATTGAAAATGTGATAATTTCATTTAAGATAAATTATAAGTTATGGATTTTGTGTCTAATTCAAAATCGTGTGCAAATATACGATTGTGAGACAGGGGTTGTCAAGTGTTTTGGGGTTTATTTTTCCTCACCCCAACCCTCTCCAAAGAAGAGGAAGAAGAAAAGTACCTTTTAAACCAATGAATTATGGGTTTATTAAGAGATTTCAAAGCCTAATTTTATTAAATCATTCCAAAAATCGGGGTAGGATTTAGAAACCACTTCTGCATTTTCTATATTAATATTTGTTTTCAATGCTAAAGGCGCAAAAGCCATTGCCATTCTATGATCATTATAAGTTGCTATAATCTGATCCGGACGAATTGAATTTGAAGGTTCTATTTGCAAACTTTCATTAGTAACTGAAATAGCGGCACCCAATTTTGACAGCTCTTTTTTCAATGCTTTTAGACGATCTGTTTCCTTGATTTTTAGGGTGTGCAAACCCGTTAATTGACATCCAATTCCTAATCCAAAAGCAGTCACAGCTATTGTTTGAGCAATATCAGGAGCGTTATTTAAGTCTATCTTTATATTTTGGTTTATAGGATTTGAATTTTTAATCAGGGTAATATTTCCTTCCTCAAAATGGGTTTCAATGCCCATTTGCTGATAAATTGTAGCCAAAATAGCATCGCCTTGCAAACTATTTTCTTTAAAACTGGAAAGTACAATTTGCGTTCCTACTTTTGAAAGTGCAAGTATCGAATAATAATAGGAGGCCGAACTCCAATCGGATTCAACGGTTTGGGTTTTAGGTTTTGAGTTTTGAGTTTTGGGTTTTACAACTATTATGTTACCAATAAATGAGGTTTCAACGCCAATTTCTTGAAGTAAATTCAAGGTCATTTTGATATATGGAATGGAAGTAATTTCTCCTATTAATTCCAATTCCAAGCCATTTTGAAGACTTGGCGCAATTAATAAAAGCGCAGAAATGTATTGGCTACTCACATTTGCCTGAAGCGAAACCTTGGAAGCGGTGAGTTTTTGACCTTTGATTTTAATTGGAGGAAAACCGTCGTTTTCAAGATATTCAATTTTTGCACCGAGTTGTTTTAACGCTTCAACCAAAATCTTAATTGGACGTTCTTTCATTCTTGAAGACCCAGTTAGAACCACATTTGAATTTTCCTTTGATGCAAAATAGGCTGTTAAAAAACGCATGGCCGTTCCAGCGTGGTGAACGTCAACTGTATTGTTAATGTTTGTCAATGCGGCATTCATAACTTCTGAATCATCAGAATTAGAAGTATTTTCAATAATGATATTTGGATAAAGGGCTTTTAGCAACAATAATCTATTGGTTTCCGATTTGGATCCCGTGATATTGATTTTTGAATTTAGATTTATCTCTTTTGCGTTAAGCCTTACATTCATTATTTTAATTTTTCATTGTCATGATGACGGTCTTTATCACGAATAGACTTTAGATCTATTTTTTTATCAAAAGCGGCTTGCATGTCAATTCCTGTTTGATTTGCTAGACAAAGAACAACAAAAATAACATCGGCTAATTCTTCCCCTAAATCTTTGTTTTTGTCTGATTCTTTCTCGGATTGTTCTCCATATCTACGAGCAATAATCCGAGCCACTTCACCTACTTCTTCAGTAAGTTGGGCCATATTTGTAAGTTCGTTAAAGTATCGAACTCCATGTTCTTTGATCCAATTGTCAACTTCTAGTTGGGAATTTTTTAGGTTCATTATTTCTTTTTTTGTAATTTTGGCAGTAAAAATGAATAAAAAATCGACATAAAAAACCCATAAAAAACACCTATTGTTACGGATTTTTGTACATCTTTATACTCAGCAAAATACATAAATACACCAAAAACTACAGCGTAAATTAGCATCTCAATTATAAATCTTTTTAGATTGAATTTTTTCATACTATTCTCTATTTTTACTATCAATAATTATTGTAACAGGTCCGTCGTTTACCAATGCCACTTTCATATCAGCCCCAAATTTTCCGGTTTGAATTTTCTTCCCCAATTCCAATTCCATCTTTTGAACGAATTTTTCGTACAAAGGAACAGCGATTTCGGGTTTTGAAGCTTTGATATAGGATGGGCGATTTCCCTTTTTAGTGCTGGCATGCAAAGTAAATTGACTTACAATAATAATTTCACCTTGAATGTCTTTTACAGATAAATTCATGACTTCATTTTCATCACCAAAAATTCGAAGGTTGATTATTTTTTGGCTAAGCCAATTGATGTCCTCTTGGGAATCATCGTCTTCAATTCCAATTAAAATTAATATTCCAAAATTAATATTTGCTACTATGTTACTGTTTATTTCAACCGATGCTTTTGATACACGTTGTAAAACTGCTTTCATATTAATTGGTTTGTATTATTATGAGATTCTTCCTTGGTCAGAATGACAAAATTTTAAAATTATTATTTTTAAATAACTCTTAATTAATTACTTATTCCTTGTTTCATCACTTGCAATTCTATCTTCATTATATATATCCGTTCGGAAATTTTCCTCGTCACCTTCTAAGATTTTAAGGTAGCTTTTATAACGAGTCCATGAAATTTTATCCTCTTCGAGCGCCTTTTTTATAGCACAATGGGGTTCGTCTTTATGCAAACAATTATTGAATTTACATTGGTCTTTTAATTTGAAAAATTCGGGAAAATAACCGCTAATTTCTTCTTTTTCCATATCCACAATCCCAAATCCTTTGATTCCTGGGGTGTCTATAATTCTAGCATCGAAACTTAAATCGTACATTTCTGCAAATGTTGTGGTGTGTTGCCCCTGCATGCTTTGCTCAGAAATAACTTTCGTTTTTAATTGTAAATTCGGCTCTAACGCATTTACCAACGTAGATTTTCCAACACCAGAATGCCCAGAAAACATGCTCACTTTTCCAATCATTAGTGCTTTTAACGGGTCAATTCCTTTCATTTCTGTTGAGGAAACTCGCAAACATTGGTATCCAATTTCTTGATAAATGTGCTGCAGGTATAGCTGTTCGTCTAATGTTGCTTCGTCAAATGTATCAATCTTGTTAAAAACCAACACTGTTTCAATTCCGTAGGCTTCTGCAGTAACTAAAAAACGATCGATAAAATTCGTGGTTGTAGGAGGATTATTAATGGTAATTAAAAGAAAAACACGATCAATATTAGATGCGATAATGTGCATTTGATGCGATAAATTCACTGATTTTCGAACGATATAATTCTTTCTTTCGTGTATGTTGTAAATCGTTCCTGTAACCGTGTCCGAAGTTTCTTCTAGTTCAAAATCTACGCAATCTCCCACCGCAATTGGATTGGTGCTTTTAATACCTTTAATTCGGAATTTACCTTTCATACGACATTCAATAAAATCACCATTTTCTGATTTTACAGTGTACCAACTACCAGTAGATTTATAAACAAGTCCTGTCATTTGGCAAATTTACGATTTTAGATTTTAGATTTTAGATTTTCACTTAACAAAAAAAGGGAGCTAATTTATTAATTAGTCTTGTTTTAAATCTGCATTTCAAACAAATTATAACCTAACCATTCATTATTTTTTCCTGGTGACTAATGCTTTCTAGATGTATTGCCTTAAATAATTTTAAGATAAATTCTTCGCTTAATCCTTTTTCTTCTCCGTCAGCGACCATTTTTTTAAGTATTTCTGCCCATCTTTTATTTTGCAATACCGATACATTCTTGGCCTTTTTTATTGAACCAATTTCTTCGGCAACTTTCATTCTGTTTCCTAATAATTCTAGTATTTTGGAATCGGTGATGTCAATTTTTGATCTTAACTTTTCCAAGTCAAAATTGAAATCTACTTCATCAACAGCTACTTTTCTGATAACTAAATCTTTAATTATTTGCTTTAAATTTTGAGGCGTTACTTGTTGTTCGGCATCACTCCAAGCATTTTCTGGATCGTTATGAGTTTCAATCATTAAACCATCATAATTCAAATCCATCGCTTGTTGGGAAACTTCTTTTATCATCGCTCTTTTACCAGTAATGTGCGAAGGATCACAAATTAAAGGCAAATCAGGAAATTTACTTTGCAAATCAATTGCAATTTGCCACTCAGGAATATTTCGGTATTTTGTTTTTTCATAGGTCGAAAATCCTCTATGAATTACGCCTAATTTCTTAATTCCGGCATTATATAAACGCTCTACCCCACCAATCCATAAAGCCAAATCAGGATTTACCGGGTTTTTTACCAATACTATCTTGTCGGTATTTTCAAGGGCATCTGCAATTTCTTGAACGGCGAATGTATTTACAGTAGTTCTAGCACCTATCCAAAGTACATCAATATCATGTTCTAAAGCTAATTTCACGTGAGCCGCGTTGGCAACTTCAATCGCCATCATTAAACCGGTTTCTGCTTTTGCTTTTTGCAACCATTTCAACCCAATTTCTCCCACGCCTTCAAATCCTCCTGGACGAGTTCTCGGTTTCCAAATTCCTGCTCTAAAAATAGTAACATCAGAATTTTTTAAATCGTGTGCAATTTTTAAAACCTGCTCTTCCGTTTCAGCGCTACATGGTCCCGCAATAATTAATGGGTGTGGCAAGTTGAAGTCGTTTAACCACTTTCTCATTTCTTTATTGTTAATCCTGTTTTTCATTCTTTGAATTGAGCTTACTACTATTCTACAAAATTATTACAATTATCTTGAAAACCCTTTCTGTTTGGCTATTATTTATAACAATTAAACAATTTATTCGTTACATAATAAATTAATGAGTCCGCATTTTAGGAATGATTATGTAAACCTAATTTTTCTGCTTACTTTTGTTAAAAATAATTAAGATGTCAATTGAAGTTGTAAATATTTCTAAAAGTTATGGTGATCAGAAAGCCTTGGACGCCGTTTCATTCTCTATTAAAAAAGGAGAAATTGTAGGTTTTTTAGGTCCGAATGGTGCTGGAAAATCAACATTAATGAAAATATTAACTACCTATATCACTTCTGATGATGGAAGTGCAGCCGTAAACGGATTTGATGTAAAATCTGATCAAAAATCGGTTCAATTGTCTGTAGGTTATTTGCCTGAGCACAATCCATTGTATTTAGATTTGTATGTAAGAGAATATTTGGCTTTCAATGCCGATGTTTTTAAAGTAGAAAAATCAAGAATTAATGACGTTATTGAATTAACAGGTTTAACCTCTGAAAGTCATAAAAAAATTGGGCAATTGTCCAAAGGATATCGTCAAAGAGTGGGTTTAGCCAATGCGCTTTTACACAATCCTGATGTTTTAATACTCGATGAGCCAACAACCGGTTTGGATCCAAATCAATTGGTTGAGATTAGAAATGTGATTAAAAATGTGGGGAAAGACAAAACGGTATTCTTGTCTACACACATAATGCAAGAGGTTGAAGCAATTTGCGATCGTGTTATCATTATCAATAATGGTAAAATTGTAACCGATAAAAATTTGGACAAACTGATTTCCTCCGACAAAGAACAAGTTATTGAAGTTGAATTTGATTTTAAAATTGAAGAAGAAGCTGTTGCAAAAATACCACATTTAAAATCCTATAAAAATGTTCATGATAGGTTATGGGAATTGACTTTTATTTCTGAAACCGACATGCGCCCAATAGTTTTTGATTTTGCAAACGAAAACGGACTGAAAACACTTCAATTGAATCAAAAGAATAAAAATCTAGAAGCCATTTTTAGAGAAATAACCAAAAAATAAATCTTCTTAAAACACCGCCCTAGCAATTTGTCGAATATTCTCTGATTTTCCCATAGAATAATAGTGTAATACAGGAACTCCCGCTTTTTTTAATTCTAATGATTGTTGAATTGCCCATTCAATTCCCACTGCTTTTACCTCAGCTGCAGTAGTACTTTTTTCTATGGCATTAATTAAATCTTCGGGTAAATCTACTCGGAAAATTTGTGGCAATAACTGCATGTGTTTCTTTACAGCAATGGGTTTAATCCCTGGAATAATTGGTATTGTAATTCCAATTGCTCTTGCTTTTTCTACAAATTCGAAGTATTTAGAATTATCAAAAAACATTTGAGTTACCACATAATCAGCACCAGCATCTACTTTTTCTTTTAGTCTTTTTAAATCCGATTGTAGTGATGGGGATTCCAAGTGTTTCTCTGGATAACCGGCTACGCCAATACAAAAATCAGATTTATTATCAACGTCAATTAAATCATGTAAATATTTACCGTCATTTAATTGTTTAATTTGTTTTACTAAATCTACCGCATAATTATTTCCTCCATTTTTAGGCATAAAATATTTCTCTTCTTTCATTGCATCGCCTCGTAATGCCATTACATTATCGATTCCTAAATAGTGACAATCCACCAATAAATACTCGGTTTCTTCTTTAGTAAATCCTCCACAAAGCACATGTGGAATAGTATCAACATTGTATTTATGTTTTATAGACGCACAAATTCCAAGAGTTCCAGGGCGCATTCTGGTTAGCTTTTTGTCTAATAATCCGTTTCCTTTATCGATATAAACAAACTCTTCACGAGAAGTCGTTACGTCAATAAATGGGGGATTAAATTCCATTAACGGATCAATATTGTCATACAATTCTTGAATACTTTTCCCTTTTTGAGGCGGGATAATTTCAAAAGAAAATAAAGTATTCCCTTTCGCTTTTTCAATATGTTTTGTTACTTTCATTTTTTTGGGTTTTGGATTTTAGGTTTTAGGTTTTAGGTAAATCTTTACCTAATACCCAGAACCTAATACCTTTTATTACTCTGCTATATTTGGATTCAACCATTTATTGGCAACTTCCGTTGAAATGCTTCTGCGTTTTGCGTAATCAATTACTTGATCTTCTTTTATTTTTCCAAGTCCAAAATACTTACTTTCTGGGTTTCCAAAATAATATCCTGACACTGATGAGGCTGGCCACATTGCCATACTTTCCGTTAGTTTTACTCCTATTTCTTGTTCTACATTTAATAATTTCCAAATGGTAGGTTTTTCTAAATGGTCTGGACAAGCTGGATAACCTGGTGCTGGCCTGATTCCATTGTACTTTTCTTCTATTAAATCATCAGGAGATAAAACCTCATCTGAG
>JARXAC010000015.1:0-36635 GCA_029866065.1 Flavobacterium sp.
TTGTTGTAAATTCCTGATTTCCAATATTTGTAGGACGAATAGTCTTTTTTAATTAATGTTTCGGACACCATTATTTGGTCGAAAATATCTCCGGCATCTCTATAAAAAAGGGAAGAATTCCCGTCAATTGCCATTTGCTCAAACGGATTGTAAACCCCGAATTGTTTCACTTCTTCCTTTTTTAATTTTGCTCCAATCCCCTCTTTTACACTTTTATTGTAGGTCCCATCGTTTAAATCGCCCATAATTATTATTTTGGCAATTGGATTTATTTTATAAATTGAATCCATAATTTTTCTATTCAATCTTCCAGCTGCTTCTCTAAAAGGGCTGCTCTTTTTTTCACCACCAGATCTTGAGGGCCAGTGATTTACAATGACATTTACTTCATCGCCGTCTAACATTCCGGTTACTAATAATACGTCTCTGGTGTAAACTCGGTTGTCAATTGAAACCTCATTCTTATCGCTATCGGCTTTGTCTTCTGCGGTTTCTCCGGTATTTTTCTCTACAATTTTAGAATCGTTTCTGTAGATTAGCAAAGGGATATTAACGGAGCTTGTAGGTTTAAAATGTTTTTTTTGATATAAAAGTGCCACGTCAATTCCACGTTTATCGGGAGAATCATAGTGCACAATTCCGTAATCATTTAAGGCTAGTTTTGGTTGTTTTACTAGGTCTTCCAAAACACCTCTGTTTTCAATTTCTGAACCGCCAATTAAGGTTGGAGAATTTGGATTTTCTCCCGTACCTATTTCGGATAGTACTCTTGCTAAATTCTCTAATTTTTTACTGTATTTTTCGGAAGTCCAGTTTTGCGCCCCATTGGGCAACCATTCTTCGTCAAAGTTCGGGTTGTTTATGGTGTCAAATAAGTTTTCTAAATTATAGAAAGCCACTGTATGAACTGAAAATTTCTTTTGCTGCGCATTGATGCAAATAATTGTAAAAAACAGAAAAAGTAGCGTGATTTTATTTCTTAAGTTCATAAGATTTCAGTTTTAATACATCCTCGACTTTAATACAGAAGGGCTACAAATGTAAAATATTATTACAGATTAATACTATAACCATATTAAGAAATTAATAATTGATGATTATTAAGTCCCTTTTAAGAAATTCGAAACCGATTGAAATACCCTAAATATTGAATCATTTAAATCATTATCCGATCAATTGCTTCATATTTAAATGTAAATAAATTAACAATTTTAATACAAACTATTAATATATTGAAATTTGTAACATTAATTCTTGTAAATTTGAATGCCCTAAATTCAAAAAAAATTAAAAAACCGGGTTAATTTAAAAATACTTTATGAAAAAACTCGTTATTAGTTCCTTATTTGTAATGCATGTGTTTTTTGTTTTTGCTCAAAATATTTCTGGAATTTCCGGAAAAGTAGTAGATGCTAAAACTCAAAAACCACTACAAAATGCGATTACCTCTATTCAAAATTCAAATTTAACTCAGCTCACCAATGAGGAAGGTAAATTTATTTTTGAAACTGTAGCAATTGGCAATCAATTGGTTCAAATTAAAATTACCGGTTATAAAGACCAATTACTTCCTGTTGAAATTGTAGCTGGAAAGATATTGGATTTAGGAACTATTATTTTAGAATCTGATATTACCGCTGAAAGACAATTAAGTTTAATTACTATTACCGATTCCGATTTGGGTGATGACAACAGTGGTTCTGAAAGCACTTCAAGTTTGCTTCAAGCATCAAGAGATGTGTTCCAACAATCGGCAGCTTTTAACTGGGGTCAGGCTCGTTTCAAAATGAGAGGTTTAGATAATGAATATGGGGTTACCATGATTAATGGGATTTCCATGAACAAAATCTATGACGGAAGACCTCAATATAGTAATTGGGGTGGGTTGAATGACGCTACTCGTAATCAAGAGTTTACCAATGGTTCTGCGCCTTCTGATTATACTTTTGGAGGAATTTTAGGAACTAATGAAATAAACACTAGAGCTTCTTTATACCGTCCAGGAAATAGAATTTCTTTTGGAGGAACGAATACCAATTATACTGGAAGAATTATGGGAACTGTCGCTTCTGGTATGAGAAGTGACGGATGGGCTTATACTATTTCTGCTTCCAGACGTTGGGCGCAAGAAGGGTATTTTCAGGGTACAAATTATAGTGCCAATTCCTTTTTTGCAACAGTTGAACGAAAAATTACTAAAAACAATAGCTTAAATTTTACTGCTATTTTCGGACAAAACAGTAGAGGAAAAAATTCTCCTAATACGCAAGAGGTAACTAATCTTGGTGGTGAAAAATACAATTCTTATTGGGGTTGGCAAAATGGAGAAAAAAGAAATTCTAGAATAAAAACGGTTGAAGAACCATTGTTTATATTAAGTAATTATTGGAAACTATCTCCAAAAACCAATTTGAATATCAATGTTTCTTATCAAACAGGAAAAATTGGAAATAGTAGAATTGACTTTCAGGGAGCAAACAATCCTGATCCTACCTATTACAGAAATTTACCTAGTTATTATTCTTCATTATTTGAAAATGACCCGGCTGCAGTAACGCTTCAAAATCCAGCCGCGTATCTTCCGGGTGGTTTGGGAGGGATCAGTTTATACAATCCTAATGATCCAACGAACCCCGCTTATATTGGATCTCTAAATGCCAACTTTTTCGCTAATAAACAAATAGATTGGACGTCAATGTATCGTGCCAATTCTATTAGCGGAACTAGTAAATACGTTCTATTTGAAGACCGTACCGATGACACTCAGATGGTTGCAAATTCAATTTTAAGCTCTCAGCTTTCAGATAATATAATATTAAATGCAGGAGGAAGCTTTACTAAATTGAAATCGCATAATTTTAAAAACATGCTTGATTTATTAGGAGGTATTGGATTCAACGACTTAAATTTATTTGGCGTTGGTAACCAACAACAATCTGATTTGAACAATCCAAATAGAGTGGTTGAAAAAGGAGATATTTATGGTTACAATTATAATTTGCATACCACTAAAATTGATGCCTTTACCCAATTCAAATTTGTTTACAAAAAAGTTGATTTTTATTTGGCTCAATCTTTCTCTCGTTCGGAATATGAAAGAGAGGGTTTGTATAAAAATGGTTACTATGCCACTAATTCTTATGGCTATAGCTCGAAAAAAGTATTTGATAATTTTGGATTTAAAGGAGGTTTAACCTACAAAATTTCAGGACGTCAATACGTTAACTTTAATGGTGTTTACATGTCAAAAGCACCAAGTTTAAGAAATGTATTTAATAATGCCAGAGTTGCTAATAATGTAACTGACGGGGTTTCAAATGAAACTGTTTCTAGTGCCGATGCGAGTTATATCATTTCTGCTCCAAAATTAAAAATGCGTTTGACGGCTTTTTATTCTAAAATTCAAAATCAAACCGAAACTTCCTTCTTTTTTGGAGACGGTGCGGGAATTGATGATCCGGCAACTGATGCAAATGAAAGCAATGTCTTTGTAGCAGAGACCGTTACTAATATAGATAAGAGAAATGTAGGGATTGAATTTGGCGCTGAATATCCTATTACTTCAACTATTAAAGTTACGACTAGCATTGCTTATGGCGACTATATTTTTGACAGCAATCCAAATGTAAAAGTAAGTTCAGATGCTGCCGCAACTGTTGATAATCCTATGCCATTAAATGATTATGGACAGTCTAAATTGAAAAATTACAAACAATCAGGTATGCCGCAAGCAGCTGCTTCCTTTGGAGTTGAATATAGAGATCCTAAATTCTGGTGGGTTGGCGCTAATATAAACTACCTTGCTAATAACTATATTGATGTTGCCCCAATTACAAGAACTGATCGCTTTTTTACGGATCCGCTTGGGGTTAATAACAATCCATTCCCTGAGGCCACACAAGCTAGAGCAAACGAATTGCTAAAGCAAGAAAAATTTGATAATTTTGCTTTATTAAATTTAGTTGGTGGAAAATCTTGGAAAGTTGGAGATAACACCTTTGGATTCTTTGCAAGTGTTAATAATGTTATGGACATTGTATACAAAACAGGGGGATTTGAGCAAGCAAGAAACTCCAACTACCGACAATTAAACCAAGACGTTTCAAGTGGAACTCCGGCATTTGCCCCTAGATATTTTTACGGTTTCGGAAGAACCTATTTCTTAAATTTATACCTCAATTTCTAATAAAAATAAATAACAAAAATATGAAATCAATAATTTTAAAATCAGTATTTTTTAGTATCCTTTCTGCAGGATTGTTTACTAGTTGTGTAAAAGATGAGTTTGGAACACCTACCCTAGGGGACTGTTCAGAAACCTCATTAGTGAAAAACAGAGAAGTTTCTCAAATTTCTGCTGGAGCAGTTGTCGCAATTCATACTAGCATTGTGCCTGGTGTTTCTGATGTAATTGAAGCTTATGTTACCTCTAGCGATATTGGAGGTAATTTCTTCAAATCAATTTCTTTTCAAACATTAGATGGAACAAAAGCTTTTAGTGTTCCTGTTGATGCCTCTTCTACCTTTATTAATTTCGAGCCAGGAAGAAAAGTTCTAATTAAAATGGATGGTTTATATAAAGATGTAAAATACGATGGGATGAGAATTGGTGGACTTTATGCCAACTCTTCTGGGGGTGCTGAAGTAGGAAGAATGTCAGAAACTGATTTCAGAGCTTCGGTAAATAGAACTTGTACTGCTGTAAATGAAGATCAATTAGTTCAACGAGTAACTATAGACCAAGCCATTAATGGTGGTGCTTATTTAAATAAACTAATCGAATTTGACAGAGTTCAATTTGTAGATAATGATGTGGTTGCCAACAGTACTTATTATGATGCAAGTCCATCCAATCCAAATACTATTGGTGGTGCTACCAATCGTAGAATTCAAGATTTCTCAGGAAATTCAGTAATTTTTAGAACTAGCGGTTATTCTAATTTTGCTGCAAAAGCAGTGGCAACAGGAAGTGGAAAAATTAGAGGGATCATGACAAAATACAACACTGATTACCAATTTATGGTAAGAACTGAAGCTGATATTAAATTAACTGGGGCTAGATTTTCTCCATTGTTAAATGAAACTTTTGATGGTGGTATCGCTTCTTGGACTGCTTTTAGTGTGACTGGGGCTGAAGTATGGGCACACAGTACAATTTATGGAAATCCAGGGTCAATGGCTAAAATGTCTGGTTATGCAACTGCTAATAGAGCTAACGAAGATTGGTTGATTTCTCCAGTTCAAAATTTATCAACTTTAACAACGGCAACTTTGTCTTTTGACAATGCCTATAAATTTACAGGAGATCCTATTGTAGTTTTAGTATCTAAAAACTATTCTGGAACGGGAAGCCCTTATGCTGCAGGTGTAACTTGGACTACTTTAACGGGGGCAGCACTTTCTGCTGGTAATTATGTTTGGACTAATTCAGGAAATCTATCATTAAGTTCTTTCGTTGGTGCTGGAAATAGCACTGTTTATGTGGCGTTTAAATATACCTCGTCAACTACGGCTGCTTCTACTTGGGAAATTGATAATGTGAAAATTTTAGGAAACTAACCCTATAGTATTATATAAAAAGAGCTGCAGCGATGTGGCTCTTTTAAAACAAAAATCCCACTCGAAAGAATAGGAATTTTTTAGCCACGGATTTTACGGATTGAACGGATAAAATCAGTTAAATCAGTTAAATCTGTGGCGAAAATGAAGCACAACTTACTTGTTTACATCGAATTACCGAATTTAAAACCAAAACTTATAAAATTTGTTCCTCTTTGATGATCCCGAATTCTCGGGAAAAATTAAATCGAAAAGTAAGATATACTAATTCGCAAATTCGTGGCGTACTATTTTTTAGCGTCGGATTTCACAAATTTACTTTGTCTGTTCGCTTTGCTCGAGTAACAGATAAAATCAGTGACAATCAGTTAAATCCGTTAAATCTGTGGCAAATATTAAAATTCAAATCTTATAATAAATATTTGTATTTAAAATAAATTCTTGGTTTTTATCTGACAAAAAAAACCATCAAATTATTGATGGTTTTTCGTAATTAGATATTTGATTTCGCTTTATTCAGGATCATTCATTTTGAAAGTGTCCATGAAAGCAGTAGTATAATTTCCAGCTACATATTGCTCATCATCCATTAATTGGCGGTGAAAAGGAATGGTGGTTTTAACGCCTTCAATTACAAATTCATCCAATGCACGTTTCATTTTATTTATCGCTTCTTGACGTGTTTGCGCTGTTGTAATCAACTTTGCAATCATAGAGTCATAATTTGGGGGAATCGTGTAACCCGCATAAACGTGCGTATCTAATCGAACGCCGTGTCCTCCTGGCGCATGAAGAGTAGTGATTTTTCCTGGTGAAGGGCGGAAATCATTGTACGGATCTTCTGCATTAATTCTACATTCAATAGCGTGTAATTGTGGTAAATAGTTTTTTCCAGAAATTGGAATTCCTGCAGCTACCATTATTTGCTCTCGGATCAAGTCGTAATCTACCACTTGCTCTGTAATTGGGTGCTCCACTTGAATTCGTGTGTTCATTTCCATGAAATAGAAATTTCTATGTTTGTCCACTAAAAATTCTACCGTTCCTGCTCCTTCATATTTAATGTATTCGGCCGCTTTAACCGCCGCTTCGCCCATTCTGGTTCTTAATTCATCGGTCATAAATGGTGACGGAGTTTCCTCAGTCAATTTTTGGTGACGACGTTGAACTGAACAATCTCTTTCCGATAAGTGACACGCTTTTCCATATGAATCACCAACTACTTGAATTTCGATATGGCGTGGCTCTTCAATTAATTTTTCAAGATACATTCCATCATTTCCAAAGGCTGCAGCCGATTCTTGACGAGCGCCTTCCCAAGCTTTTAATAAATCTTCTTCTTTCCAAACGGCACGCATCCCTTTACCTCCACCACCAGCGGTAGCTTTTAGCATTACAGGATAGCCCATTTCTAAAGATAATTTTTGAGCTTGTTCAAAGGATTCTAATATTCCCGCAGAACCTGGCACACATGGAACTCCTGCTTCAATCATGGTTGCTTTTGCAGAGGCTTTATCCCCCATTCTGTCGATCATTTCAGGAGAGGCACCAATAAATTTGATTCCATGTTCTTGACAAATTTTTGAAAATTTAGCATTTTCAGAAAGAAATCCGTATCCTGGATGAATGGCGTCAGCATTAGTTATCTCTGCTGCAGCAATAATATTAGACATTTTTAAATAGGAAAGATTACTTGGCGGAGGGCCAATACAAACTGCTTCGTCAGCAAATTTTACGTGAAGACTTTCTGCATCAGCAGTGGAATAAACCGCCACCGTTTTGATTCCCATTTCTCGGCAGGTTCTAATAACACGAAGGGCTATTTCACCTCTATTTGCAATTAATATTTTTTTAAACATCATTCTTAATTTGAAAATTATACAATTTAGCTTCGCTCAGTTCGGCTAAGCCTCGAGTGAAAATTTGAAAATTAGTTAAGTGGTGAAATCACCTCTTCGCTTCTTCAAATTAAGAAGGATCAACTATAAATAAAGGTTGGTCAAATTCTACTGGTGACATATCGTCAACTAAAATTTTAACAATTTTACCTGATACTTCAGATTCAATTTCGTTAAATAATTTCATCGCCTCAATAACACATACTACATCCCCTTTTGAAATAGTGCTTCCTACTTCAACAAACATAGGCTTGTCTGGTGATGGTTTTCTATAGAAGGTTCCAATCATTGGCGATTTTACGGTAATGTAGTTTGCGTTTTCTGCAACTGGTGCAGCGGCAACTGGAGCGGCAGCAACTGGTTCTGGGGCTACTTGAGGGGCAGCTTGTGCAACCGGCGCTTGATGTAAATAAGTAATTTCTGGAGTAGTTCCTTCAAGCGTAGTTTTAATGGTGATTTTTACATCATCCATTTCTAGTTTTACTTCTGCAACTCCCGAATTGGAAACAAACTTGATCAGGTTTTGAATTTCTTTTAAATCCATAATATTAATTTTAGGTTAGTTTACTCTCTGTTGTATGCCCACTTTAAATAAATAGATCCCCATGTGAATCCACCTCCAAAGGCAGCAAATATTAAATTATCTCCTTTTTTTAATTTTTTCTCAAAATCAAATAATAATAAGGGCAACGTTGCTGATGTAGTATTTCCATATTTTTCAATATTTATTAATACTTTGCTGTCGTCAACTCCCATTCTACTTGATGTGGCGTCAATTATTCTTTTATTTGCCTGGTGCGCCACAAGCCAATTTACATCGTCATGTGTAAGATTATTTCTTTGCATTATTTTCTCACTTACATCGGCCATTCCGGTAACTGCGTATTTATATACTTGTTTTCCATCTTGGAAAATAAAATGTTGTTTTGCATCTACCGTTTCATGTGATGGAGGGAGCATTGATCCTCCAGCATCCATTTTAAGAAAATCTCTTCCAACACCGTCTGATTTCATTATTTCATCTTGGAAACCTAGGCCTTCAAAATTGGGTTCAAATAAAACTGCGCCTGCGCCGTCACCAAATATAATACAGGTAGTTCTATCGGTATAATCAATAATAGAAGACATTTTATCGGCACCAATTAAAAGTACTTTTTTATATCTCCCAGATTCTATATAGGCGGAAGCTGTTGACATTCCAAATAAGAAACTGGAACATGCCGCTTGTAAATCGTATGCAAAAGCATTAGTAGCGCCTATTTGGGAGGCTACATAAACACCCGTTGATGCTACAAGCATGTCAGGAGTTGCAGTTGCCATTAACACCAAGTCAATTTCTAAAGGGTCAATATTTCCTTTTAGAAGTAGGTCTTTTGCGGCTTGAATTGCTAAATAAGAGGTTCCTAAACCTTCTCCTTTTAAAATCCTTCTTTCTTTAATTCCAGTTCTAGAAGTAATCCATTCATCATTGGTGTCAACCATAGTTTCAAGTACTTTATTGGAAAGTACAAAATCTGGAACATATCCACCGACAGCAGTAATTGCGGCTGTAATTTTATTCATAGGATTTTAATTATCGTATTGTAATTGTATTCCGAAAACGGGTTGAAATTACAAATTATTTTCTAAATTATTTCATTTAGTTTCGAATATTGACTCTTAAAGTTTATTCCAACAAAAAAACTCCCAACAGGTGAGAGTTTATCTTTTATTTTTAAAATGTATTAAGCAACAGCAACTTGCTTGTCAATTACAACTTGACCTCTGTAGTACATTTTACCTTCATGCCAGTAGGCTCTATGGTATAAATGTGCTTCTCCTGTGATAGGACAAGTTGCAATTTGAGCAACTGTAGCTTTGTAATGTGTTCGTCTTTTGTCTCTTCTCGTTTTGGAGATTTTTCTCTTAGGATGCGCCATTTTACTATATTATTTATCCGTTAATAGTTGTTTTAATTTTTCCCAACGCGGGTCAATTTCTTCTTCTTTTTTAATTTCTTCTACTCTCAATTCATTTAACTTTTTTAAAGCTTCAGAATCTAAAGTTCCGTCTTTAACTCCTGGGTGAACCCTTCTGAAAGGTATTGACAAAGCAATCATTTCATATATTATTTGAGAAATATTAATTTCATGTTCCCCGTGAGGTAAAATCAATAATTCGTCATTATCATCATTGTATTCTTCTCCAAACTTAACGATTACTTTTAGTTTTCCTTTTATTGGAAAATCAAACATCTCGTTCGTCAAATCACATGGAACATGAATAGTCCCCTTGTGTTTAAAATTCAATTCCATTAGGGTGCTTTTCTTTTCAAAAGCAACGTTTACTTTGATGTTTGCACTCTCAAACTCATCATAATCAAAGTTATCAAAGAACTCCTTACTTATTTGATATTCAAATTGGTGTTTTCCTAACTTTAATCCTATGAAAGGAATTAAAAAATCATTTAACTTTTTCATCGTAACAACAATTTTTCCCAAAACTTCGGGGTGCAAAGATATAAAATAATACTAATATCAAAAGCGTTATCAACATTTTTTTGTTTACAACTACTTTTCTTTGGTTTTTAGTGGATTATTACTGATTTCTACATACTCATTTCTCGAGTTATAGATGTCAATTGCTAAAAAAACGGCTTCCTTAAATGAATTGTGATTGGCAATTCCTTTCCCGGCAATATCATAAGCAGTTCCATGATCTGGTGAAGTTCGAATTTTATCTAATCCCGCAGTATAATTTACCCCATTTCCAAACGATAATGTTTTAAAAGGAATTAAACCTTGGTCGTGATAAGCCGCAATTACAGCATCAAATTTTTCATATTGGCTATTGCCAAAAAAACCATCGGCAGGATAAGGCCCAAAAACCAAAGTCCCTTTTTCAAATAATTTTTTAATTACTGGTTTCAATAACGTATCGTCTTCTTTACCAATTACGCCTCCATCACCCGCATGTGGATTCAATCCTAAAACGGCAATTTTAGGTTTGTTGATACTGAAATCTTGAATTAGCGACTTATTAATCGTTTCAATTTTTTGAGTAATTAATTTTTCAGTAAGATGAGACGCAACCTCATTCACAGGAATATGATCGGTTAAAAGCCCCACTCTAAGATTGTCTTGAACCATAAACATCAAAGCGTTGCCTGATAACTCTTGATTCAAATAATCAGTATGTCCTGGAAATTTAAAATCGTCCGACTGAATATTGTATTTATTTATTGGTGCAGTCACTAAAACGTCGATTTTTCCTTCTTTTAAGGCTTTTGTAGCGGCTATAAATGATTTAATTGCATATTTTCCTAACGAATCATCATTGGTCCCATAATTTAATTCTAAATGCTCTTTCCAAACATTTAAAACATTGATTTTACCAATTACAATTTGTTCCAAAGTGTCTATTCCATGAATGGCAGCTGTAGATTCGAAAGTTTTTTTTATAGCAGATATAATTTTTACATTGGCAAAAATAACAGGCGTACAAAATTCTAACATTCGTGAATCTTCAAATGTTTTTAGCACCACTTCGCTTCCAATACCGTTTAAATCTCCTATTGAAATTCCAACGATTATATTTTCTGCTTTTTTTATCATGACTACACGTTATTTATTGCTAATTTTGAAACGCAAATTTAGTAAAATAATATCACAAATGTTTACAGGAATTATAGAAACCCTAGGAGAAATCAAAGCAATTGAAAAAGAAGGCGGAAACGTTCATCTTACCATTACCTCATCGATTACTAATGAGTTAAAAATTGACCAAAGTGTTGCGCATAACGGGGTGTGTTTGACCGTTACCTCGATAAACCATAATGAATACTCCGTGACTGCAATTCAAGAAACTATCGACAAAACGAATTTATCAGATTGGAATATTGGAAATGCTGTAAATTTAGAACGTGCCATGAAATTAGGCGACCGCATGGATGGGCATATTGTTCAAGGACATGTGGATCAAATCGGAATTTGCAAAGCCATAAAAGAAGCCAATGGAAGTTGGTATTACACTTTTGATTACGATCCTGATTTAAACAATCTAACTATTGAAAAAGGTTCAATTACGGTTAACGGCGTTAGCTTAACAGTTGTGAATTCTATGAAAAACGAATTTAGTGTTGCCATAATTCCCTACACTTATGAGCACACTAATTTTCATGATTTCGAAGTTGGAACCAAAGTAAATTTAGAATTTGATGTAATTGGGAAGTACGTTTCGAAACTTTATTCAAATAAATAATCCTAATTTATTTTTTCCATTTTAAACTCTCTATTAAATTCTGCACATCATTTTTAATATAACTTGCTGCGGGCATAATGGAATCAAAATTGGGTTTTGCATAAAAATAAACGGAGCCGGTTACAAAATTTTTGGTGCTATCGGTAACGTAAAATTGGGTGTTGGTAGCTGCATTTCCATCTACTTGATAGAACATTCCGAAAACTCTTTTTTCTAAATTTATATACGGTTGTTCTAGAATATCATCTGCTTTTATTACGTGTTCATAGGTTAGCTTTTGGGCGTCACGAAGCAATAAATTAATGTTATTATTTACAGGTTTATAACTTAAATAAATAGTAGCCTTCATTTTTGGGTAGGCGATTTCAACGTTGCCATTTCCTTTTTCGGTAACTATAGCATTAGAATTGTTGTCGAAAGTATAACAACATTCGCTTTCATAATGAGAGTATTCTGCAATTGGATAGTCTAATCTTAAATAACTTGACGGCTTTGGAACCGACTCGTTTTTGCAGCTAACAACAATAACTGTGTATGCAAAAATTAAAATTAAAGCTAGGTGTCTTTTAAGCATTTGAAATTATTCTACGGTTACTTTTATTTGTTTAATTCTCTTTCTATCAACAGAAACAACATTAAACAAACAATTTTCAAATAATATTTGGTCTCCTTTTTTAGGAAAATTTCCCTGAATTTCCAATAAAAATCCCGCCAGAGTTTCTGCTTCTCCTTTTCTTTCTTCAAATAAAGTTTCGTCTACGTCTATAATTCTATAGAAATCTTTAAGGTTTATTTTACCTTCAAAAAGAAAATTTTTTTCATCTATTTGAGAAAAAGAAATATCGTCGTCATCAAATTCATCACTTATATCGCCCACAATTTCCTCAATTACGTCTTCAAGAGAAACTAACCCAGAAGTGCCACCATATTCATCAACTACAATTGCAAGATGGCTTTTCATGCCTTGAAAATCCTTTAATAGGTCGTCTAATTTTTTATTTTCAGGCACAAAAAATGGTTTTCTCAAAAGCGTTTTCCAATCAAAATTGACTTTGTCTATATGCGGAATTAAATCTTTAACGAATAGAACCCCTTCTATATTGTCTATATTGTCATTATAAACTGGAATTCTAGAATATCCTTTTTCGATTATTTTAGGAAGAATTTTATCAAACGTTTCATTAATTTCAATTGCAAAGACATCTATTCTAGGGCTCATGACTTGCTTTGTGTCTGTATTTCCAAAGGTTACAATTCCTTCTAATATTTTTTGTTCACCATGAGACGATCCTTCTGAGGAGGTTAATTCTAGGGCTTGTGACAATTGATCAACGGTAAAATAAGCTTTTTGTTTACCTAATTTTTCATGCAAATAAATCGTTAACGCCCTCATAGGAGAACTAATTGGCGTTAGTAATTTGTCTACTATATATAAAGGACGAACTACGAATTCAGCAAATTTAAGATTGTTTCTATTGGCATATACTTTTGGAAGTACCTCGCCAAATAATAAAATAAGAAACGTAACCACGACTACTTCTAAAACAAATCGGAAAATTTCAGAATCAATTGCAGAAAACAAATTACTACTAATAGAGGAAAATAAAATTACGACTCCAATATTAATAAAATTGTTAGCGACAAGAAGCGTTGCTAATAATTTTTTAGGTTTACCAACCAATAATAGAATTAGTTTCCCATTTGACGAATCTGATTTTGAAATATCATCAAGGGTTTTTGGGGACAAAGAAAAAAAGGCTACTTCGGCACCGGAAAGCAATGCCGATATAAAAAGCAAAATAAAAATTCCAATTGTACCAAAAAGCAAATTAGAATCTATATTTTGAAAAAAGTCAATGAAACTGGGAGGTTCCGGGTCCAAATTCAATGGGATTAGTTAAACAATTAGTATGGCGAGTCATCTAATAGACCAGCAGCTGGCGAATCAGAATTGGATGGTTTAAATGGTTCAGATTCTTTTTTAGTTGTTAAAAAGGTGAATTCTGTAACTTGAATTTCAGTTGTAAACTTGGTTGATCCCTCATCTGTTTGCCATTGGCGCGATTTAATTCGTCCTTCAACATAAATTTTATCTCCTTTTGATAAATACTTTTCGCAAATTTCTGCCGCTTTATTTCGAACCACTAAATTGTGCCATTCTGTTGTATTTATTTTCTCATTTGTAGTTTTATTAATATAGGTTTCATTTGTTGCCAAAGGAAATCTACCAATACAATTACCCCCATCGAAGTAGTGCATTTTAACATCGTCGCCTAGGTAGCCAATCAGCATCACCTTGTTTATTGTTCCGTTCATCTTATTTTAAAAATTTTAGTAATTTCAAATGTACGCTTTTTTAACTTAATTAACTGTATTGCTTTTCTATAAAATTGAAAATAACTTTTGGAAAAGGGAATTCTCTGATTTTTGTTCCATTTATTCCGCCTAAAATTTCTCCTTTTACTCTGACCTTCCAAAAATTAATATTCAAATGTTGGTGTGATAATTTATGTATTTGACCCTTTGAATTCAGATTTGAAATTCGGGTAATTTTAAATTCCGATTGGTATTTTTTGGATATCAATTCCGAAATGGAATCTAAATCCATCTCCCTTTCCGTTTCAATCAGAGGGAATTCATATAAATTTTGCCAAATTCCCTTTTGATCTCTTTTTTGAATCAACGTCTTTAATTTATCGTCTTCAAAAACAATATAATTAAAAAAGCGAAAACTAATTTTTGTTTTCTTTAATTTAACTGGAAGTTCTTTTACTTTTTTCTTTTGCAATGCCAAACAACTACCATTAAAAATACAATTTTGGCAATCCGGATTTTTAGGAACACATTGCAAAGCTCCAAATTCCATAATGGCTTGATTGAACGTAGCGGGGTCGTTTTTTGGCATTAATTCCAAGGCCAACTCAGAAAACTCTTTTTTGGCTGTTGCCAATGAAATATCGGTTTCAATGTTAAAATATCTGGAAAGCACTCTAAATACATTTCCGTCAACTACAGGAACTGCTTCGTTAAATGAAAACGAGGCAATTGCCGCCGCGGTATAATCCCCAATTCCTTTAAGTTTTACTAACTCCTTGTAGTTGTTAGGGAATTCCCCTTTTAATTCATTGGCAACGAATTGTGCGGTAAAATGGAGGTTTCTTGCACGCGAATAATACCCTAAACCCTGCCAATGTTTTAATACTTTTTCTTCGGGTGCCTTTGCTAAGTCAAATACCGTTGGAAAAGTAGAAATGAAATCTAAATAATAGGGTAATCCTTGCGCTACTCTTGTTTGTTGGAGCATGATTTCCGACAACCAAATACTATAAGGATTCTGCGTATTTCGCCAAGGCAAATCCCGTTTATTATTAAAGTACCAATGAATTAATGAATTAGAAAAAATCACGTTCTATTATTTAGAATGCAAAAGTAATTTTTTATGTTGTTAAATTTTAATGGTTTATGCTTGAATATTTGTTTTTTTAATTCATATATTTGCAACCTCAAAAAAAGTAGAACTTTATTAATTAGAAAAAAATGACGAAAGCAGATATCGTAGCAAAGATTTCGGAAAAACTAGGCCTTGAAAAAGGAGACGTTCAAGCAACAGTAGAAACATTAATGGAAGAGGTGAAAAACTCTTTAGAAAGTGGAGATAATGTATATTTAAGAGGTTTTGGAAGCTTTATTATCAAAACTAGAGCAGAAAAAACCGGGCGTAATATCTCTAAAAACACAACAATTAAAATACCAGCTCACAACATACCCGCTTTTAAACCAGCAAAAGTATTCGTTGAAGCCGTAAAAGCAAATAACAAAACAAAATAATTATTTATTAATCAATAAACATAAAAGATATGCCAAGCGGTAAAAAAAGAAAAAGACATAAGGTAGCGACCCACAAACGTAAAAAAAGAGCGAGAGCTAACCGTCACAAGAAGAAAAAGTAGTTTAGAACTACTTTTTCTATTTTAGAATAACCAAGTTCATTGAAATTGAGATTGAGGAATGTAGATTTAAGATTTGAAAAATCAAGAATCAGAACTCGAAAATAAAATCTCACCGGGTTAATACCTGTTAAAATATTGTTTAACCATCCTTACTATTTGAATGTAGATTTCAGATTTTTAAAAAGTCTAAAATCTTAAATTTCTAAAGTACGGATAAAAATTTACAGCGTGAATAAAGAATTAATCATCAGATCGAGTTCTGAAGCCGTAGATTTTGCCTTATTAAAAGATGGAAAACTAATTGAATTACACAAAGAAGAAGAAAAAAGCAATTTCCAAGTTGGCGATATTTTTATTGCCAAAATAAGAAAACCAGTTGCTGGACTTAACGCTGCTTTTGTAAATGTAGGCCACGATAAAGATGCCTTTTTACATTATCACGATTTAGGACCTAATCTTGCTTCCCAACTGAAGTTCATAAAGCTTGTAAGCGCAGGTAAAATAAAGGATTTCAACCTTAAAAACTTTCAGTTTGAAAAAGAAATTGATAAAAATGGAACGGTCTTAGACATTCTAAGTCCAAACCAGTCAATTTTAGTACAAGTCGTAAAAGAACCAATATCTACTAAAGGTCCAAGAATTAGCTCTGAGCTTTCTCTTGCCGGAAGATTTGTTGTTCTCGTTCCGTTTTCTGACCGAGTTTCTGTTTCACAAAAAATAGAAATAAAAGGAGAAAAAGAGCGTCTAAAAAGATTAGTACAATCCATCAAACCTAAAGGATTTGGAGTTATTGTGAGAACAGTAGCCGAAGGCAAAAATACAGCCGAATTAGAAAAAGATTTGCAGAATCTGTTAGACAGATGGACTGCAATGTGTAAAAAATTACCAACCGCTCATCATCCGTCAAAAATATTGGGAGAACTTAACAAAGCTTCTTCCATGTTAAGAGACGTTTTTAATGATTCCTTCACAGGAATTCACATAGATGATGAAGAGTTGTACAACCAAACCAAGGACTATATTCAAGAAATAGCGCCTTCAAAATCGTCAATCGTTAAGTTTTATCAATCTAACGACACTCCAATTTTTGAGAAATACAATATAGAGAGACAGATCAAAACTTCCTTTGGAAAAAATGTTTCGATGAGCAAAGGTGCTTATCTAATCATTGAACACACTGAAGCGCTTCACGTTATTGACGTGAATAGCGGAAATCGTTCCAATAAATCTTCCAATCAAGAAGAAACAGCCATGGAAGTGAACATGATTGCTGCCGCAGAAATCGCTAGACAATTGCGTCTTCGGGATATGGGAGGAATTATTGTTGTTGATTTTATCGATTTATCAGATCAAGAAAACAGAAGAGTGTTGTACGATTTCTTAAGAGAAGAAATGAGCGATGATAAAGCAAAACATAAAATATTACCCCCAAGTAAATTTGGATTAGTTCAAATAACAAGACAAAGGGTTCGACCAGAAGTAAATATTGAAACTAGAGAAGAAGATCCTAACAATGAAAAAGGGGATATTGAAGCTCCAATTTTAATTATCGACAGAATTATTTCTGATCTAGATAGAATTGTAAAAACGCAACCAAATGTAGTACTTAACGTACACCCATTTGTAGGCGCCTATCTTACTCAAGGATTCCCATCCATTCGTTCAAAATGGTTTTTTGAATATAAAAAATGGGTGAAAATAATACCGCGTGACGCTTACACGTACTTTGAATATCATTTCTTCGATAAAAAAGGAAATGTGATCAACGATTAAAACAAAAAACCGCTACTCTTTCGAATAGCGGTTTTTTTATGATTTATGGTGAAATTCTAAATTAACTTCCACACATTTCGCAATCTTCAGGACCAGCATTTTTAGCTAATTCTACCATGGCTTTGTACTCTTCTGGAGACATTTCTACCGCTTGAGTTTCCACAGGTGCTGCAACTGTCTCTTTTACTTCTTGTTCTAGTACTTCAATTGGTTCCGCTTTTTTATCATTATTTAAGGTAAATTTAATTGCGTCAACTGCCGCTTTTGTTCTTAAATAATACATTCCTGTTTTTAATCCTGATTGCCATGCGTAAAAGTGCATCGAGGTCAATTTCGAATAATTGGCATTTTGCATGAATAAGTTCAACGATTGCGATTGATCTACAAAATAACCTCTATGACGCGACATGTCAATAATGTCTTTCATTGACAATTCCCAAACCGTTTTGTACAATTCCTTCAAGTCTTGAGGAATATTCAAGTTTAGAACCGATCCGTTTTCACGCATTAATTCTTGTTTTAAATCTTCTGTCCAAAGGCCCAGTTTTACCAAGTCTTCCAATAAGTGTTTGTTGACTACAATAAACTCTCCTGAAAGAACTCTACGAGTGTAAATATTAGAAGTATACGGCTCAAAAGCTTCGTTATTTCCTAATATTTGTGAAGTAGAAGCTGTAGGCATAGGTGCCACTAAAAGCGAGTTTCTTACGCCATTTTTTATTACCTCTTTACGCAATGCTCCCCAATCCCATCGTCCTGAAAGTTCTTCGTCTTTTATGCCCCAAAGATTGTGTTGGAATTCCCCTTGTGATATCGGCGACCCTTCAAAACTTGAATAAGGTCCCTCTTCGATTGCCATTTCCATCGATGCGGTTACCGCTGCAAAGTACATGGTTTCAAAAATTTCTTGATTTAATGTTTTTGCTTCATCACAAGTGAACGGTAGGCGCAACATAATGAAAGCATCGGCTAAACCTTGTACCCCTAATCCAATTGGTCGGTGACGCTTGTTAGAATTTTCTCCTTCAATTACAGGATAATAATTTCTATCAATTACTTTATTTAAGTTTCTAGTGACCCTTTTGGTAACAGTATAAAATAATTCGTGATTGAATTTTCCATCTTCAACAAACATAGGTAATGAAAGTGACGCTAAATTACAAACTGCAATTTCATCCTTTGAGGTATATTCCATAATTTCGGTACATAAATTCGAAGAACGAATCGTACCCAAATTTTTCTGGTTTGATTTTCTATTGGCAGCATCTTTATAAAGCATGTATGGCGTTCCAGTTTCAATTTGAGATTCTAGAATTTTCTCCCACAATTCATGAGCTTTAATGGTTTTTCTACCTTTTCCTGCCGCTTCATACGAAGTATATAATTCTTCAAATTCTTCGCCGTGAACATCGTAAAGTCCCGGGCATTCGTTTGGACACATTAAAGTCCAGTTTCCGTCATCCTGAACACGTTTCATGAATAAATCAGAAGTCCACATAGCAAAAAATAAATCTCTTGCACGCATTTCTTCTTTTCCAGTATTCTTTTTCAAATCTAGGAAATCGAAAATATCAGCATGCCAGGTTTCAATATAAATCGCAAAACTACCTTTACGTTTTCCTCCTCCTTGATCTACATATCTAGCGGTATCATTGAAAACTCTTAACATTGGAACAATCCCGTTCGAAGTTCCATTAGTTCCCCGGATGTAAGATCCAGTCGCACGAACATTGTGAATTGAAAGTCCAATTCCTCCAGCCGATTGTGAAATTTTAGCCGTTTGTTTTAAGGTATCATAAATTCCATCGATACTATCGTCTTGCATCGCTAAAAGGAAGCAAGAAGACATTTGTGGTTTTGGAGTTCCAGCGTTGAACAAGGTTGGCGTAGCGTGAGTGAAGTATTTTTTCGACATTAAATCGTAGGTTTCAATCACCGATTTCAAATCGTCTAAGTGAATTCCTACAGAAACACGCATTAACATGTGTTGTGGACGCTCTACAATTTTACCGTTAATTCTCAATAAATAAGAACGCTCTAAGGTTTTAAAACCGAAATAATCGTAGTTAAAATCTCTATTGTAAATAATATGTGAATCTAGAAATTCCGCATTATCCATGATCACTTTGTGTACTTCTTCCGAAAGTAAAGGGGCAGAAAGTCCGTTTCTTGGATTTACATAATTGAACATATCGTTCATTGTTTCCGAGAACGATTTTTTTGTATTTGAATGCAAATTAGAAATCGCAATACGCGCTGCTAATTGTGCATAATCAGGATGTGCAATGGTCATTGATGCCGCAGTTTCTGCAGCTAAATTATCCAATTCTGACGTAGAAACTCCATCGTAAAGTCCTTCAATTACTCGCATTGCGACTTTTACTGCATCAACTAGATCGTTTAAACCATAGCATAGTTTTTTAATTCTATCTGTGATTTTGTCGAACATTACAGGCTCTTTATGGCCATCTCTTTTAACTACGTACATAATTTGAATTTTTTTAAAACAGAAAATCCCTTCGCTGTTTTGGTTATTTGTAATTTATACTGAACTCGTTTCAGTATTTTTTTTGGAGCTTTATCCAGCTATCCGTTGCAATCCACGCAAAAAACCGTGGGATTTTCACTGCTATCTGGGCTAAAAGCTTCAGAAGCATTGATACTATCGAGTAATCATTCCAAATTGGAACTTTGAATGGTTAAGATTTTTTATTTAAAAATCAGCGTCAAAAGTAATTTTTTGTGCTTGAGAATCGGTATTCATTACTCCCGATTTTTGATACTCTGCTACTTTCTTTTCGAAAAAATTTGTTTTTCCTTGTAGGGAAATCATGTCCATAAAATCGAAAGGATTTGAGGTGTTGTATTCTCTATCACATCCTAGTTCAACTAATAATCTATCAGCAACAAACTCTAAATACTGTGTCATTAAACCCGCATTCATCCCAATTAAACTCACGGGTAATGATTCAGTTATAAATTCTCTTTCAATTTTTAAAGCGTCTACTATAATCTCACGAATTCTAGTTTTTGGCACTTTATTTACCAAATGGTGGTTGTGTAAATGCACTGCAAAGTCACAGTGAACTCCTTCATCACGAGAAATTAATTCGTTTGAAAAGGTTAATCCTGGCATTAAACCACGTTTTTTCAACCAGTAAATAGAACAAAATGCTCCCGAAAAGAAAATTCCTTCAACGGCAGCAAAAGCGATTAATCTTTCTGCAAAAGAATCGGATTCAATCCATTTTAATGCCCAATCCGCTTTTTTCTTAATCGCAGGAAAAACCTCTAAAGCATTAAATAAATCATCTCTTTCTGATTCGTCTTTAACATAAGTGTCAATTAATAGCGAATAGGTTTCACTATGAATGTTTTCCATCATAATTTGGAACCCATAGAAGAATTTTGCTTCCGCATATTGAACTTCGTTAACAAAATTTTCTGCTAGATTTTCATTTACAATTCCATCAGAAGCGGCAAAAAAGGCCAAAATATGTTTGATAAAATAACGTTCTTCGTCATTCAATTTATTATTCCAGTCATTTAAATCTTGTGACAAATCAATTTCTTCGGCAGTCCAAAAACTAGCCTCCATTTTCTTATACCATTCCCAAATATCGTGGTGCTTGATAGGAAAAATCACAAAGCGGTTTTTGTTTTCTTGTAAAATTGGTTCTGCTAATGCCATAAGTGGTTGTGTTTTATCTATTTAAAATATCGAAATTTTATTAAAATCTAGACTACAAAGATTGTGAATAATCGTGGTTTAAAAAAGCAAACTTATTCACAATTGGAATTAGTTTTTAACAATCATATTAACATCTTGTATTTTATAAAATTATTATTAATGTATTGATTATCAATAATTTAAAATTTATAAAAAATGTTAAAGTCCCGTAAAATATAGGATTTTAATTATTTGTTTTATAAAAAATTTGAGGCAATAATGGAGGAAATTATTTTTTAATTTCTTCGGCAACTTTTTTAAGTTCCAAATACCAGTCCTCACCAAAACGACGAATTAGTGCTTCCTTAACAAATTTGTAAACCGGAACTTCCAATTCTTTTCCTAAAGAACAAGCGTCGTCACAAATTTCCCATTTGTCATAATTTACGGCGGCAAATTCCGTAAAATCTTTCACCCGAATTGGATACAAATGACAAGAAACAGGTTTTTTCCAGTCAATTACTCCTTGGTTGTAGGCTTGTTCAATTCCGCAAAGTGCAGTAGCTCCGTCATAAATTACATAGGCGCAATCTTTATCGTCCACTAATGGCGTTTCTAAATCGCCTTCTTTACCTTTGGTCCAAGTGCCTTGAGCTTCAATGGCTTCAATTCCTTCTTTTCTTAAAAAGGGTTTTACTTTTGGAAAAATAGACTCCATAATTAACGTTTCTTCCTGACTTAAAGGCGCTCCCGCATCTCCATCAACGCAACAAGCTCCTTTACAAGCTGATAAATTACATACGAATTCTTTTCCAAGAATGTCTTCCGATACTATGGTTTTTCCTATTTGAAACATGCCGCAAAGATAACTATTGTTTTGAATTGCCTTTAAATAATAATAACAATAATTTCACTTAATTTCTCTATTAAATGGCTACTTTTGTACTCTAAAACCCCGCTAGTATGGAACTTGATTTTAAAGAAATTGCAACGGTTGGAATGGTGCTTTTTGCAGTAATTGATATAGTAGGAACTATTCCTATTATTGTGGATTTAAGAACCAAACACGGGCATATAGAATCTGAAAAAGCATCAATTGTGGCGTGTATAATCATGATTGTATTTTTGTTTGCTGGAGAAGGTTTTCTAAAACTCATCGGAATTGATGTAAATTCATTTGCAGTCGCAGGTTCATTTGTGTTGTTCTTTCTGGCTTTAGAAATGATTTTGGGAATTCGTATATATCGAGATGAAGAAGCAAGTTCAGCTTCGATTGTTCCCATCGCATTTCCATTAATTGCAGGTGCTGGAACCATGACGACATTACTTTCTTTAAAAGCGCAATATGCCACCGAAAACATTGTAGCGGCAATCTTATTAAATATAGTCGTGGTTTATGTTGTATTAAAATCGTCAGCAAAAATTGAAAAGTTTTTGGGAAAAAATGGTTTGGGCGTCATCAGAAAAACATTTGGAATTGTACTTCTAGCTATTGCTGTTAAATTATTTGCCAGTAATGTTAAAGGTTTATTTATGTAGCTAATTTTTAGTATTTTTACGTTTTAAAATTCATCAACAATGAAAATATTTACCTCAATATTAGTTGTTATTGCTTTAGCACTAATTGTTTTTAATATCACTTTACTTGATTACACGAATTTATTTAGCAGTAAAAATTCAGTAGCTCTTATTGGAATTGTGGCCTCAATTTGTGCGGTTTTAATTCTATTAATTTTTAGAATGTCTAAAAAAATTGAAGAGCGTTCTAAATAAGTTGCGTTTCTTATTTTAGCGTTACTACTTTTTTTATCATCACATCTTCCTTAAGTAGTATCGAATAATAGTATTTCTCGCCAAATAATTGTCTTACAAATTCTGCAGTTAAATATCTTTTTACCCACTTTTTGTCTTTATTTAATTTTAGAACCAAACCGTTTTTTGACAAATATTTTTTGAAATTTTCATAATAAATTTCAGCGTTTTCGATTTTTGAGACTATTTGAGCTATTTTCAATCCTTGAAATTGCTTTCGATTTTTGTCTAATTCTTCAAAAACAAAATACCCAACTGCTCCTGATTGCATTAAATAAAATAATCCTTCGTCGCCGTGTTCTACTTCTAATGGCACAAAAACATCGGGCACAATTCCGCCGCCGCCATAAACAATCTTCCCTTTTGGAGTTTTATATTTAAGTTTAGAATCTACTTTAATGCTGTCTTTTTTATATAATTCACCGCTCGTTAATCGTTTGTCGAAATCACTATTATAATCGTCGATTCCTTTTTCGTATGGTTTTTGAATAGAACGACCGGTTGGAGTGTAATACCTAGCAATAGTGAGTCGAACGGCAGATCCGTCTTGAAAATTCATTTCACGTTGCACTAAGCCTTTTCCAAAGGATCGTCGTCCAATAACTGTTCCACGGTCGTTGTCTTGAATTGCACCGGCTAAGATTTCACTTGCTGAAGCAGAATTTTCATTAATTAAAACATAGACTTTTCCTGTTTCAAATTCTCCGTCTTCTGTAGCATAGGTCTTGTCTATTTTCCCTTTTTTATTTTTGGTAAAAACTATTAATTGCTTGTCTTGTAATAATTCATCGGCAATTTCTGCAGCAATTTCCATGTAGCCGCCGCCGTTATCACGAACATCAATTACCAGTGATTTTGCGCCTAGTTTTTTTAATTCAAGTAACCCTTTTTTAAATTCGTCGTGCGTAGTTTCGGCAAATCGATTGATTTTAATATATCCTAAAGTTGGATTTATCATTACTGAGGCAGCAATGCTTTCTATGGCAACAACACCTCGTTTTAACTGGATTTGTAGTTTTTTGTTTTCGCTTTTTCTATAAATTGTAAGCGAAACATCTGTTCCTTTTTCTCCTTTTAACCTTGAATATAAATCTTCCGAAGTTAGTTTTCTACCAAATAATTTTTCTTTGTTTGCATACAATATTCGATCTCCCGATTTTATTCCTGCTTTTTCAGAAGGGCCTCCCACCACTGGATTTACAATAGCTATGGTGTCATTTAACATATAAAAATTAACTCCAATTCCCACAAAATCGCCTTTCATGGTTTCTGCAAGTTGCGTTTGTTCGCTTTTGGGAACATAAACAGAATGTGGGTCTAATTTGTCAAGTATATTGGATGCGGCTAAATCGACAATAGAGTCGGTGTTTACTTTGTCAACATACTCATTATCAATAAAATCAATTAATTTATTTAGCTTATTTCTATGGTTTTCTGAGGCAGATAAATTACCTTGGAATGGAAAATTGAGCGTTGCCCCAAGCACTATTCCTAGCGCTAAGGTTCCAAAAAATAATACAGGAAAATAGTTGGGGTTAATTTTCATTTATGAATCTAAATCCGAAATTTGTTCTACTTCGATTCCTGCTTTTATCAAAAATTGAAGTCCTGAATCATCGCGATAGCCGTTTTGATAAACGACTCTTTTTATCCCTGATTGGTGAATTAGTTTACTGCATTCTTTGCAAGGGGAAAGGGTAATGTACAGCGTTGCTCCATCACAAGTTTGTGTAGAACGAGCTACTTTCAGAATTGCATTTGCCTCAGCGTGAAGCACAAACCATTGGGTTAACCCTTCTTCGTCTTCGCAACAATTTTCAAATCCTGATGGCGTTCCATTGTATCCATCAGAAATAATCATTCTATCGCGAACAATTATTGCTCCCACTTGACGGCGTTTGCAATAGGAAAGTTGTCCCCATTCAGAAGCAATTCGAAGATAGGCTTTATCGTATTTATTTAATTTCGTTTTTTCCATTTTATCTAATCCAAATTTTACTTTCAATTATCATTGGCAAAACTACGCCAATTACAAATGAAGACATTACTAATGTCCAATCTCTTTTTGAAAATCGAAAGAGTGTTTGCACACAATAAGCGGCAATTAATGCTACTAATACAACTATAATTTGGGCCACTTCAATCCCTGTAGCAAATTCTAAAAGCGGCAGTAATTTTGATTCTGATTTTACTCCAATTATTGATTTAAAATAAGTTGCATATCCCAAACCGTGTATAATTCCAAAAAAAAACGCTATAAAACCAATAACACTTATACTTTCGTTTTTAGCTGATTTTCCAGCGGTAAAAAGGTGAAATAATGCCGTTATTAAAATGGTAATTGGTATTAAAAATTCTATTAAATTAACTTTTACAACAATAATTCCATATACCGAAAGCAGTAATGCTATGGTGTGACCAACTGTAAAAAGGGAAATTAATAATAGTACTTTTTTCCAATCTTTAAACACATAAGGAACGCTTAATGCAATTAAAAACAATATGTAATCATAGGAAAATAGGTTCAAAACATGACGCATTCCAACTTCGAAGTAAATCCAAAAATCCGACATAAGTAATGTGTTAGCGATTTAATGAATGTCAAACTTACGAATTATTTTGAAAATAAAAGTGTTGGATTTTAGTTTAGGTTAACAAAAAAAGGATAAAATTTCGATGTTTAGTACTTTCTTAATTTTGCCAATCGCATAAATTCTTCGGCTTTATCCACCATATTGCTACTTCCGCAGAAAAAAGGGGCTCTTTCATGCAGTTCATTAGGCTGAATTTCCATGATTCTAGTATATCCGTCTGACGCTTTCCCACCAGCTTGTTCAGCAATAAAAGCCATAGGATTGCATTCGTATAACAACCGTAATTTTCCTTTTGGAGATTTAGAACTCGTAGGATAAATATAAATTCCGCCTTTAATCATATTTCTATGAAAATCGGAAACCAAACTTCCTATGTATCTTGAAGTGTAAGGCCTGTCGCCTTCTTCGGTTTGGCAATATTTAATGTAATCTTTGACTCCTTGCGGAAAATGGATGTAATTTCCTTCGTTTATAGAATAGATAGTTCCGTCTTCGGCAAATTTCATATTGGGATGTGAAAGATAGAAAGTTCCAATTGCAGGGTTCAGGGTAAATCCGTTCACACCATCACCAGTAGTATAAACCAACATTGTGGAGGTACCATAAATTACATATCCAGCTGCCACTTGATTGATTCCTGGTTGTAAAAAATCTTCTATGGTAACAGGGGTTCCCACGGGGGAAATTCTTCGAAATACTGAAAAAATGGTTCCTAATGAAACATTAACATCAATATTGGACGACCCATCAAGCGGATCCATTAATACTACATATTTATTATTATGGCAATTGTCATTTCCGGCAACGGTAATAAATTCGTCGTTTTCTTCGGAAGCAATTCCGCAAACAATTTCTCGATTTATAAGTGTTTGAATGAAAATCTCATTGGCATAAACGTCCAATTTTTGTTGGTCTTCACCTTGGATATTTTGTTCTCCGGCAGCTCCAATAATATCTACTAATCCCGCTTTATTTACTTTATAGTTGACCACTTTGGCCGCTAATCGAATAGAATTGATAATTCTTGACAATTCTCCAGATGAATATTGAAACGAATTTTGGTTTTCGATAATAAATTCTCCCAGTGTTCTATTGCGGTGTTCCATTACTATAACGTTGTAGTTAATTTTCCACAAATATCGTTATTTTTGTGATAATGCGCCGAATTTTATTGGATAGTTTGTCAGATTTGTATATTTGCTGAATAATTAGCAATTTAAATTTTAAATCTGTTTTTTTACAAGTTTCAGATTAAGAATTCTGTACCAATAAGAGCATTTAATGAACATAAGAAAAGGAAAAATTGACGACATGAAAGCGGTTTTAAGTCTGATAAAGGAACTTGCTACTTTTGAGAAAGAACCCAACGCTGTCGTGGTAACTGTTGCCGATTTAGAGCGAGATGGATTTGGCGAAAGCCCATTATTTCATACTTTTATAGCCGAAGATAATGAAGGAATTGTGGGAATGGCTTTATATTATTATCGGTATTCAACCTGGAAAGGCAAAACAATTCACCTTGAAGACTTAATCGTTAAGGAAGATAAAAGAGGATTGGGATTGGGGTTTAAATTGTATTCCGAAGTGATTGCTCAAGGCAAATGTGATGGCGTTCGAAGAATTGAATGGAATGTATTGGATTGGAATACGCCAGCTATTGAATTTTATGAAAAATCTGGTGCGCGGGTATATAAAGATTGGCTTGTAGCTCAAATGGACGAAAAAGGAATTGACACTTTTTTAGAGAAAAACAAAATATAATTATCTTAAGAAATGAGAATATTTAAATTTGGAGGCGCATCGGTTAAAGATGCTGAAGGAATAAGAAACGTTCACAACGTATTGCAAACCGTTGGTTTTGAAGACGTTCTATTAGTGATTTCTGCCATGGGAAAAACTACTAATGCACTTGAAGTCGTTATAAAAAACTATTTTGATAAATCTCCTGAGTTACAATCTTCGATTCAAGAAGTAAAAAAATACCACAATCAAATCCTTTTAGATTTATTTGAAGACGATAAAAATGCTGTTTTTAAAGATGTAAATTCGTTATTTGCTGAATTAGACCATTTTGTAAGTCAGAATAAATCCCCCAATTATAATTTTGTTTATGACCAAATTGTGAGTTTTGGTGAATTAATTTCTACAACAATTATCAGTCATTATATGGGTTTTTCGGGAATAAAAACCCAATGGATTGATGTTAGAAATTTAATTAAAACCGATGCCAATTACCGAGACGCTAACGTGAATTGGGACGACACTCAAAAATTGATTTCAAAAAACGTTAAGAAAAAAATTCTAAATGTAACACAAGGTTTCCTGGGTTCTGATGAGAATAATTTCACCACCACTTTAGGTCGCGAAGGTTCGGATTACACGGCGGCTATTTTTGCCTATTGCTTAAATGCTGAAAGTGTTACGATTTGGAAAGACGTTCCTGGCGTGATGAATGCCGATCCTCGTTATTTTGAAAATGCGAAGTTATTAAATCAAATTTCTTATCGTGAAGCAATCGAATTGGCATTTTATGGCGCAACAGTAATTCACCCAAAAACGTTACAACCTCTACAAAAGAAGGAAATCCCATTATTTGTAAAATCATTTATAAACCCAACATTGCCAGGAACAAGCGTGTCTAAAGGCGCCGATTTAGATCCTCATTTGCCTTGTTTTATTTTAAAGAAAAACCAATTGTTACTTTCTCTTTCTTCAATAGATTTTTCATTTATAATGGAGGAAAACATCAGTGAAATATTTTCCCTTTTACACTATTATAAAATGAAAGTGAGTTTGATTCAAAATTCTGCGATTAGTTTTTCTGTTTGTATTGATGATAAATTCGGGAATTTTAATTCTCTAAAATCGATACTGTCTAAGAAATTTAAAATATCCTATAACGAGAATGTTTCTCTATTTACCATTCGTCATTTTGATGAAAAAGCAGCCCAAATTGTTGAAAAAAACAAGGTAGTTTTATTGAAACAAGTGAGTCGCGAAACCATGCAAATTATCACAAAAGAGGAAAATTAAAATAACGTTTCAGTTATTGAAAATTCAAATCTTGGCTTTTTCAAACAAAACACACTACTTTTGATGTCTGTGCGTTATACTTTTTATGTTGAGAAAGCTATTTTATTTGCTATTATTGATTTCATTCTCGGGGCTCAAGGCTCAAGAATTTTCTACGCATTATAAAATCAAAAAAATAGTAGCTTCAAAAGATGGGGTTCAGCTGGATAGCCTTAGTTTGAATTCTAGTTTTTTTAAATTAGAAAATTCCAAAGGAAAACGCATTGATTCCTCCTATTATAAGGTTAATTTTCAAAAAAGCCTACTTACATTTAGCCCTAGTTTTTCCAATTATAATGACACTTTAACGGTGCGATTTTTAAAATTTCCTGAGTTCTTAACTAAAGAATATAGCATCTACGATAGAAGTCGAGTGGTTAGTAACGATGCTGCTTTAGGAGATTTATACCAAGTTAATTTTGCTGCTGCGAAAAAATATGTCCCTTTTGACGGATTAACAACTTCTGGGAGTTTAACTCGAGGAATTACTATTGGTAACAATCAGAATTCGGTTTTAAATTCCGCTTTAGATCTTCAAATTTCAGGAAAAATATCTGATAAAGTAACTTTGAGGGCTTCTATTCAAGACAATAATATCCCGTTGCAAGAAGGAGGATATTCTCAGAGACTAGACGAATTTGATCAACTATTTATCGAATTAAGTTCGGACAAATGGAGTATAAGAGCGGGCGATTTGTTTTTAGAAAATAGAAGTTCGAAGTTTTTAAATTTCAATAAAAAGGTTCAAGGTTTGTCATCCCGATTTGAATTTGGCAACACCAATTCGAAAACCACTGTCTTCGCGTCGGCAGCTTTGGTAAGGGGAAAATATTCGAAAAGCACCTTTATAGGACAAGAAGGAAATCAAGGGCCGTATAAATTACGAGGGGCAAATGGCGAATTATACGTCTTGGTTATATCTGGTTCTGAGCGTGTTTATGTGAATGGAATTCTACTAACGCGAGGAGAAAATAACGATTATATTATCGACTATAATGCGGGGGAAATAAAGTTTACTTCCATTTTCCCTATCACATCGGAAATGCGAATTTCGATAGAATACCAATATTCAGAAAGAAATTATACACGTTTTATTACTTATGCTGGGGCTACACAAGAGCACGAAAAATGGAGTATTGGAGGGTATTTATATTCTGAAAATGACATGAAAAACCAGGCTTTGCAACAAAATTTATCAGTAGGTCAAGTTCAAACATTGGTTAATGCTGGTGATAATCCAGATTTAATGTCAACGTCTTCAGCCTATTTAGATACTTATTCGGAAAATAAAATACTCTATAAAAAAACGATAATTAATGGTATTTCTGTTTTTGTATATTCTAATGTCCCTACAGATGAATTGTACAATGTAAAATTTTCACTTGTTGGTACTAATTTAGGAAATTATATTTTATCAAGTGCTGCGGCAGTCGGAAAAATATACAGCTATGTAGCGCCAATAAACGGTATCCCCCAAGGAAATTACGAGCCAATAGTTCGATTAATTGCGCCAACAGAAATACAAATTTCGACCGTTTTAGGAAAATTTAATCCTTCCGAAAAAACCAGTTTGGATTTTGAAATTGGCGTTAGCAATAACGATAATAACCTGTTTTCTTCCATCGATGATGCTGATAATCATGGTTTTACGGGAAAAATTAATTTACGGCAACAGCTGTTTTCCAAAAAATGGAAAATAGATTATTTCGCTAATTATCAATTGATTCAAAAGCAATTTAAAACTATTGAGCGATTGTTCACAATTGAATTTGACAGAGATTGGAATTTAAATAATCCCATTGGAACACAAAGCTATCTAGTTTCAGGATTGCATTTTAACCTTCCCGAAAAAGGAGATATTACGTATCAATTTGAAAATTTGGGATTCAAAGACAGCTTTTCTGGAACTCGTCAAGTGCTGAACGGTAATCTAACCTTGAAGAAATGGAATATTCAAAATAAAGGTAGTTTTTTGAAAAGTGAAAGTAATTATTCGTCGTCTGTTTTTATTCGAAATCAAACGCAGATAAAATATCATTATAAGAAAAATTGGGCTGGAGCAACATCGCGTTTAGAAGACAATCAGGAAAAATTGAAGTCAACCAACTTATTTTCAACTTTAAGTCAGAAATTTACTGAATTTGGAGGGTTTATTGGTCGTGGCGACAGTACAAAAGTTTTTGTAGAGTTGGGCTATTTAAATAGGTCAAATGATAGTATCCAAAGTGGCATTATTAAACGAGTGAATAATTCCCAATCGTATTATTTAAAATCCAAATTAATAAAAACAGATGCTCGTGATTTATCAGTATTTGTAAATTACAGAAATTTAAAATTTACAGATTTAACCAGGACTTCTGAGCCTTCATTAAACTCGAGAGTGCTATATAATGATCGCTTTTTTAATCAATTAATTCAGCTTACAACTGCTTATGAAACCAATTCGGGGTCTATTGCTCAACAAGAATTTACCTACCTTGAGGTTGAGCCGGGACGCGGGATTTATTCTTGGAGTGATTATAACAACAATGGGATTCAAGACTTAGAGGAGTTTCAAGTAGCCGCTTTTATAGACCAAGCAAAATACATTCGGATCTTTTTACCGAACCAAGTTTACCTGAAAACACATCAGAATAAATTCTCACAATCGGTAACAATTAATATGAGTCAATGGCAAAATGAAAAAGGATTTAAACGCTTTTTATCTTATTTCTACAATCAAACTGCTTTTCTTGGAGAACGAAAAATAAAACGTCTTGGTGATGATTTCGATTTTAATCCATTTAGCTCAAACGACACCAATTTATTAGGTTTGAATTCAAGCTTTAGAAACAGTTTGTTTTTTAATCGAGGCAAACAAAAGCATTCTATGACCTATACTTTTCTGATGGGGAGAATAAAAAACTTGCTTTCTGTGGGGTCTCAAGAAAATTCAAATCAATCGCATCAATTACAATACACCCATTTATATGAAAAAAATTGGCTTTTGAATTTTGGTTCGAAAACTATTAATTCGGAGATGTTGTCAGAGAATTATTCTGCCAGAAACTATCTGTTAAAAGGGTATCAGCTGGCCCCTAAAATTTCCTATTTATTCTCTAAAAATGCGAGTTGGGATCTATTTTACGAATATCAAAGTAAAAAAAACAATTTAGGCTCCTTAGAAACATTAGCGCAAAGCCGATTTGGGACTTCTTTCACCTATTCTTCAGAGAAAAAACTAACTATGAATGGCGAATTTTCTATTTATGAAAACCGCTTTGTGGGAAGTGGTTTAACCCCTGTAGCCTATGAAATGTTGGAGGGATTACAACCGGGTTCTAATAGTACTTGGCGCTTACTAATTCAAAAAAACCTCACCGATTATTTAGATATTAATTTAAATTACCAAGGCAGAAAAAGTGAAAATAGTAATGCCATCCACACAGGAAACGTTCAGCTTAGAGCTTATTTCTAGCAATTAAGCTTACCTCTTAAGGGAAAAATGGGATTTAAAAACTTTAAGATCTGTGGTTAATGGTTCAATATATTCAATAGTAAACCAGTAATCTGATGAAGGAACTGGAGACCCTAAATAAGTCCCATCCCAACCCAAACTCTTAGAGCTTATCTGTTTCAGGAATTTTCCATAACGGTCATAAATGTAAATATTTACCGTTGGTTGATTTTCCAATCCAATTACATTCCAATAATCATTAAACCCGTCACTATTAGGGGTGAAATAAGTTGGATAACCAATTATAAATACATTAGTACTCAAATTTGTACAGCCATTAGTATCGGTAACGGTTACTAAATGGTTTCCAGGATTCACATTGGTAAAAACGTTCGAAAATTGTAAAGCTCCATAATCTAAGGAATATTGATAATTTGGATTTGGATCTAATGCAGTTACTGTAATAGAAGCATTTTGATCAAAAGCAAACGATCCAACGGCAGAAATACTTGTTGCAGGAAGTGATGAGGTAACTGTTGCAAAAACACTCGAGGAAACGCATCCAGTTGCAATATTTGTTGCTATTACAGAATAATTACCCGCTGCTGTAGCCACAAAAGTATTTCCGTTTGATAAATTTTGAAAAACGCCATTTAAAAACCACTGAAAGGTATAATCGGTATTATTAAGTCCGCTATTTAATGTGTAAGTTGTAAAGGACACGCCCAAAGCATCCACGCATATATTTCCCCCTGTTAATGAAGGTCTCGGCAATGGATTTACTATTGCAGTTACCGAAATTGGGGTTCCTACACAGCCATTTAATTCTGAAGTAATGGTATAAATTGCATTACCAACAGCGTTTCCTGTTGTTTCCAATACTTGCACAATTGAAGTTCCTGAATCACCTAATGCTCCTATTACTCCATTTTGAACTACTGTCCAGGTTAATACGGTGCCTGTAAGACTTGGTGATAATACAATTGAAGTGACGTCGCCAGAACAAAGAGGGGCTTGAGTAGGAACTGTTGCAAAATTAGGGATTGGTTTTACATTAACTGAAACTTGAGCTGGAATTCCAATACATCCATTTGAGGTTGGTGTAACTTCATAGGTGGCGGTTCCAACTGATGGTAAAATTACCGATAGTAGTTGCGCGATTACCGTTCCAGAACTAGGGGAAGTCCCAGTTAAATTAGTTTGATTTACTGTCCAATTAAACGTAGTGTTTATTACTGGGCTTGAAAAAGATATCGCAGTTGTTTGTCCTGAACAAAGGGTTTGACCCCCCGCAGGATTGATTATTGCTACAGGAATTGGATTTACAATAATAGAAACAGTAGTGGTAATTCCTCTACAACCATTTACTAAAGGTGTAATTGCATAAACTGCTTCGCCTGAAGAATTGGTGATGGTGCTTAATGTTTGAGCAATCACATTTCCAATTCCTATTGAACCTCCTGTAACATTATTTTGAATTAAATTCCAACTAAAATTTGTATTGGGCATTGACCCAACTAAGTTAATAGCTGTTGCGCTTCCTGAACAAATGGAGTTGGAAGCCGCAGTTGCAGTTAATGTTGGTTTAGGAGTTACCAGTACGGTTACAATCATTGGTGCCCCCGAACATCCATTATTTGTTGGGGTAATTGTATATTGAACATTCCCAACTAAGGTGCCTGTAGCGGTTAAAACTTGTGAAATTACATTTCCTGTCCCTGCAGCATCTCCTGAAACATCTGTTGCAGTTGAAGTCCAGCTGAAAGTAGTCCCTAAAATTGCACTTGATAATAAAATTCCCGTGGACTGTAGTGAACAAATTGTTTCACTGTTTGGAGTAGCTATTGCAGTTGGAATCTGGGTAATTACCACTTGCATTGTAGCCGTTGTAGCACATTCTCCTGGATTTGGTGTAAATGTATAGGTTGTGGTAACATTAGGATTAAATGCTGGTGACCAAGTCCCGTTAACGCCATTTGCGGAAAGCAAGGGAAGCGCAATAGTAGTGCCAACACATACTGGTGTAATAGTAATAAATGTAGGTGTAACAATATTTGGAATTGGATTTATATCTACTCTTACAGGAAGAGAGGTGCAATTTGCAGCATTGGTAACGGTGTAATTATAAGTCCCTGTTGCTAAATTAGATAGTGTTATTGAAGAAGTGTTTCCTGTTATTCCTCCAGGATTTATAGTCCAGTTTCCAGCTGGTAATCCATTTAAAACAACACTCCCTGATGTGGAACAGGTTGGGTGAGTGATTGAACCAATCGTAGGTGCGGGATTTGGATTAACAGTAATTGTTACTGATTTTTGATATAAACAAGACGGTGTTTCTCTAAAATAAAGATCATCAATAGCAAAATCATTGTTTCCGAAGGCTTCTCTATCAATAATACTAATTATAGCAGTTGTATTGGTTCCTGAATTCCATACATAAGAATGCTCGTCCCAAACACATGGGCTAGAAGGAGCCGTTGCTACAGGACCAATTGGAACATTATTAATTAAAACCTCTAATTTTGCCGGCCCTCCATTTACTACTGAAGTTAAGAAATAACTGAATGTATAATTTTTCCCCGGAATTACAGTAATTGGCGCTGGTGAATACCATACTCTAGCTGTACCAGTTGTAGAACCGTCGGCAACTAACATATTTCCGCTTGAAGTCGTGTGATCTGCACAATTTGAAAATGGAGTAAACCAGTTTCTTGGATTGGTTACCACTCCATAAGCGCCCTGAACTCCTGTTGCAGGTACTGTTCCGGGTAAATAATTTACATAATCAGTAACAAACCCGAAATCTCCCATAGAAAAATCTCCGTTAATGACTAGATTTGTTGAATTGGCGGCAACTCCAGAAGTAACCGTATAAGTGGTAGTGGTAGTAGGGCTCACTGTTGGATTAGTGCTTGTATTATTAGTTGCTGTTAAAGTTGAATCAGGAGGATTTGCAGTCCATAAATAGGGGTCTGGGCTTCCGGTAACAGATAAATTGGTTGAGGTGCCTTCGCAAATTGTAGTTGGTGCATTTATAGTAATATCATTTGGAGGTGTCAATACTATGATAATGGGCGGAACAATCGCTCCGGCAGCATCTTGTACTGAAAGAGTATACGTTCCAGAAGTTAAATTACTGAAAACCCCTGAAGAATTGGTAATGGTAAAAGTCGTTGTTGCCAATGAAAAAGTATAAGGTAGCGCACCCCCTGCTCCAACTCCTGTTACTGATCCATCTGATGAGGAAGGGCAAGTTGGGTTAATTGAGGTTTGAGATAAAGTTAATGGAAGTGCTCCTGGGGTGATTGTAAAGTCATCTAGAGCAAAATCATTTCCTAAAACACTGGTGTTGTTATTTCTTAATTCTATTAAAGCATTATTGGAGGTTGTAGTAAATGAATAGCTTACTTGTGTCCAGCCTTGACTTGGAAGAGATGCATAATTATTAGTGCTAGTGGGATTTATATTGGAAGCATTTACAAAAAATACGTTTATATTTGCTTGTGTGGCATTATTAGTTACATCATTTGAAACTGATTTTATCCAATAGCTAAATGTGTAAGTTGATCCTGCGGTAAATCCAGTTAATGCTCCTCCTGTTGAGGTACAAGACCATAATCTTGATCCCGCAGTGGTGTTTCCATCTACAACAAGCATTTTTCCAGTACCAGTGGTATGATCTCCACCAGAAATAAAATTAGAATTAAGTAATTGAGGATTGGTAGTTATTGCATAATTCCCTGGACTACTTGTTCCTGTTGGTGGATTAATTTGCGTGTATCCAATTCCGTTAATAAGAAAACCGACTCCATTTCCTCCTGTTTCAAAATTTCCATTAGTTAATGTTTGCCCTAAAGCACTATTTGAAAAGGATATTAAAATCAAAAAAAGAAAATAGAATACGCTGTTTTTCATTATTTTTTTATCGTTTGAATTTATTCAAATATAATCATTGAAAATAAATAAAATCGTGTCGTTGGTATATAAAAACTATATATAACTAAAAAAATATTATTTTATTTTTCAATAATCGAAACGTAAATTACTGATTATAAATTAATTAATTTAAATTTTTATCACTTACATCAATCTAAATAATATTTGTTGTATTTGTGAGCTGCCAACTAATTTTCATTGTTCTTCAATTAAATTAAAACAAATAATAGCCAATTATTTTGTGGAGAATATCGGATTCGAACCGATCGCCTCTACGCTGCCAGCGTAGCGCTCTAGCCAAATGAGCTAATCCCCCTTGCTTTCGCAAATATACATTATTTTTAGTTTTATATAAAGCAATATCTATTTTTGAAAGTAGAATGATTACAATTTACTAAATTTGCATTCAAATACTATAATAATGAGCAATATCAGAATAACCAAACAATTTAATTTTGAAACCGGACATGCTTTATATGGTTACGATGGAAAGTGTAAAAACGTCCATGGACATAGTTATAAATTGTCTGTAACTGTTATTGGCAAACCCATTGTCGATAATTCAAATGTAAAATTTGGAATGGTTATCGATTTCACCGATTTAAAGAAAATTGTAAAAGAAGAAGTTGTAGATCAATTTGATCATGCAACCGTATTTAATAAAAACACCCCGCATATTGAGTTGGCAAAGGAATT
>JARXAC010000019.1:0-71479 GCA_029866065.1 Flavobacterium sp.
TTTATCTTTGCTTAAATTGTTATAAAAATGAAGAATATTATAGAAGAATTGCAATGGCGTGGACTGGTTCACGATATTATGCCGGGAACTGAAGAACAATTGTTGAAAGAAATGACAGCAACCTATATTGGATTTGATCCAACTTCTGATTCTTTGCATATTGGCAGCCTTGTGCCTATAATATTATTGGTACACTTGGAAAATTTTGGACATAAACCAATTGCACTTGTTGGCGGAGCCACCGGAATGATTGGCGATCCATCGGGGAAATCTGACGAAAGAAACCTGTTAGACGAAGCTACTTTAAATCATAATGTGGAAGGAATCAAGAACGTATTGTCTCGCTTTTTAGACTTTAATTCTTCGGCTACCAATGCGCCAATTTTGGTGAACAATTACGATTGGATGAAAGGGTTATCCTTTATTAATTTTGCTCGGGATGTTGGAAAAAGAATCACCGTTAACTATATGATGGCGAAAGATTCGGTTAAAAAACGACTTTCAGGTGAGGGAGAGGGGATGTCATTTACAGAGTTTACTTACCAATTAATTCAAGGTTACGATTTCTATCATTTGCACAAAGAATACAACTGTTTGCTACAAATGGGAGGCTCAGACCAATGGGGAAATATCACCACGGGAACGGAATTAGTGCGAAGAATGAACGTCGAAGGTGCTAAGGCATTTGCCATGACTTGCCCTTTAATTACAAAGGCTGACGGTTCTAAATTTGGAAAATCCGAAGGTGGAAATGTATGGCTTACTGCCGATAAAACTTCGGTTTATAAATTTTATCAATTTTGGTTAAATACCACTGATATCGATGCAGAAAAATACATCAAAATCTTTACCTTTTTAGATAAAAACACCATTGACAGCCTAATTGCAACGCACCATGAAGCGCCACATTTAAGAGTTTTACAGAAAAAATTAGCAGAAGAAGTAACCACTTTTGTTCACTCTGCAGCCGATTTAGAAAAGGCAATTCATGCGTCGGCAATATTATTTGGAAATGCTACTTCTGACGATTTGAAACAATTGGACGAAGCCACTTTTTTAGAAGTTTTTGATGGAGTTCCACAAGCTACTATTTCAAGAAATGAAATCGATAATGGAATTGATATTGTATCGATTTTAAATGAAAAAACAGGCTTTTTTAAGTCCAATGGAGAAGCGAGAAGAGCATTATCGGCCAATTCAATTGCTGTAAATAAGGAAAAAGTTACTGAAGAGTTTGTGCTTTCAAATGCCAATTTGATCAACAACCAATTTGTATTATTACAAAGCGGAAAGAAAAATTATTTTGTAATTCGAGTGGTTTAAAAGACCATCAAGTTACAGCCCCGAATATCAGAATTGTCAAAACGTCCCAATACTTCAAAGGAGTTATTGGGATTTTTTTTGCCCAGATCTTGTGTGGCGATAAAAGAACAAGAATTGATATTGGCCAAATCAATTACATTTATTCCACCCGTTTTTCCATCATTTACGAAAGTAAGCGCATCTTCGGTATCTCGAATCAGGATTTGCATCCACGAAGGACATTCAAAAACGCCATCGCCAAGAGAATAGGCTTGAGATAATAATTCGGTCATTCCATATTCAGAATGTATCGCCGTAACCCCAAAACCTTTACAAAGTTGGTCATGTAATTCTTCGCGAATCATTTCTTTACGTTTTCCTTTCATTCCGCCCGTTTCCATGATAAAGGTATTATTTAATTGGAACTGCTGATTCTCAATTAAATCCAAAAGAGCATAGGTAACTCCTATTAATATTACGTTTTGACCTGATTTGTCAAGGGAAATTAATGAGTCAGTTAACGATTCATACTCATTGAGGTAAAAACCACTTTGGGGATGGTTAGTTTTCTCAATTAAATCCTTAAACATATATATTAAGGAAGAACCTTCGCGCTCAAGATAGGATGGAAGCAAGGCTAAAACTACATAATCTTCAATATTTCCATAAAATTGTGCAAAGCCTTTTCGGAAACTTTCTTCATAAATAGAAATATCGGTCACACAATGCTTGCTGGTGATTTGTCCTGATGTTCCGCTACTGGAAAAAGTTTCTTGAATGGAATTGGTATTTGAAACTACGTTATGACTTTTAAAAAACGGAATGGGCAAAAAGGGAATTTGCTGTAGCGATTTAACTTCTGAAACTTTCACTTTCATAAAGTCGCAAAATGCTTTATAAACCAAATTATTTTCATATTGAAAACGGAACACTTTTAGTGCTATTTTCTCAAATTGTTTTTGGTTAGAAATGCTGAATATGTCGGAAGTTAGAATCAAGAATTGTTTTTTGCAAATGTAATTAAATATTAAAAAGGAGATCAATTTTACATTTCAATTCTGATTAAAACGGTAAGAATTTGATGATTCGCCTTAAAATTATCATAAATAACCGAAATGATAGTAGTATCGATAATATTTAGACTACATTTGTGGAATTATTATAAAAAAGTACATATGAATATTTTTGTTGGAAGTCTTCCTTTTAGTATTGAGGAAGTAGATTTAAGAGAGTCTTTCGAGGCTTATGGAGCTGTTGACTCAGTTAAAATTATTACAGATAAATTTACTGGAAGAAGTAAAGGATTTGGATTTGTTGAAATGCCTAACGATGAGGAAGCTCAAAAAGCTATCGACGAGTTGAATGGTGCAACTGTTCAAGGACGTGCAATTGTGGTTAACAAATCAGAGCCAAAACCAGAAGGCGAAAGAAGAAGTTTTAACAACAACAGCCGAGGAGGTGACTCAAGAGGTGGTTATGGTGGAGGAAACAACAGAGGTGGTGGTTATTAATCACTTTTTTGAATTTCACATTCAATCAATCTAATATAGTTTAGACTATAAAAAAACCGTTCTAATTGAACGGTTTTTTTGTGCCTATAAATAAAAAAAGCACCAGTTGTAAAACTGATGCTTTCTTGAGTATTTCGAAAATTATTATTTTTTCTTTTTCGCTGCAGGAGCTTTCGCTGCTTTTGCTGCTTCTTGAGCTGCTTTCATAGCTGCACGAGAAATTCTCACTTGACAAACAACGGTGTTGTCTGGGTGGATTAATTTATAGTTGTCAGAAACTAATTTCGTAACATATAATTTATTCCCCATTTCAAGTTCAGAAATGTTAGCCTCAATAAAATCTGGTAGATTTTTAGGCAACGCTTTCACTTTTAATTTACGAGTGTTTAAACGTAAAACCCCTCCAAGTAAAACTCCGGGAGAAACACCTGTAATTTTTACAGGAACTTCCATAGTGATTTCTTTGTTATCAAATAATTGAAAGAAGTCAATGTGTAAAAGTTTGTCTGTAACAGGGTGAACTTGAACGTCTTGTAAAACGGCATTGTAAGATTTACCTTCACCTACTTCAATCACAACGGTGTGTGCGTTAGGAGTGTAAATCAACTTTTGGAATGCTCTTTCGTCTGCTGAGAAATGAACTGGTTGATCTCCTCCGTATAACACGCAAGGAACCGCTCCAGCATTACGTATGGCTTTAGTAGCAACTTTGCCCACGCTTTCTCTTTCTGATCCTTTAATTGTAATCGATTTCATTGTAAAAATATATAGTTAATAATTATAAAATACTGCTTTAGGCAAAAAGCTTTAGGCTTTATGCTTTTGACTTACATCAAAAATTTTCCACTAATGGAAGTGTTGTTTTGTACCATTTGCATTACTTCTGCAAAAAGGGGTGCACAACTTACGACTTTTATTTTCTTTGATTCCTGTTTTAATGGAATCGAGTCGGTAACTATTAATTCAAGTAATTTTGAGTTTTCTATTTTTTCATAAGCACCACCGGATAATATCGGATGGGTACAAATAGCTCTTACACTCAAAGCTCCTTTTTCAATCATTAAATCTGCGGCTTTCGCCAATGTGCCTCCGGTATCTATCATGTCGTCCACAAGGATAACATTTCTACCTTTAACTTCACCAATCAACTCCATTGTATCAATTACGTTGGCAATTTTTCTTTGTTTGTAACAAATTACAACATCAGATTCTAAAAATTTAGAATAGGCATAAGCTCTTTTTGAACCTCCCATATCAGGAGAAGCTATAGTCAAATTATCTAAATTTAAACTTTTTACATAAGGCAAAAATATAGTCGACGCAAACAAGTGATCTACTGGTTTTTCAAAAAACCCTTGAATTTGATCTGCATGCAAATCCATGGTCATTATTCTTGTTGCTCCTGCTGTTTCTAATAACTTTGCAGTCAATTTTGCTCCAATTGGAACTCTAGGCTTGTCTTTTCTGTCTTGTCTTGCCCAACCGAAGTAAGGAATAACAGCAGTAATATGTCTTGCCGAGGCTCTTTTTGCAGCATCTATCATCAGCAACAATTCCATCAGATTATCTGAACTTGGAAAAGTGGAGCAAATAATAAAAACTCGAATTCCTCTTATTGATTCTTCGTAAGAAGGTTGGAATTCACCATCACTATATTTAGAAAACGTAACCTTACCTAACGGCATTCCATAGCTTTTGGCTATTTGTTCCGCCAAATATACACTTTGGGAACACGCAAATATTTTTGCTTCTGGTTCTTGATGTGACATTTTAATCTGTTGTTTTATTCCTTGACACCCATTATTATTTGGCTATTTTATAAAAACAGACCTAAATTTTATAAATGCCTCGGATGTAGTTAGTTAGTTGTGTTTCGTTTTACCGAGCTGCAAATTTAGTAATAAAATTGAACTGGGAAAGGAAAATTTAGAGTATTTTGTATATTAAATGTAAATATAATTTCTACATTTGCTCCGTGTTAAAGGAATTGAAGTTCGTTTTTAATAACATTCTTCTCTTTTATTGCGTTTAAATAGTAAATGTAAATTCTATTATTTATTGTCTGTCAAGCCCGAATGGCGGAATTGGTAGACGCGCTGGTCTCAAACACCTGTGGGAAACCGTGCCGGTTCGACTCCGGCTTCGGGTACATTAAAAGTCCGTAGTAGTATTGTAAATCAATATTTTACGGGCTTTTTATTTGTAGTTGTCCTACCTCTAAAAAAACATTATTTTATAGAAGTTCAAACAGAAAATAATACCAAGGTGATTAAGAAATTACTAGTTAGGTAATTATAATTATAAGAATTTAAAAACCCTCAATCGAGGGTTTTTACTTTTTAAAGCAATTGTTGGTATGACAAATAATAATTCCTTAATTTTGAAATATTAATTGCTATTACAAATGAAAAAGGCCCCCGCTCTACTAGTACTTATTTTGATTTCTTCCTGCCAATACTTTGGCGGTGAAGTGCCATCAAAAAAGGAGTTATTAGACAAAGAGTTGAAAGCTATTAATTGGAATGAAGTAGATGAGTTTCCGTCCTTTTCAGAGTGTGATAAAATTAAAGACCAGAGAATGCAAAAACAATGTTTTTTCGAATTTCTTACTCAAACTATCCAAGAGAAATTAAGTTCAGATACGCTGGCGACGCTATACCCAGAATTAGACACCATTGAAGTTAAAGTTACGGTGTTTCCAAATTCAACTATGAAATTCGAACCTCAATTCCCAAAAGATAGTACCGCTTACGACTCCATTAAAGTGGATAGTATTCTTCAATCCCGATTGGTGAATTTCCCTAAGGTTCACCCTGCAACAAAAAGAGGACTTCCTGTAAAAACACAATTTATTTTGCCTGTAATTATAAAATCAGAATAGTTATTTGGGTTTAAATGCCAATACAAAATAACTTCCAATTACCGCAGGTAAAACTAAATTCAGGAACCAAATTATAGTACTAATAAAAACCACAATCCATTCATTTACCCCTAATATTCCGAAGAAATACAAAGCAACACTGCCCTTAACCGCAAAATCTAAAAATTGAAATGTAGGTAAAGAGGATGCTAAAAAGTAAACACTTGCAATGGCCGCCATTAAAGTAAAATAGGGCAACTGAACATCAAATGCTAAAAATAAAAAATAATATTGATGCGATAAAACCAGGTACCTGCAAATTGCTAAATAATTGTTTTTGTAATAAATATACTTTGAGATTTTAGATATTTCCTGCAATAAAATTTCAATAGAGAAACCTTTCATATTTATTTTTTTTAATGCAAATAACAAAATTAGTATTCCAGTTACACTACCAACAATAATTAAAACCCATTTATAATAACCCAAATACAATAACCCAATTATTCCAAAAAGTACACTCACAATTACTTGTGCCCCGTTACAAATTAAATTCAAAAAAATAATTTTTTTAGTTTGAGATTTTTCAAAAAACAATGCTTTTGCAGCGTATTCTCCAATACCATTTGGCGTGAATAATCCGGCTGTTAAAGAGCTTAATGCCTGATTTGTTGCTTCAAATAGTGTAATTGGTTTTAGTGTTGAAACTAGATTTTGCCACTTTAGAATTTCAAAAAACCGATTAAAAACGCTAAGTAATAATAGGAAGGAAATCCCTAAAACCGATTTATTTTTGTTGAATTTTTCTGAAAAAAGTACCCAATTCAATTTGTTATTATTGGCTAATTGGTCATAAATAAAATAAAATGCACACACTACAATTAAAAGTTTGATTAAAAGAACAAGTAATTGTTTAGCTTTGTGTGAAATTGTTAGCATCAGTAAATTTAGAATGAAAAAAGAGTACAGTATTATACTGTGCTAAAGTACTAAATAAACCTCGAAACGAATTAAAATTGACTAAAGAAAGAATCATATTAGGAATAGATCCAGGTACTACCATTATGGGATTTGGTTTGATTAAAGTAGTTGGGAAAAACATGGAATTTTTGCAATTAAATGAATTGCAATTATCAAAATATGACAACCATTACCAACGATTAAAAATCATTTTTGAGCGAACTATTGAGTTAATAGAAACCCATCATCCCGATGAAATTGCTATTGAAGCACCGTTCTTTGGAAAAAATGTACAATCCATGCTTAAACTCGGTCGAGCACAAGGAGTTGCTATGGCAGCAGGACTTTCACGAGATATTCCCATCTCAGAATACGAACCTAAGAAGATAAAAATGGCCATTACCGGAAATGGTAATGCTTCAAAAGAGCAAGTGGCAAAAATGTTGCAACAACTATTAGGACTTAAAGAATTACCTAAAAATCTAGACAGTACAGACGGATTAGCTGCAGCGGTTTGTCATTTTTTCAATTCTGGAAAAGCAACTGGAGAAAAAAGTTATTCCGGATGGGATGCATTTGTAAAGAATAATGAGAATAGAATTAAAAAATAACTAAATTAGCCTAAAGTAATTTTCCATGAAAAATAGTATTTTAATTCTTATAATCGGATTTTTAATTGCTAGTTGTACTTCATCAAATAATGATTCATCTGATAGCATTTCAAACAACCTAGATCGATTTAATTTACTGATTGATGGTGTTAATTTAGGGTTACCTACAACTCAAGATGGCAATTACATTATTACGGTATCCAAAAAAGCAGATATAATTCATTTAGGAATATATAATGGTGATTTTAATAATACAGATTCCGCGTTAAGTTTAAGTTTAAACTTTTCAAAAAATGGAAAGTTTCTTTTTGGAACGTTATTTTTTAACAGCAATAACTTTTTTAATCCTAGATACAATAATTTCATTGACTTTCCATCCAATTTTTTTAATTGTACACTCTTAGAACTGGATGAAGTGAATAATAGAATAAAGTTAAATTTTGACGGTAAATTATATGAAAATAAAAATTCTATAACCTCAGATTCAAGGCAAATTAGTGGACAATTAAATTTACCCTATACCGATAATGGAACTCAATCAGATCCATTGGTTGTTAATGGAATCGAACAATATTGTAAAGCAAATATTAATTCAGTGTCTTGGTTTGCTCGATTCGAAAATAGTTATAGTGCATTCACCGATGAAGGAGCCTATAAAATCGAAACTCATTTTGTCAATTCTCCAACTCCTGGGAATTACAACTTCAATTCTTCAAGTACTGATAATTATGTGAAATTTTCAAAGTACAATCCAATTACAATGACCTACGATTATTATACTATTTCAGGTCAAGTTGGATATACTTATCGAGAATATCATGGATACACTTTTTATTCATTTATAGGAACTTTTTCATTTACCGCTACTAATCCAAATAATCCTGCTGATATTATTCAAGTAACTAACGGTGTTTTTAGATCGTATCAACAATTTTAAAAATGTAATTATGAAACAGCGCTATTATTTACTTTTCATTTTCAGTTTTATTTTATTTGGCTGTTCAAAAAACAGTACTGAAGATACTATTGTTGAGACACCTACACCTGTTGCAAACTTTCAATTTTTTGTTAATGGAAATCTATTAACAGGTACATTTACATCGGCTTATAAAAAATCTCAGACAATTCATTTAGGAACCGATAGAAATGACACCTCATTTTTAATCTCCTTTGATGAAAATGGCCATTTTGGTAAAATTATTTACACTTATCAAGAGCCTATAAGCGGGACTTTCAAGAAATTCACGACTTTCAGAGACAACAGTTCAAGCAACTTCAATTTTCAATTAATCTCCTATGATGCTGTGAACAAAAGGGTAAAAGCTAATTTCTCCGGATACATCTATTTTGATCCTACAAATTTAAATTCCGAGTCAAAATTCATTAACGGAAGTTTCGATTTGCCTGTCAAGGAATATGTTCCGCCAGTAGCCAATATTATTAATGAAGCCAAGATCAATGGGGTTTATTGGAGAGCAACTAATAAGTTTCAAACTAGGGAAGTTGGAAATTATCACAATATTACGTTACAATGCCTTAATGATGAAGTCTATAAAATAATGATTTCATTTCGAGATGAACGGGGAAATACAACATTGCCTGGAGTTTATAATTTTACAAATACTGATGTTGTTAAAAAAGTACAAATTGCTAAATACAATCCTGTAACCAGGTCCTACATTAATTACAATTGTTCAGGAAGAGTGACTTTTATAAATATCTGGAATTATTGTATTCAAGGAACTTATAATTTTACGGGAGTAAATCCTTCCAATCCAAGTGATGTTATTACCATTGAAAACGGAAACTTTAAATTAGATTACAATCCGTTTCTCTAATTTTTAAGTACTAGATTTATTCTTTTTATTTAATTTAATATTTAATTTTTTGGCTGGAATCTACATTCACATCCCTTTTTGCAAACAAGCATGTCATTATTGTGATTTTCATTTTTCGACATCCATGAAAAAGAAAGACGCAATGATTTTGGCTCTTGCCAATGAAATAAAGTTGCGCAAATGTGAGTTTGAAAATGAAACCGTGGAAACCATTTACTTTGGTGGCGGAACACCGTCTATATTGCAGATTGCAGATTTAAGATTTTTGATTGATGAAGTATTCAAAAATTACTCAGTTATTGAAAACCCCGAAATTACCCTAGAGGCCAACCCCGACGATTTAACTGAAGACCGAATTATCGAATTGTCAAAAACCAAAATCAACCGATTGAGCATTGGAATTCAATCTTTTTTTGAGGACGATTTAAAGCTGATGAATCGGGCTCACAATGCTGAGGAAGCCATAAAATGTTTGGAAACTGCTACTAAATATTTTGATAACATATCTCTCGATTTGATTTATGGAATCCCAGGAATGACCAATGAAATCTGGAAAAAAAATATCGAAATTGCTTTGTCTTTTGGCATTCCACACATTTCAAGTTATGCTTTAACAGTCGAACCTAAAACGGCTTTGCAAAAATTAATTCAGACTGGCGCAATAGAAAAACCAAGTGATGAGGTTGCGCAAGAACACTTTTCTATTTTGGTAGAATTGCTTGAAGCAAATGATTTTATTCATTACGAATTGTCGAATTTTGGAAAGGAGAATTACTTTTCAAAAAATAATTCCTCGTATTGGCTTGGAAAAAAATACATTGGAATAGGACCTTCTGCTCACAGTTATAATGGAATTTCTAGAAGTTGGAACATTTCTAATAATTCACTTTATTTAAAGGCAATTCAAGAAAACCAACTTCCAAATGAAGAGGAAACCCTCACAATTACCGATAGGTACAATGAATATATTATGACCGGTTTACGAACTATTTGGGGGGTTTCATTAGATAAAATCGAAACAGAATTTGGCATTACCTACTTAGATTATTTGATGAAGCAAGTACAGAAATTCTTAAACGACGATTTGGTTTTTATTGAAAACAACGTTTTAAAACCCACCAAAAAAGGCAAGTTTTTGACCGATGGAATTGCAAGTGATTTGTTTATGCTGAACTAGTTTCAGCATCTATTGAGCTAGTTTCAGCATCTTTTGAACTAGTTTCAGCATCTTTTGAACTAGTTTCATCATCTTTTGAACTAGTTTCATCATCTTTTGAACATCATCTTGATTAATAAAAATAATAATTGAGAGTTATGGAGAAAGGATATATTTATATAACAACTAATAAAAATTTTACAGTTCTATATGTTGGAGCTACAAAAAATTTAAAAAGCAGAATGGGACACCACAAAAAAGGCACTGGGGCAGTTTTTACTAAAAAGTATAATGCAACAGTTCTAATTTATTTTGAAGAATTCGAGAATTATAAGGAGGCTTTTGTTAGAGAAAAACAATTAAAGAACTGGCATAAAGATTGGAAACGGAATTTAGTAAAAGTTTTAAATCCCGAATTAAAAGATTTATATTTGGAGATATAATCAAGTGTCTAATCAACAGGAATTCGTTAAGTTGGTAAGATGCTGAAACGAGTTCAGCATAAATGAAAGCAAAAATAAATAATTTCGAAGTCGACTTATCAAAACCCATTGATATCTCCATTTCTTTGTCTAATTCCGATGAAAATCCAATTGCATGGTACATTGAAAAACCCGAAATAAAACCTGTTGTTTTTGGCGATTGGATAGGGAAAGTTTCTGAAGGAAAATCGTCTACGAATTTTAATAATATCTTTTTTAACCCGCACGGTCACGGAACCCACACCGAATGTTTGGGTCATATTACCCATGATTTTTACTCTGTCAATCAATCCTTGAAGCAGTTTTTCTTTATGGCTGAATTAATTTCCGTACAACCACAAATTCAAAATGATGATTTGGTAATCACAAAATCTCAAATTGAAAATGCGTTAAAAGGAACTTCCCCCGAAGCTATTGTCATCCGAACACTTCCCAATAATTCTGATAAAGTATCAAAGAAATATTCTCATACTAACCCACCGTATTTATTAGAAGAAGCGGCAATTTTCATTCGCGAAAGCGGAATCCAACATTTACTAATTGATTTGCCAAGTGTAGATAAAGAGCACGATGAAGGAAAATTACTGGCACACAAAGCATTTTGGAATGTCAAAAATGTGACCCAATTGAATGCCGATGCTCGCTTAAATGCTACCATTACCGAAATGATTTTTGTAAATGATAAAGTTCAAGACGGCAGCTATTTATTGAATTTACAAATTGCTTCCTTTGAAAATGATGCCAGTCCAAGCAAACCGATTTTATTTGAAATAAAAAAATGAACTTAGAAACCTTCTACGAATATTGTCTTTCTAAAAAAGGCGTAACCGAACATTTCCCTTTTGATGAAGAAACCTTAGTTTTTAAAGTAGGCGGAAAAATGTTTGCCTTATCTTCATTAAACCAATGGGAGAAAAGAGAACCTTCAATGAACCTGAAATGCAATCCAGATTATGCCGAAGAATTAAGAGCGCAATATGACAACATAAAGCCGGGTTGGCACATGAGCAAAATCCATTGGAACACCATAGAAATTAACCGCGATGTACCCGATTCTTTAATTAAAGAACTGATAAACCATTCCTACGATTTGGTATTTAAAAGCCTAACTAAAAAAGCGCAATTGGAAGTTTTGGGGTAAACAATTATCGAGTAAATCTGAAATTAATAACGTTTGGCACAGTGTGACTATTGATAATACTTTGGTCTACCTCTACAATCCAATTTCCAACAATAGTATATCCTGCTGGAGTTCCACAGCAAATCCGATAGCTGTAATTATCATTTTTAACTGTATAACTATAGTTTCCTGAGGAATCGGTAGTTAGAGTTTCATAGTTTTCATAACTTGTAGCTACATAATTTCCCGGAAGACCACGTTGAACATAAATAGAAACAGCAGGTATACCAACGTTACTTTGGTTGGTCACTTTTCCAGTTACACTAATATCCAAATTTTGTTTTTCATTTGTCGTACAATTTACAGTCAAAATTGTGATTAGCAGTAAGGTTATTATTCTCTTTACCATAAGATTTTCGATTATTTACTTAGCAAAGATATATAAATAATTTACAAGACACATAAAAAAACCCTCACATTTCTGAAAGGGTTTTAATCTTAAATCAAAATTCAGAAATCTAAAATCAATCTAGTATCTGTAATATTCTGGTTTGAATGGCCCTTGCACTTCTACACCAATATATTCTGCTTGGTCTTTACGTAAAGTTTCCAATTCAACTCCTAATTTAGCCAAGTGCAACATTGCCACTTTTTCATCTAAATGTTTTGGTAACATGTACACTTCATTATTGTAGGAAGCACTGTTTTTCCATAATTCTATTTGAGCCAAAGTTTGGTTCGTAAACGAGTTACTCATGACAAAACTTGGGTGACCGGTAGCACAACCAAGGTTTACCAAACGACCTTCTGCCAAAATGATTATGTCATTTCCAGCGATAGTATATTTATCCACTTGTGGTTTGATTTCAACTTTTGAAGCACCGTGGTTTTTGTTCAACCAAGCCATGTCAATTTCGTTATCAAAATGCCCAATGTTACAAACGATAGTTTTGTCTTTCATTTTTTCAAAATGAGAACCCAAAACAATGTCTTTATTTCCAGTGGTAGTAATTACAATATCAGCAGTTGCTAATACAGTATCTAATTTCTTCACTTCAAAACCGTCCATTGCAGCTTGTAAAGCACATATTGGGTCAATTTCAGTAACGGTTACAATAGATCCAGCACCTCTAAACGAAGCTGCAGTTCCTTTTCCAACGTCACCGTAACCACAAACTACAACTCTTTTTGCAGCAAGCATCACATCAGTTGCACGACGAACCGCATCAACAGCACTTTCTTTACAACCGTATTTGTTATCAAATTTAGATTTGGTAACCGAGTCATTTACGTTAATCGCTGGCATAAACAAAGTTCCGTTTTTCATTCTTTCATATAAACGGTGAACTCCAGTGGTAGTTTCTTCAGACAATCCTTTAATTCCAGGAATTAATTCCGGGTAACGATCGAAAACCATATTGGTCAAATCCCCACCGTCATCTAAAATCATATTCAATGGCTTTCTGTCTTCACCAAAAAATAACGTTTGCTCAATACACCAGTCAAAAGACGCTTCATCAAGACCTTTCCAAGCATAAACCTGAATTCCAGCAGCAGCAATAGCAGCCGCAGCCTGATCTTGAGTAGAGAAAATATTACAAGAACTCCAAGTCACTTCTGCACCCAAAGCAATTAATGTTTCAATTAAAACCGCAGTTTGAATCGTCATGTGCAAACATCCTGCAATACGAGCACCAGCAAGAGGCTGTTCGTTTTTGTATTCATCGCGAAGTGCCATTAAACCTGGCATTTCAGCTTCTGCTAATTCAATTTCTTTTCTTCCCCAAGCAGCCAGAGAAATATCTTTTACTTTGAAAGCAACATAAGGCATAGTTGATGTACTCATTTATAGTATATTTGTAAATGTAAAATTTTTTGCAAATTTAGGTATTAACTTTGTTATTTAATAATTTTTTCAACTATTTATGAAATGTTTATTTTGTAATAACTTGAATTTTAATTCAATATAGTGCTAATGTGTTTTTTTGAAGCTACCTGCCTGCGGCAGGCAGGTTTCCTGCTATTCGCTATATCCAACCCAAAAGCGTGGGGTACCGCTACTATCAGGGCTAGCGTTAAGTTGTAATTAGCAGCTTTATAATTCATAATTTATAATTAATTTAAATGCCGCTTCATAAAACAATAAATTTCTCCCGAAGTGTTGGGACCACAACCGAAATTCTCCTCTGGAAAATCACAGAACCGTTGGCGGAATTATCTGCAGAAGTTACTTTAAACCCTAAAAACCAAGCAAGATTCAACGGAATGAAATCGGAATTGCACCAGCGTGCTTTTTTTAGTGTCCGTAAATTACTACAGCTAAAAGGCTACACCGATTTTGATTTAGAATACGATAAATTTGGGAAACCCCTTCTAAATGACGGCAAACACATTTCTATTTCCCACTCTCAAGAGTATGCTACTCTCATTATCAGTGATGAAATTACCGGAATCGATATTGAAATGCAACGAGAAAAAATAATCAAAATTGCGCCTAAATTTGCTGAAAAAGAATGGGAATTCTTAGATTCAGAAAATCAACAAGAATACATAAGAAAGTTAACCGTAATTTGGGGAGTGAAAGAATCCATTTTCAAAATCAGAAACGAAGCCGGAATTAGTTTTAAAGATCATATTCATGTTCAGCCATTTGAAATAAAAGACCAATCAGGAACGGCTAATTTACATTTTCAAAACAAATTAATCCAATTCAAGTATCATTTCATTGAAATAGATAATTTTACTTTGGTTTATGCCTTTCAACAAAATCAATAATAATGATAGAATTCTTCCTTAATTACTATAAAAATGTTTCGGTAATTCAAATAGCATTAGAATTTATTGCTTTTGTTTTCGGGATTTTGAGCGTTTGGTTTGCCAAAAAAGAAAATATTTGGGTTTACCCAACAGGATTAATTGCAACAATCATAACTACCTATTTACTTTATACCACAGGTTATCTTGGTGATATGATGATTAATGGGTATTTTTCAATAATGAGTATTTACGGTTGGTACCAATGGACTAAAAAAACAAATAATAAGAATAATCTCTTAATAACAAGAACTAATAATAGAGAAAAAGTAATAGGAATTGCATTGTTTTTCGTTACAATTTTTGTAGTTTTCGGCATTTATAATTTCTTCGATTACGAGTTAAAAAAAGAAAATTATATTGATATTTTTGCTTCGGGTATATTTTTCACCGCAATGGGATTTATGGCCTTAAAAAAAATCGAAAACTGGACACTTTGGATTATTGGTGATATAATTGTAGTGCCATTATATGCTTATCGTGGTTTAGGAATGTTGGCATTACAGTATTTAATTTTTACAATTTTAGCTATTTCAGCTTATTTAGAATGGAAGAAAATCTTAAACAACTCCAGTTCCCTGGAAACGAAATAATTAAAATTGCCATTTATGGCCCTGAAAGCACAGGGAAAACCACCTTGTCCAATCAGTTAGCGGATCATTTCAAAACGGAATGGGCTCCTGAATTTGCACGTGATTATTTGCAACAAAAATGGGATTCTAAAAAGGAAATTTGTACTCCAGATGATTTATTGCCCATTGCCGTCGGACAAATGAAACTTGAAAATAGCGCCCTGCAAAAAGCGAAAAACTACCTTTTCGTAGACACTTGCTTAATGGCGACCAAAGTTTTTTCGGAAATACATTATGGTTTTTGCGATTCTAAATTGGATAAGGCTGCCCGAAAACACAAATACGATTTGTTTTTCCTAACCGATATTGATGTGCCGTGGGAACAAGACGATTTGCGAGATTCTCCAAAAGAAAGAGAAATTACATTTGAAAAATTCAAACAAGCATTAGTTGAAAATAACAAACCATTTTTTGTTCTGACAGGAAATCAGGATACCCGATTTCAGAAAGTTTTAGCAATAATTGAAGGGTTATCTAAAGCCAATCAACTTGGATTTTCTTCACAAGATTTCCTACAGATTTTAGATTCTGAAGTTCCACTTACCCAAATTGAAAAACAACTTTCTATCTATAAAAATGGCGTTGCCAAAGCCAATCTAAATCGCCCCGCACTAATTAATGATGGAATTCTAAAGTTGAACGAGGAAGAATTTCAGTACTTTTCAAAACTATTTGATACCAAAAAAGACAATTTTAAGCTCAAAAAGTTCATACCTGCATCAGGTGCGGCAAGTAGAATGTTCAAGTTTTTAAACGAATTTTTAAACGAATTTGACATTGAAAACGAAACAATAAATGCGTACATCAATCGAAAAAACGCAACAGAATTAATAGTTTTCTTAGCTGGAATGGAAAAATTCCCTTTCTTTAAATCCATCGATAATGAGCTTTTAAAAGAGTTTCCCGATTTTAAATCTTGGAATAAAGACCGGCAAAATTATTATATTATTAAATTAATGATGGACGAGAATCACTTTGACTTTGCTAACAAACCAAAAGGGATTTTGCCTTTTCATCTAAATAATAATCAATTAGTCACTCCAATCGAAGAGCATTTAAAAGAAAGTGTTTTGTATTCCTGTGCAAATGGAATTTCAAATTTGCATTTCACCGTTTCTGAAGTTCATAGAGCACAATTTGAGGATACATTATTAAAGGTTAAAAGTAAAATTGAGGAAACTTCAGGCACCAAAATTAATATTGCTTTTTCTCACCAATATCAATATACCGATAGTATTGCCGTCGATAATAATAACAAGTCTTTCAGAGACAATGAAGGTAAATTGGTTTTTAGACCAGGGGGACACGGAGCATTAATTGAAAATCTTAGTTCTATAGATGCCGATATTGTTTTTATAAAAAACATCGATAATGTAATTCAAAATGAAGTAGAAACCATCGCTTTTTATAAAAAAAGTTTGGCGGGAATTTTAATTGAGTTACAGGAAAAAGTGAATTCCTATTTGTTAAAAATAGATTCAATTTCCGAAATTGAAATTGCAGCGCTTGTAAATTTCGTTGAACAACAACTAAACAATAAAGTAAATCTTGATTTTTCAAAATACACCTTAGAAAATAAATTAAGCAATTTAAAAGAAATTTTAAATCGCCCAATTCGGGTTTGCGGAATGGTTAAAAATGAAGGCGAACCTGGTGGAGGACCATTTTGGGTAACCGACACCAATGGAAATACTACTTTGCAAATTGTAGAATCGGCACAAATTGATTTTAGTAATGAAAAGCAGGCTTTAATCGCCAGCAATGCCACTCATTTTAATCCTGTCGATTTAGTTTGCGCATTTAAAGATTACAAGGGATCAAAATTCGATTTCAGAAATTTTATTGATTACAATAGTGGCTTTATCGTAGAAAAAAATAAACTTGGTAAACCTATTAAAGGCTATGAATTACCAGGCTTATGGAACGGAGCGATGGCAAAATGGATTACTATTTTTGTAGAGGTTCCATTAATCACCTTTAATCCAGTGAAAACCGTGAACGATTTATTAAAACCGGCACATCAAAATCATTAAATCTACCAATGGAAAAAGAAAAATTGATTTCCGAATTGCAATTTAAAGCAGTAAGAAGTAGCGGCGCCGGTGGTCAAAATGTAAATAAAGTGTCTTCAAAAGTGGTTCTTTCATTTGATTTAAAAAATGCCAATTCACTTTCAATTGAAGAAAAATTACTGTTAGATACAAATTTATCATCCCGCCTCACCAAAGATCAAATTTTGATTTTGAATTGTGATGAAGATCGCAGCCAACTCAAAAACAAAGAAATCGTTATTAAAAGGTTTCTTACAATAATCGAACAAGGATTGTACATTCCAAAAATCAGGAAAGCCACAAAAATCCCTAAATCCGTCATTAGAAAACGGATAAAAGATAAAAAAAATCTATCCGAAACGAAAAGGAATAGGAAAAAACCAGAATTTTAAATTTTTTGAAATTCATAATTCATAATCCACAATTTATAATTAATTTTGTCTTGTCTCAAAGGGGTGCTCTAAATAACGAGCTGAGATTATACCCAAAGAACCTGGGCAGGTAATGCTGCCAAGGGAAAAAATGACAAAAAAGTAGTGTGCACACTATTATTTGCCATATGAACAATCAATTATTTTAACAAAAGAATAATTTCCCCCTTGTTATTCGTAAGAAAAATTACGAATGAAAAACAGTATTGAATTACTAAAAAGTACGAAAACTACTAGTCTATTATTACGTCGTCTCTTATCTTTTGTCTTATTATTCATTAATTTTATTTCTTTTTCACAAGAAAAGCAAACAGATTCTACTAAAGTCAATTCGCTTGATGAAGTATTGGTCGCCGCAATTCGAATCGATTCTAAAATACCTGTCACTTTTACTAATTTGACAAAAAAAGAAATTAAAGCTCGAAATTTAGGCCAAGACATTCCCATTTTGATGAATTATTTGCCATCGGTTGTAACGACTTCTGATGCTGGAAACGGAATTGGTTACACAGGAATTCGGGTTCGTGGAAGCGATGCTACTCGCGTAAACATTACCATAAATGGAATTCCGTACAACGATTCAGAAAGTCAAGGAACTTATTGGGTGAACATGCCCGATTTTGCGTCCTCGCTAGAAAGTGTTCAATTACAGCGCGGCGTAGGATCTTCAACGAACGGATCGGGAGCATTTGGCGCAAGTTTAAATATGCTTACCGATAATTATTCCAAAAAAAGCAGCGGAGAAATTTCCAATTCTGGTGGGAGTTTTAATTCAAGAAAAAATACGGTAAAGTTTAGCACAGGATTATTAAATAATCATTTCGAAATTGCAGGTCGATTATCTGTTTTGAAATCGGATGGCTATATTGACCGAGCAAGTTCTGACTTGAAGTCCTATTTTCTTCAAGGAACTTATGTTGGAAAAACAACCTTACTAAAAGCATTGGCTTTTGGTGGAAAAGAAAAAACATACCAGTCTTGGAATGGGATTGATGCGGCTACTTTGGAAAGCAATAGAACTTTTAATTCAGCTGGGATGTTTACCGATCAGTTGGGGAATATTCGTTTCTATGATAATGAAACCGATAACTACCAACAAGACCATTATCAATTGCATTGGAATGAAAAAATATCAGATAAATGGAATACCAATTTGGCTTTTCATTACACTAAAGGAAAGGGCTATTTTGAAAACTATATAGAGGATGCCACTTTCACCGATTATGGATTGTTGCCAGTTGGTACTGAAGTTGCAACCGATTTGATACGTCAAAAATGGTTGGATAATGATTTTTACGGGACGACTTTTTCATCTAATTATAAAGATAAAAAGTTAAATTTAGTTATTGGGGGCGCTTACAATAAATATGAAGGAGCACATTTTGGAAAAGTAATTTGGGCTCGATTTGCCTCTCAAAGTGAATTGGGAGATCGATATTATGATGATTATGCTACTAAAACAGACGGAAATATATTTGCGAAAGCGAATTATCAACTATCAGAAAAAATAAGTTTTTATGCAGATTTGCAAATTAGAAATATTCATTACAAAGCCAATAGTTTAGAAACTGGTTTGGTAAATGATAATTTCAATTTTTTCAATCCGAAGGCAGGGTTAAACTATGATCTGAATTCTAAAAACACCCTTTATTTTTCTTTTGCTCGAGCAAATAGAGAACCAAACCGTGATGATTATTCAAATGGAACACCAAAACCAGAGCAGTTAAATGATTTTGAATTGGGATGGAGATTGTCCTCCGAAAAATCAAAATTAAATGTTACGGCTTATTATATGAAATACAAAAATCAGTTAGTTTTAACAGGTGCTTTGAACGATGTGGGTTCACCTCTTCGAGAAAATGTTGGCGATAGTTTTAGATTGGGATTGGAAGTTAATGCCGATTTATATCTTTCAGAAAAATGGTTATTGCGTCCAAATATCGCTTTAAGCGAAAATAAAAACCAAAGATATTATTTTCAAAAAGATGGCGTTTTACAGGATTTTGGAAATACAAGTATTGCTTTTTCACCCAATATTGTTGCAGGAAACTACCTAACATTTGCGCCAAGCAATAACTTGCAATTTAGTATTTTATCAAAATTTGTTGGCAAACAATTTATGGGAAATATTGAGGCTGAAAATTCAGAATTACAAAGTTATTTTGTAAATGATTTAAACGTTTCCTATGAAATCCAGCCTAAAAGTGTATTTAAGTCGGTATTGTTTTCTGTATTAGTGAATAATTTATTCAATACTAAATACGTTTCAAATGGCTATTATTACACCTATGATGACACTTGGACCAATCCGGGAAATACAATTACATTGGATGGAGCTGGTTATTATCCACAAGCAGGTTTAAATTTTTTGGCAGGAATTTCGATGAAATTTTAATTATAAACTCGAATAACTGCTCCCGAAGTTTCTACTCGATAAGGTTTCATTGGATATTCTTTCCCTGGGCTTTGGCCTGTAAAAAGGTTGTATTCGGCATTATCACAATTGCATTTTGCATTTATTCCATTTACAACCATGGTAGAACAAGCGCTTAATGCTTGGTTTGGACATGCAGCGTCGTAGGCCACATAAGCGGTGCCGGTAGTATTAAAAACGATAATTCCACGGGCCCCAGCATTTGGAATATACATGCCATTACTCACAAATTTAAGATTGTTGTAAGTTGGTAAATCGGTATTAATACTAATTGAAAAGTTATAATTTGGGATAAATGGGTTGCTATTATTATAGTTATCATTGCTGCAATTGCAAAAAATAAGTAGTAAAAGAAAAAACAAGTATTTTTTCATAATGAAATTTTATTAAAAGAATAGTGGTAACAAATTTAAATTATTTAACTTTGATTTATATATGATTAACATATATTTATTTGATTAAAAAAAAATAAAACTATCTTTGTAAAAAGAAATCCCGTCCCGATGGGATTTTTTCTATTTTATATAAATGATTAAATTATGAGTGAAGTATCTTATTACACGGCTGAAGGATTAAAGAAATTAAGAGAGGAATTAGACCATTTGAAGAGTGTTTTGAGACCAAAGGCATCTCAAGACATTGCTGACGCTAGGGATAAAGGCGATTTATCAGAAAACGCTGAATACGATGCCGCAAAGGAAGCTCAAGGTATGTTAGAAATGAGAATTGCTAAATTAGAAGAGGTACATTCTAACGCTAGATTAATTGATGAAACACAATTAGACGTGTCTAAAGTTTTGGTTTTATCCAGTGTAAAAATCAAAAATTTGACTAATTCAATGGAATTAAAATATACTTTAGTTGCGGAAAGCGAAGCCGATTTAAAAACCGGAAAAATTTCTGTGACATCTCCAATTGGAAAAGGTTTATTAGGAAAATCAGTTGGTGAAATTGCTGAAATCACTGTTCCAAACGGAGTTTTGAAATTTGAAATTTTAGAAGTTTCTAGAGACTAATAGTTTAATCGTTAAATCGATTTTCAACTTACCGATTAAACATTTCAACAATTAAAGAGTTCATGCATGTCAAGTATTTTTACCAAAATAGTAAACGGAGAAATTCCTTGTCATAAAGTTGCTGAAGACGATAACTTTTTAGCTTTTTTAGACGTAAATCCTAATGCGATAGGCCATACCTTATGCATCCCTAAGCAAGAAATTGACAAGCTATTTGACCTTGACGATGAACTTTACATTGGCTTAATGAAATTTTCTAAAAAAGTGGCTATCGCTCTAGAAAAAACAGTTCCTTGCAAGCGAATTGGAATGAGTGTTATAGGTTTAGAAGTTCCCCATGCCCACGTTCATTTGATTCCTCTAAACGAAATGGAGGACATCCGTTTTCAAAAGAAAATCACTTTATCCAAAGAGGAATTTCTTTCTTTGGCATTAAAAATTCAAGGGAATTTGTAGTTAAAATTTGATTATTTTGCTTTCCTAAAACTAATTTGAAAAGTAGTTCCTTTATTCACCTCGGAATTTAGCACTTTTATTTTGCCGTTATGATATTCTTCAACTATTCTTTTTGTTAAAGAAAGACCCAATCCCCAACCTCTTTTTTTTGTGGTAAATCCAGGTTCAAAAATATTTTTGAATTGCTTTTTTGGGATTCCCTTACCGGAATCAGTTATATTTATTTTTACAAATTCGCCTTCTAAAATAATTGCCAAAGCTAGTTTTCCTTTGCCTCTCATAGCATCAATTGCATTTTTTACTATATTTTCAATGGTCCAACTGAATAAAATTGGATTTAAAGAAACCAATACCGGAAATTCGGGTGCATTAAATGAAAACACCACTTGTTTTGAAAACCGAGATTGTAAATATTGAAATGAACTTTCTGTTTCTGAGATAATATCTTTGATTTCTAAAATCGGTTCTGAACCAATTTTTGAAAAACGCTCTGTGATATTTTGAAGTCGATCAATGTCTTTTTCAATTTCTGAAATAGTAGAATCGGCCACATTTTGAGCTTTTAATATTTCTAACCAACCGATTAATGACGATAGGGGTGTGCCAATTTGATGCGCAGTTTCCTTTGCCATTCCTGCCCAAAGCTTGTTTTCAGTAGCCATTTTGGTACTTCGGTAGAAATTGTATACTAAAAGAGCAAATAGTAATATTATCAATAAAAAAGCTATTGGGAAATAAATCAGGTTGTTCAATCGATCGGAATTACCGTAATAGATATTTCGGAATTTCCCAGGAACGTATTCAAATTTGATCGGTTGGTTTTCTTTTTTTAATTTTTTTAAAATGACTTTTGCTTCCATTGGAATCGACATTAATTTCTCGTCAATATTGTTATGACCAATTATACTGTCTTTTTCGTCTGTTAAAATAATTGGAATTGTTTTATTGTCTCCAATGATCTTACTTGGCAATTCTACTTCGGTGTTTATATCAGAGTTGATTAATGTTTTTTGAGCTTCCGACCAATATTCCATCTTTAAGCGCTCCTCATTTTTGAAAATTTGAAAAAAGGAATAGGTGTTCCAAAGTATGAAAACAATGAAAATAAAGGAGGAAAATATAATAAACCAACGAGTAAAATTTCGTTTATTTGAAAACTGCATAAGGTACTTTTGTAAAGCAATAATATCGATAAATATAATAAAATAATATGACTATAGTAACAGAAATATAAATTGTGATTTCAAATTCAATATTAGAATTTTTATTTCAACATTTTTGAAACCAATTTATTATATTTGTTTAAATTCATTTTTATGATAACTATTGATCCAAAAGACGTTTCTTCAGCTAAATTACAGGGCTATTTGCAAAGCGCTGTAGGCCCGCGACCTATTGCTTTTGCTAGTACAATCGATAAAAATGGGGTTCCAAATTTATCGCCGTTTAGCTTTTTTAATATTTTTAGTGCGAATCCACCAATATTAATTTTTTCACCTGCCAGACGGGTTCGTGACAATACGATAAAACATACTTTAATTAATGCAGAAGCGACACGAGAAGTAGTTATTAATGTGGTTAATTTCGATATTGTACAACAAACTTCTTTATCAAGTTCAGAATATCCTGATGGGGTAAATGAATTTATTAAAGCAGGGTTCACGGCAATACCTTCTATAATGGTAAAGCCCTATCGTGTGGCGCAATCCCCAGTCCAATTTGAATGTAAGGTCAATGAAATTATTAGTTTAGGCACTCAAGGTGGTGCGGGAAATCTAGTCATTTGCGAAATAGTAAAAATGCACATAAGCGAATCAGTTTTAGATGAAAATGGAAATATTGATCCTGTAAAAATTGATTTAGTTTCAAGAATGGGTGGGAATTGGTATTCTAGAGCCAACCAAGGATTATTTGAAGTTGCAAAACCAATAACAACTTTAGGAATAGGAGTGGATCAAATACCAAATTTCATTAAGGAAAGTGCTGTTTTTGACGGAAACGATTTGGGAAAATTAGCAAATATTGAAGCGTTGCCTACAACCGAAGAAATTAATATATTTGTAAAGCAGAATTTTGCTGTTAAAGGCATTTTGAGTTCTGATGATCAATTAAAGAAGTTTAAAAAAGCAAAGGAATATTTGGATCAAAATGATGTAGATTCTGCATGGAAAATAGTATTAGCAAAATAATTTATAATAAAATAATAGAAATAAAATGGAAGTATCAGGAAAAATTAAAATGCTTGGGGAATCAAAAAATGTAGGAAGCGGAAGTTTCTTGAAAAGAGAATTAGTGGTTACCACCGACGAGCAATATCCACAACATATTTTAGTTGAATTCGTTCAAGACAAATGTGATTTATTAAATAATTACCAAGTTGGAGATGCTGTAAAAGTTTCTATCAATTTGAGAGGTCGCGAATGGGTTGATCCACAAGGAGTAACCAAATATTTCAACGCTATTCAAGGATGGAGAGTTGAGAAGTTAAGCGCTGCTGCGCCTGCACAAGCTGCTCCAATGCCAGCCGCTGAAACATTTGCACCAGCTGAAAATTTTAAAGAAGAAGAGCACGACGATTTGCCGTTCTAATACTATAATTGATTTATTAATTTCAATTTTTAATTAGTAAACCTATGCTATAATTTGTTCCTATTTGTGGATAAATAAAGGCATGGGTTTTATTTTACCTAGACTTAGCGATTTAAATTCTAACAATTTATTAATTAATGCACCTACTTTCTGATGCTTTATATTTCCCTCCTGTTTACGAAGCTATTTCTGAAGGGATTCTTGCGGTAGGTGGTGATTTGTCTCCAGAGAGATTGTTACTAGCTTATAAAAGCGGAATTTTCCCATGGTTTAACCCTGGAGAACCGGTTCTTTGGTGGGCACCAAAATCAAGAATGGTTTTGTATTTTGATGAATTGGCGGTATCCAAGAGCATGAGAAATATTTTGAATAAAAATACTTTTACAATTACTTTCAACCAAAATTTCAGTGAAGTAATTTCAAATTGCAGTTCTGTAAAAAGACAAGGTCAACGTGGAACTTGGATTAGCCAAGAAATGAGGGAAGCTTATTGCAAATTGAACGAATTGGGAATTGCTAAATCTGTTGAGGTTTGGCAGAATAATGAACTGGTAGGAGGTTTATATGGAATTGATTTAGGGTCTGTATTTTGTGGTGAAAGTATGTTTTCAAAAGTCAGTAATGCTTCAAAAGTAGCTTTTATTTCTTTGGCAAATCAGTTGAAAAACGAGAATTATAAATTATTGGATTGTCAAGTTTACAACGAACATCTTGATAGTTTGGGTTGTAGAGAAATCGATCGGGATGATTTTATGATACTATTAAATTCGGAATCTTAATTTCTTTTCCAACAATCAGCAACGTGATCATTAACCATTCCAGTTGCTTGCATGTGAGCATAAACTACTGTTGAACCAACAAATTTAAACCCTCTTTTTTTTAGGTCTTTACTTATTTTATCTGATAATGCAGTTGTTGCCGGAACTTCTTTTATTGTGTTTGGGTTGTTTACAATGGGTTTGTTGTCGGTGAAAGCCCATATGTAATTACTAAAACTACCAAATTCTTCTTGTATTTTTATAAATGAAAGAGCATTTGAAACAGCGGAGCGAATCTTCAATTGGTTGCGAATGATGCCTGGGTTTTGCATCAATTCTTGAATTTTATTTTCAGAATACAAAGCTACTTTTAAATAATCAAAGTGGTCAAATGCCAATCTGAAATGCTCTCTTTTTTTTAATATGGTAATCCAACTTAATCCCGCCTGAAACGTTTCTAGAATAAGGAATTCAAATAATATTTGGTCGTCATACACAGGAACTCCCCATTCCTCATCGTGGTATTTTTCATAAAGAGCAATGCCCACACACCATTGGCATCTATTTTTTTCGGTCATAATCATAATTTGACATAAATATAAAAAAAATCCCATTTTAAATTTAAAAATGGGATTTAATATTATGCTTGAAATCTGAAATCTTAATTCAAAAATCGCAAATGAACTATCCTAAAGCAGCTCTTTTGAAACCTGTAACAACTAAGTTTTTATCTAAAGATTGAACATAAGCACCAACGCTCATTTTGCTATCTTTAATATAATCTTGGTTTACTAAAGTGTTATCTTTAAAGAAACGTGCTAATTTACCTTTTGCAATATTTTCTAACATCGCTTCAGGTTTTCCTTCTTGACGTAATAAATCTTTTGCAATTTCGATTTCTTTAGCGATGATTTCTGAATCAACACCTTCTTCGTTCAAGGCGATTGGCGCCATTGCTGCCGCTTGCATTGATACGTTTCTACAAACTTCGTCAGCTCCTTCAATATTTGCTGATAAAGCTACAATAGTAGCGATTTTGTTTCCAGAGTGAATGTAAGAACCAATGAAAGCACCTTCTAATTTCTCAAAAGTTCTGATTTCTAATTTTTCTCCGATAACTCCTGTTTGCTCAATTAATTTATCAGCAACAGTAATTCCGTTGAAATCAGCTGCTAAAAATTCTTCTTTTGAATTGAAGTTCAAAGCCAAATTAGCCATTTCAGTTGCCATTTTTACAAAACTTTCGTTCATTCCTACGAAGTCCGTTTCACAGTTTAATGTGATAACTACACCAGCAGTTTTTGCATCATTTACAACTGCTATTGCAGCTCCTTCAGTTGACTCTCTGTCTGATCTGTTTGCAGCAACTTTTTGTCCTTTTTTACGAAGGTTTTCAATTGCTAAATCAAAATCTCCATCAGATTCTACTAATGCTTTTTTGCAGTCCATCATTCCTGCACCTGTGATTGTTCTTAATTTATTTACGTCTGCAGCAGTAATTGTTGCCATAATTATTTGTTTTAAAGATTAAAAGATTGAAAAATTTAAAGGATAAAAGTAGCGTTAATTTGAAATCAACACTTTAAGTTATCTTTAAATTTTTCAATCTTTAAATTTATTTTTATTATTCTTCAGTTGCCGGAGTTTCTTCCGCTGGAGCTTCTTCAGCAACCGCTTCTTCAGTTACTTCAGCTACTTCTTCAACCACTTCTTCAGCTACTACTTCAGCTTCTGGAGCTACTTCAACAGCAACCACTTCCTCAGCTACTACTTCAACTTCCGGAGCTACTTTAACAGTTTCAACAGCTTCATCAGCAACAGTAGCTTCAGCATCACCTTCTTTGTCAGAAGTTCTGTTAGCCAATCCGTCTGTGATTGCTGCAGTTACTAAAGTTAGAATTTTCTCAATTGATTTTGAAGCATCATCATTTGCAGGGATTACATAATCAACCTCTCTTGGGTCTGAATTTGTATCAACCATTGCAAAAACTGGAATGTTTAATTTATGAGCTTCTTTAATTGCGATGTGTTCTGCTTTAATATCTACTACAAATAATGCAGCAGGAAGTCTAGACATATCAGATATTGAACCTAAGTTTTTCTCTAATTTTGCACGAAGACGATCAACTTGTAAACGCTCTTTTTTAGACAGCGTCATGAATGTACCGTCTTTTTTCATTTTATCGATAGTAGCCATTTTTTTAACAGCTTTACGAATAGTAACGAAATTGGTTAACATTCCGCCTGGCCATCTTTCAGTGATGTAAGGCATGTTTACATTTTTTGCTTTATCAGCAACGATATCTTTTGCTTGTTTTTTGGTAGCTACAAATAATATTTTTCTACCCGATGCAGCGATTTTTTTCAAAGCTTCATTTGCTTCTTCAATTTTTGCTGCAGTTTTATATAGATTGATAATGTGAATTCCATTACGTTCCATATATATGTATGGAGCCATATTTGGATCCCATTTTCTAGTCATGTGTCCAAAGTGAACACCTGCTTCTAGTAATTCTTTTACTTCTACTTTGTTTGACATTTTTTCTTTAGTTTACGTTCTGTTGATTAGCAATGTTCCTTTTGGCTTTAAGCTTTAAGCTTTAGGCTTTAGGCTTCATTTAGATGCTAAACTAATTTCCCAACGCATTGGGACAACAACAACATTGTTTTTAATTTATTAAATAAACGATGCCTTGTTCCAATTGAACAAGACAGGCACTATTAACGTTTAGAGAATTGGAATCTCTTACGAGCTTTCTTCTGACCGAATTTCTTACGTTCAACCATTCTTGGATCTCTTGTTAATAAACCTTCAGGTTTTAAGATGGCTCTGTTTCCTTCGCCAACTTCACACATAACTCTTGCAATAGCCATTCTCACAGCTTCTGCCTGACCTGTTGAACCACCTCCGTAAACATTTACTTTTACATCATAGTTAGAAACATTGTCAGTTAATGACATTGCTTGCAAAACTTTGTATTGTAAAGTAGCTGTTGGAAAATAAGTTGCAAATGGTTTTTTGTTTACAACGATTACTCCTGTTCCTTCCGAAACATAAACACGTGCAACAGCGGTTTTTCTTCTACCTATTTTGTGAATAACTCCCATTATTTAAGATCGTTTAGGTTAACAGTTTTAGGTTTTTGAGCTCCTTGTTTGTGCTCTGAACCAACAACAACATTTAAATTTCTGAAAAGTTCTGCCCCTAATTTATTTTTAGGTAACATACCTTTTACGGCTTTTTCTACTAGTAATGCAGGGTTTTTTGATTGCAATACTTTAGCAGTTAAAGATCTTTGTCCTCCAGGGTAACCAGTGTGACGGATGTACGTTTTGTCATCCATTTTCTTACCTGTAAGGTTAATTTTCTCTGAGTTGATAACAATAACGTTATCTCCGCAGTCGACGTGTGGGGTGTAACTTGGCTTGTACTTACCTCTCAAAATCATTGCGACTTTTGAAGCAAGACGACCTAAGTTATGCCCATCGGCATCAACAATGATCCACTCCTTTGTAACGGTGGCTTTGCTTGCTGATTGTGTCTTGTAGCTTAATGCGTCCATAATATATTTTTAATTAAACATTCCATCCCCAATAAAAAGGGGTTGCAAAACTACAATAATTTATTTTAAATACAAATACCTGATTAAGATTATTTTAAAAATATTTAATAGCCATATATATCATTATTATAAGGAGCAAATTTCATTAGCCTATTTACCAATAGTTGCCTATTTTTATATCAAATGGATTTTGTAAAATTTTAAATCAGCTGATTTTTATATACTATTTAAGTTAAAAGAGTATTTATTTTTAATTATTTTATTCATTTATCGTACTTTTGTATATAATTTTATTTCAATGAAACCTAAAGCTACTTTAAAACAAATTGCCAAAGAACTTCTAGTTTCTGTTTCTACAGTTTCTAAAGCTTTAAACGATAGTCCTGAAATTAGTACTCAAACTAAAATCAGAATTAAAGAATATGCAAAACTTAAAAATTACAAACCAAACGTAATTGGTATCAATTTAAAAAGTAGAAAAACAAAAACTATTGGAGTAATTATCCCTAATATATTAAATTCCTTTTTTGCAAAAGTCTTCACAGGAATTGAAAAAGTAGCTGAATCTAAAGGATATAATGTGATAATGTGTATTTCCAATGAATCTATTGAAAAAGAAATTCACGCATTGGAAATATTAAGTAATGGAACTATTGATGGATTTATATTGTCTATTTCTAAAGAAGCCCAAACGTTAAATGAATACGAGCATTTTAAGGAAATTATTAATGATGGCACACCAATTGTGATGTTCGACAGAACCTCTGATGAGGTAGATTGCGATAAAGTAATTGTGGACGATTTTGATTCTGCTAGAAATGCAACCCAACATTTAATTGATTTAGGGTGTAAAAAAGTAGCTTTATTTTCATCAATTGATAATTTGAGTGTTGGAAAACTAAGACATGAAGGATACCAGAAAGCACTTCAAGACAATAACTTCCCAATCGATGAAAATATAATTGTTAGAACAGAATCAGAGGAAGATTCAAAATTAAAAATACAAACTCTTTTTGAAAACCATAAAATCGATGGAATTTTTGCAATAGATGAAAATGATTCTGTTGCTGCGTTAAAATTTGGTTTAAAATTTGGATACAAAATACCAGAAAACCTTTCTATAATTGGTTTTGCAGATGGAATTTTGGCCTCTAGACGTTTGTCCCCAAGTCTAACAACTGTTAGTCAGCATGGTCCAGAAATTGGAGAAGCTGCTGCAAAACTGCTTATTGAAAGACTTGAAAGTAAGGAAGTAGAAAATCCATATAAAACTGCGATAATTAAAACCGAATTAAGAGAAAGGGAGTCTACTAAAAAATTATAACTTTATACGTTACATTGTTATCAATGCGCCGCCAACCAATCGTTACCTTCCCCAATTTCAACAATCAACGGAACATTTAAGGCAAAAGCATTTTCCATTTCATACTTAATCATCGGTTTGATTTTCTCCAATTCTGATAAATGAACGTCAAAAACTAACTCATCATGCACTTGCAAAAGCATTTTACTTTTCCAATTTTCTGTGGTTAGTTTTTTATGAATATTAATCATGGCAATTTTTATAATATCAGCTGCGCTTCCTTGAATTGGAGCGTTAACTGCATTTCTTTCGGCACCACCGCGAACAATGGCGTTTTGCGAATTAATATCTTTTAAATACCGACGTCTTCCGAGAATAGTTTGCACATAACCGTTTTCTCTTGCAAGTTGAATTTGGTTATTGATATAGGATTTCAAACTTGGATACGTTTGATAATACGCTTCAATTAAAGCGGCACTTTCAGCTCTGGAAAGGGAGGTTTGATTGCTCAATCCAAAAGCAGAAACGCCATAAATAATTCCAAAATTCACCGTTTTTGCATGACTTCTTTGTTCGCGTGTCACTTCTTCCAAAGGCACATTGAAAACTTTTGAAGCCGTAGCCTTGTGAATATCTTCATTATTAAGGAACGAATTAATCATATTTTCTTCGCCACTTAAAGCCGCAATTATACGAAGTTCTATTTGTGAATAATCGGCAGAAACTAAAGTATAATTATCATCACGAGCCACAAAAGCTTTTCTAATTTGTCGGCCTCTTTCTGTTCGAATTGGGATATTCTGTAAATTCGGATTATTAGAACTTAACCTTCCCGTTGCCGCCACAGTTTGCATATAATCAGTGTGAATTCGTTTGGTGACTGCATCAACTTGGTTTGGCAATGCATCAACATAGGTGTTTTGCAACTTCACCAATTGTCGCCAATCCAAAATTGCTTTTACAATTTCATGCTCCTTAACCAAGTAATTTAATATTTCTTCTCCAGTAGCATATTGGCCTGTTTTTGTCTTTTTTTGTTTGGCACCGCCAATTTTTAATTTGTCGAATAAGATGTCACCTAATTGTTTCGGCGAAGCCAAATTGAATTTTTCTCCTGCAATTTCATAAATGGTAGTTTCGAGTTTTTGAATATCATTTCCTAAATCGTGTGACAACGATTTTAAGAAATCAACATCCACTCGAATCCCTTCTTTTTCCATTGCTGCCAATACTTTTACCAATGGAATTTCAATTTCTTCAAAGAGTTTTTTGGTTTCCGTTTTATCTAATTCTAAGGTAAAATTCTCTTTTAATTGCAACGTTACATCGGCATCTTCAACAGCATATTCTTTAATGTCTTCCAAAGGAACGTCACGCATAGAAAGCTGATTTTTTCCTTTCTTACCTATTAAATCTTCAATAGATTTTGGAGAATATTTTAAATACGTTTCCGATAAAATATCCATATTATGGCGCATATCAGGATTAATCAAATAATGCGCAATCATCGTGTCAAACAATTTTCCTTTGACTTGGATGTCATAATTGGAAAGAATTTTTAAATCGTATTTTAAGTTTTGACCAATTTTTTCAATGCTTTCATTTTCAAAAAAAGGAATGAATTTATTGACTAAAATTTGTGCTTCCTTTTGATTTTCTGGAAAGGGAACATAAAACCCTTTTCCTTTTTCATAAGAAAATGAGATTCCCACTAATTCCGCATGCAACGCATCAAGTCCAGTAGTTTCAGTATCAAAACATACCGAAGTTTGATTTTCTAAATTTTGCAATAGCAATTTTATTCCTAATTCACCTTGAATAATTTGGTAAAGATGGGTTGTATTTTCTAATGTATTATAATATTGATGGCGCGTTTCATTGGTAGTTTCATCTTGTTGCGTATTTCCAAAAAGATCAAACTGCTCTTCGTTTTTAAGTTGCGGTTTTTTGTATAATTTGGCTTCGTCTACTTGATTTAGTTGAGATGGAGCTCCTCCTTTTTTAAATAAGGCATCAAATTGTTCTGCCATTCTTCTGAATTCCAATTCATTGAATAAGGCATCTGTTTTTGCAACATCCGGAGTGGATAGTTCGTAATCATTTTCATCAAATACTACTGGGCAATCTAAAAGTATAGTGGCTAATTTTTTTGACAAAATTCCTTTTTCTTTGTTGGCTTCAATAGTGTCTTTCATTTTCCCTGAAAGCTTATCGGTATTGGCCAATAAATTTTCCATAGTACCAAATTCTTTCAAAAACTTCTTCGCGGTTACTTCACCTACACCTGGAAGTCCAGGGATATTATCGGCAGCATCGCCCATCATTCCTAAGAAATCAATTACTTGTTCTGGTCTTTCAATTTCAAATTTCTCAAGTACTTCAGGAATTCCCCATATCTCAATTCCATTTCCCATTCGGGCTGGTTTGTACATAAAAATGTTTTCGGAAACCAATTGTGCAAAATCTTTATCGGGGGTAACCATGAAAACTTTATAGTTTTGTTTTTCCGCTTGTTTGGCAATTGTACCGATTAAATCGTCGGCTTCAAAACCTTTTACTTCAATAATAGGAATGTGCATCGCCTTCAATAATTCTTGTATATAAGGAACAGCAATTTTAATGGCGTCGGGAGTTGCGTCACGATTGGCTTTGTATTCTGGGAAAATATCATTTCGTAAATCACTTCCTCCTTTATCAAACGCTACGGCTAAATGATCCGGTTTTTCCCTTTTGATAACATCCATTAATGAATTCATAAAACCCATAATTGCAGAAGTATCAAGTCCTTTTGAATTAATTCTAGGGTTTTTTATAAAGGCATAATATCCTCTGAAAATTAAAGCATAAGCATCTAATAGGAACAATCTTTTTTGCGACATGATTTGTAATTAAAATGTGATAGATATTCCTAATCCATTAGAATTGGAAATGAAAGAGGTAGATTCAATATTCAAACCAGTTTTGGGATTTTTTAAATCTTCATTCATTAAAGAAACAGCTTTTTTTATTTTTTTGGAAAAACCAATTTTGATTGGAATAGCTATTAAAATTGCACCAGCACCTACAAAGTAGGATATATTACTTCTGTCTTTAACAATTATTCTGCCATATTGGTCTACTGTTCGAGAGTCAGTAACCCTTATCAAATGTGTAGTGACTACAGTAGCAATTCCTCCATATAAAACTATATTTCCTAAAGTTTGTTTCGTTTTTCCAGAATTATAAAGACGAAGAGCTTCGGGATTGGTAGCAAATAAATCTCGAACTTCTGTTGGAGATAGTTTTAATTTATCAGAATTTAAAACTTTACTTGTACTTTTAAATGTAAGCGTCTGTTGACTCAAACATAAAAAAGAATTAAATAGTAAAAAAAGGGCAAAAAATTTTTTCATGGTTTTGATTTTTTATTTAAACAAAAATAGTTTTATTATAATTAATATTAAAGTAAAGATTAACTAAAATTTATGCTTTTTCCTATTATTAGATTTTTACTTTTGTATAAAATTTTTTTGAATGGCTTTCAGAATCCTCATCCTTTGTTTTATAATTTTTATTTTTGAACTTTATGCTTTTCAAGCTATTAAAACAATTACTAAGGTAAGATGGGTTTTAACAGCTTATATAGTTATTTCGCTATCAGCAATAACATATATTGTATATCAATTTACAAAATTTGATAGAAGTGTGGGTCAAACCAAAATGACGATGATCACTTTGGGATTGTTATTGTTAGTTTTACTTCCAAAATTCTTAATGGCTTTAATTTTACTTATTGAAGATATTTACCGATTATTTGTTGGAACTTCAAATTATTTTTCAAATTATAGTAAAGACGCCACTTTTTTTCCCGAAAGAAGAAAATTTGTAAGTCAAATAGCTTTAGGATTGGCGGCAATTCCATTTGCATCTTTAATTTATGGAATGACTTTTGGAAAATACAATTACAAAGTAATTAAGCAACAATTATTTTTTCCTGATTTGCCAGAAGCTTTTGATGGATTCACCATCACTCAAATTTCAGATATTCACAGTGGTAGTTTCGACAATCCCGATAAAATAAATTATGCAGTCGATTTGATAAATGAGCAAAATTCGGATATGATTTTGTTTACAGGCGATATTGTGAATACTCACGCCAATGAAATGCATCCATGGATTGAGACCTTTAAAAGAATCAATAAACATAAATATGGTAAATATTCCGTTCTTGGAAATCATGATTATGGGGAATATGTAACTTGGACTTCTCCAAAAGCTAAAGAAGAGAATTTTGAAGCGATCAAAGATTTACATGGTAAAATTGATTTTAAATTACTTTTAAACGAGCATACTTTTATTGAAAAAGAAAATGAAAAAATTGCTTTGGTAGGAGTCGAAAATTGGGGAAATAATTTTAAAAAAGCCGGCGACATTAATAAGGCTTCCGCCAATTTAAATAAGGAAGACTTCAAAATACTAATGAGTCACGACCCTTCACATTGGGAGTATGAAGTCAAAAATCATGATAAAAATTTCCACTTAACGTTGTCGGGACACACCCACGGAATGCAATTTGGAATAGAAATTCCCGGCTATTTTAAATGGAGTTTGGCACAATATGTATATAAACAATGGGCTGGATTATACGAAAATAAAGGAAGATACGTTTATGTGAATAGAGGATTTGGCTTTCACGCCTATCCTGGACGCGTTGGAATTATGCCAGAAATTACGGTTATAGAACTAAAAAAAGGAAAATATATAGTGTAATTTGTCAAATTACTTATATTTGTACTCTATAATCTCTATTTAGAATTCTAAATTATATTAAATTTTTGGTTTTATGTCAAAATTTGGAGAACTTATAAATACTCAATTACCAGTGCTAATTGATTTTTACACGGAATGGAACGAACCATCAGTTTCTATGCATCCTGTTATTAGAGATGTGGCTGCAGCCCTTGGTGACAAAGCAAAAGTGATAAAAATTGACGTTGATAAAAATCAAGAATTAGCCGATGCTTTACGAATTAAAGGGCTTCCAACTTTAATGATTTACAAACAAGGTCAGATGGTATGGAGACAGTCCGGTGAGTTGGATGCCAACACTATTATTAGTTTGGTTCAAGAACAAATTTAAGATCAAAAAAAGCAATTTTCGTACTTTTAGTTCACCTAAAATAAAAAATAAGGCACTATTTTTATTAATCTCTATTTTTTTACTTTTTATTCGTTATCTCTATCAAAAAGTTTAAATATATGATTGTACATATTGAAAACTTTTCTGTTCTCATTGTAGAATTCCAAATCGTTACTCTCTTTCATCACCTCTAACAAACTTCTATATCTTTCTATATTTGTTACAACTTCCCTTGCTACCGGGCCTAGCTCAGACGGTTTGTAATTGCTATAATATTTTAATTGTTCTTGGTATTTTAGAGATAGCTCCGATAATAATTTTCTAGCTTTTTCCTTTTTGCCAATAGCATAATAGCCTCTTGCAAATGGCTCTACCATTATATAATAATCATAGTATTTTAAAGGCATTTTTTCCATGCCAAGTTCAATTATCTCTTCTGCTTTTGCAAATTTTTTCTCTTTAATTAATTGCTCCATTAACCTCGAGAGATTGGTCCTGTAAGAAATACTATTTCTTCTAGTTTCTGGATCGTGATATATTTTCGAGCTGTTGCTATTGCCCCAATCCCATTTTTTTACTAAGTCATACATAACGTCAGAATCTACACAACCCATATCATGTAAGCTTGCATCTTTTGCTATTGGAGTTTTAATTGGAACTAATTTATAAACCATTCCATCTAATTGAAGGTAATCTTTCATCCAAATGTAATCAGCATCGCCAGAACTTCCTGGAGAAAAATAAATGGGTCTCTTCCAATTATTATTAGCGAGGATATCTAACATCATTAAACTGTTTTTATAAATTCCAGAACCTTTGATTTTAATATCAATATAAGGAACAATAGAATCGTAGAATTTTGAATTTACTACTTTGTTTTTGATAATATTTTCTTTATCAATTATCAAACGGATTTTATTAGTTGGAAAAAAATGTAATTTTTGACCATTTTCTTGAAAGTCCTCAATAGTTTCCGGGTCTTTAATAAATTTCAAAAAGGCATTTATGTCCCAACGACTATCTGTTAATGGTTTATAAAACACATAATCTAATTTATCCCCAACGTATTGATCGTGGGAAAATGATATTGGCAAACCATCCGATTGATATGTTTTGCTTTTCATTTGATCGATATACCAATCAGTCGCAAACAAACTTGTATTTACTATTTTCACGTCAGTTCTAATGTTCTCAATTTCTTGAGCGTACCAAAGCGGGAAGGTGTCGTTATCGCCTATGGTGAATAAAATAGCGTTTTTATCACAGGAGTTCAAATAGTTTTTTGCTAATGCAATTGCAGTGTATTTTCCTGAACGGTCGTGATCATCCCAGTTTTGTGTAGCCATTAATATGGGCGCGCCCAATATTGTAGTTGCTAGGACAATTGGCCCTGCAAATTTTGGTTTCAAATAATTTTTTAGCATATCATAAATGGCATAAACTCCTATTCCAATCCAAATAGCAAAAACATAAAACGATCCAACTAATGCATAATCTCTTTCACGTGGTTCAAATGGCCTTTCATTTAAATAAACTTTAAGTGCCAAACCTGTAAATAAAAATAATACAAGTAGTACATAAAAGCTTTTTTGGTTTTTGTAAGCATGATATAAAAGTCCAATGATTCCAAGTAAAAACGGAATAAAATAATACACATTTCTACCTTTATTATTAATAGTATCTGGAGGTAAATTTGTTTGAGGGCCAAGATGTGCTTCGTCAATAAAATTAATTCCACTTAACCAATTTCCATCAACCATATCATAATTTCCTTGGTTGTCATTTTGTCGCCCTGTAAAATTCCACATTAAATACCTCCAATACATATAGCCGAATTGGTATTCAAACATAAAGCTAAAATTATCGACTGTAGTTGGTTTTTCAATGATTAGGAAATTTTTATAATTTCTTAAAAATGAGATATAGTCACTATTGTCAACCCTTTTATTTGCATAATCAATTCTAAATTCAGCAACAGATTTTTCAACTTCATTTTTTAATAGCTCACTTGCTTTAGCAATGCCTTCATCAGAAAGTTGATTTATGTCTATTCCATAAGAATCTAAATAATTTTCATAAGCTATATTGGGTTTTATTTTAAATTCTAAAGGATGGGTAAAATCCATATAATTCTCAATGTGTTCGTTACTCCACAATCGAGGCAATATGGTTTTATGATAGCTGTCACTGTTTTGTTCTGCATTTTTAAAATTATTGGTAATGCTATATTTACCAGTTTTATAATCTCTTTCGTAGTTTGGTGCTTTGTCTAAAAAAGGTTTTTCTGGATCTAATCCTGCAAAAGTTTCAGAATATTGAGGCCCGTAAAACAATGGGTTGTTGCCATATTGTTCCCTATTGTAATAGGCCAAAACTTCCGCTGCATCCGATGGTTTATTCTCATTAATTACGGTATTTGCATTAGCACGAATTGGCAACATCAACCAAGTTGAAAAACCAATGAAGATAAATAAAACGCAAAGAATCAAAGTGTTTATTTGAACATATCCTTTTGATTTTGTGTATTTTATACCAAAATAAAACAATCCAATTAATAATAAAGTAACGAAAATAGTACCAGAATTAAATGGTAATCCAAAGCTATTGACCATAAAAATTTCTGCTTTTCCAAAAAACGCCATGGTTAAAGGCAATAATAATTTGAAGATAAATAGTAAAACAGCAACCACTACAACATTGGCAATAATGAAACTTTTAAAAGTTACGGTTTTATAATTTTTGAAATAATACAAAAATCCAATTGCTGGAATAGTTAATAAAGCCATGAAATGAACTCCAAATGAGAGTCCAACAATCAATGATATTAGTAGTAACCATCTGTTTCCACGAGGGGTATTCATGTCTTGTTCCCATCGCAAACCAAGCCAAAATAACAAGGATATAAATAACGTAGCCATGGCATAAACTTCCGCTTCAACGGCATTAAACCAAAAACTATCAGAAAAGGTGAAAGCTAATGAACCTATAAAAGCGCTTCCCAGGATTACAATTGCGTTATTTTTAGAAATTGGCTCGTTTGAACCTTCGTAATCATTGGAATTGGCAATTGAATTAACTATTTTTCTAATTAACAGTGTAGAAGACCAAAAAAGAAATAATATGGTGAATGCGCTTGAAAATACCGACATCATATTTACCATTAATGCAACGTGTTGAACATCGGTAGCAAATAGGGCGAAAAAGGCTCCAATCATTTGAAAAAGAGGTGCTCCAGGAGGGTGGCCCACTTCTAATTTAGCTGCTGTGGCAATGTATTCTCCGCAGTCCCAAAAACTCATTGTCGGTTCAACGGTAAGCGTGTAAGTGGTTAATGCTATTGCAAATGTGATCCAACCTAAAATGGTATTCCATTTATTAAAATTGAAGTTTGTCATATATAGTATGAATTTTACTTTTTTTTGATGTACAAAGAAAATGTTTTTTTGCTTAAAGAAATACTAAATATTTATTTTTAATTATTTTTAGGTAAAAAATTTGTGAAACTTAAAATTTCGTTTAATTTTGCACTCGCTTTAAAGCAATGGAATTGGTCTATGGTGTAATGGTAACACAACTGTTTTTGGTGCAGTCTTTCTAGGTTCGAGTCCTAGTAGACCAACAAAAAACTCCCCAAGAAATTGAGGAGTTTTTTTATGATTAAAACCTTAATAAATAACTCATTTGACAATAAGATTGCAGATTGATTTTTGGTTTATAAAAAAAATAGTATATTTGCACTATTATTTATATGAAAGATTAGATAATGAGGCACGCATTGCGTGCCTCTTTTTATAAAAGCTATGACATTTAAAGACAAAGTAAGTCGTTCACTGGAGGAAGCATTAGCAGAAAAGCCATCACTTTTTTTAATTGATGTTAGCATAAGCGATAGTTTAAAAATAACAGTTACTTTAGATGGTGATTCCGGTGTAGCCTTACAAGATTGCATTGATATCAGCCGTTCCATAGAAAATAATTTAGACAGAGAAGAATGCGATTTCTCATTGGAGGTTGCTTCTGCAGGAGTTTCATCGCCATTAAAAAATAGTCGACAATATAAAAAAAATATTGGAAGAACACTTCAAGTGGAAACCCAAAATACTACTATAGAAGCAAAATTAACAGCTGCTAATGATGATTTTATAGTTTTAGAATGGGAGGCAAGAGAGCCTAAAAAAATTGGAAAAGGGAAAGAAACAGTTCAAAAAAGAGAAGAAATCCCTTATTTAGAAATAAAAAAAGCAATAGTTATAATAATTTTTTAATAGATAGAGCATGGAAAATTTAGCTTTAATCGATTCGTTTTCAGAGTTTAAAGACGATAAACTTATTGATCGTGTAACGCTAATGGCGATTTTAGAAGATGTGTTTAGAAACGCATTAAAAAAGAAATTTGGATCGGATGAAAATTTCGATATTATTATCAATCCTGATAAAGGAGATATGGAAATTTGGCAAAGAAGAGTTATCGTTGCTGATGATGACTTGGATTTAGACCACCTTGAAATTACTTTAACAGAAGCTCGAAAAATCGAACCTGATTTTGAAATTGGGGAAGAAGTTTCAGAAGAAGTAAAATTAGTTGATTTGGGAAGAAGAGCGATTTTGGCTTTACGTCAAAATTTAATTTCTAAAATCCATGAACACGATAACACTAATTTGTACAAACAATTTAAAGATTTAATTGGAGAAATTTATACTGCAGAAGTACATCATGTTCGACCAAGAGTTGTAATTTTGCTTGACGATGACGGAAACGAAATTGTATTGCCAAAAGAAAAACAAATCCCATCTGACTTTTTCCGTAAAGGAGATAATGTTCGTGGAATTATTGAAAGCGTTGAATTAAAAGGAAACAAACCTCAAATTATTATGTCTAGAACATCAGAATTGTTCTTAGAAAAATTATTTGAACAAGAAATTCCTGAAGTTTTTGACGGTTTAATTATGGTTAAAAAAGTAGTTAGAATCCCAGGTGAAAAAGCAAAAGTAGCTGTAGATTCTTACGATGATAGAATTGATCCGGTAGGAGCTTGTGTAGGGATGAAAGGATCTAGAATTCACGGAATTGTTCGCGAATTAGGAAACGAAAATATCGATGTAATTAACTTTACTGATAATATTCAATTGTTAATCACAAGAGCATTGAGTCCAGCAAAAGTTTCTTCAATTAAAATTAATGAGGAAACTAAAAGAGCCGAAGTATTCTTAAAATTAGAAGAAGTATCCAAAGCAATTGGTCGTGGTGGTCACAACATCAGATTAGCAGGTCAATTAACAGGTTATGAATTGGATGTAATTAGAGAAGGAAGCACTGTTGAAAATGACGATGATGTTGAATTAACAGAATTTTCAGATGAAATTGACGCTTGGATTATCGAAGAATTTGCAAAAATTGGATTGGATACGGCAAGAAGTATTTTAGGACAAAATGTAAATGATTTAGTTAGAAGAACAGATCTAGAAGAGGAAACAATTTTAGATGTAATGAGAATATTGAAAGAAGAATTTGAAGGGTAGTTGAATTTTCTTCCAACAACAAACAATTAGGTAAAAATAAAAAGGTTTTATGTCTGAAGATAGAATTATTAGAATAAACAAGGTTTTAAGGGAATTGAATATTTCTTTGGAAAGAGCTGTGGATTATCTTAAGGATAAGGGAATTGCTATAGATTCAAATCCAAACGCAAAAATTTCTGAAAAGGAATTCAGTATTCTTCAAAACCAATTTGCAGGCGATAAAGGAAACAAAGAAGCTTCTAAAGAAGTAAGCGAAGAAAAAAGAAAAGAGAAAGAAGCTTTGCGTATTGAGCGCGAAAAAGAAATTGAAGACAAACGCAAGTTTGACGAAGAACGCCAAAAGCAACAACAAGAAGTCATTAAAGCTCGCGGAACCGTTTCTGGACCTAAACAAGTAGGAACATTGGATTTAAATCCAAAAAAAGAAGAACCTGCTACCCCTAAAGCAGAGCTTGTTGATCAATCCAAACCTATTTCTAAAGTTAAACCTCAAGTTGCCGAAAAAAAGGCAGTAGTAGAAACGCCAGCAGTTAAAGTAAAAGCAGCTACTGAAGAAGTTGATGCTCCTGTTGAAGATTTTACTACTCAATATCAAAAACTATCTGGTGCAACATTAACAGGACAAGTAATTGATTTATCTCAGTTTAATAAGCCTAAAAAGAAAAAAGAAGAACCAAAAATTACTCCAAACAAGCCGGGAACTCCTGGGGTACCTGGAGCGGCAGGTTCTGCTAATTCAAATAAAAATAAAAGAAAAAGGATTGCTCCAAAGCCAGGAGCTCCGAGACTTCCAGGGGTTCCTGGAGAAGCTAATCCTAATAAAATTACACCAAATCCAGGAGGTGCGGGTGGAGGTTTCAATGCCAACAGAAGCTCAAGACCTGGATTCGTAAAAGGAGCAAGACCTGCAATTGTTGCCAAAGTTGAGCCTACCGAAGAAGAAGTAAAAAATCAAATCCGTGAAACTTTAGAAAAACTTCAAGGTAAAGGAAGTAAATCGAAGGCAGCAAAATATAGAAGAGATAAAAGAGACACGCATCGTCAAAAATCAGATGATGAGCAAAGAGCCATTGATGAAGGTAGCAAAACAATTAAAGTTACTGAATTTGTTACTGTAGGTGAAATTGCAATTATGATGGATGTGCCAATTACTAAAGTGATTGGAACCTGTATGTCACTTGGAATTATGGTTACCATGAACCAACGTTTGGATGCAGAAACATTAACAATTGTAGCCGATGAATTTGGATATGAAGTAGAATTCATAACCGTAGACATTGAAGAAGCTATTCAAGTGGTTGCTGATAAAGAAGAAGATCTTGTTTTCAGAGCCCCTATTGTTACCGTAATGGGTCACGTCGATCACGGTAAAACGTCCTTATTGGATTATATCCGTAAGGAAAATGTTATCGCTGGAGAATCTGGAGGAATTACCCAACATATCGGTGCCTATGGAGTAACATTAGATGAAGGACAAAAAATAGCATTTTTAGATACACCAGGTCACGAGGCATTTACTGCAATGAGAGCCCGTGGAGCTCAAGTTACCGATATTGCAATTATTGTGATTGCTGCCGATGACGATATCATGCCACAAACCAAAGAGGCAATTTCACACGCACAAGCAGCTGGTGTTCCTATTATTTTTGCAATCAATAAAATTGATAAGCCGAATTCTAATGTTGAGAAAATAAAAGAAAAATTAGCAGGTATGAATTTACTTGTTGAAGATTGGGGTGGAAAAATTCAATCGCACGATATATCTGCAAAAGTAGGAACAGGAGTTAAAGAATTATTAGAAAAAGTATTGCTTGAAGCAGAGATTTTAGATTTAAAATCAAATCCAAATAAAGCGGCTCAAGGAACAGTGGTTGAAGCTTTCTTAGATAAAGGTAAAGGATACGTTTCTACAATATTAGTTCAACATGGAACTTTAAAAGTAGGAGATTACATGCTTGCTGGAAAACACCATGGTAAAATTAAAGCCATGCATGATGAACGCGGAAATAATGTTATTGAGGCAGGACCTTCTACACCTGTTTCTGTTTTAGGATTGGACGGAGCAGCTACTGCAGGTGATAAATTCAACGTTTTTGAAGATGAAAAAGAAGCAAAACAAATCGCTTCTAAGCGTTCTCAATTAATGCGTGAACAATCGGTAAGAACGCAACGACATATTACTTTAGATGAAATTGGACGAAGAATTGCTTTAGGTCAGTTTAAAGAATTAAACATCATCTTGAAAGGAGATGTGGACGGTTCAGTAGAAGCATTATCTGATTCATTCTCTAAATTATCTACCGAAGAAATTCAAATTAATATAATCCATAAAGGAGTTGGAGCAATAACTGAAACCGACGTAATGTTGGCTTCAGCTTCAGATGCAATTATTATCGGATTTAATGTTCGTCCTGCTGGAAATGCTAGGCAATTAGCTGATAAAGAAGAAATTGATATCCGTTATTACTCCATTATTTATGCAGCTATCGACGACCTGAAAGATGCCATGGAAGGAATGTTAGCTCCAGAAATGAAAGAGGAAGTGCTTGGAACTGCTGAGATTAGAGAAATTTTCAAAATCTCTAAAGTGGGTTCTATTGCTGGAAGTATGGTTATGGACGGTAAAATCGTTAAGAATGCTAAAATTAGAATAATTAGAGATGGAGTAGTTGTTCATGATGGAGAACTATTGGCTTTAAAACGATTTAAAGACGATGTTAAAGACGTTGCAAAAGGTTACGATTGTGGTATTCAAATTAAAGGATACAATGATATTGAAGAAAGAGATATTATTGAATCCTATCACGAAGTTGCTATCAAAAAGAAATTGAAATAGTATAATTTATAAAAAAACGTCCTAAGAAATTAGGACGTTTTTTTTGCTATTTATTGGGTTGAATTATTAAAGAATTTGGATACTTATTTTTTAATAATAACAAATTTCGCTCTGCCTCAATCCTAGACTTAAAATTTCCGACCCAAACTTTGTATGCAGGGTTATAAAAAACAATAGTCCCATCCAAATTCAAAAATTCTTTCTTAAAATCAATTAAATTTTTTTTACAAGATTCAATATCACCATTAAAGATTTGAATTTTATAAATGTCATTTACAACAATTGAAGCATTTATTTTTCTTTTTTCATTTAATAATTTTTCAAATTTGGGATTTTGAGACACATTAATATTATTTACTTGAGAATATAAATTAATACTAAAAAACCAAAAGAATAATGCCAATTGAAAAGCTGTTTTTAGGGTTAAAATTTTCATAAAGTGGTGATTTTTATGCAAATGTACTATTTATAAAATACTTGAAATTGATTTTGTTATTTAGAATTAATATAAATTAATATTTTAGTACATTTAATGGTTTTCAGAATAGTTCTTAAGTCGTATTTTTGTGCAAATTTTAGAAAGGGCTGTAGTTTAAAATGTATCTATAACATTAAAAATTTAGCTTAATTATAGTCGAAAATTAGTATATATAATATGAAAAACGTGGGTAACCATAATTCGATTTCAAGAAGTTTGATTTTCAGTTTTGCAGCAATGCTCGCTTTATCAGTTACTTCATTTGCGCAAACACCTGCACCTGCAGCTCCAGCGCCTCCACCTACAGTAGTAGCTGCTCCACCAGCCACAGGTGCAGATCCTGTGAAAGGAAAAGAACTTTTCAATTCTCAATGTGCTGCATGTCATAAGCTTGATGCTAAAATGACCGGACCTGCATTAAGAGGAATTTCTTCAAGATTGACTAACGATTGGCTTTACAAGTGGATTCGCAACAGTCAAGAAATGATTAAATCTGGTGATGCAGAAGCAGTTAGAGTTAGCAAAGAATACAATGGATCAGTAATGACTGCGTTCCCTCAATTATCTAATGCAGATATTGATAACATCATCGCTTATACTTCTGAGCCGAAAGCAGAACCAGTTGTTGTTCCTCCAACAGATTCAGCAGCGCCTCCAAATACAGCTACAAATGCTGGTGGAATTTCAAACAACATGATTCTAGGAGCACTTGCAGTGGTGATGTTGATGCTAATTGTAATGTTGTTTTTAGTAAACAAAGTCCTTACAAGAGTAGCTAAAGCAAACGGTATCGAGATTGAAAAACCGCAGCCTACCACTCCAATTTGGAAAGCATTCGCTAAAAACCAATTTTTAGTTTTGGTAACTTCAATATTCTTATTATTGGCAAGTGCCTATTTTGTTTATGGATACTTAATGCAAATAGGTGTAGATCAAAATTATGAGCCAATTCAACCAATTCATTATTCTCATAGAATACACGCTGGAAGCAATGGAATCAATTGTAAATATTGTCACTCTGCAGCACGTGTAAGTAAAAATGCCGGAATTCCTTCTTTAAACATTTGTATGAATTGCCACAAAAGTATTGCTGAGGTTTCAGATACAACCGCAACTGCTGAATATTCTAAAGATTTTTACAATAAAGAAATCCAAAAATTATACAAAGCAGTGGGCTGGGATCAAGAAAATCAAAAGTATACAGGGAAGACAGAACCAGTGAAATGGGTTAAAATACACAACTTACCTAGTTTTGTATATTTTAATCACTCACAACACGTAACTGTAGCAAAAATTGAATGCCAAGAATGTCACGGTCCGGTTCAAACTTATGAAATTCAAAAACAATTTGCGCCATTAACAATGGGATGGTGTATTAATTGTCATAGAAAAACAGAAGTTAAAATGGAAGGAAATGGATATTATACAAAAATCCACGAAGAACTTTCCAAAAAATACGGAGTTGACAAGCTTACAGCCGCTCAAATGGGAGGCTTAGAATGCGGAAAATGTCACTATTAAAAAATTATTAAGAAGCTAATATATATATAATGTCATCAAACAAAAAATACTGGAAAAGTGTTGAAGAACTAGACGAAAATAGTTCTATTGTTGATACGCTTAGAAATAACGAATTTGTTGAAGAAATTCCTACAGACGAATTTTTAGGAGATAAATCATCTTTATCATCATCAGCAACCACTCGAAGAGATTTTCTTAAGTACGTTGGATTTACCACTGCCGCAGCCTCTCTTGCAGCATGTGAAGGTCCAGTTCATAAGTCAATTCCTTATGTATTACAACCAGAACAAATCATCCCAGGAGTGGCAGATTATTATGCCACCACTGTTTTTGATGGTTTTGATTTTGCTAATCTTTTAGTAAAAACACGTGAAGGTCGTCCAATCAAATTAGATAACAATACGATTGCAGGTGCTAATTTTGTTGCCAATGCAAGAGTTCACGCATCGATACTTTCATTATACGATAGCATGCGTTTGAAAGAACCTAAAATTGCAGGTAAAAATGCAACTTGGTCTACTGTAGATTCTAATATAAAAGCAAGTTTAGCGGAAGCAAAAGCAAAAGGAGGTCAAGTAGTTTTATTGACAAATACTTTAGCAAGTCCGTCAACTGAGAAGTTAATCGCTGAATTTATTGCTTTGCATCCAACCGCAAAACACGTGGTTTATGATGCAGTATCTGAATCAGAAGCGTTAGATGCTTTTGAAACAGTTTATGGCGAAAGAGCTTTAGCAAATTACGACTTTTCAAAAGCGGCATTAATTGTTTCTGTTGGCGCTGATATCTTAGGAGATTGGCAAGGAGGAAATTATAGCGCTGGATATGCCAAAGGTAGAATTCCTCAAAATGGAAAAATGTCACGCCATTATCAATTAGAAGCCAACATGACATTGTCTGGTGCCACTGCTGATAAGCGAGTGCCAATGTCAACGGCGAATCAAAAACAAGCTTTAGTTAAAATATATAATGTTATTACTGGCGCTACTGTTGCGTCATCTTTAGACAAAGAGTTTGATGCAGTAGTTACCAAAGCAGCACAACAATTGAAAGCTGCCGGAAGTAAAGGAGTTTTAGTTTCTGGATTACAAGATAAAAACGCACAACTTTTAGTATTAGCAATCAATCAATCATTAGCAAGTGAAGCTTTCTCAACAAGCGGATCAAGACAAATAAGAAAAGGATCAAGCGAAAAAGTAGCTCAATTAGTGAAAGACATGAATGCAGGAAGTGTTCATACTTTAATAATGAGTGGCGTGAATCCAGTTTATACTTTACCAAACAGCAAGGATTTTGTTGCCGGTTTGAAAAAAGTAAAAACATCGGTTGCCTTTTCATTAAAAGAAGACGAAACGGCGTCAATTACTACAATTGCTGCTGCTGTTCCTCATTATTTAGAAGCTTGGGGCGATGTTAGCATCACAAAAGGTTCTTATGCTTTAACGCAACCAACCATTCGTCCTTTGTTTAATACAAAACAATTTCAAGACGCTTTAATTTCATTTAATGGTGGAGCTGGAAATTTCTATGATTATTTAAAAGCGAATTCAGCTTCTCAAATAACAGGTTCTTCTTGGAATAAAGTGTTACATGACGGAGTTTATATGGCTGCGGTTCTTCCTTCTGCAACAGCAACATCATTTAATTATTCTGCTGCAGCAAATGCTTTGGCGTCTGCTAAAAAAGTGGCAGGATTCGAATTGGTTTTATATACTAAAACAGGTTTGGGTGACGGTCAACAAGCAAACAATCCTTGGTTACAAGAATTCCCAGATCCAATTACAAGAGTTTCTTGGGATAACTACGTAACTGTTTCAAGATTTGACGCTGATCAATTAAAAATGTCTAATGAAATCGTTGCAAACGGTGGATTGAACGGAAGTTATGCAACCTTAACTGTTGGTGGTGTAAAACTTGAAAATGTTCCAGTAATTGTTCAACCAGGACAAGCAAAAGGAACTATCGGTTTGGCATTAGGTTACGGTCGTAAAGCGGCTATGAAAGAAGAAATGATGGTAGGTATTAATGCTTACTCTTTATATAATGGTTTCAATAAAGTACAATCGGCACAATTAACATTAGGTGACGGAGCGCATGAATTTGCTTGTGTTCAAGGACAAAAAACGTTAATGGGTCGTGGCGATATTATCAAAGAAACTACATTAGAAATATTCAATACAAAAGATGCTGAACTTTGGAATATCCAACCTAAAGTATCTTTGAACCACGAAGAAGTGGATGCTACAAAAGTTGATTTATGGGATTCATTTGATCGTTCAGTTGGACATCACTTTAATCTTTCTATCGATTTAAATGCGTGTACGGGTTGTGGTGCTTGTGTAATTGCTTGTCATGCAGAAAACAACGTTCCTGTTGTTGGGAAATCAGAAGTAAGAAGAAGCCGTGATATGCACTGGTTGCGTATTGACCGATATTATTCATCTGAAGATTCTTTCGCTGAAGACAACGAGAAAAAAGAAAATTTTGACGGTTTATTTGGAGACAAAGGTTCTCTAGGTGGATTTGGTGAAATGGAAAAAGCGGCAGATAATCCTCAAGTTTCTTTCCAACCAGTAATGTGTCAACACTGTAATCACGCTCCTTGTGAGACTGTTTGTCCTGTTGCTGCAACCTCTCACGGTCGTCAAGGTCAAAACCAAATGGCATATAACAGATGTGTGGGTACTAGATATTGTGCCAATAACTGTCCTTATAAAGTGCGTCGTTTTAACTGGTTTTTGTACAACAAAAACAGTGAATTCGATTACAATATGAATGATGATTTAGGTCGTATGGTATTAAATCCAGACGTAAACGTTCGCTCAAGAGGAGTTATGGAAAAATGTTCAATGTGTATTCAAATGACACAAGCAACCATTTTGAAAGCCAAAAATGAAGGTAGAGAAGTTATCGAAGGCGAATTCCAAACGGCTTGTTCTAAAGCTTGTTCTACTGGAGCAATGACTTTTGGAGATATAAATGTGAAAGAAAGTCCAATCGCTAAATTAGTAGAAGACGAAAGATCGTATCATTTATTAGAGCACGTTGGTACGAAACCAAATGTTGTTTATCACGTTAAAGTTAGAAATTCATAAAGTTTGAACCTTGCAAAATTGGTTGTAATTCTAACTTTATAAGTAAAATAAATTAATAAAATTAAAAAGGATATGTCTCATATACACGATTCAAGTATTAGAAAACCTTTAGTTATAGGAAATAAAACCTATCACGATGTTACCGTAGACGTAGCTGCGCCTGTAGAAGGTAAAGCAAATAAACAGTGGTGGATTGTTTTTTCAATCGCTCTTGCCGCTTTCCTTTGGGGAATAGGTTGTATTATTTATACTGTTTCAACTGGTATTGGTACTTGGGGATTAAATAAAACGGTAGGTTGGGCTTGGGATATTACCAATTTCGTTTGGTGGGTAGGTATTGGTCACGCAGGAACTTTAATTTCCGCGGTACTATTATTATTCCGTCAAAGATGGAGAATGGCAATTAACCGTTCTGCAGAAGCAATGACCATTTTCTCAGTAATTCAAGCAGGTTTATTCCCAATTATTCACATGGGTCGTCCTTGGTTAGCGTACTGGGTATTACCAATTCCAAACCAATTCGGATCCTTATGGGTGAATTTCAATTCCCCTTTACTTTGGGACGTATTTGCAATTTCAACGTATTTATCAGTATCGACTGTTTTCTGGTGGACTGGTTTATTGCCTGATTTTGCCATGTTAAGAGACAGAGCAATTACTCCATTTACCAAAAGAATTTACTCTATATTAAGTTTCGGATGGAGCGGTAGAGCAAAAGATTGGCAACGTTTCGAAGAAGTTTCTTTGGTTCTTGCAGGTTTAGCAACTCCACTGGTACTTTCTGTACACACTATTGTATCGATGGACTTTGCCACGTCGGTAATTCCAGGATGGCACACTACCATTTTCCCCCCGTACTTCGTTGCTGGAGCGGTATTCTCAGGATTTGCAATGGTAAACACCTTACTTATTATTATGAGAAAAGTTTCTAATTTAGAAGCCTATATTACCATTCAACACATCGAATTAATGAACATTGTAATCATGATTACAGGTTCAATTGTAGGGGTTGCGTATATTACGGAGTTGTTCATCGCTTGGTATTCAGGTGTAGAATACGAACAATATGCGTTCTTAAACAGAGCAACAGGACCTTACTGGTGGGCGTATTGGTCAATGATGACATGTAACGTATTCTCTCCACAGTTCATGTGGTTCAAAAAATTAAGAACAAGTATCATGTTCTCTTTCATCATCTCTATTGTGGTAAATATCGGAATGTGGTTTGAAAGATTTGTGATCATTGTAACTTCATTACATAGAGATTACCTTCCCTCTTCATGGACGATGTTTTCTCCTACTTTCGTAGATATTGGAATTTTCATTGGAACAATAGGATTCTTCTTCGTATTATTTTTATTGTATGCAAGAACATTCCCTGTAATTGCTCAAGCTGAGGTTAAAACAATATTGAAAGCTACAGGACAAAATTATATTAACGATAGACAAGCAAATAAAGATTCACATCATGAGTAATAAAGTTATTTACGCTATATATAACGACGATGATATCTTGATGGATGCCGTAAAAAAAACACGTGCTGCTCATCATCATATTGAAGAAGTTTTCACCCCTTTTCCAGTTCACGGATTGGACAAAGCAATGGGTCTTGCACCAACGAGATTGGCTATTTGCGCCTTTATTTATGGATGCGTTGGAATTTCTGTAGCAACCGCTATGATGAATTTCATTATGATTCAAGATTGGCCGCAAGATATTGGTGGTAAACCAAGTTTTAGTTATTTGCAAAACATGCCAGCATTCGTGCCGATTATGTTTGAAATGACTGTATTTTTTGCAGCTCACTTAATGGTAATTACTTTTTATATGAGAAGTAGATTATGGCCATTTAAAGAAGCAGAAAACCCTGACGTAAGAACTACTGACGACCATTTTTTAATGGAAGTTGCCGTACACGATAATGAAAAGGAATTGGTTTCTTTCTTTAAAAGTACAGGAGCAGTAGAAGTAAAAGTAATAGAAAAGCATTAATAGAAGATATGAAAACGATATATAAAATCACCATTTTATTAGGTTTGTCAGCATTAGTAACTTCTTGTCATGATAATTTAAAACCAAATTATCAGTACATGCCTAATATGTATGAACCAGTAAGCTACAATACTTATTCAGAATCATCGGCATTCAAAAACGGTAAAGAAGGACAACTTCCTGCAGAAGGATCTTTGAACAGAGGATTTGAAGTTTACGAGTATGAAAACTCTACGGCTGGATATGATTTAGCTAAAGCAAATCTTAAATCTCCTTTAGATTCTTTATCTACTGAAGATATGGATAAAGCGAAAGGGCTTTATGAAATATATTGCGCTATTTGCCATGGTAATGCCGGAAATGGTCAAGGTAAATTAGTCACTCAAGGTAAACTTTTAGGAATTCCTAATTACAAAGACAGAGTAATTACAACGGGTAGTGTTTTCCACGTTCAAACGTATGGATTAAATTCTATGGGTGCCTATTCGAATCAATTGAATGCTCACGAACGTTGGTTAGTTGCAACCTATGTAATGAAACTAAAAAGCGAATTATAATTGTAGAACAAAATCATCTTTATAGATATGTACACATTTTCAAGTAAATTAAAAACATTCTCTTTAATTCTAATGCTTCTCGGAGCACTTGGAATTGGTTATGGTTTTTTAACTGCCCCAAAAGATATTCAAGAAGTTGAAACTATTCTTTCCGCAGAAACGCATCACGAAGGAGGAAGCAATGCCCATGAAGCGCACGCTGTTGAAGAAAACGCTGCGCAAGCCGCCGAAAAACATAAGGAGCATTTGGAACACGTTTTGCACCAATTGCAAAATAAACCATGGGCTGCAGTATATGTTGCATGTATTTTCTTTATGCTTATTTCATTAGGAGTTTTAGCTTTTTATGCTATTCAACAAGTGGCACAAGCAGGTTGGTCGCCGGTATTATTTCGAGTAATGCAAGGAATTACAGCATATTTACCTGTAGGTTCAATTATCTTTTTTGTGTTTTTAATTTTATGTGGACTTCATTTTAATCACTTATTTATTTGGTTAGATCCTGAAGTAGTAGCAGCGGATAAAATTATTGCAAATAAATCAGGATATTTGAATTTTCCATTTTGGATTATTAGAGCCGCTATTTTCTTAATAGGATGGAATGCATATCGTTATTTCTCTAGAAAAAATTGTTTGGCTCAAGATGAAGCAAATGATAATAGTTTCTACAAAAAGAATTTCAACATTTCAGCACTATTTTTGGTTTTCTTTATTGTAACAGAATCTATAATGTCTTGGGATTGGATTATGTCAATTGACCCACACTGGTCTAGTACCTTATTTGGATGGTATGTATTTGCCAGTTTCTTTGTAAGTGGAATTACAACAATATGTTTAATTACTTTATATTTAAAATCTAAAGGATATTTAGAACACGTTAATACTAGCCACATTCACGATTTAGCTAAATTTATGTTTGGTTTCAGTGTATTCTGGACGTATTTGTGGTTCTCTCAATTTATGTTAATTTGGTATGCCAACATCCCTGAAGAAGTAACTTATTTTGTAACAAGAATTGAACTTTACAATCTTCCATTCTTTGGAGCGGTAGCTATGAACTTCTTATTCCCATTATTAATTTTAATTAATACCGATTTTAAGAGAATTTCATGGGTATTAGTAATGGCTGGAACAGTTATATTATTAGGTCACTATGTAGATTTTTTCAATATGATAATGCCATCAGCAGTTGGTGATCAATGGTTTATCGGTATTGCAGAAATTGGTTCCGTATTTTTCTTCCTTGGATTGTTCCTTTTTGTAGTATTTACTGAATTAACAAAAGCACCTTTGTTACCAAAGAGAAATCCATTTATCGAAGAAAGTAAACATTTTCAGTATTAATATTTAAAGAAGTAAACAGATGACAAGTTTGTTGGTAATTATAGTTTTAGTTTTATTAGCTATTGCATTGTGGCAATTGACCAAGATTTTCGATTTATCCCAAGTAGGTGAATACAGAAATACTACTCAAGTTGCAGATGACAAAGATAATAATACACAAGGTTATTTAATGTTTGGGTTTTTAGCGTTCATCTATATTTTTACAATATATGGATTGATTGTTTGGGGACCTCTAGTTTTACATACACCTGCTTCTGTTCATGGTCCTTTAATTGATGATTTAATGAACGTTACTTGGGTATTGATCTTTATTGTTCAAGCAGTTACCCAAGTATTATTACATTATTTTGCTTTTAAATACAGAGGAAAACAAGGAAATAAAGCATTGTATTTTGCAGATAACAATAAATTAGAAGTAATTTGGTCAGTTATCCCAGCTATTGTTTTGGCTGGATTGATCCTTTTCGGATTGTATGCTTGGACCAATATTATGTTCATTGAAGACGAAGAAGATACCGTAACAATTGAATTATATGCACAACAGTTCAACTGGACTGCTCGTTACGCAGGTAATGATAATGTTCTTGGAAAAGCAAACGTAAGATATATTGAAGGAATAAATACTCTAGGTGTTGATGTAGAAGATCCGTATGCTAATGACGATGTAGTTTCTAAAGAATTACACATCCCAAAAGGTAAAAAAGTACACTTTAAAATGCGTTCACAAGACGTTTTACACTCTGCCTACATGCCTTATTTTAGAGCTCAAATGAACTGTGTGCCGGGAATGGTTACTGAATTTGCTTTTGAGCCAACTTATACTACAGCGGAATACAGAGACTTGCCTTACATGGTGGCAAAAGTGGCTAATATCAACGCTATTCGAACTAAAAAAAGTGCTGAGTTAGTTGCTAAAGGAGAAACAGCTTTAGATCCTTATGAATTTGATTTCTTATTGCTTTGTAACAAAATTTGTGGAGCATCTCATTATAACATGCAAATGAAAATTATAGTTGATACTCCTGAAGATTATGCTAAATGGTTGAAAAAACAAACTACAGTTACTCAAGAGGTAAAAGCAGAAAAGTTAGCTAGTCAAGCACCTGCAGAAGGAGTTAAAACAGAAGCTAATGCAAAAGATACCGCAGTAATTACCCCTGAAAAAGAGGTAAAAGTGGTCATGAAATAATATTTAATTTAAAGTAAACGAATATGTCAGCAGAAGGTCACGGACACGATTTAGAACACGATCACGAACACGAACACCACCATAAAGATACTTTTATAACCAAGTATATCTTTACTATTGATCATAAAATGATTGCTAAGCAATATCTTATATCAGGTATTGTAATGGGAGTTATCGGGGTGGGTTTATCGATGCTTTTCAGAATGCAATTGGCTTGGCCAGAAGAATCATTCAAAGTATTTAGTTTCTTTTTAGGAGAAAAATTCGCTCCAAATGGAGTAATGACAAACGATATCTACTTGGCTTTAGTTACTATCCACGGAACCATAATGGTCTTCTTTGTATTAACGGCCGCCCTGAGCGGAACGTTTAGTAACCTCTTGATACCACTTCAAATTGGGGCTCGAGACATGGCCTCAGGTATTTTAAATATGATATCGTATTGGTTGTTCTTCCTTTCAAGTGTGGTTATGATAGCTTCTTTATTTGTTGAAGCAGGACCTGCATCAGCGGGTTGGACCATTTATCCTCCCTTAAGTGCGCTTCCGCAAGCAATTCCTGGTTCAGGAATGGGAATGACACTATGGTTGGTTTCAATGGCTATTTTCATCGCATCTTCTTTATTAGGATCTTTGAACTATGTAGTAACGGTGATTAATCTTAGAACTAAAGGAATGTCAATGACAAGATTGCCACTTACCATTTGGGCATTCTTTGTTACTGCAATTATTGGTATCATTTCATTTCCAGTATTATTATCTGCAGCGCTATTATTAATAATGGATAGAAGTTTTGGTACTTCTTTCTTTTTGTCAGATATTTATATTGCTGGTGAAGTTTTACACAATCAAGGTGGTTCTCCAGTATTATTCGAACATTTATTCTGGTTCCTAGGTCACCCTGAAGTTTATATCGTATTATTACCTGCTTTAGGAATCACTTCTGAAGTAATTGCAACTAATTCTCGTAAACCAATTTTTGGTTACAGAGCGATGATTATGTCTATTCTTGCCATTGCATTTTTATCAACAATCGTTTGGGGTCACCACATGTTTATCTCAGGAATGAATCCATTCCTAGGATCGGTGTTTACCTTCACCACTTTGTTAATTGCAATTCCATCGGCAGTAAAAGCATTTAATTATATCACAACTCTTTGGAAAGGAAACTTGCAACTAAACCCTGCAATGTTGTTCTCAATTGGATTGGTTTCAACCTTTATAACCGGTGGATTAACCGGAATTATTCTTGGAGACAGCACATTGGATATTAACGTTCACGATACTTATTTCGTAGTAGCGCATTTCCACTTAGTAATGGGTATATCAGCCCTTTATGGAATGTTTGCCGGTATTTATCACTGGTACCCAAAAATGTTCGGTAGAATGTTGAACAAAAATTTAGGATATATTCACTTTTGGGTAACTGCAATTTGTGCTTACGGAGTTTTCTTTCCAATGCACTTTATTGGAATGGCAGGTTTACCAAGACGTTATTATACCAACACGAACTTTCCATTATTTGATGACCTACAAAACGTAAACGTATTAATTACAACATTCGCTTTAATTGGTGGAGCATTCCAATTGGTTTTCTTGTATAACTTCTTTAGTAGTATTTTCTACGGTAAGAAAACAGTACAAAATCCATGGAAATCCAATACATTAGAATGGACTGCACCTATTGAACACATTCACGGAAACTGGCCAGGAGAAATTCCTGAAGTTCACAGATGGCCTTACGATTACAGTAAACCAGGTCATGATGATGATTTTGTTCCTCAAAATGTTCCTATGAAAAAAGGAGAAGAAGTGCTACATCACTAAAATATAAATATTAAATATAAAATGCCTTTCTTCCGAAAATTCGCGATGAAAGGCATTTTTATTTGCCCATAACTTTCCTATATTTGTAATATGAACGAAAACCTAGACCCTACTAACCAAAATTTTAATCCTGAAGAACTGGATCTTGAAAAAAAATTGAGACCGCTTTCTTTTGATGATTTTGCTGGTCAAGACCAAATATTAGAAAATCTGAAAGTTTTTGTTGAAGCGGCAAATCAAAGAAATGAAGCTTTAGATCATACCCTTTTTCACGGACCTCCAGGTTTAGGAAAAACTACTTTGGCTAATATTTTGGCCAATGAGTTGGGCGTGGGAATTAAAATCACTTCTGGACCAGTTTTAGATAAGCCCGGAGATTTAGCGGGATTATTGACCAATCTTGATGAAAGAGATGTCTTATTTATTGATGAAATCCATCGTTTAAGCCCGATAGTTGAGGAATATTTATATTCTGCAATGGAAGATTTTAAAATTGATATTATGATTGAATCAGGACCAAACGCACGTTCGGTTCAAATTAATCTTAACCCTTTTACATTAGTTGGCGCCACCACGCGGTCGGGATTGTTAACCGCACCAATGCGCGCTCGTTTCGGAATTCAAAGTCGATTACAATATTACACCACCGAACTTTTAACGACAATTGTAGAAAGAAGTTCCTCCATTTTAAAAATGCCAATTACCATGGAAGCGGCAATAGAAATAGCCGGTAGAAGTAGAGGGACACCAAGGATAGCCAACTCACTTTTACGCCGTGTTCGAGACTTTGCTCAAATCAAAGGAAACGGTAGTATCGATATTGAAATTGCCAGGTATTCTCTAAAAGCATTAAACGTTGATGCCCACGGGCTAGACGAAATGGACAATAAAATATTAAATACCATTATTGATAAATTTAAAGGCGGCCCAGTCGGTTTATCCACATTGGCCACAGCCGTATCCGAAAGTAGCGAAACAATCGAAGAAGTATACGAACCCTTTTTAATACAAGAAGGCTTCATTATGCGAACGCCAAGAGGAAGAGAAGTTACCGAAAAAGCCTATAAGCATTTAGGTAAAATAAAAGGCAATGTTCAAGGAGGACTCTTTTAATTTAAGATTTAAGATATAAGATTGAAGAATATTAATTTATGGATTCAAGCCAACTAAAGAATAGAACAAAAAAATATTCTATTACAATTTTAGATCTAGTCGAAAAGCTGCCAAATACAATTTCTGGAAGAGCCGTTTCAAATCAAATTGTCAGAAGTGGCACTTCTGTTGGAGCTAATTATAGAGCGGTTTGCAGAGCTAGAAGTGATAGAGAGTTTATAGCTAAAATGTCGATTGTAATTGAAGAATCTGATGAAACACTATTTTGGCTAGAAATTATTCTTGAAAAAGAATGGTTAAATAAATCTCAAATCGATATTATTTGGAAAGAGGGAAATGAATTAACTGCAATTTTTGTAAGCTCCATGAAAACAATTAAAGACAGAGTTAACAATTCTAAAATCTGAAATTATTCATTTTCATAAAATCTAAAATCAGAGATCTAAAATCTAAAATCATTTAATTTCTAAAATCTGAAATCAAAAATCCTAAATTATTCTACGTTCATTAAATCCGAAGCCAAACGCCTCGGGTTTTTGTCTTGTGGGATATCTAAAGCAGGCTTTTTAGAACACGAAGCACCAAGATTAGAAAATTGGTTGAATAAAAACCAACACGGACAAATGTCCTACATGGAGAACCATTTTGACAAGCGCCTCAATCCAACATTATTGGTAGACGGAGCGAAAAGTGTCGTTTCACTATTACTTAATTATTACCCATCGGAAATTCAAAATCAAGAGAGTTATAAAATTTCAAAATACGCCTACGGACAAGATTATCATTCGGTAATTAAAGAAAAACTGAAGGAATTATTATTCTCAATTCAAGAAAATATAGGAGCCGTTTACGGTCGCGCTTTTGTAGATTCTGCTCCAATTTTAGACAAAGCTTGGGCGGCCAAAAGTGGCCTTGGTTGGATTGGAAAAAACAGTAATTTATTGACGCAGCAAGTCGGTTCTTTTTATTTTATTGCGGAACTCATAATTGATTTAGAATTGGAATACGATTATGCAACTACCGATCATTGTGGAACCTGTACCGCTTGTATTGATGCGTGTCCAACTGAAGCAATCGTTGCTCCCTATATTGTTGATGGCAGTAAATGCATTTCCTATTTCACCATTGAACTCAAGGAAAACATTCCCCCTGAATTGAAAGGAAAATTGGACGATTGGGCTTTTGGCTGCGATATTTGTCAGGACGTATGCCCTTGGAACAAATTTTCCAAACCACATAGCGAACCACTTTTTAATCCAAATCCTGAGCTATTATCAATGACCAAAAAAGACTGGGAAGAGATTACTGAAGAAACCTTTAAAATAGTTTTCAAAAATTCAGCGGTAAATAGAACCAAATTCGAAGGTTTTAATAGGAACATCAATTTTATTAAGTAAACTTTTTTAGAGTTATAAGTTGCCAATTTAAGCATTATTTTACTGAATTTTAATAAAACTAAACGCTGTAAAGAGGTTGTAATTCAATTCTAACTTTTATCTTTGTCTTGAAAAACCAACATTGAAAATGGAGAATTATAATAAAAGAAGAGAAGCCCTATTATATCACGCTAAACCAACACCTGGAAAAATCCAAGTGGTAGCTACCAAAAAATATGCAACTCAAAGAGATTTATCTTTAGCCTATTCGCCAGGAGTAGCTGAACCTTGTTTGGAAATCGCCAAAGACGTCAACAACGTATATAAATATACTTCAAAAGGAAATTTAGTAGCTGTAATTACTAATGGAACTGCCGTTTTAGGATTGGGAGACATCGGTCCGGAAGCTTCAAAACCCGTAATGGAGGGAAAAGCATTACTGTTTAAAATATTTGCCGACATTGATGTTTTCGATATTGAAGTTGACACTAAAGATATTGATGCATTTGTAGCTACGGTAAAAAACATCGCACCTACATTCGGAGGAATAAATTTAGAAGATATTAAAGCTCCTGAATCTTTTGAAATTGAAAGACGCTTGGTTGAAGAATTAAACATTCCTGTGATGCACGACGACCAACACGGAACGGCAATTATATCTTCAGCGGCATTATTAAACGCATTAGAATTAGCCGAAAAAAAAATTGAAAAGGTAAAAATTGTTGTTTCCGGAGCTGGTTCTGCAGCGCTAGCTTGTGCCAATTTATATATTTTATTGGGAGTGAAACCTGAAAATATTATCATGTTTGACAAAGAGGGTGTTTTATCAAGCGATAGAACGGACTTGTCAGAGTTGCAAAAAAGATATTCTCATGGTTGCAAAAATACAACACTAAAAGAGGCGCTTTCCGGTGCCGATTTATTTTTAGGACTTTCTGCGGGGAATATTTTATCGCCAGATATGTTGCTTGGAATGGCAAAAGATCCAATTGTTTTTGCAATGGCAAATCCGATTCCTGAGATCGATTATCATTTAGCGGTTTCTACCAGAGACGACATTATCATGGCAACTGGTAGATCTGACAATCCAAACCAGGTCAATAATGTACTTGGATTCCCATATATTTTCAGAGGTGCCTTGGATGTTCGTGCTACCAAAATAAATGAAGCCATGAAAATGGCAGCTGTTAAAGCATTGGCTGCATTGGCAAAAGAGTCGGTTCCTGAGCAAGTAAATATTGCCTACGGAGAAACAAAATTGATATTTGGGCGAGATTACATCATCCCAAAACCATTTGACCCTAGATTAATAACTACAGTTGCGCCAGCGGTAGCAAGAGCTGCAATGGAATCGGGAGTGGCTTTAAATCCAATTTTAGATTGGCAGAAATATGAAGAAGAATTATTGGACCGATTGGGGTCTGACAATAAAATGGTTCGTCTACTTGCCAATAGAGCTAAAACCGATCCAAAGCGAGTAGTTTTTGCGGAAGCAGATCATTTGGATGTTTTAAAAGCAGCACAAATAGCATTTGAAGACAATATTGCCTTTCCAATTTTATTAGGAAATAAAGAAATTATATTAGAATTAAAAGAAGAAATAGGATTTCTAGCTGAAGTTCCAATTTACGATCCTAAAACGAATGAAGAAGATAAAAGAAGAAATGAATATGCAGAAATTTTCTGGAATTCGAGACAAAGACGAGGGATTTCTCTTTTAGATTCTCAAAAATGGATGCGGGAACGAAATTATTTTGCTGCAATGATGGTCAATCAAGGGCACGCTGATGCTATGGTAACAGGATATTCAAGAAGTTATCCGTCTGTAATAAAACCAATTTTACAATTAATTGATAAAGCTCCTGGAATTTCATTAGTGGCTACCACCAACATGATGATGACCAATCGCGGCCCCATGTTTTTATCGGACACCGCTATTAATCCAAATCCATCTGCTGATGATTTAGCTAAAATTGCTTTGATGACAGCAAAAACTGTTCGGATGTTTGGAATAGAACCAGTAATTGCAATGATTTCATTTTCAAATTTTGGTTCTTCTTCAAATCCAAGCGCCAATAAAGTTAGAGATGCAGTAAAATTCTTACATGAAAACCACCCTGAACTTCAAGTAGACGGGGAAATTCAAGCGGATTTTGCACTAAATTCTGAAATGTTAAAAGACAAATTTCCTTTTTCTAAACTAGCTGGAAAAAAAGTAAATACTTTAATATTTCCAAATTTAGAATCGGCAAATATCACCTATAAATTGTTAAAAGAATTGTACAAAGTAGATTCTATAGGGCCAATTATGTTGGGAATGGACAAGCCGGTACACATTTTCCAATTGGGTGCAAGTGTGGAAGAAATGGTAAATATGGTTGCTGTAGCAGTAGTTGATGCTCAAGAAAAAGAAAAGAGAAATAGACTAAAGTAATTAGAATAATCACAGGTTTAATTAGAACAATACAAAATATAATATAGAAGATTTTTCTTATATTTGGAAATTACTTAATAAAATGATAGCACACTTACAAGGAAAATTAGTAGAGAAAAATCCAACTGAAGTTATTATAGATTGTAATGGGGTGGGTTACCATGTAAACATTTCATTACATACCTTTTCTCTTCTGCCAAATTCGGACGCTATTAAACTGTTTACCTACCTTCAAATAAAAGAAGATTCTCATACCCTTTTTGGATTTGTTGAAAAATCAGAACGAGAGATTTTCAAAATGTTGCTTTCCGTTTCTGGTATTGGCGCAAGTATTGCAAGAACAATGCTTTCTTCATTAGAACCAAAACAAATTATTCAAGCAATTGCGTCAGCAGACGTTGTTACAATACAAAAAATTAAAGGCATTGGAAGTAAAACTGCACAAAGAGTAATATTAGATTTAAAGGAAAAAGTGTTAAAATTGTATGATTTAGATGAAGTTTCTATGATTCAAAACAATACAAATAAAGATGAAGCGTTATCTGCTTTAGAGGTTTTGGGATTTGTTAGAAAATCTAGCGAACGTGTGGTTGAAAAAATTGTGAAAGAGAACCCAGAAGCTACTGTAGAAAACATCATCAAATTAGCATTAAAAAACTTATAATTCTTGAAAACTTTATATATAAAAAGCGGAAATATAATATTTAAAATAACTATCTTTTTTCTGATATTATTTTCTGGTTTTAACGGACTAGCTCAAAATACCCCCCCCGTTCAGGACTCAACAAAAATGGGTTTTTCTGTTGGACAACTTGGATTGAATAACCCGCCAAGTGTGGTAAATTTATATGTTTATGATCCCAAAACAGATCGCTATATTTACACAAGTACCATTGCGGGATATTCCATAAATTACCCTAAATTTCTTACTCCAAAAGAATACGAGACGATGGTTTTGAAAGAATCTATTCGAAATTATTACAAGAAAAAGTTAGACGCAATAGATGGAGTTAAGAAGGGTTCTGAAGAAGCTAAAAAAGATTTATTGCCTAAATATTATGTAAATAATAGTTTCTTTGAAACCATATTTGGAGGAAATACCATAGATGTAAAACCAACGGGGTCTGTTGAAATGGATCTAGGTGTACGTTATACCAAGCAAGACAATCCTTCTTTTTCTACTCAAAATGCTTCCAATACCACTTTTGATTTTAATCAAAGGATTAGCATGAGTTTGATGGGAAAAGTAGGAACTCGATTAAATGTTAATGCCAATTACGATACGCAATCTACTTTTGCATTTCAAAATTTAATTAAGTTAGAATACAACCCAGATTATAAAGCCAACGAAGACGATATTATCCAAAAAATTGAAGTTGGAAATGTAAGCATGCCTTTAAATACCTCATTAATTAGAGGAGCTCAGAGTTTATTTGGAGTAAAAGCGCAACTTCAGTTTGGCAAAACTACAATCACAGGAGTTTTCTCGGAACAAAAATCTCAAACAAAATCGGTAACTTCGCAAGGCGGAGGAACCATCCAAGAATTCGAATTGTTTGCTTTAGATTATGATTCCGATCGTCACTTTTTTCTTTCTCAATATTTTAGAAATAAATACGACGAATCTCTAAAAAATTATCCTTACATAAATAGTAGAGTTCAAATAACTCGGGTTGAAGCTTGGATCACCAATAGACAAAACAGAGTCACTACAACCAATAACAATCTAAGAAATATTATCGCCCTACAAGATTTAGGAGAGTCGCAAATTTCGGGTTTAAACGATAACGAAATTGTAGTTGCAAACCCATCAACAGGATTTTTTATCACTCCACCAAATAGTCCAGCCGACAATAAAAATAATAAATATGACCCTGCTTTAATTGATAATGGCGGTAGATTAAATGGAAATATTAGAGAAATTGTAACAGCAAGTTCAGGTTTTAACGGGGTAACCGTTAGCGAAGGTCAAGATTATTCTAAATTGGAAAATGCTAGAAAATTGACTTCTTCGGAGTTTACATTTCACCCACAATTAGGTTATATTTCATTACAACAAAAATTGGCCAACGACGAGGTTTTAGCCGTAGCTTATCAATACACAATTGGAGATATCGTATATCAAGTGGGGGAATTTGGGACTGATGGTGTACAAGCTACCGAAACGGGAAGTACAACGCCAGGTTCTAATCAACCGATTACTGTTTCAACTCAAAGTTTAATTTTGAAAATGCTGAAAAGTAATTTAACAAGTGTAGAAAACCCAACTACTCGAGTAACTACGCCAATTTGGAACCTGATGATGAAAAATATTTATCAAATTCCCGGAGCTTTTCAATTGCAACAAACCGATTTTAGATTTAATATATTATATACAGATCCTTCGCCTTTAAACTATATTAATTTAGTTCCACCTCTTCCTCAACCTCAAGATCTTGTAACAAGTACGCCTTTATTGAAAGTTTTCAACGTTGATAAATTAAACTTTAACAATGATCCCCAAACTGGAGGTGATGGTTTTTTTGATTTTATACCAGGCCTTACAGTAGACACTCAAAATGGTAGAATAATATTTACCACTGTTGAGCCATTTGGAAAACACTTATTTGAGAAATTAAGAAATAACAATATAGAAGATTATAATGTTGGTAATTACAATGCGAATCAAACAAAATATGTTTACAGAAACATGTACCGCCAAACGCAAGCAACGGCATTACAAGACAGTGAAAAAAATAAATTTCAATTAAGAGGAAAATTCAAATCCACAGGTGGTGATGGCATTTCTATTGGAGCTTTTAACGTTCCCAGAGGATCGGTTGTGGTTACCGCAGGTGGACGTTTATTGGTTGAAGGGGTAGATTATAGTGTAAATTATCAATTGGGTAGAGTGCAAATTTTAGACCCTTCGCTTCAAGCCTCCAATTCTGAAATTAAAGTTTCATTAGAAAACAATGCTGTTTTTGGTCAACAAACCCGAAGATTCTTTGGTTTCAATGTAGAACATAAAATTTCTGAGAAGTTTATGGTAGGCGGGACTTTTTTAAAAATGTCTGAAAAGCCATTTACCCAAAAATCAAGTTATGGACAAGAATCAGTAAACAATACCATTTTTGGTTTTAATACTAATTTTTCTACTGAAGTACCATTTTTCACCAGGTTGGTCAACAAATTACCAAATGTGGATACAGATGTCGTTTCCAATTTATCTTTTCGAGGTGAAGTTGCCTTTTTAAAACCAGATACTCCGGATGGGGATAAATTTCAAGGAGAGTCGACTATTTATGTGGATGATTTTGAAGGGTCACAAACCTCTATTGATATGAGATCACCATTTTCATGGAGTTTGTCATCAACACCTGAAAAATCAGTTAGGAGTAGTTATGATTTTAATGCATCAGCAACAGATCTCAGCTATGGTTATAAAAGAGCAAAATTATCTTGGTACAGCATTGACCCGTCCTTTTATGCTTCAAGACCTTCAGGACTTTCAAATCAGGATATTTCACTAAATTCGACAAGAAGAATTTATAGCGAAGAACTTTATCCAGTTACCGATATTGCCATTGGGCAAACTCAAGTAGTGAATACTCTTGATTTGGCTTATTATCCAAAAGAAAGAGGGTCTTATAACTATAATCCTACAGCTGCTGCCACCAATGAGTTGCCAAATCCGCAAAGTAATTTTGGAGGAATTATGAGATCGTTGAGTTCCACTAATTTTGAACAAAGTAATGTAGAATATATACAATTCTGGTTATTAGACCCCTATTATGATCCTGGAAATTTATCCAGTGAGGCATCAATAACAAACACAGGAAAAATATACTTTAATTTAGGTTCCATTTCTGAAGACGTATTAAAAGACGGTAGAAAACAATTTGAAAATGGACTAGGTGCTGATCAAGTTTTAGTTACACCACAGCCTATTTGGGGAAATATTCCAGCTTCGCAATCATTAATTTATGCATTTGATACCAATCCAGCCAATAGATCCAATCAAGATATTGGATTAGACGGATTAAATAATACTGATGAAGCTGCAAAATTCCCAAATTTTGCTGGTTATCCTGACCCTTCAGCTGATGATTATGAGTATTATTTAGTAGCGGAAGGAACTGTTCAAGATAGATATAAAAATTATAATGGTACTCAAGGAAATTCACCTGTAGAGGTAACGGATGTAAGCAGAGGTTCTTCAACCCTGCCTGATGTGGAAGATATAAATCGTGACAATACCATGAATACAATCAATGCTTATTTTGAATACAGTATTGATTTACATAAAAATATGACAATTGGTGTTGACCGATACGTTACGGATATTAGAGAAACGGATGCAGCCAATTTACCGGCTGGAGCCAACGCTACACGTGTAAGATGGATACAATTTAAAATCCCAGTTTCTCAACCAGAGAACACTATTGGAGGAATTTCAGATTTCAGATCAATTGGTTATATGCGTATGTTTATGACTGGTTTTAGCGACAACTTAACACTTCGTTTTGGTGCCTTAGACTTGGTTCGAGGGGAATGGAGACGTTATACAAATACTCTTGATGCAGCTGATAATGACCCTTCTGATGACAATACAGATTTAGATGTTCTTACTGTTAATATTCAAGAAAACGGCAACAGAAGTCCGATTCGTTATGTGTCCCCTCCGGGAGTTGTTAGAGAACAATTGTACAATAACAATTCAGTTATCAATCAAAACGAGCAAGCTTTAGCAATGAGAGTTGGAGGAGATGGCTTGCAACCTGGTGATTCAAGAGCAGTTTTCAAGAATGTAAGTGTTGATATGCGTCAATTCAATAATCTTAAAATGTTTTTACACGCTGAAGCACTTCCAGCGCCCTCTGATCCAACACCACTACAAAATGATCAAATGGTTGGTTTTATAAGATTTGGAAATGATTTTACTCAAAATTTCTATCAAGTTGAAATTCCATTGAAAGTTACAGCAGAAGGTGCTTCCTCTCCATCGGATGTTTGGCCTGAATTAAATGAAATAAACTTGCCATTGGACTTACTAACGCAATTGAAAGTATTAGCATTAGGAGGAAATGCCCCTGCAGAAGATCTAAACGGAATTCGATTTATTGATGATGATGTTTTAGATCCTACATTAGCAACCAATACAAATAGAGGCAAATTAAGATTAGGAATACGAGGAAATCCTAATTTTGGATTGGTAAGAACGTTAATGGTAGGTATAAAAAACAAAGCTACAAACGAAGGTAACATTCGAGGTGAAGTGTGGTTTAACGAACTTAGATTGGCCGGAATGGATAACGAGGGCGGAATGGCAGCTGTAGTTAGTTTAGACACTAATTTAGCTGATTTAGCAACCGTATCTGCATCGAGCAAGAAAAGCACTGTTGGTTTCGGCGCATTAGAACAAGGTCCAAATGAAAGAAGTAGAGAAGATTTGTTCCAATATAATATAGTTACTAATTTGAGTATTGGCAAACTATTGCCGAAAAAATGGGGAATCAATCTGCCTTTTAACTATGCGGTTGGTGAGGAAACAATCACTCCAGAGTACGACCCGTTTAATCAAGACATTAGGTTACAACAGTTGTTAGATATCACTTCTAATCAAGCGGAAAGAGACAATATCAGAAACAGAGCAATTGATTTTACCAAAAGAAGAAGTATCAATTTTATTGGAGTTAAAAAAGAAAGAGGGGAAAAACAAAAACCACATATTTACGATCCTGAGAATTTAACATTATCTTATTCTTACAATGAAGTAGAACGACATAATTTTGAAATTGAAAATTATGAAGATAAACAGGTAAATACTACTGTTGATTATGCCTATACATTTCAGCCCAAACCTTTTGAGCCATTCAAAAAAACGAAGATTTTTCAAAAAAGTGATTATTGGAAGTTACTAAGTGACTTTAATTTTAATTATTTACCTTCAAATATTTCATTTAGCACCAACATTATTAGACAATACAACCGCCAAGAATTTCGTCAGGTAGAAGTTACAGGTATAGGATTAGATCCATTATATAGAAGAAATTTCTTATTTAATTATCAATATGGATTCAATTATAATTTGACAAAAGCTTTAAAATTTAACTTCACTGCTTCGTCAAACAATATTGTTAGAAACTATATCAATGACAATAATATGCCAGATAATACTGTAACTATTTGGGACAACTATTTAGATGTTGGAGATCCAAATCAGCATACGCAACAATTGACAATGAATTATGATTTGCCGATAAATAAAATTCCTTTGTTCGCTTTTATTAAGTCTACCTATTCTTACGTTGGAAATTACAGCTGGCTAAAATCGTCTGCGTCTTTAACTTCTATAGAAGCAACTGATGGTACTTTGTATAATTTAGGAAACACCATTCAAAATTCTGCAGCACAGAAATTGAATACTTCATTTAATATGGAGTCATTTTATAGATATATTGGATTGGTAAAAACCGCAAAAAGACCAGTTAAGCAAACTCCTAAAAAAGCCCCTGTTCCTGGTCAAAAAGTAGTTAATAATCAGCCACAACAGAATGTTTCTGATGAAAATTTATTTATTGCTGGACTTAGAGGGGTAGTAACAAGTATAAAAAACATTCAAATTAATTACACTGAAAATAAAGGAACCGCTTTACCAGGGTATCTCCCAGGGCTAGGGTTTTTTGGGACTTCAAAACCTACTTTAGGTTTCGTTTTTGGATCTCAGGACGATGTGAGATTTGAAGCTGCAAAAAATGGTTGGTTAACAAATTACCCTGAATTCAATCAGAATTTTACACAAGTAACCAATAAATCCTTAAACATAACCGCTAATATCGACTTGTTCCCAGATTTTAAAATTGATTTAACAGCCGACAGAACCTATGCTGACAATTTCTCAGAACAATATGATGTCACAGGGGGACAATATAATTCTAGATCACCCTATTATACAGGAAATTTTGCTATTTCTACCATTATGATAAAAACAGCTTTTAGAAATAGTGATATAAATCAATCGTCGGCATTTGATGATTTTAGAGGGAATAGAATTATTATTGCCAATCGATTAGCGGAGCAATATTACAACTCTACCACTTTCCCCAGGGACGCTGAGGGATACCCGGCAGGCTTTGGCAAAAACAGTCAAGCGGTATTACTTCCTTCCTTCCTTGCTGCCTATACGGGAGCAATAAGTGATAAAATCGGTGAAGCTGCAAAAGGCGTTTCATTATCAGCATTTAGAGATTTCCCAATTCCAAACTGGACAGCAAAATATAATGGATTAATGAGATATGAATTTTTTAAAGAGAACTTTAAACGATTCTCTATTCAACATAGTTATCGATCTTCCTATACAATTAATTCATTTAGATCTAATTTAGATTACAATTTAAATCCAAACGGGGTAGATAAAGGAGGAAATTTCTTTAATAAAACAATTATTGGCAATGTGAATTTGGTAGAACAGTTTAATCCTTTAATGAGATTGGATTTTGAACTTAAAAATTCAATGAAGTTTTTAGCAGAAATGAAAAAAGACAGAGCGTTGTCAATGAGTTTTGATAATAATTTATTGACTGAAGTGAGCGGAGTAGAATTTGTTGTTGGAATGGGTTATCGATTTAAAGACGTTGCTATTTCTTCTAAATTTGCCGATAATGCACAAGGAGTTTTAAAAGGAGATATTAATATTAAAGCAGATTTTTCATATAGAAATAACCAAACAATTGTACGTTATTTAGATTACGATAACAATCAATTAGCTGGAGGACAGAATTTATGGTCAGCAAAATTAACTGCCGATTATTCTTTAAGTAAAAATCTAACCACTATTTTTTATTACGATCATTCATTCTCTAAAGCCGTAGTTTCAACTTCATTTCCTATGACTAATATAAGAGCTGGATTTACACTCAGATATAATTTCGGAAATTAATTGATAATAGAATTGTAAATAATACCTTTGTAAAAAACTAAATATAACTAAAACTAAATAAAATGAATATTCCTTCAAATTTAAAGTACACAAAAGACCACGAATGGGTTAGTATAGACGGTGAAATTGCAACAGTGGGAATCACTGATTTTGCACAAAAAGAGTTGGGTGATATTGTATATGTAGAAGTAGAAACTTTAGATCAAACTTTAGTAAAAGACGAAGTTTTTGGCACGGTTGAAGCGGTGAAAACAGTTTCAGATTTATTCTTACCATTATCAGGTGAAATTGTTGAATTTAATGATGATTTAGAATCTAATCCTGACACTGTAAATGGCGATCCTTACGGAAAAGGATGGATGGTAAAAGTGAAATTTTCGGATGCTTCTGAAATGGAGGATTTATTATCAAGTGAAGATTATAAAGCACTAATAGGTGCATAAAAAAAGCTATTTATCGGCTGCTGTAATTTGGACTTGTTCAATTCTGCTACTCTGTTTAGAGCCTGCAAGCGACTTGCCCAAAATTAAAATTAACAATTTTGATAAATTGGCTCATTTTACACTTCACTTTGTATTTATTATTTTATGGTATTTGTATTTTAAATCAACTACAAAAATAATTAATTATAAAACTCCTGTTATTTTATTTTTTATTTCATTGGTCTTCGGAATCGTAATAGAATGTACTCAACAAGCATTTACAACTTCAAGAAATGGGGATATTTTAGATGTGATTGCAAATATTTCAGGAGCTTTTACAGCTTTGGTTATTTTACTTTCGGTGCAATATTATTCAAATAGCAAGACCAAAATCTAACCATTTTTTTTATTTTGGAAAGCCGATGGATATAAGATCATTTTTGGATTCTACCTATTTAAAAACCGCAGAACAAGCTGGAATAAGTGAAAATGAAAATACAAAGTTAGTTGTGAATTGTATTCAAGAAGCAATTGATGAGAAATTTAAAATCGTTATGATCCTTCCAGAAATGGTTTCCCTAGCCAAGAAAATGGTAACGGATCAAAAATCAAAAATAAATATTGGAACTGTTATAGATTTTCCAAAAGGCAATTCCAACTACTCCAATAAAATTAAACAAGCCGAACAAGCCATTATTGATGGTGCTGACGATTTGGATTTTGTTTGTAATTATGAAGCCTTTAAAAAAGGAAATATAATTCATGTAAAAGAGGAAATTCTAAGATGCACTGAATTTGTTATCCAAAACAACAAATTGATCAAATGGATTATTGAAGTTGCAGCTCTAAATAACCAGCAAATAATCCAACTTTCAACTTTGATTAAAAATGTAGTTATTTCTAATTTTAAAGAAGACATTTATCCCTCAGTATTTGTAAAATCATCAACTGGGTTTTATAAAACTAAAGACAATTTGCCAAACGGCACAACTCTTCCTTCTATAGTCATGATGCTCGAAAACGCTTCTCCATTACCAATTAAAGCGGCAGGGGGAGTAAGAAATCATGAAGAAGCGATAAACCTTATCCGATTAGGTGTGAAAAGGATTGGTACTTCTGCGGCTAAACTAATTGCTGATGGTGAATCTTCCTCTGATAATTTTTGATTTCTAAACTTTTGTTAAATTATAATTTTAGCATTATTTTAAATAGTTTTACTTTTGTGAAATGCTATTTTTTAAAGTATCTTTGCACCAGTTTAAAAACCAATAAATCAGCTTTGAACGCTACAATAAACAAACTTTCCTTTAAATCTATTTACACTGATTTTCTAGAAATCACGAAAGCCAGATTGGCAGTAAGTGTTGTTTTTTCTTCTGTAGCAGGATTTATGTTAGGGATTTCTTCTTTTCACTCTCTAGATTGGGTGGTTCTAATGAAACTAGCAATTGGAGGATATTGCATGGTGGGGGCTTCCAATGCATTTAACCAAGTAATTGAAAAAGAATTAGATGTGTTAATGGATCGAACAAAAAACCGTCCAGTACCCTCTAAAAGAATGTCTCCAAACTCTGCTTTAACAATTGCCTTTTTGTTAACTATTATTGGGGTCGTACTTTTATATACGATTAATGAAAAAACAGCAATGTTTGGCGCCATTTCAATATTTATTTATACCTGTATTTATACTCCATTAAAAACGATTACTCCGTTAGCTGTTTTTGTTGGCGCTTTTCCCGGAGCAATTCCATTTATGTTGGGTTGGGTGGCAGCTACTGGCAACTTTGGAATTGAAGCAGGAACTTTATTTTTAATTCAATTTTTTTGGCAGTTTCCGCATTTTTGGGCAATCGGTTGGTTTTTGTATGAAGATTATGAAAAAGCAGGATTCTTTATGTTGCCTTCAGGAAAAAAAGATAATTCTACTGCGCTTCAAATAATATTATATACGCTGTGGTTAATTATTGCTTCTTTATTACCGGTATTAGGCTTTACAGGACAATTTTTTATCACAAAAATTTCAGCTGTTGCAGTGCTTTTATTAGGACTTTGGATGTTATTTTATGCCGTTAAATTATACCAAACACGAACAGCAAAATCGGCAAGAACCTTGATGTTAGTTAGTGTTTCTTATATTACTTTATTACAATTAGTTTATATTTTAGATAAATTTTTACGATAATTATGAGTACGTCAATTAATGAAATTAAAGAAAGAAACGCAAGATCATACAAATTGATTTTGTTGTTTGGAATGGTAAGTATGTTTATGATGTTTGCCGGATTAACAAGCGCATTTGTGGTTAGTAAATCCAGAGCAGATTGGGTAAAAGACTTTCAATTACCTAGTGCTTTTTATTTTAGCACAGCAGCAATACTTTTTTGTAGTCTCACTTTTCATTTAGCAAAAAAAGCAATACAAAAAGACAAAAGAAGTGCTACAACTTCATTCCTTTTAGCTACTTTTGCGCTTGGAATTGTATTTGTAATTCTACAATTTGTAGGTTTCCGTCAAATTGTAGACAGCGGTTATTTTTTTACGGGAAGTGCGAGTTCTATAACCACCACTTTTTTATATATTGTAACCATAGTGCACCTAGCTCACCTTGCTGGAGGGCTTATTTCACTTTTAATTATAATTTATAATCATTTTAAACAAAAATACAATTCGACACAAACCCTTGGTATTGAGCTTGGTGCAATGTATTGGCACTTTCTAGATTTGCTTTGGGTATATTTGTTTTTGTTTTTATATTTCTTTAAATAAGAAAAATGCTTAAATTTGGGAACTTTTTAATGAATAACTAATATGGGATCGACAGTTACTACTGCAAATAGTGAAGAAAATA
>JARXAC010000039.1:0-27262 GCA_029866065.1 Flavobacterium sp.
TTTAGTATATGGACCACCCCAAGGATACATACCGGATTCTAAACCTCCTCTAGCCGCATATTCCCATTCTGCCTCCGAAGGCAATCTAAATGAATTGACTTGATCCCTTCCTTTTTTCTTTTTTATGTAAGCGTTTTTGTAGGATGTTCTCCAAGCACAAAAGGCTCTTGCTTGTGTCCATTTAACTCCAACAACAGGGTAATCTGAATAAGCCTGATGCCAAAAATAATCATTGTGCATTGGGTCATTGAAGGAATAATTAAAGTCTTTAACCCATGCCGTAGTGTCCGGATAAATTTGTAAAGTGTCATTTATCATATAAGTTTTTCTGGGTTTTTTCAAAAGATGCTCTTTAGCAGCTTTGTGAATATCCATCCAAGTATAACGATAAACTAATTTACTTACATTCATGGTTTTTAAACCATTGTAAGAATTTTCAGGATCTAAATACATTTCATCCATCACCTGAGAATAAGCTTCATCAGGATATTTATTTGTTGCTTTTATTAATTTAGGTTTGTTATTTAATTTATTATTTCCAAGACCTCCTGTTTTTGTAAACATATATTTATCATATGGTGTAGCTTTAGGATTGCTAGCAGGATCGGCATTTAAATACGCAAAATCATTTATAGTTCCTTTTGCTCCACCGGCAGTAGCTCCGCCGGCAGCAGTTCCGCCACCTGATGCACCTCCACTAGCCATATCAGCTAGATTTACTCTAATTGTAGAATCTTTAACCCATTCCACAAATTGTCGGTATTCTCTATTACTAATTTCAGTTTCATCCATATAAAAAGAACGAACAGTAACTGTTTTAGTATTTGCATCTTGAGTATTTGCAGCATCATCACTTGATCTACCCATAATAAATGCACCGCCGGGAATTAAAACTGTACCAAAAGGTTTCTCTGGGTGCCATTTTTTTCCTTTAACCCCAATTAGTTCCCCTTTGTCGCTTGAACTGCTACAACTAACTAATAAGGATAATATTGCGGTAAATGCAATAAGCTTCTTCATATGCGTTTTTATTATTTGAGTTTTTGTATTTGAGGGCGTAAACCTATTTAATATTTTCATAAAAAACAATTATTTTTGATTAAATAACGCTAAAAATTGCTAATTTTTAATGAATTTTATTTTAACTATTTGTTAAACAACATTTTTCCTTTGGGCTTTCCACCATCTTTCAGGCATTTCATTGTTGCAAGCCACAATGTATTCATCGTGCGAACAAGGTAATAACGCATTTCTTTTTAATTTATTATTTAAATGCGAAATAAATGGTATTTCAATCCACCATCTTTCGGTTTTATCACTCTTATAAAAAATCAACTCTTCCTCTTCTAAAGGCACGATATACTTCAAATAATTGTCCTTGCTGCCAAAAGGATATTCATTAGATCGATAATGAAATCCTTCGATAAAATACCATATAATTTGCGCAATCAAAATGGATTCTTGTTCGGAATTATTCTGATTAAATATACCAAATGAGGTCACTTTATCGCTAATTCCAGCATACCTTGATAAGGAACAAATTTCCTTTCCATTAAAACCATTAGGGGCAAATTTAATAAAATTTCCTGAATCCGATGATTTTATTGAACCTAAATCCAAACTTACTAAATCGGCGTCTCTAAAAACGGGTTCGGCAATGGCAACATTATTACAAACATCACCCAAGCGATAGGCATCGAAAAACAATTTTTCTATTAAATCAATCTCTTCTTGTGAGTTATAAAAGGTTTGGTATCCAATATTACAATAATTGAAGAGATTGTTTGGTTCCTCTACTATTATTTTTGTTAAATAGGAACTGGAAGATATCGGATCGCTCTCTTTTCCTAAATCAAATTTATTGTCAATGGCTACTAAATTAACCATTTGTTCCAAATCATCGTAGGCACGGTACATTGAATACGTTAAATCTTGTGTGCCACCAATTACGATAGGAATTATTTTATTTTTAATTAAATTAGAAACTACACTTCTTAGAGCAAAATAGGTGTCTTCTATAGAATTTCCTGCCTCAATATCTCCCAAATCAGCAATGGAAGCCTCCCAGTTTCCTGGATAAAGCGAATACAATTCTTTTCTAATAGGCGTTAAATCCACATCTGAAATTGCTTTGGAATCTCCTCTATTGTCAAGCACTCCAATGATAGCAATCTTAATTTTATTAAGATCTGGAAATTCTTCGCTGGTATGCAAAACCATTTTACTCCCTAAATGCTGCGAATTTAATCCACTGATAAGAGCTACAACTTCTTCACTAATAGGTTTTAAAAAATCAAATTCCATTTATACTTTTCTTATTCCTCTCCCCAGACCTCTCCAATGGAGAGGGAGACGAGAAGGAAATTGGTTATCGCTTATTTCTTTTTTGCGACTGCTTTCTTAGCAATAGGCTTTTTAGCAGTTGCTTTTTTTACCGCCGTTTTCTTAGCAGGGGTTTTTTTAGCAATGATTTCTTGAACTTGTGCTAAAGTTAAATTAGCAGCATCAATATCTTTACTCAATTCGATTTTAAGTTTTCCTTTTAGGATTACTGATCTTCCCCAACGTGCTTTTTCAACAAGAATGCCTTCTTCCTTCCAATCATGAAGGACTTTATCGATGTTTTTTTGCAATTTATCTTCAATTAATTCTTCAATATCCGACTGAGATAAATTTTCAAAATTGTATTTTTTACTCACATTAATGAATACTCCATTCCACTTGATGAAAGGACCAAAACGACCAGTTCCTTTTTGAACGCCTTCTCCCTTATATATTGCTATTGGCGCATCGGCAAGTGTTTTTTCATCAATCAATTCTTGCGCTCTTTCAAGGGTTACATCCGTTGGATTTTCTCCTTTTGGCAAAGAAATAAAGGTTGCTCCAAATTTGATGTATGGCCCGTAACGACCATTATTAATTTCAATTTCTTCTCCTTTATAAACACCTAAATTTTTAGGTAATAAAAATAATTTAAGCGCCTCTTCAAGGGTTATATTTCCGATATTTTGATCGGCCATTAAGCTTGCAAACTTCTTATCTTCATCATCGGCAGCACCAATTTGAGCCATCGGTCCAAATTTTCCTAATCGAACAGAAATTGGTTTGCCACTTTCAGGGTGAATCCCTAAAATACGTTCTCCACTTTCTCTTTCTGCATGTTCTTCGACTTGTTTTACTGAAGGATGGAATTTATCGTAAAACTCTTGCATCATTTGAGTCCAATTGACATTTCCTTCAGCAATTTCGTCAAAATCTTGTTCCACTTTTGCAGTGAAATTATAATCTAAAATAGTCCCGAAATTTTTTACCAAGAAATCGGTTACAATAGTTCCAATATCTGTAGGTACTAATTTCCCTTTATCAGAACCTGTATTTTCTTTAAGAATTTTCTCAGTTAGTTTACCTGATTGTAAAACCAATTGCGCGTATTTGCGTTCTTGACCTTCTAGATTTCCTTTTTCAACATACTTTCTGTTGATAATAGTTGAAATTGTAGGAGCATAAGTGGACGGTCTACCAATCCCTAATTCCTCTAATTTTTTTACCAATGAGGCTTCTGTATATCTGGCTGCAGCTCTAGAATATCTTTCGGTTGCAGTGATATAATTGCAATCTAGTTTTTCATTTACTTTCATTAAAGGCAACATTCCTTCTTGTTCTTCATCATCATCATCTTGTCCTTCAAGATACACTTTAAGGAATCCTTCAAAAAGCAATACTTCACCTGAAGCGGTAAAAATTTCTCCGTGATTATTCGCCTCAATTTTTACGTTGGTTCTTTCTAATTTGGCGTCACTCATCTGAGAGGCCAACGTTCTTTTCCAAATTAAATCGTACAAACGAGCTTGATCTCTATCGATATTTACCGTGTGGCGAGACATATCGGTTGGTCGAATCGCTTCGTGGGCCTCTTGCGCCCCTTTACTTTTATTGACAAAATTTCTAGGATGAGAAAATTCAGCGCCATAAGATTTTGTGATTTCTGCTTGAGCGGCATCCATAGCGTCTTTAGACAGGTTTACACTATCGGTTCTCATGTAAGTAATCAATCCAGCTTCGTACAATCGTTGTGCTAATTGCATGGTAATTCCCACCGGCAAATACAATTTTCTAGCTGCTTCTTGTTGTAAAGTAGAAGTAGTAAAAGGTCCCGTTGGTGATTTTTTGGTTGGTTTAGTTTCTAAATCAACCACTTTATAAGTAGAACCTATATTTTTATTTAAAAAATCTTCGGCTTCTTTTTTAGTATTAAAATTTTTAGGAAGTTTGGCTTTAAATGCTTTTCCATCTTCATTGGTAAACTCGGCTACAATAGAAAAGGTAGCAACAGCATTAAAGTTTTGGATTTCTCTTTCTCTTTCTACAATTAATCGAACTGAAACCGATTGTACACGTCCTGCTGAAAGTCCGCCTTTAATTTTTCTCCAAAGTACAGGGGAAAGTTCGTATCCTACTAAACGATCTAAAACTCTACGAGCTTGTTGTGCGTTAACCAAATTATAATCGATTTCTCTAGGATTGTCGATTGCTTTTAGAATAGCTGTTTTGGTAATTTCGTGAAATACAATTCTTTTTGTTTTGTTTTTATCCAATTTCAATTCTTCGGCTAGATGCCAAGAAATAGCTTCTCCTTCTCGGTCCTCATCACTTGCTAACCAAACCATGTCGGCATTTTTAGCTAGTGTTTTTAGTTTGGAAACCAATGCTTTTTTATCGGCAGAAACTTCATATTTGGGTTTGAACCCATTGGCAACATCTACCCCAATTTCTTTAGATGGTAAATCGGCAATATGGCCATAACTGGACTCCACTTGGAAATCACTTCCAAGGAATTTTTCGATTGTTTTGGCTTTTGCGGGAGATTCTACGATTACTAAATTCTTTGTCATTGGATTGTATTTTACTGGGACAAAAGTATATGATTTTTTTAAATATTGCACTTTTGATTTTTTAAAAGTATAAAATTTACTAAAAAAGGCACGATTTTAAAGAGTGTTTGAAATATAAAATAATTTTAAAATAGTTACTATAATCGTCACAATAGCCCCGATTGAAGTGGAAAGCCCGGAGCTAAAAAAGTGTTTTTGGTTTTATGGTTTTTATTATAGCGACTAGAAGAAGCTCATTATAAAATTACAAAACGACACTTTTTTGTGAGGACTTGTAGCGGAAAGCGGGAATAGCTTCCTATATAATATAATGTTAATTCTTGGGCTGACAACTTGTCATATTTATTGGAATTGCATTATCTTTGCACTTTTAAGATTATAATGGAAAAAACAATTGAAGAAAGTAAGCAAGGGGAAAGTCTTGTTTTAGAACATAAACCACAAAACATTAAAAAACTTTATATTGAAAGTTACGGTTGCGCTATGAATTTTTCTGACAGTGAAATTGTAGCCTCAATTTTATTGAATGAAGGGTACAATACCACGCAAACATTAGAAGAAGCGGATTTGGTTTTGGTAAATACCTGCTCGATTCGTGATAAAGCGGAGCAAACTATTCGCAAGCGGTTGGAAAAATACAATGCGGTGAAACGCATTAATCCGAAGATGAAAGTGGGCGTTTTGGGTTGTATGGCAGAGCGATTGAAAGACAAATTTTTAGAGGAAGAGAAAATTGTTGACTTGGTTGTAGGTCCTGATGCGTATAAAGATTTACCGAATTTGTTGAATGAAGTTGAGGAAGGTCGCGATGCGATTAATGTGATTTTGTCTAAAGATGAAACCTACGGCGATATTTCACCGGTTCGATTGATGAGCAACGGAATTACGGCTTTGGTTTCGATTACGAGAGGTTGCGATAATATGTGTACTTTTTGCGTGGTTCCTTTTACTAGAGGGCGGGAACGAAGTAGAGAACCTCAGAGTATATTATCGGAAATTCTAGATTTATGGGATAAAGGGTTCAAAGAAATTACGCTTCTAGGTCAAAATGTGGATAGTTATTTATGGTATGGCGGCGGATTGAAGAAGGATTTTACCAATGCCAGTGAAATGCAAAAAGCAACTTCGATTGATTTTGATCAATTATTAGAAATGGTAGCGGTTGCATTTCCTAAAATGAGAATTCGATTTTCGACGTCCAATCCACAAGATATGCACGAGAGTGTTTTACATATAATTGCTAAATATGATAATATATGTAAGCACATTCACCTTCCCGTTCAATCAGGAAGTAACAGAATATTAAAGGAAATGAATCGTTTACACACTCGCGAAGAGTATATGACTTTGATAGACAAGATTAGAACTATTATTCCAGATTGTTCTATTTCTCAGGATATGATTGCTGGTTTTCCAACAGAAACAGAGCAAGATCATCAGGATACTTTGAGTTTGATGGACTATGTAAAATACAATTTTGGTTATATGTATTCGTATTCTGAACGCCCAGGAACATTAGCTGGTCGCAAAATGGAGGACGATGTTACGGAAGAAATTAAAGCTCGAAGATTACAAGAAATAGTCGATTTACAACAGAAACACGCATGGTTTCGCAGTGAAGAATTCATTGGGAAAACGGTTGAAGTTTTAGTTGAAAAAGTTTCAAAAAAGTCGGCTGAGGAATTTTCAGGTAGAAATTCTCAAAGCATTACAGTGGTTTTCCCGAAAGAGAATTATAAAATAGGAGATTTTGTGAAGGTGAAAATTCTTAGTTGTACAAGTGGAACGTTGAAGGGCGAAGTAGTTGGATTGAGTGAGATGAATTAGGTGTTAGCCACGAATTACGCAAATTTAATTATATAACAAAAAATGACCAAAAAAAATATACTTATCGCAATTGTTACATTTATAATAGGATTTGGTTCTACCTTTTTTATTATTAGAACTTATTTTCCAAAGAAGAAAGTTGAAAAGACAGAACAGGTAAAAGATACACTGAAAAAAGTCGAAAAGTAAACAAAGCTTGAAAGTTTAGGTTTGAAAGTTCTTCATATTGCGAGAACATTAAACCTTAAACTAAGAAAACTTTAATAATGACATTATGGAAACAATTCAATCAACAAAACAGCGGTTTGGAATTATTGGGAATGACCCAAAGCTAAACCGCGCAATTGAAAAAGCGATTCAAGTGGCGCCTACGGACATTTCCGTATTGGTAACAGGAGAAAGTGGTGTTGGAAAAGAGAATATTCCAAAAATTATCCATTCGCTTTCACATAGAAAACATGGAAAATATATTGCCGTAAACTGCGGTGCAATTCCTGAAGGAACTATTGATAGTGAACTTTTTGGTCACGAAAAAGGCTCTTTTACGGGGGCAACGGGAACTCGAGAAGGCTATTTTGAAGTGGCCGACGGAGGAACTATTTTTTTAGATGAAGTGGGCGAATTGCCATTGACAACTCAAGTTAGATTACTACGTGTTTTAGAAAACGGAGAGTTTATTAAAGTGGGTTCTTCGCAAGTTCAAAAAACAAATGTGAGAATTGTAGCTGCTACCAATGTAAATTTGTTTGACGCTATAGATAAAGGAAAATTCAGAGAAGATTTGTATTATCGTTTGAGTACAGTAGATATTGCGCTTCCGCCTTTAAGAGATCGAAAAGATGATATTCATTTGTTATTTAGAAAATTTGCTTCAGATTTTGCTCATAAATATAAAATGCCAGCAATAAAATTGGAAGATTTTGCAGTTCAAACTTTATTGCAATTTCGATGGAGCGGTAATATCCGACAATTACGAAATGTAGCAGAACAAATATCAGTTTTAGAAACCAATCGTGAAATAACTGCAGCAACTTTACAATCGTATTTACCTGATGAAAGTTCCCATTTACCTTCTGTAATTAAAGATAAAAAGAACAAAAATGATTTTAGAGATGAAAGGGAAATTTTGTACAAAGTTCTTTTTGACATGAAAAGCGACTTGCACGATTTAAAAAAGCTAACCTTAGAATTACTAAAAAATGGCGCTTCAAAAGTGCAAGAAACAAACCAGAATTTAATACAAAAAATTTATGGCAATAAGGAAAGTGACAATGAAATTGAGTTTGAAGAACAAGAAGAATTAGCATTAATTTCTGTCAATAAAAAAGTTGAAATTGAAGAATTTAAAGACCATGACGACAACTATCTATTAGCCGAAACCGTTGAAGATGTAGAGGAAGAAGTGTTAAGGCTGGAACAAAAAGAAATTGAAATGATAAAAAAATCATTAGAAAAAAATAAAGGTAAAAGAAAAGCAGCCGCAGATGAATTGGGAATTTCTGAAAGAACCTTGTATAGAAAAATTAAGCAATTTGATCTTTAAAATGGTAATTGTTAAATGTCAATTATTTTTGAATATCTTTGAATTTTAAAATTATAATGAGAAAAATAAACTTTATAATCGCATTTATTTTACTGTTAACATTTAGTAGCTGTTCCGTATATAATTTTACGGGTACAGGGAAAATTGATGCAAAATCATTTCAGGTAAATTATTTTCAAAATAACTCGCCTTTAATTGAGCCCGGAATTGAAAGAATTTTCACGCAGCGGTTACAAAATTTAATTCAAAATCAAACCAACCTAAATTTAACCAGTTCCAACGGAGATTTAGTATATGAAGGTGAAATTGTAGACTATAGAATTAGCCCAATGACTGCAACTGCCGATCAAAGAGCCGCGCAAAATAGATTGTCAATTACAATAAATGTAAGGTTTACCAACAAAAATAAAGAAGCCGATAATTTTGAGAAACGATTTTCTTTTTATAATGATTATGATGGGGCAAACCAATTAGTTGGGGCAAAACTGACTCAAAATTTAGATATTATTTTTGAAAGAATTACTCAAGATATTTTCAATGAATCGTTAGCTAAATGGTAATCAACTGATTATTTAATATGAATATAACCGAATACTTAACATTAATAAACAACCCTAACGCTATCAATGACAAGCAGACTTCGTCATTGGAAAAAATAGTTGCGGAGTTTCCTTATTTTCAAAGTGCGAGAGCATTGCGATTAAAAGGTTTGTATAATGAAGAGAGTTTCCGTTATAATTATGAATTAAAAAATACTGCTGCTCATACAACAGATCGTAGCATTTTATTCGATTTTATAATTTCAGACACATTTACAAGAATTGATAAAAATCTATACGAGCAAAAATTAGGGGAAATAAATGAAATTGAGGTTGATGCAACCGAGTTGATCTTTAAGGAAGAGAAAATTGGTTCAAGAGAGAATTCATTGGAGCAATCTATATTAACTTCCATAAAAGAGGCTTCTTTGACAGAAGAAACCAATTCAGATTCATCAATTGAAGAAAAATTAAATATTGGAAAACCATTGGTTTTTTCAATGACAGAGAAATATTCATTTGAAGAATGGTTGCAATTATCAAAAATTCACCCAATTGTTAGAGGAGATTCTGCTTCAAAAGAAGAAAAAACTACTCCAATTGACCCTGAAAAACAGAAAAAATTAGCATTAATTGATAAATTTATTGAGGCAAATCCAAAAATTCCGCCAATTAAAAAAGATGCCCAACCAAACTTTAAATTAGAGCCAAGTTCAGAGAATAGTCAGTATTTAATGACCGAAACCTTAGCGAGAGTGTATTTAGAGCAACATAAATATGACAAAGCAATACAAGCGTATGAAATATTAATTTTGAAATATCCAGAAAAAAGTAGTTTCTTTGCAAACCGTATTTCGGATATTAAGATTTTACAACAAAATAATAAATAACAATGAGTACATTTTCAATTTTTTTAGTATTAATAACAATAGTATGTTTTTTACTAATTGTAGTAATTATGGTTCAAAACCCTAAAGGTGGTGGGTTATCTTCTTCATTAGGTGGGTCACAAATGATGGGTGGCGTTCAAAAAACAACCGATTTTTTAGATAAAAGCACTTGGTTCTTAGCAATGATTCTGACAGTTTTGGTATTATTTTCTTACTTAAGTTTTACGGATTCATTCGGTGATTCTGATTCTAAAATCATAGATACAACACAAAAAGCTGCTCCTGCACCTGCAACTCCTTTAGCACCAGCTGCTCCTGCACCAGTTGCTCCTAAGCCTGCAGTTCCAACAAATAAATAATTATTTTTTTAAAATATATAATGCCAGCCTGACAATGCTGGCATTTTTTTTAGGTAAAATTGTCATAATTAATATATTGGCATAATTTCTGAAATTAAGTTTTTATAAAAATAAAATAACATATTAAATAGATCATTATGAGTTTAAATATTAAACCTCTTTCAGACCGCGTTCTAATCGAACCCGTAGCGGCAGAAACAAAAACAGCTTCTGGAATTTTTATTCCAGATACAGCGAAAGAAAAACCTCAAAAAGGGACTGTAGTAGCGGTAGGAAATGGAACAAAAGACCACACAATGACGGTTAAAGTTGGCGATTCCGTTTTATACGGAAAATATGCGGGAACCGAATTGAAATTAGAAGGTAAAGATTATTTGATTATGCGTGAGGACGATATATTGGCAATAATATAGCTTTACGCAATAGGCTATATGCTTTAAGCAAATGAGAGATTTTAAAAAATATGAAATTTGGCAATTAAGTCACGCATTTACACTGAGGATTTATTCTAGTACATCTTTATTTCCTAAAGACGAAATGTATGGAATTATAAGTCAAATAAGAAGAGCTTCTTCTTCAATTCCGACAAATATTAGTGAAGGTTGTGGCAGAAATTCAGATAAAGAATTTAATCAATATCTTAATATAGCCTTGGGTTCGGCAAGCGAAACAGAATACTTGATTATTCTTTCCCGAGATTTAAATTATATTGACACAGAAACATTTGAAATCTTAGAAAAAGAAATCAACACAATAAAAAGTAAAATTTATAAATTAAAACAAATACTAATTCAGCAGTAAGGAACAAGCCTAAAGCTTAAAGCCTTCTGCCTAATGCTTAAAATAAAATGGCAAAAGATATAAAATTTGATATTGAAGCACGTGACGGGCTAAAACGAGGTGTTGATGCATTGGCAAATGCAGTAAAAGTAACTTTAGGACCTAAAGGTCGTAATGTAATTATTGGGAAATCTTTCGGAGGACCAACCGTTACCAAAGATGGAGTAACTGTAGCTAAAGAAATTGAATTGCAAGATCCTTTAGAAAATATGGGAGCTCAAATGGTAAAAGAAGTAGCGTCTAAAACCAACGATTTAGCTGGTGATGGAACTACAACTGCTACTGTTTTAGCGCAAGCGATTGTAAAAGAGGGCTTAAAAAACGTTGCTGCTGGAGCTAATCCAATGGACTTAAAACGAGGAATCGATAAAGCGGTTGAGGCTATTGTAGCTGATTTAGCAAAACAAGCAAAAGTGGTAGGAAGTGATTCTGAAAAAATCAAACAAATTGCTTCAATTTCTGCCAACAATGATGAAGTAATTGGCGAATTGATTGCTAATGCTTTTGCAAAAGTTGGAAAAGAAGGGGTTATCACTGTAGAAGAAGCTAAAGGAACAGAAACTTATGTAGATGTTGTGGAAGGAATGCAATTTGACAGGGGTTATTTATCTCCGTATTTTGTAACTAACCCTGAAAAAATGGAAGCGGAGTTAGAAAATCCTTACATTCTTTTATATGACAAAAAAGTATCTTCATTAAAAGAATTATTACCCGTTTTAGAACCAGTAGCGCAATCGGGGAAACCATTATTAATTATTGCTGAGGATGTTGATGGTGAAGCATTATCGACATTGGTAGTGAATAAATTACGTGGTGCTTTGAAAATTGCAGCTGTAAAAGCTCCTGGATTTGGTGACAGAAGAAAAGCAATGTTGGAAGATATTGCTATCTTAACTGGAGGAACAGTAATTTCAGAAGAAAGAGGATATACTTTAGAAAATACTACAATAGAAATGTTGGGTACAGCAAAAAGAGTAACTATCGACAAAGACAATACCACCATTGTAAGTGGTGCTGGGGAAGCAGATATGATCAAAAATCGTGTGAACCAAATTAAAGGTCAAATGGAAACAACGACCTCTGATTATGACAAAGAAAAATTGCAGGAACGTTTGGCTAAATTAGCCGGCGGAGTTGCGGTTCTTTATGTTGGTGCTGCTTCTGAAGTTGAAATGAAAGAGAAAAAAGACAGAGTTGATGATGCTTTACATGCAACTCGTGCTGCTGTTGAAGAAGGAATTGTTGCAGGTGGAGGAGTTGCATTATTAAGAGCTAAAGATTCTTTAAAAACTCTAAAAGCTGACAATGCAGATGAAGCTACAGGAATTCAAATTATTTCTCGTGCAGTGGAATCGCCCTTGAGAACTATTGTTGAAAACGCTGGCCTTGAAGGATCAGTTGTGGTTGCAAAAGTGGCAGAAGGAAAAGGAGATTTCGGTTATAATGCTAAAACTGATGAATATGTAGATATGCTAAAAGCAGGTATTATTGATCCTAAAAAAGTAACTAGAGTTGCCCTAGAAAATGCTGCTTCTGTGGCTGGAATGATCTTGACAACCGAATGTGCTTTAGTTGAAATTAAAGAAGAAAATGCGGGAGGAAACCACGCCGGTGGTGGAATGCCAGGAATGATGTAAAAATTTTCCTAAAATAAAAAATCCGCTTTAATGAAGCGGATTTTTTTTTATATAAACTATTCAAATTATTTAACTACTGTTTTTTTCAACAGTTTTAGTAGAACCGGTAATGTTGAAATTAGAATAATTCCGATTACAATATACTCGATATAATTTTTCAAATTAATTCCATAATTTAAGAAAATTCCAAATAAATAATGACCCGAAAATATTAAAACAGAAGCCCATAAGAACGAACTTAAGATGTTGAAAAACATAAACTTTTTTCTGTCCATTTGTACAATTCCCGCTATTATAGGGGCAAAAGTTCTGAATATTGGTAAAAACCTAGCGTAGATTATCGCTTTACCTCCATACTTCTCAAAAAAATCTTTCGATTGAACCAAGTATTTTTTCTTATACCAAAAGGAATCTTCTTTCTTAAAAAGATAGTACCCACTTTTAGCTCCGAACCAATATCCTACCATATTCCCTAGAATTCCTGCAATAGAAATAAAGCAAACCAATATGAGCACATTTAAAAAATCGTTGTTGATATGAACAAATTGATCTACTAAACCCGGATGATAAACCCCATCCACAACTGAACCAGAAGCGTAAATTCCAGATAAAAATAAAAGACTATCGCCTGGTAGAAAAAAACCGGCAAAAAGTCCAGTTTCAGCAAAAACAATAAATAAGACAATGTAAAGTCCAACCTGGATTCCTGCAACTTGAAGGGTAATATAAAACTCAGGATTTACTAATTGAGTCCAATCAAAATTATTCATAGGTAATTTGGTTTACTTTGTCAAAACAAAAATTGTAAGTGCGGCGAAAGTAACTAAAAATTAATTTAGCCACAATTAATTCATTCAATTTAAAATTAAATTAACGCAATAATAACCCCTTATTTCCTTTCATATTGGCAACAACCAGGTAATTTATCATAATTTTCATTAGTTGCTTTTACCTCCTCTGTATCATAGCCTGCTTTGGCAATTGCTTTTTTTATATCCGCAATATTGGCTTTTTCTTCGTTTAAAATTAAATTCAATTTGTGTGTGTCTGGACTCCAATTCGCCGATTTAACTCCTGGAACTGAAAATGCCGCTTTTTGGATTCGGGATTGACACATATCGCAATTGCCATTTACCTCGATTTCATACTTGGCATTTTTGTTTAATTTCTCTTGTGCTTGGATAGATAATCCACCTAAAATAAATACTGTTACTAAAATTAATTTTTTCATAATTGTTGTTTTAATTGTTACTATAATTTGTTATTTAATTTTAAATCGTAATCCTGCATAATACATTTGACCAAATATTGGCGCGTATATGATTGATGTATCAAAAGCGGTTCCAAATGGATCTCTACTTCCTAAAATTGCCTTTTCTTGTTTGTAATTTCCAATGTTTTCACCTCCAACATAAATTTCAAAGGTACTGGAAAATATTCTAGTAATTTGCATATTCATTACTGAAAATGATGGAGAATAATCTGGCATTGAATCGATACCAGAGTTGGAAATGGTATTTGGTAATCTTTGTTTTCCAAGCCAATTTAAAGTAAAATCGAACTTCCATTGTTTTCCATCATCCAATAAATGAGTTTGAAATTCTAAATTTCCAAAAAAACGATGTTTGGCTTGCAAAGGCCGTTCTTGAGTAACATATTGATAATCGGTTTGAATATCATAATATTTATACGCCGTTCTCAAATTAAAGTGTTTCGCCAATTCATAATTAAACTCTATTTGCAAACTATTTGCAAAGGACTTGCCATTCAAGTTATAAAAAACCACTTGTTGCGGTCCTTGATAAAGATCCACTACCACTTGGTTTTGAAAATCAGTTCTGTAGATATCAAATCCGAAATCTCCATTTTTATTCAAAAGTATAAATTTTTGAGAAAAACTGAGTCCGTAATTCCAAGCTATTTCAGGATTTAATCCATATATATTTCCATTTGAATTCAAAATTTCGAAGTTTCTTGAACTTCCAAATAGTTGTTGGTTTTCTGCAAAAATATTAGCACTTCGAATTCCGCGACCTGCAGATAAACGAAATACTCCTTTTTCCCAAGGATTGTATCGAACATGCAATCGAGGGGTGAAAAAAGTACCTATCCTATTGTGGTTGTCAAATCTACCACCTATTATTATACTAAAATTATTAGTGTTATCATAGGTATATTCAAAAAATGCTCCAATAGAATTATCTGTTCTACTATGATCAAAAAGGTTTACAAACTCTTCATATTTATCATAAGAAAAATTTATTCCTGTTGAAAATTTATTCATTGTATTGTCAATAATTGAATTGAAAATCAAATTAGAATAATAGCTTTTTTGTTTAATGTTATAACGGTTTAATCCAAAATACGATTCCTGATCATGGCTGTTAAATGCATTTTGAAAACCGATACTTTGAAAAGGCATGTCCGCAAAAACGTACCCTAATTTAGTGGAAACATCTATTCTTTCAGTATTGATTTCAGAGCCCCAAAAATTGGTTGTAAGTCGATCTCGATTTGGAACAAACTCCAATTGCCCCGTTTGTTTTTTATCATTTAGATATCGAAAATTGATAAAACTAACCCAGCCTTTTTCAGTATTTGTGTATTGCCAACGATTTAAAATATTGATTTGTTTCCCCAATGGATTGTCAAGAAACCCATCATTGTTCATGTCATTTTTGGCGATTCTAGTGTTGCCATGAAGAAATAAACTGGAACTCCATTTATCAGATATTTTTTTATTAAAATGAGTATTTAATTCGAATCGAGAATCAGAAGATCCGTAAGCATTTACAAAAAATGGAATGTCTTTATTGGGCTTGATTAATTCGGTATTTATTTGACCTGAAACACTTTCATAACCGTTCACAACACTACCTGCGCCTTTAGTAATTTGGATACTTTCAACCCAAGTTCCGGGGGTAAATGACAACCCGTAAGCTTGAGAAGCACCTCGAACTGATGGTATGTTTTCCTCAGTGATCATTAAATACGGACTTGTTAAACCAAGCATTTTTATTTGTTTGGTTCCAGTTAATGCATCTGAAAAATTGACATCTATTGACGGATTGGTTTCAAAACTCTCGGCTAAATTACAGCAGGCCGCCTTCAATAATTCCTTACTTGAAAGTAGGGTGGTATTGGTAGTTAGTTTTAAAGATTTTTGCAAACTTTTACTAAAATTTTGAACTTTTATTTCCTTTAAAGTATCTTGTGAAAAGGAACTAAAAAAACAAAAAAACAGCAATAATAGTATTGAAATTTGTTTTTGCATTTTATAATTTTTATGTTAATAATGATTTATAACCACCTGAAAAGTGATTAATTTTCAAAACATAAAAATTAAGCGTAGAATATATATTGTGAATACAACTTAAAGTAAGGCGGTGCATTGGCATCACAAAAATAAGTTGCGGTTGAATTTATTTTATAATTCGAAATTGCAACTGTAGAATTTGGATTCCAATCATTATTAGTCAATTGAAAATCGGCTATTTGAAAAAATAAATGTGATAATGACGTTTCCGATTTTTTTTGAAAATGGAGTACCTTATTGTCGCAACAATTGGATTTTTTTTCTATTTCGCCACAACAATTTTTCTCTGTGTTGTCTGATAAAAATGAGGTTTTTATTGAAACAGAAGCAATTTCATCGCCACAGTAATGTACATTAAATGCAAATCCGATGTTGGAAACCAACAATAATAGTGCAAGAGTTATACAAATGTGTTTTCTGAAATTCATAATGCAAAGGTAAACGATATTATAAAATGAAAATAAATATTATGATAAAATTAATTTACTCTTTTTTGAATTAAATAGCCCGGAATAAATAATAGTAAAAATAGTGGCTGGATTAAAAACCTTCGGATATAAAACAATTCCATTTTACTTTCATCGGCAAAAAATGCTAAAACAACATAAAAAACTAATATTAAAATGACAAATAAAATTCCATATAAAACAGAAGTAAATTTGGTGAAATTAATGTCCTTAAAAGCAATTTGAATGAATGCAATTGAAACTATTGTATTCAACATATACCTGAAAAACAAACTTAAAAATAGGTTCAATTTATTAACAATTGGCAGTGGAAAATTAGTATAATCGGTCTTGAAATAATCCAAATAAGGGTCGTAGAAAAGCGATTCCTCGAATATTCTGATTGATGCTAAAACGAGCACCAATAAAAACAAAACAAAAACTTTGATTTTATTATTTAGAAGGTGCTTTAGCATAGAATGAAAATTTATTTACCCAGATTATCCATAAAATAAAAACGGTTCCATAAATAACTAATGGAAATAAAATATCATGTAAAATAAAATTGGCTTCAGGGAAATTATAAAAGGCAACCATTAAAAGGGCAATTCTTGTAATATTTAAAATATGAATGATAAAACTTCCTGCTACAATAAAGTAAATCGTGTTTTTGATTTTTCCTGAAAATGCAATCACAAAAGAGATAAATAAAATAATTACACTTAAAGCATTACAACCTTCAATAATTCTTGAAATAAATTTTCCATTATAAAAAACCTTATAACTAGGTTCAGTTGTGTGAAGCTCGATGTGGGCATCACAATTAAAGAATAAAAGTACTTGTTCCACTTGGGAGGTAACCAACTTGGTAAAATCGTCAACTTCATTGTTTTTAATATCAAATTGATTTAAATAATATTGATAGGCAATGGTTAAAACCAAATAGGAAAAAATAAATTTAACTAAGAAAAGTAGAAATGGTTTGTATTGAATCCAATAATTCTTCACAATTGTAATTTTTAACAAATTTATATAAAAAAAGGTGACTGCAATTAAATACTTTTGTAAAAATTAAAATTATGACTTTTTCCGAAATACAACCTTTAGTTATTGAAATTGTAACTGCTGAAAATGCTACTCGAGAGGAGAAGTTATTACAAATTTGTGCTCTTTTAGAGTCAAATGTTGCGCATTACAACTGGGTTGGTTTTTATTTTGCAAATCCTACAACTCAAACTTTACATTTAGGACCCTATGTGGGAGCTCCAACGGATCATACTGTTATTCCATTTGGAAAAGGAATTTGTGGTCAAGTGGCGGTTTCTAATGCAAATTTCGTAGTTCCTGATGTTGCTGCCCAAGACAATTATATCGCCTGTAGTTTTACTGTAAAGTCGGAAATCGTTGTTCCACTATTTGTAAATGGTGAGAATATCGGGCAAATAGATATCGATTCTAATGTTTTAGATCCTTTTACTGCTGCCGATGAGCGGTTTTTAGAGTTCGTAAATAATGAAATTGCAAAGTTATTTTAGTTCTTTAGACTATTAGATAAAATTTAAAAATAGAAAAAATAAAATGATTTTTAATTCTTAATTTTTTCAAAAAAATTTATAAAATAATGACTAAACCCAAATCAAAAGTAGTACTTCAATTGACACTTTTAATATCAATGCTATTTTCTTCATGCAGTAAATCTCAAACCACAGATCCTACGCCAATTATTACAAATACTTTTGCCAAAGGTGCAGATGTGGGTTGGTTATCACAAATGGAAGCAACAGGTTACCTATTTTACGATACTGACGGAACTGAAAAAAACGGTTTACAGTTATTAAAAGATCGTGGAATGAATACCATTCGATTACGAGTATTTGTAAATCCTTCCAATGACCGAATCAATGGACACTGCAGCAAAGACGAAACGGTAGCGATGGCGGTGAGAGCTAAAAACTTGGGAATGCGCATTATGATTGACTTTCATTATAGCGATACTTGGGCAGATCCAGCACATCAAACAAAACCAGCAGCTTGGGCTTCGCATTCATTTACAACTTTACTAAGTGACGTTTACAATCATACTTTTGAGGTATTAACAGCACTAAAAACTGCGGGTGTAACTCCGGAATGGGTTCAAGTAGGTAATGAAATTCCTGGCGGTATGCTTTGGCCTGAAGGAAATTATACCAATTTTGGGCAACTTGCTCAACTTTTAAATAAAGGCTATGATGCCACAAAAGCGATTGATCCAACGATTAAAGTAGTAATTCATATTGATCAAGGCAATAACAATTCTCGATTTAGGTGGTTTTTTGATAATGCAAGAACTAACAATGTGAAATATGATGTTATTGGTCTTTCCTACTATCCTTATTGGTTAAATAGCGATTACACAGTTACAATTGCCGATCTACAAAATAATTTGAACGATATGGTTACTCGCTACAATAAAGAAGTTATGGTGGTAGAAGTTGGCGGCGATTATACCTTAGTTCAAAATACAAAAGACATGCTTACGGCAACTATTAATGCGGTTAGAAATGTGCCTAATCAAAAAGGGCTTGGGGTAATTTATTGGGAACCTGAAGGTGAAAAAACGTGGAGCGGATACCAATTAAATTGTTGGCAATCAAACGCAAAGCCTTCAACTGCTCTGGATGCTTTTAGAAATTAACTGTAATTTAGCGATAGATAATTTATTTTTTTGGTAATTAAAAAATAAATAGTACTTTTGCCCGGTCTTATAATAGCTATAAGACATACATAAAAATCATTAAACAAATATTGGAATGTATTTAACTAAAGAGATTAAAGAAGAGATCTTCGCTAAACACGGAGAAAAAACTAACACTGGTAAAGCAGAAGCGCAAATCGCCCTTTTCACTTACAGAATTAGTCATTTGACAGAGCATTTGAAAAAAAATCGTCACGATTACAATACCGAGCGTTCGCTAGTATTATTAGTAGGTAAAAGAAGAAGTTTATTAGACTACTTGAAGAAAACCGAAATTAACAGATATCGTGAGATTATCAAAGTATTGAATATTAGAAAATAATCAATAATAAAAGAGGTGCCCACGCGCCTCTTTTTGTTTTTAGCCTTAAGGCAAATAGAAGTTAAAAAAGTTTGGTTTTTCATTGGATTATTAGCAATCACTACAACAACACAACAACTCTGTCGACAGGCAGGAAAACCAATGTAAAATTAAAAAAGGAAAATTTATGATTCCACAATTATTTGTAGAAAGTATCGATTTAGGTGATGGAAGAAACATCACAATCGAGACAGGAAGATTAGCAAAACAAGCTGATGGTTCTGTAGTAGTAAGAATTGGTAAAACTGTTATTTTAGGAACAGTAGTAGCCGCAAGAAAAGCAAGTCCAGGTATTGATTTTTTACCATTAACGGTAGATTATCGTGAAAAATTTGCAGCAGCAGGTCGTTTTCCTGGTGGTTTCTTCAAAAGAGAAGCTCGCCCAAGTGATAGCGAAGTGCTAACAATGAGATTAGTTGACCGTGTATTGCGTCCGCTTTTCCCAAGTGATTATCACGCAGAAGTGCAAGTGATGATCCAATTAATGTCTCATGATGATGATGTTATGCCAGATGCATTAGCAGGATTAGCGGCTTCGGCAGCATTAGCATTATCTGATATCCCATTTGAAACTTTAATTTCAGAGGCTAGAGTGGGAAGAATTGATGGTGAATTTGTTATCAATCCATCTCGTGCCCAATTAGAATTATCAGATATCGATATGATGATTGGAGCTTCAACTGATTCTATCGCAATGGTAGAAGGGGAAATGAAAGAAATTTCAGAAGCAGAAATGGTTAGCGCCATTAAATTTGCTCACGAACACATCAAAAATCAAATTGCAGCTCAAGAAAGATTAGCAAAAGCATTCGGGAAAAAAGAAGTTCGTACCTACGAAACTGAAAAAACAGACGATGCTATTTACGCCAAAGTAAAAGCAGCTGCTTACGATAAAATTTATGCTATTGCGAGCAAAGGTTCAGCTAAACAAGAACGTTCAGCAGCATTTGATGCAGTAAAAGAAGAAGTAAAAGCGTTGTTTACTGAAGAAGAATTAGCAGAAAATGGCGATTTAGTTTCTAAATATTTTTATAAAACAAATAAAGAAGCGGTTCGTAACGTAACCTTAGATTTAGGAACTCGTTTAGACGGTAGAAAAACTACAGAAATCAGACCAATTTGGTGTGAAGTTGATTATTTACCATCGGTACACGGATCGGCATTGTTTACTCGTGGAGAAACTCAAGCATTAGCAACAGCTACTTTAGGAACTTCAAGAGAAGCAAACCAAATAGATTCTCCATCTGAACAAGGAGAAGAAAAATTCTACTTACACTATAATTTCCCTCCGTTCTCAACTGGTGAAGCTCGTCCGTTAAGAGGAACTTCAAGAAGAGAAGTTGGTCACGGAAATTTGGCACAAAGAGCCTTAAAAAATATGATCCCTGCTGACTGTCCTTATACCATTCGTGTCGTTTCTGAAGTTTTAGAATCTAACGGTTCGTCTTCAATGGCTACTGTTTGTGCGGGTACATTATCATTAATGGATGCTGGGATTCAAATGATTCGTCCAGTATCTGGAATTGCAATGGGATTGATTACGGATGGAGAACGTTTTGCTGTTTTATCTGATATTTTAGGTGATGAAGATCACTTAGGAGATATGGATTTCAAAGTAACGGGAACTTCAGAAGGAATTACTGCTTGTCAAATGGATATTAAAATTGACGGACTGAAATATGAAATCATGGAAGCAGCATTAGCGCAAGCTCGTGATGGACGTTTACATATTCTTGATATTTTAACGGCTACTTTACCAGCTCCGAAAGAGGATGTTAAAGAGTATGCTCCAAAAATTATTACAAGAACTATTCCTGGTAACTTTATTGGTGCATTGATTGGACCTGGAGGAAAAGTGATTCAAGAATTACAAAAAGCTACTGGAACAACTATCGTAATTAACGAGGTTAATGAAGAAGGAGTTATTGAAATTTTAGGAACTGATCCTGCAGGAATTGCTGCGGTATTAGCTAAAATTGAATCGATCACTTTCAAACCACAAATGAACGAAGCTTACGAAGTGAAAGTAATTAAAATGCTTGATTTTGGTGCAGTTGTAGAATATACAGCAGTTCCTGGAAACGAAGTATTACTTCACGTATCTGAGTTGGCTTGGGAACGTACAGAAAATGTTTCTGATGTAGTAAATATGGGCGATGTATTCCAAGTGAAATACCTAGGAATTGACCCTAAAACTAGAAAAGAAAAAGTTTCTAGAAAAGCTTTATTACCAAGACCTCCTAGAGAATCTTAATAAAATAGCAAATTGATTTGCATAACAAAACCCCAATTTATTCAGTTAAATTGGGGTTTTAATTTTGTGCAAACAGGCTATTTAAATTACTTTATTCGTTTTTATTTATAGGATTTTTTTAACTTTTGTTGTACTATTATGCTATTATAAAAAATTAATTTTGTGTAACCATTTAATTGAAAAAAAATGACAAAAACCGTTGGTATAATTGGAGCTGGAATTGGGGGTCTTGCACTATCCATTCGACTTGCCAATCAAGGGTTTAAGGTAACCATTTTTGAAAAAAACAGTTACCCTGGAGGAAAATTGAGTGAACTTAAAATGGATGGATTCCGATTTGATAAAGGACCATCATTATTTACAATGCCTTCTTTAATAGATGAATTGACCAATTTACAAGGAAGCACTCCTCCATTTGAATATCAGAAATTAGACATCATTACCAACTATTTTTATTCGGATGGAACGCAACTAAAAGCTTCCGCCAATATAGAAGAATTTGCAGAGGAAGTTCATTTGAAATTAAATGAAAAAAAAGAAACTGTTTTAAAACATATCAAACGCAACGCTTTTTATTTTAAAACCACCGAAGATTTATTTTTAAAGCAATCGCTTCACCAACTGAAAAATTTTATTAATTTTAAGACATTAAAAGGCATATTATTTTCCCCATTCTTAGGTTTATTTAGCACGATGCACGAAAAAAATTCAAGAACGTTTTCCAATCCAAAAACAGTACAACTGTTCAATCGATATGCAACCTACAACGGTTCAAATCCATATAAAGCACCTGCGTTAATGAATATGATTTCGCATCTAGAGTTTAATCTTGGTGCATATTTGCCTAAAAAAGGCATGCATCAAATTACTACCCATTTGGTCAAACTTGCAGAAGATGCTAATGTGGAAATTAAATTCAATGCCACCGTTGAAACCTTTGAAGTTGGCTCTAATAACCAGATTACTTCCATTAAAAGTAATGGCGTGAAATATCCCTTTGATATCGTGACAAGCGATGTCGATCTTCATGTGCTTTACACGTATTTGTTACCAAAATCTTACACTCCTAAAAAGTTAATTCAACAAGAAAAATCAAGTAGTGCCTATGTATTTTATTGGGGAATAAACAAAGAATTTGCATCATTAGGCCTGCATAATATTTTGTTTAGTGATGATTATAAAAAGGAATTTGATCATTTGTTTTCAAAACAATTTCCAACTGATGACCCTACTGTTTATATCAATATTACTTCCAAATATTGCAAAGATGATGCGCCAGAAGGTTGTGAAAACTGGTTTGTAATGGTAAATGTGCCGCACAATAAAAACGAAAGTATCAATTACGAAGCCGATATTCGTAAAAATGTTGTTGAAAAAATTAATGCAATATTGAAAACCGATATCGAAAAATACATCATTTCTGAAAGTACTTTAACTCCCGTTGATATCGAAAACCAAACTTCGTCTTACGGAGGATCGCTATATGGCAATTCTAGCAACAATAAATTTGCAGCGTTTTTACGACATGCTAATTTTTCGTCAAGTATCAAAAATTTATATCTTGTAGGAGGAAGTGTGCATCCTGGCGGAGGTATTCCATTGTGCCTATTCAGTGCAAAAATTGCGAGTCAATTAATAGTAGAAAGAGAAAAGTAATGCAAAAGACATTCAAATCCTATTTATTGTATTTCTTAATTCTGGTCTATATTTCAGGGTCAATTGGGTTTGTAGTAAATCCAACTTTTTTTAGTCCTTTTACTCCTTATACCTTATTACTAAGTTGTTTTGTTTTTTTAATTCATAGCACACTGGCCGACAAAAAGTTTCTAGTTGCCTTTTTTTCTATCGCTTTTTTAGGTTTTATTATTGAAGTAATTGGAGTGAAAACGGGGCTGGTTTTTGGAAAATATTCCTATGGAGAAGGATTAGGATTCAAATTACTTGAAGTTCCTCTGATTATTTCCATCAATTGGGCAATGCTTATTTGTGCTGGAATTAGAATAGTTAGTGGTATATTTGCAAATAAAATTACATCATTAGTTGTGGCAGCTTTATTAGTTACGCTTATTGATTTACTAATTGAACAAGTGGCGCCGAAACTCGATTTTTGGCAATTTGAAGGAGGATTACCCGGTTTACATAATTATTTGGGTTGGATTGGAGTGGCTTTTTTTACGTCTTACTTTTTTTACCCAACAATTATAAAAGGCAAAAGTTCCGTTTCATTAATACTATTGATTTTACAAATTATATTTTTTACTTCTTTATATCTATTTATTTAACATGGAAATAATAATTAATTGCAGCATCGTTTTAGTCACTTTTATTCTAACAGAATTTTCTGCTTGGGCAAATCACAAATACATTATGCATGGGTTTTTGTGGTATTTCCATGCAGATCACCACAAAAAAGACCACAAAAGTTGGTTTGAACGAAATGATTTCTTTTTTATCACTTATGCCGTACCAAGTTGGTTACTCATTATGTTTGGTATGATGAACCAATATGCCTGGTACACTTGGGTTGGTTTTGGAATTTTACTTTATGGTTTAGCTTATTTTGTAGTACATGACTTGATTATACACCAACGTTTCAAAGTGCTTACTAAAACTAAAAACGTATATGTTTTAGCCTTACGTCGTGCGCACAAAATGCACCACAAAAACACTGGAAAAGAAGGTGGCGAAAGTTTTGGAATGTTAATTATTAAGAGGAAATACATTCAAGATGCTTTAAAAAAATCTAAAACTCAGTACGCTAATTAAGCATTCATACCAATGAGTCAAATAACTACGTGCACTTTTTTTAAATTGGAAACTTTTCCCAACAAACTTTGGGCATTTTCCCAAATGCAATTAGGACATGCTCATTTCAAAAACATTGAAGGACTTGTGTTTTATAAGCTATTGGGTTCAGGTGCTGAAAATGGTTTTAGTTCGAAGCCCAACTTTGGCACCTATGCCTTATTATGTATTTGGGAATCAGAAATGCATGCCACTATTTTTTTTGAAAAAAATTCGTTTTTTAACAAGTATAAATCCAAAAGCGCCGAATCATTTACCGTTTTTGCAAATGCAGCAGAAGCCCATGGAAAATGGGATGGAAAACAGCCTTTTGTTTCCAATGCTACTTTGGCTTTAGATCAACCTGTAATGGTTTTAACACGAGCCAGTATTCGGCTTTCAAAATTAATTTCTTTTTGGAGTAAAGTCGGGAAAGTGAGTAAAAGTTTAGAAGAATACGATGGACTCGCAATGTCAATAGGCGTTGGCGAATGGCCTTTAATCCAACAAGCCACTTTAAGTATTTGGAAAACGCAAGCCGAAATGATTGATTATGCCTATAAAAATGAAAAACACAAAGAAGTTGTTCGTCTTACCAGAAAACTCAAATGGTATAAAGAAGAACTATTCGCACGGTTTGTTCCCTATAAATTTTCAGGTCAATGGAATGGTAAAAATGTGGAGACTATTTTAGAGTTCTAATCCTATTTTGTCCAACCTTGCAGACAGTTAAAATAATACTATTTGATAAAAAGTTAAAACTATTTTCTACTAATTGTAACTTTTTGGTAACTTCTTACGTATAACTATTTCAATACCTAAAATGAAGGCTAGAAATTATGAGACAACTTAAAATTACCAAGCAGGTTACCAATCGTGAAACCGCATCATTAGACAAATATTTACAAGAAATTGGAAAAGTAGATTTGATTACTGCCGATGAAGAGGTAGAATTGGCTCAGAAAATTAAAGCCGGAGATCAAGCCGCACTTGAAAAATTGACAAAAGCAAATTTGCGTTTCGTAGTTTCGGTAGCTAAACAATATCAAAATCAAGGTTTAACACTTCCCGATTTAATTAATGAAGGAAATTTAGGTTTGATAAAAGCAGCACAACGTTTTGATGAAACTCGTGGTTTCAAATTCATTTCTTACGCCGTATGGTGGATTCGTCAATCTATTTTGCAAGCTTTGGCGGAACAATCTCGTATCGTTCGTTTGCCTCTAAATAAAATTGGTTCCATCAATAAAATCAACAAAATGTACGCTTTGTTGGAGCAATCTAATGAAAGACCTCCAACAGCTGAGGAAATTGCTAAGGAATTAGACATGACCGTAAACGATGTAAAAGAGTCAATGAAAAATTCTGGTCGTCACTTGTCTATGGACGCTCCTTTAGTTGAAGGAGAAGATTCTAACCTATATGACGTATTGCGTTCAGGGGAATCACCAAATCCAGATCGTGCATTAATTCAAGAATCATTGCGTACCGAAATTGAGCGTTCTTTGGAAACCTTAACTCCTAGAGAAGCTGATGTGGTTCGTTTGTATTTTGGATTGGGTGATCAACATCCAATGACGTTAGAAGAAATTGGTGAAACTTTCGATTTAACTCGCGAGCGTGTTCGACAAATTAAAGAAAAAGCTATTCGCAGATTAAAACATACTTCTAGAAGTAAAATATTGAAAACCTATTTAGGATAAATTCGTCTTAAAGTCGAATGTCATAAAGTCTTAATGTAAAAACTCCGGAATCACTTTCGGAGTTTTTTTAAAATAACTACTTTTGCACAAACAACTCTACTAAAATGAAAAATACACTTATTGCCCCATCTGTTCTTGCTGCCGATTTCGCTAATCTACAACGCGATATTGAAATGATAAATGCAAGTGAAGCCGATTGGTTTCACATCGATATTATGGATGGTGTATTTGTTCCTAATATTTCATTTGGAATGCCTGTTTTAGAAGCCATTACCAAACATGCAAAAAAAACAATGGACGTGCATTTGATGATAGTAGACCCCGATCGTTATATTAAAACTTTCAAAGATTTGGGCGCGGATATTCTAACGGTTCATTACGAAGCGTGCACTCATTTGCACCGAACTTTACAAGCCATAAAAGCCGAAGGAATGAAAGCAGGTGTAGCTCTAAATCCACATACCAATATTGATTTATTAGAGGATGTTATTAATGATATTGATTTGGTTTGTTTGATGAGTGTAAACCCAGGTTTTGGTGGGCAATCCTTTATTGAAAACACCTATACAAAAATTGAAAAATTAAAAGCGTTGATAAACCGAAAAGGCGCTTCAACCATAATTGAAATAGACGGTGGAGTTACCAATAAAAATGCAGTGCAATTGGTTCAAGCTGGTGCCGATGTTTTGGTGGCTGGAAATTATGTTTTCAAGGCGGAAAATCCTACGCAAACTATTGCCGAGTTGAAGAAATTGACTGCGATTTAATTACTTATTAAATATTAAAAAAAGTCCAAGAGAAATCTTGGACTTTTTGGAAAACTTTACTGAAAATAAGCCATAAAAAGCTTTTAGAGAAATCTAGAAACCCTAATAATATTTATATTTTTTATATAAAGCTACTTACAATTTTCTTTTTTTAATTTTGATATTTCAACAATATCTTCTTCAGATTTATCTTCAGTGGCATATTTTAATGCTAAATCCATATCTTCACAAGCAGTTTTTTTGGAACCTATTGCTAATTTAATTTTAGCTCTCAAAAATAAACTAGAATAGTCCTCTTTGTAAGAATCAATTTTTAAGGTTTCATTAATATCCTGCATGGCACCCAAATTATCTCCTTTAGCTTTTTTGA
>JARXAC010000005.1:0-26828 GCA_029866065.1 Flavobacterium sp.
AGTGAACCAAAAGCCCCGAAGTTTAAAAAACTTAGTTTTAAAGGGGAAAAAGAGCGACTGAAAAAAGCTCCTTTTTAACCTTGATAAAACTCGTTTTTTTAACAAGGGCTTGACGGGGAAAGCCGGAAAAAGCTTCGAAAATTAATCGAAGCGGATTGCTTTTATTGGAGAAATTTTAGTGATGATATACGAAGGGATCAATAAAATTAGTAGGCAAATTAAGATGGTGCCGATATTTAGTAAGAAAATATAACCGAAATCGATGAAAACTGGCGCCTCATTAACATAATAATTCTCTGGATTTAGTTTGATTATCCCAAAATTTTGTTGAATTAATAGCATCCCAACGCCAATTAGGTTGCCCCAAAAAAGTCCTTTTGAGATGAGATAAAATGCGTTGTAAAGGAAAATTTTGCGGACTGCCCAATTATTTGCGCCCATAGATTTCAAGATTCCTATCATTTGGGTGCGTTCTAAAATAAGTACTAAAAGCGCCACCACCATGTTGATTGTGGCAACTACAATCATGATGATAAGGATTACGATGATGTTGAAATCGAATAACTTTAGCCATTCAAAAATGTAATAATATTTTTCAACGATAGTTTTAGTATCTAGTGTAGATCCAGTATTTTCGTAAACTTCTTGGCCTTTTTCTTGAATGGCATCAAAATCGTCGACGAAAACTTCGAAGGCGCCAACTTGATCGGATTCCCATTTATTGATGCGTTGAATGTGGCGAATATCACCAATAATATAGGTAGAATCGAATTCTTGAAATCCAGAATTAAAGATTCCAGTTATCTTGAAAACGCGAAGATTTGGCTTTTGATTGGAATCTTCTTTCATAAAGAAGGTGTTGAATTTATCGCCAACTTTTAGATTTAATAGTTTGGCTAAAAATTCAGAAATAAGAACCTCATCGTTCAATTGGGAATATAAATTGGGTAATTTTCCGCTTACAAGATATTCTTGAAGGTTGTTCCAGCGGTATTCTTTTCCAACTCCTTTGAAAATAATTCCTTCAAAAGCGGTTTCGGTTCTAATAATTCCAGATTTAGTTGCAACTGCTTGAATATGATTTATACCTTCTACATTTTTAAATTTAGGATAGAAATCTTGGTGAGTAGAAATAGGTGTTACACTAAGCTGAGACTGGTTTTCATCGTAATTTGTGATGATAATATGTCCGTTGAATGCAGCTACTTTTTGACGTATTTTTTGTTGCAAACCAATTCCTGTTGCCACAGAAATAATCATCATAATCATTCCAATTGCAATTGCTGCTATCGCAATTTTTATAATTGGCGCAGAAATACTACTTTTATGGTCTCTCGCAGTGATGAGTCTTTTTGCTATGAAATATTCTAAATTCAATAGTAAATATGGTTTAAGATTGCAAAGTTGGACTACTTCGCCCGAGTCAAAATTACGTTTTTAGAATTTATTTCAAGTATTATAGGTTAATTAATTATTTTTCGAGGTTTCAATCATGATTCAAATTATAACTACATCACAAAAAAAAATCACTATTTCTGGCAAAACGAAACTTCAATATTTAATTATTGTTGCCTTTTCGCTATTAATTTTTTCTTGTAAACCCACTCAAAAAGGCATAAGAAATTCCACTTCTACCAATAAAACAGTAGTCATAAGCAGTGAAAAATCAGCTCGTTTTAGTTCTGGTGCTGATAATTATAAATCTTATTTTTCATTATTAGATAATAAAAAAGTTGGTGTAATTACCAATCAAACCGGAGTAGTTTTATACGATTCGATTTACATGCTTCCGGATTCAGGGAGTATTAGTCATGCTGAAGGATTTGAAACTAAGAGAATTCATTTGATAGATTATTTATTAAAAAATAAGATTAATATTCAAAAAATATACGCTCCCGAGCATGGTTTTAGGGGAACGGCAGATGCTGGGGAACACGTAATTGATGGAAAAGATGTAAAAACTGGGATTCCAATTATTTCCCTTTATGGCGAAAATAGAAAGCCAAAACCGGAGCAATTAGATGAAATCGATGTGTTGGTTTTTGATTTACAGGATGTAGGAGCTCGATTTTATACTTATATTTCTACGCTTCATTATATAATGGAAGCTTGTGCGGTGAATAACATTCCGTTGCTAGTTTTGGACAGACCAAATCCAAATATTTCGATTGTAGATGGTCCAATATTAGAAAAACAATATTCGAGTTTTGTAGGGATGCATCCTATTCCATTAGTACACGGAATGACAATTGGGGAATATGCTCAAATGGTAAATGGGGAGAATTGGTTGAAGAACGGACTTCGTTGCGACTTGAAAATAATTGCTTGTGCAGGTTATAATAGGGAAATGAAATACAGTTTATTGGAAAAGCCATCTCCAAATTTACCAAATGACCAAGCGATAAATTTATATCCGAGTTTGTGTCTTTTTGAAGGAACTAATGTGAGCGTAGGTCGAGGAACAGAAAAACAATTTCAAATTTACGGCTCTCCTTATTTGCCAAAAGGCGATTTTAGCTTTACTCCTATTCCGAATTTTGGCGCGAAAGATCCCGTTTACAATGGCATTGCGTGTTATGGAGAAGATTTAACTAGTATTCCGAAAATTGACAAATTAGAATTGAAATGGTTACTGAAAGCCTATAATGAAACAGAAGATAAAACTAAGTTTTTCAATGCATTTTTCACGAAATTAGCGGGAAATAAAAAATTACAAAATCAAATTGAGAAAGGATTAACCGAAGGAGAAATTCGGGCTACTTGGAAAAGTGGATTGCATGATTTTAAGAAAATGCGAAAACCTTATTTGATTTACTAATAAAAAAACCTGACTTGATGAAGTCAGGTTTTTTTATCTATCTATTTGAAATTGATTAGTTTTTTATTTTAACTAGCACTTTGATTTCATAACTATCAACTGTTTTTTCGGTTCCTTTTTTCGACCCATAAACACTGGAATAAAAAATTCGTAAATCATAATTATTGGCTTGGATATTCTGAACAATGGAATCATCTGTATTGTCATTATTTTCAAAGGCGGAGTTTGATTTTATATAATCAAAAATCTTAACTGGAATTACTTCATTATTTATTTTTAAATCAAATCCGTAATCTTTACTTTCTGTTATTAAATTGTAGGTTTTGTCATCAATTTTTACAGGTTTCGGTTCATCAATATTCGTGTAATTTGACATTTCAAAAGAAAAATCGAAGCCGCTAAGAACCATAACATTATTGGAGCCATATTCTTGCGTATAACTATAATTTGCATCGTCATCTACACTGGTTTCATAACTGCCTCGGTATTCGAATCCTAAAGCTTCCATTATTTGAGAAGAATTTGGCGTTTTGTCTTTTTTCAAAAGCGCGGTCAATTTGTTTTCCGTGAAGGGAGTTAAGACATTTGCACCATAATTATTTTCTAAGAAATTTACGATACTGCTTAGGTCTTTTTCTTGATCAAAAGTTAGTTTTTTAGTTCCCATTCCTTTCATAAACTCTTCAAATCTTGAGAGTTGACTGTTTTTGGAAATCGAATCGGCACTTTGAGGGCCAGCAATTGAAAGCAATCCGAACAGGCACATGCTTATTGGAATGAATTTAATTTTAGGTTGTTTATTGATTACAAAATAAGCTACCACTACAGTAAGCCAAATGGATAATAGGAAAACATAATATCTTTCATGTGTAAAACCATACAGATTTACACGATACATAATTGCCCAAAATAAAAGGGCTAAAAGCGGTATTAATAGAAAATAAAACCATCTGCTAAAGGTTCGCATCCATAAATTTCCTGTTTCTTTCGCAATAGGATGAATTAATAGAAAAGATAAGATTCCGAAGATGGCAAAAACTAATACTAAATAGGAAACCCAACCTACAGGCAATGAAAATGTAGCTACGATTTTAGTTTCATAACAAAGTAAAATAACTAAATACAAACTTATCAAAGGTAATAATACAAACTGGGTAAAGTTTTTTAGGCCTTTAGGATAACTTAATTTCAATGGGGAATCGGCATTGTTAGTTTCTGGAACGCCAGCAAGAAAGAAAATAGTATTAAATAATCCAGTAATAATTACGAATAAATCGGCATAGATTTCATCGTAAAACTCGACATTAAACAATTTAGTAATCGCTAATATTGCTAGTGCTAATCCTAAATATAACACCGAACTGTAAATACCAGAAGTAATAATTCGGATGAAAAGTTGCTTGTTGAATTCCCAGAATTCTTCTTGATCGTATTTTTTAGGAATAAATCCAGCAAAGGAAACGAGCAAGTGCAAAGCAATGCTGAGTACAAACAATTGAAGTCCCTCAATAAATGTAATTTTTTCAGATAAATTGAAAACGAAAGCAGCTATTAAACCACCCAGAAATAAGCTTGATGCAAATTGGATCCACGTTTTTGATTTTTTTGATTCAAAGTACAAACTAGAAGATAGGAATAATACCAAACAAAGCGAACTGCAAATTACTACTTTGATATTATATGGAGGTACAGGATAACTTTTAAAATCTATAATAATTAGCGAGAAAATTGTTCCAACGAAAGCTGCAAGGATTTCAAGAGGAAATCTAATTATTGTATTTGCGGTTGCTTTAAATACACTTTGTAAGGAAGGGAACTTTGCCATAGCTATAAATTTTTACTAAGTAACGCAAAAGTGAAATAGAAAGCAAATAAAAACCCCCTAATTTTATTGACAAAAACGGGGGTTTAACTATTTAAAAATTAATGTATTATAAGCCGAATGCTGCTTTTACCTCATTGACAAAGTCTAATTTTTCCCAAGTAAACAATTCAACGGTTATTGTTTTTTCAATTCCACCTGGCGCTTTGAAAGTTTTTGTAACTGTTTCAGGTGTTCTACCCATGTGGCCATAAGCGGCAGTTTCGCTATAAATAGGGTTTCTCAATTTTAGACGTTGCTCGATAAAATAAGGACGCATGTCAAAAATTTCTTCTACTTTTTTTGCTATTTCCCCATTGGTTAAGTTCACTTTTGAAGTTCCGTAGGTTTCTATAAAAATCCCCATTGGTTTAGCCACTCCAATTGCGTAAGAAACTTGAACCAAAATTTCTTCGGCAACTCCTGCAGCAACTAAGTTTTTAGCAATGTGACGCGTTGCATAAGCCGCACTTCTGTCTACTTTACTTGGATCTTTTCCTGAAAATGCACCTCCACCGTGCGCTCCTTTTCCACCGTAAGTGTCTACAATGATTTTTCTGCCTGTTAAACCCGTATCGCCGTGAGGGCCTCCAATTACAAATTTCCCTGTTGGATTAATATGGTAAGTAATTTTATCATTAAATAAATGAGCGTATTTTGGATTGTTTTTAATGATTCTTGGGATTAATATTTCAACTAAATCCGATTTAATTTTAGCCAACATTTTTTCTTCTTCATCAAAATCATCGTGTTGTGTTGAAATTACAATTGCATCTATACGAACCGGCTTGTTATCATCATCATATTCTAAGGTAACTTGTGATTTAGCATCTGGACGTAAATAGTTGATTTCATTATTCTCACGGCGTAAAACCGCTAATTCTTGTAATAATTTATGCGATAAATCAAGTGCTAATGGCATATAATTTTCGGTTTCATTAGTTGCATAACCAAACATCATTCCTTGATCTCCTGCTCCTTGCTCCTCTTTGGTAGCTCTGTCAACACCTTGATTAATATCTCCTGATTGTTCGTGAATTGCTGAAAGTACCCCACAAGAATTCGCCTCAAACATGTATTCACTTTTGGTATAACCAATTTTTCTAATTACCTCTCGGGCAATTTGCTGAACGTCAAGGTAAGTCTCTGATTTTACTTCACCAGCCAGAATTACTTGACCTGTAGTTACTAAAGTTTCACAAGCTACCTTTGATTCTGGATCAAAAGCTAAAAAGTTATCAATTAATGCATCTGAAATTTGATCTGCAACTTTATCAGGATGTCCTTCACTCACAGATTCTGACGTAAATAAATAAGCCATATTAAATAATTTTTTTTAATTAAGCGAAGAAAAAAGTAAGATTGCGGGAATGTTAAAGGAGAGGATTTCTGCTTTAGCATTTTTTTAACGAGGTTGCAATCAGTTCAAATTTTTCCTCTAAATTTAGATTACAAAGATAGGAAACAGAATTGAATTGCAAATTAAAGTTGGGAAATTATTAAAAAGAATTTATCATTATTAATTCATAAGGGCATCTTCTTTTTCATTTCTTCCACAATATTAAATGCTGCAGGGCAAATACCAACATTTTTCAAAGTCAATTCCGAGATTTGTTGGAATTTTTTTCGATCGGTGTGGGGGAATTCTCTACACGCTTTTGGACGCACATCATAAATCATACACGCATTTTCATTATCTAAAAAAGTACACGGAACACTTTGTAAAACATAATCGTTGTCTTCATCAATTTGCAAATATTGATCGATGAATTGTTGTGGTTTTTGACGCAAGTATTTTGAAACTCTTTCTATATCTGCAGAGGTAAAAAGTGGACCCGTCGTTTTACAACAATTGGCACATTTCAAGCAATCGGTTTTTTTGAATTCGGCATCGTGCAAATCTTGCATTACATAATCCAAATTCTTAGGCGCCTTCTTTTTTAGCTTGTGAAAATACTTTTTGTTTTCGATATGCTTATCTTTGGCTTCTTTAGGAAGATTGTTTAAAATGTGTTTCAAGTTTAAAGTTTAAAGTTGACACCACAAAATTACTCAAACAAATCAACAAATAAACAAATTACCGAATCAACTATAATGAAAGACCTTTTCGGAAAAGCCATTCTCGATTTTCAGACTAATAATTCTCCTGAAGATTTAATTACGGAAACTACCATTTCTGAAGAAGATGAAATGTCGGTAGCATATTTATTTCGGGAATTTTCTGGAATGCCAAAAATAGAACAGCATGCACTTTTACTTTCTAAAGGGAAGGTTTTGGATGTGGGTTGTGGCGCAGGAAGCCATAGTTTGTATTTACAAAAAGAAAAGAATTTGAAAGTTACCGCAATCGATATTTCGAATAATGCCGTTGAAGCTTGTCAATTGAGAGGAATTTCAGATGTTTTAAAAATTGATATTTTGGAATTTAATTCAATTGAAAAATTTGATACTATTCTTCTATTGATGAATGGAACTGGAATATTTGGAAAATTAGAATACGTTTCAAAATACCTTGAAAAACTAAAATCGTTATTGGCGGAAAACGGACAAATTCTGATTGATTCTTCGGATATTATCTATATGTTTGATGAAGAAGATTCCGAAGACTCAGAAGGCGAAATAGGGATTTCTGGCTACAAATATTATGGGGAATTAGAATTTACTATTTCCTATAAAGGAGAAAAAGAAGTGCCATTACCCTGGTTGTATATGGATTTTAACACCTTGCAAAATGCTGCTGATGCAAATGGATTTAAATGCGAATTAGTTTTGGAGGGCGATCACTTTGATTATTTGGCGAGGCTGACTTTTTAGAGTTTCGATTATCGTGTAGATTGAATCGTGATTGGCAAAGAATACATAACTCTAACGGGTAGTCCATTTTGAATGCCTGGACTCCATTTTGGTGATTCCGACAAAACCCGAACTGCTTCTTCACCAGTTCCATAACCTAAATCTCTTAGTACTTTTGCTTCAACAACACTTCCGTCTTTTTCAATTACAAAATTGACATAAACTTTTCCGCTAAGACCTTGTATGCTTGGAGTTCTATAATTGTTTCCTATGTATTTGTAGAAAGCTCCCGCACCACCCGGAAATTCAGGTTTTTTATCAATAGAACTATAATTATAGGTTTCATTTTTTTTAACTTGTACAGTGTCTTGTTGTGAAATACAATTAAGGCAAGAAAAAAGTAGTACTGTAAATAGGATGAATAATTTCATAATAAAGTTATTTGGTTAAGGAATATTAAGGTATTTATGTGTTTGTAAAGATACGCGCCATTTTGGATTGTTCATTACATAATCTACAATTTGTGGTGTCATTTCTTCTTTTTTGCTCCATTCTGGTTGCAGAAAAAGTATGGCATTGGAGTTTACTTTTTCAGCTTGCTCTTCAGCAAATGTAAAGTCGTGTTTGTTATGGATAATCACTTTTAACTCGTTGGCATTATCGTAAACGGTTTGCGTAGGCAATTTATTTTTCTTTGGAGAGAGACAAATCCAATCCCAATTTCCTGATAAAGGATAAGCACCTGAAGTTTCAATGTGAATTTTAAGGTTTTTTTCTTTCAATTTTTGTGTTAAAACAGACATATCCCACATTAACGGTTCTCCGCCTGTTACGACGACAGTTTCCGAATATTTTACAGCATTTTCGACAATTAAATCAGTGGAAGTAGGCGGATGTAATTCGGCATTCCAGCTTTCTTTTACATCACACCAGTGGCAACCTACGTCGCAACCGCCAATTCTAATAAAATAAGCAGCCGTTCCGGTGTGATACCCTTCGCCTTGAATGGTATAGAATTCTTCCATTAAGGGGAGCATTAATCCTTTATCGACGGCTATTTGAGTTTCTTGATTCAACATTGTTTATTTTAAATAGATTGCAAAGGTAGTGAAAATTAGATTTAGGATTTGAGATTGTAGATTGCAGAATTGTGAATTGTGAATTGTGAATTAAAATAAAAACTAAGAATTGTAGAGACAAAATTAGTAGAGAAGCCCTGAATTATTCTTTAGCCCTGATAGAAGTGGCATCCCCCGTCATTGCGAGGCACGAAGCAATATCGGGGATAAAACGAACAGCAGGAATATGAATTTTCCAAACGCCTAGATTATTGCTCCAAAAAAAACCGACAGCTTTGAGACTATCGGTTTCAAGTTGAAACTAATTAATTATTTTATTTCAATAATTTTAATGACTGCGTTGCATAATCATTGACTGGATCTAAGGCTAAAGTTTTGCCAAAATACTCTTTTGCTTTCAATTTGTCAGTGTTGGCATAGGCCGCTCCAATTGCGTTATACGACTCGATGAATTTAGTTTTCACGGCTGGTTTAGCCATTTCTTCTTCTCCTTTTGCAGTTACAATATCGATGTATTGTTGGTAATATTTGATGATCATTTCATCGTTTTCAAGCAAATTGTTAGTTCTGGCTCTGAAAATGTAGGCGTCTTGAGTTGAAGGTGCTGCAGTGATTACGTTTCCGAAAGCGACATCGGCTTTTTGCAATTCGATAGGATCTGCTTTTACCACATCTTTACGAGTATTTTTGAAATATAAAGAGTTTCCAAGGTAGAAATTATCTAATAAATAGTTTTTAGAGTTTACGTTGGTTACGGCAATTTCATAGATAACAGAAGCTTCTTTGAACAATTTTTGTTCGTAGAATTTTTTACCTATTTCGCTTAAATCGTTGGTCATCGTAATTTCCATTTCAACGGCTTTTTTCAATTGTGCTACTCCGGCATCAAAGGCAACTGCGTCTACTAATTTCGTTTCTAGATTATTGGCTTTTTTCATTTTTGCCAATCCTAAATAAAGGTAATCTCTGGCGATAATTTTATTTGTTGGTGTTGCAATAAAATTCTCTAACGCTGAAATTGCTCCATCTACATTACCATTTTCATAGGCTGAATATCCTAAATAACGAAAGATTCTTGGATTTACTTTATCCAATTCTTTCATCGCGTTAGCTTCCAATTCTAACGCTTTATAGTCTTTTGCAAGGATTAAAAAGTCGGCGTGGCGCATACGAGACGTTAACGAATAGTCAGTTAAACTCATGTATTTTTCGTAGAAAGACAATGCTTTTGTAATGTTATCTTTATAGGTTTTAGGTTCGTCTTTTGCCCAGAAATAATAGGTTTCAGCTAATTCTCTATAAACTGGTCCGTATTCTGGATTGGTTGCTGTAACATTATCGTAAGCTTTAACGGCTTCAGAAAAGGCTCTAGCTCCTTTTAATAAAACGCCCAATTGCATTTTTGCTCTAATTAAAGTTGGGTCAGCATCAAAGGCATCACGATACGATTTATAGGAATCATTTTGATTTTTAAGTCCGTAATAGGCATCACCATAAGCCAATAAAACGAAAGTATCATTAGGATTGGCAATCTTCGCTTTATTTAAAACTTCGATTGCTTTATTGTAGTTAGGAGTAGCTGCATTCATATAGGCTTTCGCGATATAAACGTATTGCTCTGAGTCTTTTTTTCTAATATCTTTAGTTGCTAAGGCAAAATTAGCTTCCGCTGCAGCAACATTTTTATCTTCTAAATCCATTTGGCCTAAACCAATATAATTGAATTTAGAATCTAGTTTAGCAACTAGACCTTTGTTGAAATATATTTTAGCCGAGTCCCCAATATTCTGGTTTAGATAAATGTTTCCTAATAGAAATGCCGCTTTTCCATTATCTGGAGTCGTTTTAAGAATTGATTTTAGAATTCCTTTGGCTTTTTCAAATTGTTCTGCGTCAATTGTTCTCTTAGCCTGATCTAAATCTTGAGCATAGCTTAGTGTTACTGAAGTTAATAAAGCAATACTAAAAATCTTAATAGTGTTCATTGTGTTGTTATTTATTATTTATTCTCTTTTTCTATTTGTTTTCTGGTTTTTATATTTCTACCAGGCATTTTTACAGGCAATAAACCCGATTTAAGGGTAATTCTTTGACCTACTTCGCCGGCTATAAATGAGGCAAATCCCATTCCTAAACCGGAGTAACCCTGACAATTGATAATATACAATTCACGTGCCAAAGGATACTTCTTTTCTGCAAGGTTATTTTGCGTGGGTGCAAAGTAATCCGTTTTTCCAATTCCTTTTACACTTAGAATAGTTATTTTATCAACAATAGGTCTCATTTTTAATGAGGGTTCCATTAGCCAATTTACTCCTACTACTCCAATCATACCTTCATTTTCAGAAACAAATTGAATAACCTCTTCATTTGTTTTAAACGAAAATATACCCTTTGAAGGCAATTCTTTGGTTCCAGCAAGTTCATTCATGTAGCGAACGGTACTTGAATTTGGGTTGTCAAAAACCAAACCTTTAATTTTAGAGTTTGGCATTCCCTTCAAGAAGTTCACTACATCCTGTAACGCAATTAAAGTATCTTTATTTCTTTCATTTGAAATAAAAGCAATTGCATCGGTTGCAAAAATGGTCGTTCTTGGAGTTATTTTTTTACTTGAAAATACTTTTTCTTCTTCCGCATTTAATTTTCTAGATAAAATAGCAATTTTGGAAGTATCTTTTGATAGTGCTAAAATGGTTTCAGCTTCCGACTTAGGATTTATTTTAATTTTTGCATCATACAAACTTTCAAAAACTTCCACTTGGTCTTCAACAATAGGTAGTAATGTCTCGTCAACTAAAACTGACGTTGAACCTTTTAAAATGGTTTCTTCCTCATTTTTTGGCTTGTTATTTTGATTGCAAGCAAAAAATACAATTAGTAAACCTAAGAAAAATACAAAAGGAATTAAAGGAAACTTTTTCATAACCTACTCTTTATTGTCGTTTACGATTCGGTAAAACCGAATAAATGAATATACAATAAGAACTACTCCAAAAGCAATTCTATAACCAGGCTTCATTTGGATTGGAAATTTTTTCCAAAAGACGATTGCTAATCCTGTTGCCAAATAGGCTATGAAAAAGACCAATCCTATAAAGAGAAAAAACCGCTCTTTTAGCGATTTCTTCTCTTTATTTTCAGTTGAATTATTCAACATTATTCTTCTGATTGAATAGTAATCGGTAGAGAATAAAGAACCCTTACCTTTTTACCATTTTGTTCTCCTGGAGCCCATTTTGGACACGATTTCAAAACACGAACTGCTTCTTTTCCTGTTCCAAAACCGATGTCTCTAATTACTTTAATGTCTGTTAACGATCCGTCTTTTTCTACTACGAAAGAAACATATACTTTTCCTGCAAGACCATCTTCTTCCGGAGTTCTGTAGTTATTTCCTACAAATTTGTAGAATTTAGCCAATCCTCCAGGGAATTCAGGTGAAACTTGAATTCCAGCAGTCCCATAAATATTATTGTCTTCAACTACATCTGCAGGACCATTTCCAACAGGTTCAACTGTTAATTCGGCATCTGGATCTCCTTTTATAGTTTCAGCACCTAATTTCTTGTCTTTAATTTCAACAATTTTTGGCGGTTCTTCTACCACTTCTTCTGCCTTAGCAACAACGGGTTTCACAAATTTTACTTGATCTACTTTTGGAGGTGGTGGTGGTGGTGGCGGAATATTTTCTTTCGGTTTTTCCTTAGGTGGTAATTTTACGGTAGTAATTTTAGTGTCTAAGCTAGCATCGTCTTGAGAATCGGGTATCATATTGATAAGTAATGGCATTGCAATTGCAAGTCCAAACAAAACCGAACCTATTATAAGCGCTCTTACAGTAGTTTTCGAATTTGATTTTCTTAATTCATAGGCACCGTAAACTTTATTTCGTCCTTCGAAAACAATTTCAAGCCATTGGTCTTTTATTAAATCTAATTTCATCTGTATATTTTATTTAATTTTATCGGAAGATGGAACGCCTAATCCTTTACTTATTTATCAAAGTCATTATTACTGGGCGTTTCATTTTCTTAATTATTAGGTTATTGGGTACTAAGATTGCTCTTATTTTCCTTCTAACAATTTTGTTTCTTCAGGCGAAAAGTCGTTAACAATTGCATATGTTGGTACTTCTACAATTGCCATTTCATCTAATATGTCAATTAAGTTTCTGTAATTGGATTTCTTACTTGGCTTAATGATTACAATTATTCCTTTGTCTTTATTTCCGGTATATTCTAGTACTTTCTTTTTTCTATCGATAAGTTCTTTTCTAATACCCTCTTTTCCATACACAAAGTCTTTTGGCGTTCCTCCGGCTACTGGTGTTGCCAATAAACCTACATAACGAACCAACTTGTCATTATCTCCTAACAATATGGTCATCGTACGATTTTCATCCACTTTAACATCTTTATTCTTTGTAGGATCATCGTCTTTATCTGGCAACCCCAAACTCATGGATTGTGGTTTTGACAACGTTGTGGTAAGCATAAAGAAGGTGATTAGCAAGAACGCTAAATCCACCATAGCAGTTAAATCTACTTTGGAACTTTGCTTTTTACTTCTTACTTTACCACTTTTGTCGCCACCACCGTCGGTATTTAATTCAGCCATTTTAGTGTATCTTTTTTAATTAAAAATCTTTTCCTCTTAAACCGGTAACCAAACTAAAGCTATTGATTTTTTGGTCTTGTAAAATATCCATTACTTTCTTAATAGCAGGATATTCTTCTTTTGCATCTCCTTTAATAGCAATTTGCAATTCTTTATCGTTGGTTTCAATATTTGCAATTCTAGAATTGTAAATCCATTCTTTCAACTGATTGTCAAGAGAATCTTTAGGAACTCCAGGTTGATCTGCTTTACTTCTATCCGCGCTTTTCATGGCGATAATTTGACTCAAACTTTGAATTGGCACGCCAAATCCTTCCATTAGGGCAAATTTATCCATTTCATCTTGCGTAAACTTAACACCATATTTATCTCCCATTAATTCAAGCGCTCTTTTACGAACTTCTCTTCCTTTAAGGTCAAAAAATACTTTTCCTTTTCCTATAGTAATCGTTGCCAAATCGGATTCTGGCAATTTAGTTTGTACAGTAGAAGCAGGCGTATCTACAGGCAATGCCTCAGGCACTTTTGCTGTAGCTGTCAAAATAAAGAAAGTAAGCAATAAGAAAGCTACATCACACATCGCGGTCATATCCGTCGAAGTTGACTTTTTTTTCATTTTTATTTTAGCCATTATTTTATTTATTATTTGATTCTAAAAATCAAAAATTATTGTTTTAAGCTACCTCTGAATTTTCTGTAAGTATTTACAATTGTTGTACCTGCCTCATCGATAGAGTAGGTCAAATCGTCAATTTTAGAAGTAAAGAAGTTGTAAGCGATAATTGCTAATACAGAAGTAGAGATACCTGTTGCAGTGTTAATTAACGCTTCAGAAATACCAGTTGCAAGAGCTGCTTGGTCTGGTGTTCCAGCTGAAGCCAAAGCACCAAATGCTTTAATCATCCCTGATACTGTTCCTAACAATCCTCCAAGTGTTCCTAATGAAACTAAAGAAGAAATGATAGTCATATTTTTCTCTAACATTGGCATTTCAAGTGAAGTTGCTTCTTCGATTTCTTTATGGATTGTTTCAGCAGCATCTTCGCTATTGAATCCTTCTTTTTTAACGTCTTGGTATTTTACTAAAGCTGATTTAATTGTATTGGCAACAGAACCTTGTTGTTTGTCACAAGCTGCAATTGCGTCTTCAATTTTACCTTCTTTTACATTATTTTGAACACTTTTCATAAATGTATCTAAGTTTCCTTTTCCAGCTGCTTTAGAAATTACTGCAAAACGCTCAAAAGAAAAAACAATTACCATTAATAACATTCCTAATAGTACAGGAACGATGAATCCTCCTTTGTAAACCATACCTAAAGTATTTAATGGATGCCCTTTTTCAGGATCTCCACCTTCAAAGTTAGAAGCATCTCCCATTAATAGAGACCAAACTAGATAACCTACAAATACACATGCTACAATTATGATTCCTGAGATCATACCTCCTACTTTTGAACCACTTTCTTTTTTAACGTTTGCCATTTTTTTTAATTTTTGATAATTTTAAATAATTTTTTAATTTCTAAAGTTAATTTAAACTTGGTGAAGAGCAAATTTAATTTTTTAGTTCAAATAAAAAAATGTTTTTTACATTAAATTATCATTAATTTTTAAAATTATTAAAAATTAAAAATAAACCATTTTTTTTAAGAATATTATCATTTGATTCTTATACTATAACGCATATTTAGGAGATTTTATTAGCGTCATTATCAATTTAATAATTTTAATTAAGAAAATAGATTGTTAATTACTTTCTTAAATGACTTTTAACTATAATAATAAAATGTATTTTAACAACAAAAAAGAGACTGAATTAACAGTCTCTTTTAAAAAATTATAAAATTTAAAATGTTAATTTTTAACAATTCTCTTAACTACTTTTTTATCTCCATCTTGAACAGTTACAAGATAAACTCCAGCTTGAAGGTTGTCCAATTGAACTATTTGTGAGATTAATCCAGTGTTATTGTAAGCATTATTCAAGATCAATCTTCCTCTCATATCATGAACAGAAATCGCGATATCATTATTGGAATTTGAATCAAACTGTACTGTAAAGTTTCCATTATTTGGATTTGGAAACAAAGTGAAGTTAGCCAATGAATTGTCAACTAATCCCAGTGGAGAAGCCATAGTACAGATGTTTAAACTCCAGCTATCAATTGTTCCGCCATCAGCATTGTAGGGGTCTAATACTGTTAAAGTCCAAGTTCCGCTTGAGTTTTGTCCATTAAATTGAGACAATAATTGCTCAGACGATATTGTTCCTGTAATTGCTGGAAAATCACTACAAGTAATTGCAGTTCCTGAATCATCAAATGTTGCAGCAATATTATTAACACTATTAGCAGAAGCAGAATCACATTTATTAGTTATCAAAGTAACCACGGTTCCAGTAGGGCTTGTTAATTTTAAAGTTAAATCGGCAACCCATGTGTGTGTTAAATTCACAGTAACATTTAAATCGGCAATTGTAGCGGAGGTCGTTACGTTAAACGTTGAATTAAAAGGCACTGTATTAACAACTGTTGGAATGTTAATTGGTAAATTTGGATCGGCTGCATTAACAACATTACAAGTTAATTGACCCGTCGTGAATTTAAATCCTGAGCTATAGGTTCCTGAACATGTTGGGTTTTTAGGTAAAACTCTCCAGTAATAATCAGTAGCCACAACTAAATTGTTTGCAGTATAGGTATTTGTAGTAACATTTACAGTTCTTACAATAGTTACAAAATTAGCATTCGTTGCTATTTGAAGATCATAACTAGCAGCAGCAGAATTAGCTGGCCAAGTAAACACCGCAGCATATGGATTAACTGCAACTGTTAAATTTGCTGGGCTTGTTAATTCTTGAGTTCCAAAATTTGCATTAAATATTTCTAAATAGAAAGTAGCTGTTTTTACTGTTGTTCCAGAAGTTGCAGAAACAATAATTGGATAAACCCCAGCTGATGCTGATGCTGATACCGTTACGTTCATTGCTACGGTTCCACTTGCTGAAACAGAAGGTTGAACAAAGACAACGGTTACTCCAGCAGGCAAAGTACCCGCTGAGAATGTTGTTGTTCCTGTAAATCCTGCATAAGCGGTGTAAGGAATAGAATAAGAGATTATTCCGCCTTGGCAAGTTTGTTTGTTTTGTTGTTCAGGAACTCCGTTATAAGCTATTGCAAAACTTGAAGTTGGCGCTGTAATTACAAAATTTGCATTTGAAATATCAAAGAAAATATGCTTGTATCCTTTAACCATGATTCTATTGGTTGCTCCCGCATTATTTGGCACAGTGATCATTGCGCTGCCGCTATTCGGCACTTTACTCGCCAATTGAATTGGATAAGTAAATCCGCCATCAGTTGATAAAAAGATATCCACAAAGGCGGCATTTACATTGTTAGCAGTAGTTCCTGCAACAGCCCAAGTAACCGTTTGATTTGATCCAACAACCCAAGAAACAGCCGTATTTGGCGCACTTACCAAAAATGGTCCAGCAGCAGCCGTTACATTAACTTTCATATCCGTAAATGCAGTTTGACCAACTTTTATTGGTACTGAAGGGCTGTATGGCGCATTATCTCTAACTGTTAATCTGAAATTTAACAGTCTTGCTACTGAACTTAATGCCTCAGATAAAAAACCTGCGCTTCCACCAACTTCACTAGTTGTATTAGAATTGGCAATTATGCTTTCTATTTTTGGGAAATACCTTGATGGGGATGGCGTAGGTCTCCACGACAAAAAATTTGGACCTAAAGTTTTTGTTTCACTTGCAGAACTATTAGCCCCGGTATTCGATCCTCCATCGTCATTTTGCTCCCAGCAATAAGTTAAAGCATCAGTTTCATTAGCATCTGTAGCAGGTCCGGTTAAAACAAATGGGGTACTGTATGGAATAGTATAATCATTAACTGGCAGAACTACCGGAGTAGCATTATCAATTAAATTTGTAGAAACAATACAAGTTCTTCCAGCTAAATTATTTTGGATTTGTTCAATTGAAGTTTGATGAAAAATGTCAATAGAGTTTGCAGCAACATCTTGATTTGTAATTCCGGCATAACCCATGATAGTTATTCCTGAACCAACTTCCTTATTAACCCCTGTTCCCTCATTAGAATGTGAAAAAGTATGATTGGCGCCCATTTGATGTCCCATTTCATGAACTACATAATCAATATCAAATGTGTCACCGGACGGAACTCCGTTTGAAGGAGAAGTAATTCCTCTTCCTTTGGTACTTCCTGTACCCGCTGTAACGCCGTCCACACAAATACAACCAATACAACCAGCGCTGCCACCTCCACCTGTTTTTCCAAACATATGACCTATATCATAGGCTGCATTATTTGCTGCTAACGCTGTATTTGTTCCTGTTAAAGTAGTATTTAAAGCTCTTTGCAATGAAGTATTCCAAGTTGATAAATTCGTTGAATAAGGATCTGTTGCAGCTACATAATAAATTACGTTTGTAGTACTGGCAACTAAATTCATGTGAACACCTAAATCTTTTTCATAAACTCCGTTACAACGAGTTAATGTATTGTTGAAAGCTGCTAAAACCAAAGCTACTTGTGTTGCGCTAGTTGCTCCAAAGTAATTGGAATATTCCGCATTACAAGAAAGTGCCAAACGCATTACTTTTAATTGTCCTGAATTAGATTTATTAGTGCTTGCATTTTCTACCGATTTTGATGTTCTTTCCATAACTGATTTTTCATCTGCAGTAGAACAAGTCCAACCTACATTTTTGTTATTTCTTTGAGATTTAAATACTGCATATACCGTATGATCTTGAGAATAAGCCTCTATAAATTCGTTTTCTCTATCAGTTCTAAAAACCATAGTTTGAATTCCTTGAGGGGAAATACTAAGTTTCAAAGTAGCATAACGATCTGTTATTCCTTTTCCTGAGAAAGCCCTAATTTCAGGGTATTTGGCTTGTAACTCAGCATCAAAATTTGAGGCGTCATTAACTTCAAATTGCTCCATTTGACCGTCAGCATTTGGTAAAGAAATGATAGTGGTATGTTGACCCACTTTATTATTTATTACTGAAAATAATTGTTGTCTTAAAAGAATAATATTCAAATCGAACAATTGAAATTCTTTAGGAAAATTATCCCGTTGAGCCGATTTGTCTAAAGTAATTTTACCTGAATTGACATTGTGTTTTGTCCAAACAGTAGTGTTTTGAGAATTTACATTTAAAAAGAACAATGAAAGTGTAAGCGAAAAAAGTAGTTTTTTAATCATTATTGAGGTTTTTATCTTAAAATAGATTTCAAATATAATATTTATTTTAAATAATTTCTTAAAATAATTAAAAAAGGCCTCCGAAGAGACCTTTTAAAATTAAAATATTATTAAGATTATTGAATTATAATCTTTCTTACTTCTTTTCTATTTCCATCCTGAACATTAACTAAATATACTCCAGATTGAACCCCTGATAATTGTAAATTTTCATTAAATAATCCGTCGTGTTGGAATGATTTTGAATAGATAGTTCTACCTCTCATATCGTGTATTTCAATAGCGACATCATTTGAAGAAGCGCTATCAAATTGAACATTGAAAGAGCCATTATTAGGGTTAGGAAAAATAGAGAAGTTCTCTAAACCGAAAGAACCAGCTGCTAATACCGCTTGCATATAACAAACTTCAACTGACCATGAATTCATTCTTCCGATATCTACACCAAAATAATCGTTTATTAATAAGCTCCAACTTCCATTGGCAACCTTACCATTTAAAGTAGCTAAAGATCCTGCAGGGGTATAGTTTCCGGTTGGAATTGAAGCAGCTGTTCCACAAACAATTGCAGGAGCGCCGTCATTAAAGGTAATATTATAACCTTGTTGACCATTACAAATTCTGCTTCCTAAAACTACCTCTGTACCATCAGGATGTTTCACTTTAGAAATAAGATCTCTAATCCATGCGTGAGTTACATTTACATTCACATTTACATCGGTAATATTTTGAGTAATTGGCACATTGATAACAGATGTCATTGTTGGTCCAGCAACTGGATTGTTAGGATCCGGTCCGTCTTCAATATTTTGACCAACATTGTTTGTATAAGTAGTACAAGTTTGACTTATTGTATATCCAATTGAAAAGACTATTGGATTAATATCATAGAATACATTTCCGGTTGGTTTTACCATTACTCTACAATATGGTGCCGCAATATTTGGAACAGTAACTGCAGCAGAACCATTATTTGGAACACCAGAAGCTAAAGTAGTTCCGAAATTTAATCCGCCATCAGTTGACAATAAAATATCTACAGTTGATGATCCGGTCAAAGTATTGGTATTGTTTACGGTCCAGGTAATTGTTTGTGTTGAACCTTGTGACCATGATATTCCAGCAACAGCTTGCGAAGTAACATCGAAAGGACCTTCAGTTCCGCTCACTGTGATTACAGTTGCGTCTTTTCCTGTTTGTCCACCTGCTATAACATTATCTCTTCCGGTTAAAGTAAAGTTTAAAGTTCTAGCCACTGTAGAAGTGGCTTCCCAAGTAGAAGAAATTGAATTTCCTAAAACTGTTTGCAATGCTGGGAAATATCTGTAAGGAACAGAAACTGCCTTGAAAGATCGGTAGTTTGGTCCGTTAGTTTTTGTACCGGAAGGAAAACTTGTAGCGGAAGAAACTATTGTTGCATCATCACTTTGTTCCCAGCAATATGAAATCACAGGATTTCCTGAATCGGTTCCGGTTCCAACTAATTTAAATGGTGTTCCAAAAGGAATTGTATAATCGGCACCTGCATTCATAACAGGAGTTCCGTGGGTAATATTAGTAGTAACAGGACAAGTTTTTGTAGCCAAATTCGTTTGAATTTGGTTGATACTAGAAAAGGAAAAATAATCATCTGAATGCGCCTGAACATCTGTAGTTCCAGTAATACCGGCATAACCCATGATAGTTGAACCCGATCCTGGCTCAACGTTAACCGCATTATTTTCGGTAGTGTGAGAAAAAGTGTGATTAGCTCCCATTTGATGCCCCATTTCGTGAGCAACAAAGTCAATATCAAAATTATCTCCTTGAGGAATTGCATCTACAGGAGACGTAATTCCGCTTCCTTTTTGACCAGCGACGCAAACACATCCTATACAACCTGCACTTCCTCCTCCACCATCAGCACCAAACATATGACCTATATCGTAATTTGCATCAGTAATAGTAGTATTTAAAGTACCTTGAAGTTCCGCATTCCAATTGGCCATACTAGCCATATCAGAATAAGGATCAGTAGCAGCATTGGTAAAAATAATAGCTGCTTGATTGGCAATTAAATTCATGTGTACCGCCAATTCTTTTTCATAAACCCCATTTACTCTTGACATCGTAGCGTTCATTCCTGCTAAAGCTCCAGCAACAGTACCCCCGAAAAAAGTAGCGTATTCACCATTACAAGACAAGGCCAAACGCATTGTTTTGTATTGAGCAGCACTCGATTTCATGTTGGCTGCAGCATCGGTTTTTTGCTGAGCAGTCAACATAAGTGGTTGGTCGTCAGTATGACAAGTAAAACCGAATTTGCTTTTATTACCTACTGAATTAAAAACAGCATATACTTTTCCATCTTGAGAATAGGGCTCAATAAATTCGTTGTCTTTATCTGTTCTGAAAATCATTGCCTGAATTCCATTTGGATCAACGCTTAATCTAACTTGCGCGAATTTATCGTCCATTCCAACTCCCGCGTAGGCTCTAATTTCAGGAAATTGAGCTTGAAGTTCTGGAGCAAAATTAGAAGATTCAAACATTTCAAAACGTTCTAATTCTCCATTAATGTTAGGTAACATAATAATAGCACCCGCAGTTTTTGCATCTGAAGATACAGATGGCGCAGCAATCAAATTATTTCTAAATGAAGTTTCATTAATTTGAAAAAGTAAAAATTCTTGAGGAAAAGATACTCTTTTTGTGTTTTTTGATACGGAAGTAACATTTGATTTTGTTACTGAATTCCATAATTTACCTGACTGTGAGAAACCTAAAAAGGATAAAAACAGAAAAGTACATGAGAATAGTAATTTTTTATTCATTAGTATAGGATTTTAGTTTTTGCAATATGCAGACTTCAAATATATAAATTTTTGATAAAAAACAAATAGCAATACAAATAATTAACTTTTAGAATTTATCAGAGATTGTTTTAATTGATTGAAATATTAATAAAAATACAATTTAATCTTCTAAATTTGCAAAAAAATAATAGCACTCTTGAAAGTCTTTACTTCAATAAGCGAATTTAATTCTACCCAAAAAACAATAGTTACTATTGGAACTTTTGACGGGGTACATATTGGACACCAAAAAATAATTGAAAAACTAATTCAGGGAACAGAAAACTCCGATTATGAGAGTTTGATTCTTACTTTTTTTCCACATCCAAGGATGGTTTTACATGAAGCTTCTTCTATCAAACTGTTAAATACCATTAATGAAAAAAGTGGTTTTTTGAAAAAAATGGGGCTGGACAACCTCGTTATTCATCCATTTGACAAAGAATTCTCCAATTTATCAGCAGAAGAGTTTGTGAAAACAATTTTAGTAGACTCCTTTAATATTCAAAAAATTATTATAGGTTACGACCATCAATTTGGAAAAAATAGAGCCGCAAATATTGACGATTTAATTGCGTTTGGTGACAAATATGGTTTTGAGGTGGAACAAATTTCTGCCCAAGAAGTTGATTCTGTTTCTGTAAGTTCTACTAAAATTAGAGACGCTATTGCAAATGGAACTATGGCTGTAGCCAATGAATTTTTAGGTTACAATTATATATTATCTGGAAAAATTATTAAAGGAAAACAACTGGGAAGAACCATCGGATTTCCAACAGCCAATATAAAAATAGAAGAAAATTATAAGTTGATTCCTAAAAATGGGGTTTACATTGTTAAAAGCATTATACAAGAAAAAACAGTTTTCGGGATAATGAATATCGGATTAAATCCAACCGTAAATGGCGAAGATTTATCAATTGAAGTTCATTTTTTAGACTTTGATATAGCTATTTATAATACAGAAATAACCGTTTCAGTAATAGATAGAATTCGTGACGAGCAAAAATTTTCTTCAATAGATTTATTAAAAGCGCAAATCCAAAAGGATAAAAATTATGCTATTTCCTATATAGAAAAAACAGTATAATTACCATTTAATGATAGCGCTTGCCCAAGTAAAACCGCTTCCAAAAGCTGCTAAAACAACTGTATCTCCAGATTTTATTTTTCCTTGTTCCCAAGCTTCAGTCAAAGCAATTGGAATTGAAGCAGCAGTTGTATTTCCGTATTTTTGAATGTTATTAAATACTTGATCGTCTGTTAAACCAAATTTCTTTTGGATAAACTGGGCTATTCTCAAATTAGCTTGATGCGGAATCAACATATCGATATCCGAAACATTCAAATTATTGGCCTGTAAACCCTCATTAATAACTTCACTAAAACGAACAACAGCATTTTTAAAAACAAATTGCCCGTTCATATAAGGATAGTAACTTTCGTCATCAGGATCATTGTCTGCAATTATATCTGTAACCCATCTGCTTCCCATTCCAGGTGCTTTAAGGATTAATTCTTCGGCATGAATTCCTTCTGAATGCAAATGAGTAGATAAAATTCCTTTGGACAAATCTTCTTCCCGGCTAAGAATTGCTGCTCCAGCACCGTCTCCAAAAATTACTGAAACGCCGCGACCTCTTGTGGTCATGTCTAGTCCTGGAGAATGTACTTCGGAGCCAATTACTAAAATATTCTTGTACATACCGGTTTTAATATACTGATCGGCTACCGATAAAGCATATACAAATCCGGAACATTGGTTTCTAACGTCTAAAGCGCCTACTGTTTTTAACCCTAAATCCCTTTGCACTAAAACTCCAGGTCCTGGAAAATAATAATCAGGGCTTAAAGTAGCAAATACAATAAAGTCGATTTCGTCTTTAGAAATTCCAGCACGTTCAATTGCAATTTTAGCGGCTTTCACGCCCATAGAAGTGGTGGTGTCTTCCCCTTTTATAATGTGTCGGCGTTCTTGAATTCCAGTTCTTTCCTGAATCCACTCGTCATTTGTATCTATAATTTTTGATAAATCAGCATTAGTGACAGTATTGGAAGGGACATAAAAACCCAATCCTGAAATTTTAGAATGATACATAGTTTTACGTTTAAATTTTTAAACCGTTCAAAGTTAACTTTATTTTATTTGACATAAGAAAACTTCTGAATTTATTTTTAATTCACAATTATGTTCAAAGAAAATAGCCGTTTCATTGGCTTCAGCCTGAATTAAATAGTGACTTCCTTTGAAATAGGATTTTTGAATTTTGACTTTTAATTTTCCAGATTCAACTATTTTTAATTGGTGTGGGAATAATAATAGTGTTTCTTCTGGACCTTCCATTTCAATTAACTGAGATAATTTAATTTCGTTAACATCACCAAAAAGAGACGCTACATATTTATTAGTAGGATGATTATATAAATTAATGGATTTTTCCTGTACGACAATTTTCCCATTATTTAAAACTATGGTTTCGTCAGCAAATGAAAGTGAATCGCTACTGTCATGAGTAGCAATTAAACAAGTAATATTTTTCGATTTTAAATAGGAAAAGAGCTTTCTTCGAAGGGAGTTTTTTCTAAAATTATCAATTTGACTAAAAGGCTCGTCCAACAATAATACTTCTGGTTCTAAAGCCAATACTTTTGCTAATGCCACTCTTTGTTGCTGACCACCACTAAGAAATTTAGCTTTTACATTAGAATATTCTGTCATTTCGACTATTTCTAATAATTCATTTATACGGCTTTGTTTTTTTTCGGGATAGATATTAGAAAGGTATTTTCCAACATTTTCTGACACGGTGATAAATGGCATTAAATCAAAATCTTGTGCTAGGTATTTCATGAAAGGCATTCCAGGAACCAGGTGAAATTTTGGACCTAAAACTTCATTGTTATTCCAAAATATCTGACCTTCGTCTAAATCATACAAACCATAAATTAGTTTCAAAAGCGTACTTTTTCCACATCCACTTTCGCCAATAATTGCAATATTCTGACCTTTACTGACTGAAAAATCAATGTTTTTTATGACTTTGTTTTTGTCATAACTAAAAGTAATGTTTTGAACTTGAAGCATATAAAATTGAAATTACATTTTAAACTAGGTTTTCATTTCGGGCATCCAAAAATGCTTTTCAAAATCAATAATTTGATTGTCAATAACTTCTATTCCTTCGCTTTCTAGTAGTTGTTGCATCAAATTGGTTCCGTCAAAATGGTGTTTGCCGGTTAAAAGTCCGTTTCTATTTACTACGCGATGAGCAGGTACATCTTCTAAATTATGTGATGCATTCATTGCCCAACCTACCATTCGAGCGGAACGGGCAGCGCCAAGTACTTTGGCAATTGCTCCGTAGGAAGTCACTTTTCCATAAGGAATCTGGCGAGCTACTTCATAAACTCTTTCAAAAAAATTCTCGTTTTTAGCAGGCATTATTAAGTCCAATAAGTAGTAATCAGTTTGAAAAAAGTAACCAATGAAATCAATCCGGTGATACTTCCAATAATATAATTTCCATTTTTAATTAAGTATTCGCTCTTGTTATGATGATTTTTAAAATAAAGAATGTATAAATAAAAACCCGTAAAAGAGCCTATGACAACTCCAGTAACAAATGAATAAACATATAATGAATTAAAATAAAAAAGACCATAAGTTGATAAAGTCACGCTTACAAATACGTAAAAAGGAACTGGAAATAAATTTAAAGAGGATAACAACATTCCAAGGAAGAATCGGCTTGATTTACTGTACATTTTAATTTCTTGCTTTGCTTTTTTTGGTTTTCTAGCGGTCGAAAAGAGAAATAAAGTAATTGCTAAGAATAAAATAAGTCCGATTTCTTGAAGTAACGTAATGATGTCTTGTCTACTATTTATAAATTTAGCAAATTGAATTGCAATATAAGTTTGAAGTAAAACAATAACTGTTGCCCCAATTGCAAAAGAAATAGCTTCATTTCTTCCATCAACTACGCTCACTTTTGCAGCGGTCATATTGATTAAACCAGGCGGCAAAATTCCTACAGTTGCTATTGCAAAACCTAATGTAAGTGGCAATAAAAAGTCCAAATTTTATTTAATTTTAAAACGAATATACGTAATTGCTTTATTTATTTCTAAATATTGTTTTTCATAAAACGTCTGTAAACTAGTTACTTCCTGAGGACTTCCTTCGTTTACATAGACATTATGGTTAGAATAAATTACTTCGTGACCTTCTCCATGAAGTAATCCTAAAGTATATCCGTGCATGAATTCGCTATCGGTTTTTAGATTGATAACTCCTTCCGGTTTTAGTACTTTTTTATACAATTTTAAGAATTCAGAATTGGTCATTCTGTGTTTGGTTCGCTTGTATTTTATTTGAGGATCTGGGAAAGTGATCCAAATTTCATCGACTTCATTTTCGTTAAAAATATGATTTATTAATTCAATTTGGGTACGAATAAAAGCCACATTTCTCAAACCTGTTTCCACCGCAGTTTTAGCGCCACGCCAAAAACGGGCTCCTTTAAGATCTATTCCGATGAAGTTTTTATCAGGGTATTTTTCGGCTAATCCTATTGCATATTCTCCTTTACCGCATCCTAATTCTAAAACAATAGGATTGTTATTTTTAAAATAATCTTGGTTCCATTTTCCTTTTAGTGAAAATTGTTCCGAAACTACTTCTTCTCTTGTAGGTTGAAAAACATTACCGAATGTGTCATTTTCTTTAAACCTCTTTAACTTGTTTTTGCTTCCCACAGTTGCTGTGTTTTTTTTTGCAAAAATAAGTAATAAAATAGGATAAAATAGATTTTAGGAATCTATTTCTTCGCTCTTTTGAAGGGTAAACGAAAATTGAGAGCCTTTTCCAAGTTCGCTTTGAATAATTATTTTTTCGTTGTGTGCTTCTATAATATGCTTTACAATGGCCAAACCAAGTCCGGAACCTCCTACATTTCTAGAGCCACTTTTATCTACTCTGAAAAATCTTTCAAATAATCTAGGAATGTGTTTTGCATCAATGCCTTCTCCGTTATCTCTAATGTCTATTTGAATTCGATTGTTAACTTCTTCAAATCCAATTTCTGTAGAGCCCCCGGTTTTGCCGTATTTAATTGAATTTTCAATTAGATTAGTTACTACTTGTTGTATTTTTTCATAATTCCCTATAACATAAATCGGTTTGGTATATTTATCGTCAAATGTCATTAAGATATCCTTTTTATTGGCTTTCATTTCCAGTAAATCCATAACATTTTGAATTAGAGGAACAATATCAAAGGGAGCCATTGTTATGGGTTCATCAGATACTTCAAGTTTTGCTATGGTATCTAAGTCTTCAACAATATAAATTAATCTTTCCACACCGTTTAATGCTCGTGCCAGGTATTTTTTTCTGATGGTTTTGTCTTTCATACCGCCACCAAGTAAGGTTGAAATATAACCTTGAACGGTAAAAAGGGGCGTTTTTAATTCGTGAGAAATATTTCCTAAAAACTCTCTTCGGTATTCCTCACGGACTTTTAAGGCTTCAATTTCTAATTTTTTGTCGGAGGCAAATTTTG
>JARXAC010000016.1:0-45042 GCA_029866065.1 Flavobacterium sp.
ACATTTCCAGAGTTAGCTACATACTCAGAAGTTGGATAGATTAATCTATATGGCTTACGAGTTTTAGTAGTAACAGTTGAAAGTGGCGTTAATGGATAACCAGTACGAGTATAGTCAATGTAAGACTCAATCGCGTTAACATAAAAAGTCAATTTTTAATACAATTCGTTACGAATTTAATAAATTGAATTCAACCTGTTTTTGGCCAAAGAAATCACGCTTCTATTACCTTTTATTAGATATAGTAGGAAGGTAAATTAGTAAAAACTATAATTCAAAAAAAAACCATCCCGATTGGGATGGTTTTGTAATTATGAGGATAATAAATTATTAATATCCTGTATTTTGTTGAATACTACTATTAGCATTTAACTCATCTTGTGGGATAGGTAAAGCCCATTTGTAGCTAGTTAAAGGTAAATTAGTAGGATTTGCTGCTGGAATATTCCAAGCTGATGAAGCATAATCAGCTGGATCTCTATCTAAAGTAGCTCCTGCTAAAGTTCCTAAACGCTTCATATCGATGAAACGGAACCCTTCAAATGATAATTCTTTTCTTCTTTCGTCAAGAATTCCTTTCCAAGCCGCTTGTGCATTAGCAAAAACTGGCGCTGCTTGAGCAGTAGGGAAACGAGCATCTAAAATAGCTTTTAATGCGACTCCTGCACCTGTTAAATCACCTGCAGCCACTTTAGCTTCAGCTCTAATAAAATACATTTCTGATAATCTACAAACCATGAAATCAGGATTGAAAGTATTTACTCCTGTTAATGCACTTTGACCTCCATGTTTTTGTAAAACTAGGATGTCTGAAAGTTTAACGTCTGCTGAAGTGGTGTAATTAGCATCAATTAATGAACTTCCGACAACATCAGTAGCACTAACATAAATATTGGTTCCGTATCTGAAGTCTCCTCCAGATAAACGAGTAGCATCAAATTTATTATACAATGCTCTACTTACTTCATAGAACGGAGCGCCATTTCTTTTGTTATTTATAGAACACCAAGCATTGTGAAGGTTGGAACCTTGTGTATTTTGCTGAACTGTTCTTTTTAATCTGAAAATAACTTCTTTTCCTGCAGCCTCATTGTGAGTATGAAATACCGCATTATATTCTGCTTGAGTAGTTGCTAATGTTATTGCCGAAGTATTGATTACCTGGTCAGCAAAAGTTAACGCATTGGTATAATCACCTTTCAAGGCATAAGCACGCGCTTTAATAGCTTGAGCTAATACTTTTGAAGCAAATATAGTTTTAGCGGTATAAGCAGGAGCTGTATTGGTAGCATAGATAGCTAAAGCTTGATCTAGATCGGCATGGATAGACGCATAGAAATCACCATTTGTAACTCTTCTAGGAGTTTCAGAGGTAGCGATAATTCTATTTGCCAATACGCCAGCTAAAGCATTATTGTCTTTAGGATCTGGAGAGAAGTAAGACATTATTTTCAAATGACACACCGCTCTTAAAACTAAAGCTTCTGCTTTTGATCTATTGATTAACTCAGTATCAGCAGCATCTACAGGAACTACTGTGGATGAAAACTCAATTACACGATTGTATCTAGAAATTGCTGCATAACTTGAAGCCCAAATTGCAGTTGCAGAGGCATCATTAGGTTGCATTAAAAAGACGTACTCTTGGTTAATTCCTTGTCCTCCATTGTTGCTACCCAAAGCAGCTTCATCAGTAAAAACAGAAGTAAACACATATTCAGCTCTATTGGTCATCAAGTTCATTCCTGAATTCAATAATCTGGTAAGATCTGAACTTTTTGTAATAGCAACCTCCTCCGTAAGTGAACCGGGAGTGAAAGGTTCTAATTCGTTGTCACAAGAAACAAATAGTGACAAACTCAATAATATTAATCCATATATTTTTTTCATAATTCGTCTAATTAAAATTTAACTTGTAATCCAAAAGTGTATAACTTTGGGGTTGGGTACTGGTAATTGTCTCCTGTTCTATCACTTTCAGGATCAAAACCTTGCCATTTTGTGAAATTGTATAAGTTCTCACCTTGTAATGTAAAGGATAAATCAGTGATGAAAGAGTTACCTAAGTATTTTTTAGGAACATTATATCCAATTTGAACGTTTCTTAAACGTACAAAAGAAGCGTCTCTTAAGAAACGGTCAGATAAATCTCCAACACCTAAATTTCCAGCAGATAATGAAGGCACATCTGTATTGGTATTGGTTGGAGTCCAAGCATTTAGTAAGTCTGGAGTAACCACAAAGTTTCCGATATTTCCTCTGCTGTATAATGAACTCAAATCGAAATCAAATCGAACTACTTTGTAAGCATAAGTAAACAAAGTTGATGCGAAGAATCCTTTGTAGTTTAAGTCAAAACCAAAACCACCAGAATATACAGGAACATAATTTAGACCTGCCGCTTTTTTATCAGCTGCTACAGGACTTTCTGTTGGAGTTCCATTTGCAGATTCAAACAACAAGTTACCATTTGCAGGATTTACTCCTAGATAGTGGTAAACAAATGGCTCATAAATAGAACCACCGTTTTGTGAAATGTAGTTTCCGTTTAAGAGATAACCAACTGCGTTTTCAACTTTACTCACTTTATTATCATTATAAGCACCATTTGCTTTCAATGTTAAAGTAAAATCATTTGATTTAATTAAATCATAGGTTAAATTTAATTCCAACCCTTTATTAGTTACTGTAGCAATTGAGTTTCTCTGAATAGTTGAAACCCCTGAAGTTGGAGTAACCGGGGCAGATAACAATTGATCGTAAGTAGCTCTATTATAGTAATCAAAAGACCCTCTAATTCTAGAGTTATTGAATTCAAAATCAGCACCAACATTATATTGTTTAGTAGTTTCCCATCTTAAATCTGGGTATCCAAATGCAATTGAATAACCGTTACCACCGTTATAAGTATTAGTAGTAACTCCGTAGATATCAGCAAATCCTGGAGGGTTGATACCTGCAAATACAGTACCTGCCACAATTCTTTGATTACCTACCGTTCCATAAGATCCTCTTAATTTCAATGAATTTACAAAAGTAACGTTATCCATAAAAGCTTCCTCGTCTAAATTCCATCTCGCACCGATAGACCAGAAGTTACCAAACTGATACTTTTCAGTAAATCTTGAAGTACCGTCTCTTCTGAATGTAGCTACTACTCCGTATTTTTTATTGTAGTCGTAATCCGCAGATCCGAAGTAAGAAATTAAGTCATTTCTTAATTGGCTCACAGAAGCAGTTGGAACATAAAAGTCATTTAAAGCATTATCAGCTGCATAACCAGCCCCAGTGTTGGGAACATAAACTCCTGGTATTAAACCGTTTCTTCTTAAATTATTGGAATGTAAACGAGAATGGCTGTACTCAAAGTTAGCATATGCATTGAATGTGTGCTCGCCAATAACTTTAGAATAGCCTAATTGAGACAAGTTAGTAAAGAAGAACTCTCTTCTTTGATTAACATCTTCAAAACCGTTGAAGTTACCAGTAGCTAATGACGAATTTCCAGGAGTAGAAGAGAACAATAAGGCATTAAAACTATTAGGCCCTTCTGATTGGAAGAATCTATTGCTGATTAATTGGCTACTAGATCTATTTTTTAAGGTAAAATCTTTGGCGATTTTGTATGATAAATCTGCAACAACATCCACACGAATCTCGTCTGTTAAGTTCTCGTAAGTTGCCAATTTATCCATCAAAATAATTGGAGTTGATAACAAACCAGAAGATCTATATAAATCATATGCCGATTGAGAACCAGTGTAAGCATTTGGTGAAAGGTAAGTAGCACCTAAAAACGCACCAGTTACGTAGTTTCTATTGATTCCACCTGTACCTAAGCTGGTTGCTTCGTTATTTTTAGAGTAACCAAAAGAGGTGTTTAAAGTATACTTGAATTTCTCATTATTGGATTTTCCACTGATGTTATTTCTCAAAGTAAATCGGCTTAATCCAGTTGTTTTAAGAATACCATCTTGTTTGAAATAACCTACAGAGGTAAAAGAGTTACTGTTTTTTCCATTGTTTTCAATACTAAGGTTGTGAGAAACAGAAGTTGAAGGACGAAAGAAATAATTTACCCAGTCCGTATCGATTGTGAAAGCAGCAATTTGAGCATCTGTTAAAGTAGCTCCTAATCCAGTACCTAAATTTTTCTCAATTTTAAGTAATTGTTTTGAATTTGCATAACTGTATTTTGGGGTTTGTAAATAACCAGTACCGTATTGAGAATCGTATTTGAAGGTAGTTTTAGCATCCCCAAATTTTCCTTGTTTCGTTTTAATTACGATAACCCCATTAGAACCTCTATTACCATATTCAGAAACCGCAGCAGCATCTTTCAATACCGTTACAGATTCAATGTCATTTGGGTTAATCGTTCTAAAATTGTCACTGTTAGACGGAAAACCATCAACTACATACAAAGGATCTGTATTTCCAGTTAAAGAACCTACACCTCTAATAGTAACTGAAGATTTTGCACCTGGTTGTCCTGTGTTAGCAGAGATGTTTACCCCGGCTAATTGCCCTTGGATAGTGTTAATTACACTTGCGTTAGGGCGATTTTCAATTGTTTCAGATGAAACAGAGGCAATCGATACTACCGCGTTTTTCTTAGTTACATTTCGGTATCCTTGAGAAACCACTACTTCTTGTAAATTTACTCCGTCCTGCATTTTTACATTTACAGAATTGGAAGATCCTACTTTAGCTGTAGTTTCTGACATTCCAACAAAAGAGAACACCAATACGTCACCTGCTTTTGCTTTGATAGAGTATTTTCCATCAACATCAGTTTGTGTTCCGGTTTTAGTTCCTTGAACCACAACATTTGCACCCGGTAATGGACCTGATTTAACAGATACAACACCTGTAACAGTTTTCTCCTGTGCATAGGAAAACTGCATAGTTAACGCTATTAGAAGCGTAAAAATCCATTTGAACTTTGATCTCATACTATTATTATTTAATTAGTTAGATAACAAATTTCATAATTAATTCTTAAAAAAACAAACTTTAAATAAACTTTATAACAAAATCCTTAGTAATTGTTAAAACAAATCTAATTTTAGACTTAAATGCACCACGGAATTGGAGAGTTGAATATTTTGGTTTCCGCTACTACCATTTGCATAAACCATATTTAGCAAACCGTTTTTTGTGAGCAACCCAAAACCAAAACCAAAGCCAAATAAATGGTCTGATTTAGAACTGGTCGCGTCTGAAAAATAGCCGTAATCTAAAATAGAATGTATGTATAGATCAGGTGAGACTAAATAGCGGTATTCTGATAATAAAGAACTAAAAAAATTTCCCTGAAGACTATTTTCATTAAATCCTCGAATAGAATTGATTCCGCCAAAACGGTACAACTCATTTATAATGTATTGGTCGCTTTGTAAATAGTAATTTCGTGATTTTAAATAAATACTATTTTTATCATTTAACATTAGCGAATGACTGATGTCGATGTTAGCAAAAAATTGCTGGTAGTTGTTTGAATTTGAATAACGGGAGCCATAACCAATTTTGGAGCTTACTTTTGTTTTTTCGGGTAACAAAAAATTCGATTTATCAAGGTTTATATATTCAAAATTGGCTGTTACAAATGAATTACTATAGTCACGAATGGTTGAATTATTAGTCTTTTGAATGTCACTAGATTCCGCAGATTGGTATCCTAAATACAAACGGCTGGTGTAACTAAAAAAATAACCAACATCAATTGACGTTTTTGCATTTTGGAAGATACTGTCTTGCTTGTAAATATTCAAATTGGCTTTAATTCCAATGGGACTCTTAAAAATATAAGGAACTTCTACACCTAAATTAAAAGTTTTCTGATTTCCGCTGTCGCTTTTCCAGTATAACGATAAGTTTTCTCCCGCGTTCATTATATTAACTAATAAAAGATCGAGATAGCCATTGAGTTCTAACTTGTTTTTCTTGTCATTTGAAAATCCGATATAACCATCAAATTTATTGGCTTTGGCTTTTTCAAGGTAAACATAAATTTTAGTAGTGTCTTTTGTAAAAAGTATCTCTGGATATTTTACTTGATTGACAAATCGAAATTGCTCAAACGCATTTTGAACTTTACTTAAGTTATCTTGATTGAAAGTTTTATTTTTAAAAATACGGAGAATCTCTTTTTTATGACTTTCGGGAAATTTATCGTAACCCTTTATGACAATATTATTTAAAATCCGAAGATTTCCTTGGTCAAGAAATAATTCAGCATAAAGAGATTTGTTTTTACTTTGAAAATTTATCAGTTTAATTTTTGCTAAAGAATATCCTTTGGATTCAAAATCATTTAATAGGGCATTTAAATAACTTTCAGTTTCACCAATTTTTACTTTAATAGTATCCCTTTTATGGAATGCCTTGGAAAGCAATTTAAAGTTTGAATTTTTACCTATATATATATGTACAAAATTGGTACGATTTTTTAGGTCAATTTCAAATAAAAATGTACTGTCATTTACTTTGTTATTGCTGATAAGTTCAGTGTTAATATACCCTAGCTTCATTAGTTTGGTTGAAACCAATTGAAATTCATCAAACACGGCTTTTGCGGAAGCATGTTTAGTATTGTATCCTATAGAATCTATTATTTTATTATCAAAATTGGCTTTGCTCGCAATTTTCAAATAGCTTTTTTGTGCCAGAACGACATTTGTAGATAAAATAAGAACGATAAATAAGATTGATTTTTTCAATTTGAGTTCCAATTCATGTATTTATGTAACGTAAAAATAGTAAAATAGTATAATAAAATGAGGTGATTTTAAAATGCTTTGAAAATTAATGAATTAGGATTTGGATAAAAAAAAATAATTTGTATATTTGCAACCCCGTAAAAAGCGGGAAATTTAATATAAAGTAATTTTTAGTATTAATTATGCCAACAATTCAACAATTAGTAAGAACAGGAAGAACTCAGATAACTAAGAAGAGTAAATCGGTTGCTTTAGATTCTTGTCCTCAAAGAAGAGGGGTTTGTACGCGTGTTTACACTACTACACCAAAAAAACCAAACTCTGCAATGCGTAAAGTAGCGCGTGTACGTTTGACAAATGGTAATGAAGTAAATGCCTATATCCCTGGAGAAGGACACAATCTACAGGAGCACTCGATAGTATTAGTTAGGGGTGGAAGGGTAAAAGATTTGCCAGGAGTAAGATACCACATTGTGCGTGGTGCGCTTGATACATCAGGTGTAGCAGGAAGAACACAAAGAAGATCTAAGTACGGAGCAAAACGCCCAAAAGAAGTAAAAAAGTAAAAATTAATGGATAATGGATAAAGAATAATGGATAATGGCAGTAGCTAATTATCAATTGTTAATTATCAATTGTCAATTATTAAAAACAAAGAAATGAGAAAAAGAGCGGCAAAGAAAAGACCACTTTTACCAGATCCAAGGTTTAATGACCAACTGGTAACCCGTTTTGTGAACAACTTAATGTGGGATGGAAAAAAATCAACAGCTTTTAAAGTATTTTATGATGCAATTGACATTATAGAAGCTAAAAAGCAAGATTCAGAAAAATTATCATTAGACATCTGGAAAGATGCTTTAACTAATGTTATGCCTCACGTAGAAGTACGTAGTCGTAGAGTAGGTGGAGCTACCTTCCAAATTCCAATGCAAATTAGACCAGACAGAAAAATTTCTATGGCAATGAAGTGGTTAATACTTTATTCTAGAAGAAGAAATGAGAAATCGATGGCTCAAAGACTAGCGTCAGAATGTTTAGCTGCGGCTAAAGAAGAAGGTGCTGCAGTTAAAAAGAGAATGGATACTCACAAAATGGCTGAAGCAAATAAAGCATTCTCACATTTTAGATTTTAATAGATAAAGAAATGGCTAGAGATTTAAAATATACAAGAAATATAGGTATTGCTGCTCATATTGATGCTGGTAAAACAACAACAACAGAGCGTATATTATTCTATACAGGAAAATCACACAAAATTGGTGAAGTACACGATGGTGCTGCAACAATGGACTGGATGGCACAAGAGCAAGAAAGAGGTATTACAATTACTTCTGCTGCTACCACTTGTGAATGGAGTTTCCCAACGACACAAGGTAAAATTTTACCTGAAACATTACCGTACCATTTCAATATTATTGATACCCCAGGTCACGTTGATTTTACTGTTGAAGTAAATCGTTCTTTACGTGTACTTGATGGGTTGGTTTTCTTGTTTAGTGCAGTTGATGGTGTGGAACCACAATCTGAAACTAACTGGAGACTTGCAGATCAATATAGAGTTCCACGTATCGGTTTTGTTAATAAAATGGACCGACAAGGATCTAACTTTTTGATGGTATGTCAACAAGTAAGAGACATGTTAAAATCAAATGCTGTTGCGATCACTTTGCCAATTGGTGAAGAAAATGATTTCAAAGGGGTTGTTGACTTAGTAAAAAACCAAGCTATTGTTTGGGATGATGCGGGTATGGGAGCAACATATGAAGTTGTGCCTATTCCTGCAGATATGCTTGACGAAGTAAAAGAATACAGATCCATTCTTATTGAAGCAGTTGCTGATTATGATGAGAATTTGCTTGAGAAATTCATGGAAGATGAAGAATCAATTACTGAGGAAGAAATCAATACAGCTTTACGAGCTGCGGTTATGGACATGGCTATCATTCCAATGATTGCTGGTTCTTCTTTCAAAAACAAAGGGGTTCAATTCATGTTAGATGCGGTATGTAAATACTTGCCATCTCCAATGGATAAAGAAGGTATTGAAGGAATTCATCCTGATGATGCAGAGTTATTAGAAGAAGATCAAACTAAAATTATTCGTAAGCCAGATGTTAAAGAGCCTTTCGCTGCTTTGGCATTTAAGATTGCTACTGACCCATTCGTAGGTCGTTTGGCTTTCTTCCGTGCTTATTCTGGTCGTTTAGATGCCGGTTCATATGTATTGAACACTCGTTCAGGAAATAAAGAAAGAATTTCTCGTATTTACCAAATGCACGCTAACAAACAAAACCCAATCGAATATATCGAAGCAGGTGATATTGGAGCAGCAGTTGGTTTTAAAGACATCAAAACAGGAGATACATTGTGTGATGAAAAACACCCAATTATCCTTGAATCTATGAAATTCCCTGCGCCAGTAATTGGTATAGCAATTGAACCTAAAACAAAAGCTGACGTTGATAAAATGGGTATGGCTTTAGCAAAATTAGCTGAAGAAGATCCAACTTTTACTGTTAGAACTGATGAGGCTTCAGGGCAAACAATTATCTCAGGAATGGGAGAATTACACTTGGATATCCTTGTAGATAGAATGCGTCGTGAATTTAAAGTTGAAGTAAACCAAGGGGAACCTCAAGTGGAATACAAAGAAGCTTTTACAAAAACTGCAACTCACAGAGAAACCTACAAAAAACAATCTGGAGGTCGTGGTAAATTCGGTGATATCGTATTTACATTAGAGCCAGCAGATGAAGTTGATGGAAAAATTCCTAAAGGATTACAGTTTATTAACGCGGTAAAAGGGGGTAACGTTCCTAAAGAATATATTCCGTCTGTTGAGAAAGGTTTCCGTGAAGCTATGAAAACAGGTCCTCTTGCAGGATATCAAGTAGATAGTTTGAAGGTAACTTTAACTGATGGATCTTTCCACCCTGTGGATTCTGATGCGCTTTCTTTTGAATTGGCAGCTAGAATGGGTTACAGAGAAGTAGCGAAAGCAGCTGGAGCAATAGTTCTTGAACCAATCATGAAAATGGAAGTGATTACACCTGAAGAAAACATGGGAGATATCGTAGGTGATATCAACCGACGTAGAGGTCAAGTGAATGACATGGGTGATAGAGCTGGTGCAAAAACGATCAAAGCAGACGTGCCATTATCAGAAATGTTCGGTTATGTAACTACATTAAGAACATTGTCTTCTGGTAGAGCAACCTCTACAATGGAATTTTCACATTACGCTGAAACACCAGCAAATATTTCAGAAGCAGTTATCAAAAAAGCAAAAGGAAACGCTTAATCTTTAAGAAAATGAGTCAAAAAATCAGAATAAAATTGAAATCTTACGATCACATGTTGGTAGACAAGTCTGCTGAAAAGATTGTAAAAACTGTAAAAAGCACAGGTGCTGTAGTAACTGGACCAATTCCATTGCCAACTCATAAAAAACTTTTTACCGTTTTGCGTTCTCCACACGTTAACAAAAAAGCGAGAGAACAATTTGAAGTAATGTCATATAAGAGATTAATTGACATTTATTCTTCTTCATCAAAAACAATTGACGCTTTAATGAAATTAGAGTTGCCAAGTGGAGTAGAAGTAGAAATAAAAGTATAAGTATATTGTATCTAATTGTGCGGTATTTATTACCGGACAATGTGCAATTTTTAATAATTAATAAATAATAATTATGTCTGGGTTAATTGGTAGAAAAATCGGCATGACCAGCATTTTCGACGAAAACGGGAAAAATATTCCTTGTACGGTAATCGAAGCTGGACCATGTGTTGTTACCCAAGTCAGAACCAAAGGTGTTGACGGGTACGAAGCGTTGCAACTTGGTTTCGATGACAAAAACGAGAAACATTCCCCAAAAGCGGCCTTAGGTCACTTTAAAAAAGCGGGAACTGTAGCTAAGAAAAAAGTCGTTGAATTCCAAAATTTCGCAACAGAACAAAAATTAGGAGATCTTATTGATGTTTCTATTTTTCAAGAAGGAGAATTTGTAGATGTACAAGGTGTATCTAAAGGTAAAGGTTTTCAAGGGGTTGTCAAACGTCACGGTTTTGGTGGTGTTGGACAAGCAACTCACGGTCAACACAACCGTTTAAGAGCGCCAGGATCTGTTGGAGCTTCTTCTTATCCATCTAGAGTATTCAAAGGAATGCGTATGGCTGGAAGAATGGGAGGAGACAATGTAAAAGTTCAAAACCTTAGAGTTTTAAAAGTAGTCGCTGAAAAGAACCTACTTGTTATTAAAGGATGTGTTCCTGGATGTAACAACTCTTATGTAATCATTCAGAAGTAATGGAAGTAAAAGTATTAGATTTCAACGGAAAAGATACTGGAAGAAAAGTTCAACTTTCTGATTCAGTATATGGTATTGATCCAAATAATCACGCAGTATATTTGGATGTTAAACAATATTTAGCAAACCAAAGACAAGGAACTCACAAAGCGAAAGAAAGAGCTGAAGTTGCCGGAAGTACTCGTAAGATTAAAAAACAAAAAGGTACTGGTACAGCTCGTGCTGGTAGTGCAAAGAATCCATTATTCAAAGGTGGAGGAACAGTTTTCGGACCTAGACCAAGAAGTTATTCATTTAAATTGAATAAAGCGGTAAAACGTTTAGCCAGAAAATCTGCTTTCTCAATCAAAGCAAAAGAATCCAACATTATTGTTGTTGAAGACTTTACTTTTGAAACTCCAAATACTAAAAATTTCATCACTGTTTTGAAGGCTTTAGGATTAGAGAATAAAAAATCTTTGTTTGTGTTGGGCGATTCAAATAAAAATGTATATTTGTCGTCACGTAATTTAAAGGGGTCTAGCGTGTTAAGTAACTTAGAATTAAGTACTTATGCTATATTAAACGCTAATAATTTAGTTTTATTAGAAGGCTCTCTAGAAGGAATTGAAGATAATTTAAGTAAATAACTAGGAGATGAGCATTATAATAAAACCTATAGTTACAGAAAAAATGACCAAACAAAGTGAGGTTTTGAACCAATTTGGTTTTTTCGTTGACAAAAAGGCTAACAAAGTACAAATTAAAAAAGCTGTTGAAGCTGCTTATGGTGTATCAGTTGTTAGCGTTAATACAATCAACGTTAGACCAGATAGAACAACAAAATACACTAAGAGTGGTTTAATAAGTGGAAAGACTAATGCAGCAAAAAAAGCAATAGTTCAAGTACAAGAAGGAGAAACAATTGATTTTTACAACAATATCTAGAATAGAAAAATGTCAGTAAGAAAACTTAAACCTATTACCCCAGGTCAGCGATTTAGAGTTGTGAATGGTTATGACGCCATTACAACTGATAAGCCGGAACGCTCTTTGATAGCGCCGATAAAAAACTCTGGAGGTAGAAATAGTCAAGGAAAGATGACCATGCGTTACACGGGTGGTGGTCACAAGCAGAGATATCGTATTATTGATTTTAAAAGAACTAAAGAAGGAATTCCTGCTTCAGTGAAATCAATTGAATACGATCCAAATCGTACTGCGTTTATCGCTTTATTAGCTTATGCTGATGGTGAAAAAACTTATGTAATTGCACAAAATGGATTGCAAGTAGGTCAGAAATTAGTTTCTGGTCCTGAAGCGCAACCCGAAATTGGTAATACATTGCCTCTTAGCAGAATTCCTTTAGGAACTGTTATATCTTGTATCGAATTACGTCCAGGTCAAGGTGCTGTAATAGCCCGTTCAGCCGGAACATTCGCTCAATTAATGGCAAGAGATGGAAAATACGCAACAATAAAAATGCCATCAGGTGAAACAAGATTAATCTTGTTAACGTGTTCAGCAACAATTGGAGCAGTATCTAATTCGGACCACCAATTAGTTGTATCTGGTAAAGCAGGCAGAACAAGATGGTTGGGAAGAAGACCTAGAACAAGACCTGTTGCAATGAACCCTGTAGATCACCCAATGGGTGGTGGTGAAGGTCGTTCTTCTGGTGGACATCCACGTTCAAGAAATGGAGTACCTGCTAAAGGTTATAGAACGCGTTCTAAGAAAAACCCGAGTAACAAGTATATTGTAGAACGTAGAAAGAAATAATAAGATATGGCACGTTCATTAAAAAAAGGACCTTTCGTTCATTATAAGTTAGAAAAGAAAGTTGAAGAAAACATTGCCGGAGGTAATAAAGGAGTAGTAAAGACATGGTCTAGAGCTTCTATGATTACTCCAGACTTTGTTGGTCAAACTATCGCAGTTCATAACGGTCGTCAATTCGTACCAGTTTACGTAACAGAAAACATGGTAGGTCACAAATTAGGAGAATTTTCACCAACTCGATCTTTTAGAGGTCACGCTGGAGCAAAAAATAAAGGTAAAAAATAAGAAGCAATGGGAGTTCGTAAAAGAGAAACAGCAGATGCGAGAAAAGAGGCTAATAAGTCTTTGGCTTTCGCGAAATTGAATAACTGCCCTACTTCACCTAGAAAAATGCGCTTAGTAGCGGACTTGGTAAGAGGTCAGAAGGTAGAAAGAGCACTAAATATTTTAAGATTTAGTTCTAAAGAAGCTTCAAGAAAATTAGAAAAATTGGTTTTATCTGTAATTGCCAACTGGCAAGCAAAAAACCCTGATGCTAATATGGAAGAAGCAGGCTTATTCGTAAAAGAGATCAGAGTAGATGGAGGAATGATGTTGAAAAGACTTCGTCCAGCGCCTCAAGGTCGCGCACACAGAATTAGAAAACGTTCAAATCACGTAACAATCGTGTTGGGAGCTATTAATAACACACAAGCAAATTAATAAAGATGGGACAAAAGACAAATCCAATTGGAAATAGACTTGGTATCATCAGAGGATGGGACTCGAACTGGTATGGTGGAAATGATTACGGTGATAAATTAGCCGAAGATTATAAAATCAGAAAGTACATTCATGCTCGTTTATCAAAAGCTAGTGTATCAAAGGTTTACATCGAGAGAACTTTGAAACTTGTAACCGTTACTATCACTACTGCTAGACCTGGTATCATTATCGGAAAAGGTGGACAAGAGGTAGACAAGTTGAAAGAAGAACTTAAGAAAGTAACCGACAAAGAGGTTCAAATCAACATCTTTGAAATTAAAAGACCTGAATTAGATGCTTACTTAGTTGCAACAAGCATCTGTCGTCAAATCGAAAGCAGAATTTCTTACCGACGTGCAATCAAAATGGCTATTGCTGCTACTATGCGTATGAACGCAGAAGGTATCAAAGTTTTGATTTCTGGACGTTTGAACGGTGCAGAGATGGCGCGTTCAGAAGGTTTCAAAGAAGGTAGAATTCCTCTATCAACTTTCAGAGCTGATATTGATTACGCACTTGCTGAAGCTCATACTACTTATGGTAGAATGGGAATCAAAGTGTGGATCATGAAAGGTGAAGTTTATGGAAAGAGAGATCTTTCTCCGCTTGCAGGAATGGATAAAAAACAATCTGGACCAAATAGTGGTAAAGGTAGCGATTCTCCAAGAGGAGATAGAAAGCCTTTTAATAAAGGTGGTAAACCAGACGCTCGTAAAAGAAAGTAAATTTTTAAACTAAAGAAAAATGTTACAGCCTAAAAGAACAAAATACCGTAAGGTACAAAAGGGTAAAATGAAAGGAAATTCTCAAAGAGGGCATGAACTTTCAAATGGAATGTTTGGAATTAAATCTGTACATGAAGATGGAATGTTCTTAACCTCTCGTCAAATCGAAGCTGCGCGTATTGCAGCAACGAGATATATGAAAAGAGAAGGACAATTATGGATTAAAATATTTCCAGACAAACCAATCACGAAGAAACCTCTTGAGGTACGTATGGGTAAAGGTAAGGGAGCCGTTGAATATTGGGCTGCCGTTGTTAAACCCGGAAGAATTATGTTTGAAGTAGGAGGAGTTCCTTTGTCGGTTGCTAAAGAAGCATTGCGTCTTGCAGCTCAAAAACTACCTGTTAAAACTAAATTCGTCGTTGCTAGAGATTTCGAAGCATAATCTATATTATTATGAAACAATCAGAAATAAAAGATCTTTCTGCAGCTGAGTTGCAAGAGAAATTTACTCAAACTAAGAAGATACATGCTGACCTTAAAATGGCTCATGCCATATCACCAATTGAGAATCCACTTCAAATTAGAAGTGTTAGAAGAACAGTTGCAAGATTAGCTACAGAACTTACTAAAAGAGAGTTACAATAATTGTAATCTGCTGAAAGATGGAAGAAAAAAGAAATTTAAGAAAAGAAAGAATTGGTGTTGTTACTTCTGACAAAATGGATAAATCTATTGTTGTAGCTGAAGTACGTAAAGTAAAACACCCATTATACGGTAAGTTCGTGTTGAAAACAAAGAAATATGTTGCACACGACGAAACAAACGACTGTAATATTGGAGATACTGTAAGAATTAGCGAAACGCGTCCTTTAAGTAAATCTAAATGTTGGAGGTTAGTTGAAATCATTGAAAGAGCTAAATAATTATGGTACAACAAGAATCAAGACTAAAAGTAGCAGATAACACCGGGGCAAAAGAAGTTTTGACTATCCGTGTTTTAGGAGGTACTAAAAGAAGGTATGCCTCTGTTGGAGACAAAATTGTAGTTTCAATAAAAGATACTTCTCCTAACGGTAGCGTTAAAAAAGGAGCAGTTTCAACTGCAGTTGTTGTACGTACCAAAAAAGAAGTGAGAAGAGCCGACGGTTCATACATCAGATTTGATGATAACGCTTGCGTATTGTTAAATGCTGCTGGTGAAATGAGAGGAACTCGTGTTTTTGGTCCAGTAGCAAGAGAACTTCGTGAAAAACAATTCATGAAAATTGTATCATTAGCACCTGAAGTGCTTTAATTATTTGTAAGATGATAAAGCTAAAAATAAAAACAGGAGATATTGTAAGAGTGATTGCTGGAGACCATAAAGGTTCAGAAGGTAAAGTTCTTAAAGTAGATCGTGAGAAGAACAAAGCGATTGTTGAAGGAGTAAACATGGTTTCGAAACATACAAAACCAAGTGCAAAAAGCCCTCAAGGAGGAATCGTTAAGAAAGAAGCTGCAATTCAAATTTCTAACATTTCATTGATAGATCCTAAAACAAAGGAAACTACAAGAGTTGGAATCAGAGTTGAAGGAGATAAAAAAGTAAGATTTTCAAAAAAATCTAATCAAGTACTATAGTGATGGCTTATATACCTAGACTAAAAGAGGAATACAAGAACAGAGTAGTCTCTGCTCTTAAAGAAGAATTCGGTTACAAAAACGTAATGCAAGTTCCTAAATTGGAAAAAATCGTTTTGAGTAAAGGAGTTGGTGCGGCAGTATCTGACAAAAAACTTATTGACTATGCAGTTGAAGAGTTAACAAAGATTACGGGTCAAAAAGCACTAGCAACAATTTCTAAGAAAGACGTTGCGTCTTTCAAATTAAGAAAAGGAATGCCAATTGGTGCAAAAGTTACTTTACGTGGAGAAAAAATGTATGAGTTTTTAGATAGACTTGTTACTTCTTCTTTACCACGTGTTAGAGATTTCGGTGGTGTTAAAGCTACTGGTTTCGATGGAAGAGGGAACTACAACTTAGGTGTTTTAGAACAAATCATTTTCCCTGAAATTGATATTGATAAAGTAAATAAAATTTCTGGTATGGATATTACCTTTGTTACTTCTGCAAAAACAGATAAAGAAGCAAAGTCGTTATTAGCTGAACTAGGGTTACCTTTTAAAAAGAATTAAGACATGGCAAAAGAATCAATGAAAGCCCGTGAGGTAAAAAGAGAAAAAACCGTAGCAAAATATGCTGAGAAAAGAAAAGCCTTGTTAGAAGCCGGAGATTTCGTAGGTTTGCAAAAATTACCAAAAAATGCTTCTCCTGTTCGTTTGCACAATCGTTGTAAATTAACTGGAAGACCAAGAGGTTATATGCGTCAATTTGGAATTTCACGTGTTACATTTCGTGAAATGGCAAATAACGGTTTAATCCCAGGAGTTAAAAAAGCATCTTGGTAAAAAACGTATTGTTTACGTTTAATAAAATTTTATAAATTGGTTTCAGGTTCAAAAGAATCGTTCTTTTGAAAACCGTTACCGCAAATCAATAAACATGTACACAGATCCTATTGCGGATTATTTGACAAGAATTAGAAATGCTGTGGCTGCAAACCACAAAGTAGTTGAAATTCCTGCATCTAATCTAAAAAAAGAAATAACAAAGATCTTATTTGATCAAGGTTATATCTTAAGCTACAAATTTGAAGACAACGCTGTCCAGGGTTCAATCAAAATAGCTTTGAAGTATGATAAAGATACTAAAGTGTCAGTTATCAAAGACATCCAAAGAATTAGTAAACCAGGTTTACGTAAGTATGCAGGTTCTTCTAAAATTCCAAGAATCTTAAATGGTTTAGGTATTGCAATTGTTTCTACATCAAAAGGTTTGATGACTGGAAAACTAGCTAAACAACTTAACGTTGGTGGCGAAGTAATTTGTTACGTATACTAATTTAAACTGTAGTAAGATGTCAAGAATAGGTAAAAACCCAATCGTAGTCCCTGCTGGAGTAACTGTAGAAGTTACAGAAGGTATTATTACAGTAAAAGGAAAAAAAGGTCAACTAACTCAGGAGTTTTCGGACGTAACTGTAACAGTTGAAGGTGATCAAGTTCAAGTAGACAGATCATCTGATCATAAAGACCATAGAGCAAAACACGGATTATACAGATCTTTAATCAATAACATGATTGTAGGTGTATCGGAAGGTTTTACTAAAGAATTGGAATTGGTAGGTGTTGGATATAGAGCATCTAATCAAGGTCAAAAATTGGATTTAGCTTTAGGTTTTTCTCACAATATTGTTTTAGAAGTTGCTTCTGAAGTAGTTGTTGAAACAATATCTGAAAAAGGAAAGAATCCAATCGTAAAATTAACATCATTCGACAAACAACTATTAGGGCAGGTAGCTGCAAAAATTAGAGGTTTTAGAAAACCAGAGCCTTACAAAGGTAAAGGAGTTAAATTTGTAGGTGAAGTATTAAGAAGAAAAGCAGGTAAATCAGCTTAAAAAATATAAAGATATGTCATTAACAAAATCTGATAGAAGACAAAGAATTAGATACAGAATTAGAAAGACAATTAGTGGAACTGCTGCTAATCCAAGACTTTCTGTATTTAGAAGTAACAAAGAAATTTATGCTCAATTAATTGACGATGTTTCTGGAGTTACCTTATTATCTGCCTCTTCAAGAGAAAAAGAAATAAATAAAGGTACAAACGTTGATGTTGCAACTGCAGTTGGAAAACTAGTTGGAGAAAAAGCGTTAAAAGCTGGGATAGATACGGTAACTTTCGATAGAGGAGGTTATTTATATCACGGTCGTATTAAATCATTAGCTGAAGGCGCGAGAGCTGCTGGACTTAAATTCTAATATAGTATGTCTAATAGTAAATACAAGAATGTAGAGTTAGTAAAGCCTAGTGGTCTTGAATTAAAAGACCGTTTGGTAAGTGTTAATCGTGTTACTAAGGTTACAAAAGGGGGTAGAGCATTTGGTTTTTCTGCTATTGTAGTCGTAGGTGATGAAAATGGAGTAGTTGGACATGGATTAGGAAAATCTAAAGACGTTTCTGAAGCAATCGCGAAAGCAGTAGAAGATGCTAAGAAAAATTTAGTTAAAATTCCTTTGAATGGACAATCGGTTCCTCACGAACAAAAAGGAAAATTTGGTGGAGCACGTGTATTCTTAATTCCTGCCTCTCATGGTACAGGAGTTATTGCTGGTGGAGCTGTTCGTTCCGTTCTTGAATCAGTAGGTATTCACGATGTATTATCAAAATCACAAGGATCATCAAATCCTCACAACGTAGTAAAAGCAACTTTTGATGCTTTATTACAATTGAGAAGTGCCCACACTGTTGCAAAACAAAGAGGTATTTCTTTAGAAAAAGTTTTTAAAGGTTAATACAAGGAAATTATGGCTAAATTATTAGTAAAACAAGTAAGAAGCAAAATCAACTGTCCACTTACTCAAAAAAGAGGATTAGAGGCTTTGGGTCTTCGTAAAATGGGTCAAGTTGTAGAACATGATTCGAATCCAACTATCCTTGGAATGATAAATAAAGTTAAACACTTAGTTTCTGTAGAAGAAGCTAAATAACAAAATACTGTTATGAATTTAAGTAACTTACAACCTGCTGAAGGCGCTACACATAATCAAAATAAAAGGTTAGGTAGAGGAGAAGGTTCTGGTAAAGGTGGTACTTCTGCAAGAGGTCACAAAGGAGCAAAATCTCGTTCTGGTTATTCTAAAAAGATTGGTTTTGAAGGAGGACAAATGCCACTTCAAAGACGTGTGCCTAAGTTTGGTTTCACAAACATTAATCGTAAAGAATACGAAGGTGTTAATCTTGATACACTTCAATTGCTTGTTGATAATGGTGCAATTACAGATACTGTAGATATGTCAGTTTTTGTAACTAACCGTTTGGCAACCAAAAATGAAATCGTTAAGATTTTAGGTAGAGGAGAATTGAAAGCAAAATTAAAGGTAACTGCTCACAAATTTACTGCTACCGCAAAAGCTGCTATTGAAGCTGCTGGTGGAGAAGCTGTAACATTATAATTTTCAAAAGATGAAGAAATTTATTGAATCATTTATTAATGTTTGGAAAATTGAGGAACTAAAAAATAGAATTCTAATAACCTTAGGTATTTTATTAGTTTATCGTTTTGGAGCACACGTTACTCTTCCAGGTATTGACGCTACACAATTAAACAGTTTAGCAGGCCAAACTAAAAACGGTATTGGTTCAATTCTAGACATGTTTACAGGTGGAGCCTTTTCAAAAGCCTCGATCTTTGCATTGGGTATCATGCCTTATATTTCGGCTTCTATTGTAGTTCAATTAATGGGAATTGCTGTTCCTTATTTACAAAAATTGCAAAGTGATGGTGAAAGCGGAAGAAAGAAAATCAATCAAATTACGCGTTGGTTAACAATTGCGATTACATTAGTTCAAGGTCCTGGTTACATATATAACCTATACAGAACTTTACCAAAAGGAGCTTTCTTGTTAGGGTCTGATTCTATTGCATTTCTTTTCTCTTCAGTTATAATTTTAGTTACAGGTACAATTTTTGCCATGTGGTTAGGAGAAAAAATTACAGATAAAGGAATTGGAAACGGAATATCTCTATTAATTATGGTAGGAATATTGGCAAGATTGCCTCAAGCATTTGTTCAAGAATTTACAACTAGAGTAACAAATAATAATGGAGGTCCAATGTTATTGGTTATCGAAATCATCGTTTGGTTATTAGTGATTATTTCTTGTGTATTGTTAGTCATGGCAGTAAGAAAAATTCCCGTACAGTACGCTAGAAGAACAGTATCTGGAGATTTTGAACAAGATATGATGGGGGGAAACAGACAATGGATTCCATTAAAGTTGAATGCATCTGGTGTAATGCCAATTATATTTGCACAAGCGATAATGTTTATTCCAGCTGCATTAGCAGGATTGTCTAAATCTGAAGTTTCATCCTCTATTGCAGGAGAATTTAGTAATATGTTCGGTTTTTGGTATAATTTATTGTTTGCAACTTTAATTGTTGTATTCACCTATTTTTATACTGCAATTACCGTTCCTACAAACAAAATGGCAGATGACTTAAAAAGGAGCGGTGGTTTTATTCCAGGTTTTAAACCCGGAGAAGAAACAGCAAACTTTTTAGATAAAGTGATGTCTCTAATAACATTTCCAGGTTCTTTATTTCTTGCTTTAATAGCTGTGTTCCCAGCAATTGTTGTAAGTGTATTGGATGTTCAACAATCTTGGGCAATGTTTTTTGGAGGTACCTCACTTATAATTATGGTTGGTGTAGCAACTGATACAATTCAACAAATCAATTCCTATCTGCTTAATAAGCATTATGACGGTTTGATGAAAAGTGGAAAAAATAGAAAAGCGGTAGCTTAATTTATGGCAAAACAATCAGCAATAGAACAAGACGGATCAATCATTGAAGCATTATCAAATGCGATGTTCCGTGTAGAATTAGAAAATGGACACATTGTAATTGCTCATATTTCTGGAAAAATGCGAATGCATTATATCAAATTATTACCTGGTGATAAAGTGAAACTAGAAATGAGTCCTTATGATTTGTCAAAAGCAAGAATTACTTATAGATATTAATAAAGGATAATCAATGAAAGTTAGAGCATCAGTTAAAAAGAGAAGTCCCGAGTGCGTTATTGTGCGAAGAAAAGGGAGATTGTACGTAATTAACAAAAAGAATCCTAGATTTAAACAAAGACAAGGATAGTTATGGCAAGAATAGCAGGGGTAGACATCCCAAAAAACAAGAGAGGTGTAATTGCACTAACCTACATCTTCGGATTAGGAAAAAGTAGAGCTATTGAGATTTTAGATAAAGCTCAAGTAAGCCAAGACAAGAAAGTTCAAGATTGGAATGATGACGAGATCGGAGCAATTCGTGAAGCGGTATCATCATTCAAAATTGAAGGAGAATTGCGTTCAGAAGTTTCTTTAAACATCAAACGTCTTATGGACATTGGTTGTTATAGAGGTATTCGTCATAGATCTGGTCTTCCTTTAAGAGGACAAAGAACTAAAAACAACTCTAGAACAAGAAAAGGTAAGAGAAAAACTGTTGCCAACAAGAAAAAAGCAACTAAATAATAAGTAGTATGGCTAAGGCAAGTGCAAAAAAACGTAAAGTAATAGTTGAGTCAACAGGAGAAGCACACATTAGTGCTACTTTTAATAACATTATCATTTCTTTAACCAATAAGAAAGGGGAAGTTATTTCATGGTCTTCAGCTGGTAAAATGGGCTTTAGAGGTTCTAAAAAGAACACTCCATATGCAGCTCAAATGGCAGCAGAAGATTGTAGTAAAGTAGCTCTTGAAGCTGGACTTAAAAAAGTAAAAGTATATGTTAAAGGACCAGGAAACGGACGTGAGTCTGCAATTCGTTCTTTACATAATGGTGGAATTGAAGTTACAGAGATTATCGATGTTACTCCAATGCCGCACAACGGATGTCGTCCTCCTAAAAGACGTAGAGTATAATATTAATTTAAGTATAACTAGGTAGAAATAACGATTATCGAAGGATTTGACCTGAATTCATAATCTCTACCTTAATAATTTTTTAAAAATGGCAAGATATACTGGTCCAAAAACTAGAATTGCTCGTAAATTTGGCGAAGCAATATTCGGAGATGACAAATCTTTCGAAAAGAGAAATTATCCTCCCGGACAACACGGGATGGCTAAAAAAAGAGGTAAGAAATCTGAATATGCTATCCAGTTAATGGAGAAACAAAAAGCAAAATATTCTTACGGAATTTTAGAAAAACAATTTAGAGGTTTATTCAAAAAAGCATCTGCTACTAAAGGGGTAACAGGTGAAGTTCTTTTACAATTATGTGAAGCTAGACTTGACAATGTTGTTTTTAGAATGGGTATCGCTCCATCTAGAAGGGGTGCAAGACAATTAGTTTCTCACAGACACATTACCGTTAACGGTGAAGTAGTAGATATTGCTTCCTACCACCTAAGAGCTGGTGATAAAGTAGCGGTTCGTGAAAAATCTAAATCATTAGAAGCTATTGAGCGTTCTTTATCTAATTCATCTCATGTATACGAGTGGATTACTTTTAATAACGATCTTAAAGAAGGTACTTTTGTTTCTGTTCCTGCAAGATTGCAGATTCCAGAAAATATTAAAGAACAATTAATCGTAGAGTTGTACAATAAATAATTAATTGACTTAGTCGAAATTATGGCAATATTTAATTTTCAGAAACCCGATAAAGTTATCATGATCGATTCTAACGATTTTGAAGGTAAATTCGAATTTAGACCTTTAGAACCTGGTTATGGATTGACTGTTGGTAATGCACTTAGAAGAGTTTTACTTTCTGCACTAGAAGGTTACGCTATCACATCTGTTCGTATAGAAGGTGTAGATCACGAATTTTCTACAATTCCTGGAGTTGTTGAAGACGTAACAGAAATTATCCTAAATCTTAAACAAGTACGTTTCAAACGTCAAATTGAAGAGGTAGATAATGAATCTGTAACGATTTCAGTAACAGGTAAAGAACAATTAACTGCAGGTGATTTTCAAAAATTCATCTCCGGTTTCCAAATTCTTAACCCAGAATTAGTAATCTGTAACCTTGATAAAAAAGTTAATTTGAACTTCGAATTAACACTTGAAAAAGGTAGAGGATACGTTCCTGCAGAAGAAAACAAAAAACAAAATGCAGCAATTGGAACCATTTTTACAGACTCCATTTTTACACCAGTTAAAAATGTGAAGTATGCTATTGAAAACTTCCGTGTAGAGCAAAAAACAGATTATGAAAAATTAGTTTTTGAAATTAAAACTGATGGATCTATTAATCCTAAAGATGCCTTAACTGAAGCTGCCAAAGTTTTAATCCACCACTTCATGTTGTTTTCTGATGAAAGAATTACACTTGAAGCCGATGAAATTGCTCAAACTGATTCTTATGACGAAGAATCATTACACATGAGACAATTACTTAAAACGAAGCTTGTTGATATGGATTTATCTGTAAGAGCATTAAATTGTTTGAAAGCAGCCGAAGTTGATACTCTAGGTGACTTAGTATCATTCAACAAAAATGACCTAATGAAATTCCGTAATTTCGGTAAAAAATCTTTAACAGAACTAGACGAACTAGTGGCTATTAAAAATTTAACCTTCGGAATGGACTTAGCAAAGTACAAATTAGATAAAGAATAATCTAATCCCGCTTCAGCGAGATTAAATTTAACATACAATGAGACACGGAAAAAAATTCAATCATTTAAGCAGACAGACCGCACATAGAAAATCTATGTTGGCAAATATGGCTTGTTCTCTAATCGAGCACAAACGTATTAATACAACTGTTGCTAAAGCAAAGGCGCTAAAACAATTTGTTGAGCCTTTAATTACAAAATCAAAAGCAGATACTACTCACAATAGACGTATCGTTTTTTCATACTTACGCAGCAAATACGCAGTAACTGATCTATTCAGAGACGTAGCTGCTAAAGTTGGAGATCGACCAGGTGGATATACTCGTATTATCAAAGTTGGAAATCGTTTAGGAGATAATGCCGATATGGCAATGATCGAATTAGTAGATTTTAACGAACTTTACAACGGTGGTAAAAAAGAAGTAAAAAAAGCCAAAAGCCGTAGAGGTGGAAAAGCTAAGAAAGCAGATGAAGTTGAAGTAGCTCCAGTAGCTGAGGTGAATACTCCAGAGGTTGAAGAAGCAGAAGCTCCAGTAGCAGAAGCGGAAACTCCAGAGGTTGAAGAAGCAGAAGCTCCAGTAGCAGAAGCGGAAACTCCAGAGGTTGAAGAAGCAGAAGCTCCAGTAGCTGAGGTGAATACTCCAGAGGTTGAAGAAGCAGAAGCTCCAGTAGCAGAAGTGGAAACTCCGGAGGTTGAAGCAGAAACTCCAGAAGTTGTAGAAACTGAAACAGAAGCTCCAGAGGCAAAAGCTGATGATAAAACGGCTGAAGAATAATGATTTCATTATCAATAAATAGAAAAGGACATACTTTAATTAGTTTGTCCTTTTTTTTTGAACTTTTTTATCTGGCATTTTCAACTAATCCTTTTCCTGCTATTCATTGCAATCCTCAAAATGGCCTCGTGCCTCTCCATTTTGAGGGATTTTCATTGCTATCAGGAGTAAAAGAAATTTTCGGACTCTCGATAAATTAATTTTCATAGCATCATATTTTGAATTAAATTTGTAACCACAACACAACAATAATAAAATGAAATATTCAAACAGAAAACCTGCAATTTTACTTCTTAGTGACGGAACTATTTTTCACGGAAAATCCATAGGTATAGACGGGACTGCATTCGGAGAAGTTTGTTTTAACACAGGAATGACCGGCTATCAAGAAATATTTACCGACCCCTCTTATTTCGGACAAATAATGGTAGCTACCAATCCACACATTGGAAATTATGGAGTCCATAAAAACGAAGTCGATTCTGACGGAATAAAAATAGCAGGATTGGTTTGCAAGAATTTTAGTTTTAATTATTCTAGACCTGACGCATCGGAAAGCCTTTACGACTATTTTGAAAAAGTAAATCTCGTAGCAATTTCAGATGTGGATACCAGAGCATTAGTAAGTTATATTCGCGATAATGGCGCCATGAACTCAGTAATTTGTACTGACGGAACCCCAATAGAAGAACTAAAAGCTAAATTAGCCTTAGTTCCCAACATGAAGGGACTTGAATTGGCTTCTAAAGTATCAACGAAATCACCTTATTTCTTTGGAAATGAAAAGGCAACCTATAAAATTGCAGCTTTAGATTTAGGTATAAAAACCAATATATTAAGATGCCTAGAAGCTAGAGATTGTTTCATAAAAGTATTTCCATACAACACTTCATTTGAAGAATTGAAAGCCTTCAATCCTGATGGTTATTTTCTTTCCAACGGCCCTGGAGATCCAGACCCATTAAAAGAAGTTCAAGAAGTGACACGTCAAATCCTCACAACCAACACTCCAGTTTTTGGAATTTGTTTGGGGCATCAAATGATTGCTTTAGCTAATGGAATTTCAACCTATAAAATGTTTAACGGTCACAGAGGAATCAATCACCCAATAAAAAATGTAATTTCAGGAAAAGGAGAAATCACTTCTCAAAATCACGGTTTTGCCGTAAATAAAGAAGAATTAGAACAACATCCTGATTTTGAAATTACCCACTTACACCTAAATGATGGCACTGTAGCAGGAATGAGAATGATCAGTAAAAGCTGTTTTTCAGTACAATACCATCCTGAAGCTAGTCCTGGACCTCACGACGCAGCCTATTTATTTGATCAGTTTATAGAAAATATTAAACTTTCGAATAACTAAAACGTTTGAGTTAATAACATTAATAAGTTTCAAATAAACATTACAATAGTTATAATATATTTGCATAGTAATTTGGAAAATAGATACTAATACTAATAAATTTAAGATGAGCATAATTATCAAAATTCACGCAAGACAAATTTTCGATTCAAGAGGAAATCCTACTATTGAAGTAGATGTAGTTACTGAAAATGGAGTTCTAGGAAGAGCAGCAGTTCCTTCTGGAGCATCAACAGGGAAATATGAAGCTGCGGAATTACGTGATGGTGGTAAAGCATTTCTTGGGAAAGGAGTTTTAAAAGCAGTCGAAAATGTAAATACTAAAATTGCAGAAGAATTATTAGGAATTTCCGTATTTGAACAAAATCTTATCGATCAAACTATGATTGACTTAGATGGAACTCCTAACAAATCAAATTTGGGTGCCAACGCAATTCTAGGAGTTTCATTGGCAGTAGCCAAAGCAGCAGCAAACGAATTGGGATTGCCATTATACAGATATATCGGTGGCGTTTCTGCCAACACATTGCCAGTGCCAATGATGAATATTATCAACGGAGGTTCTCACTCTGATGCGCCAATAGCATTTCAAGAGTTTATGATTATCCCAGTAAAAGCTACAACTTTCACTCAAGCTATGCAAATGGGAACCGAAATTTTCCACAACCTTAAAAAAGTATTACACGACAGAGGTTTAAGTACTGCTGTTGGTGATGAAGGGGGGTTTGCACCAAATTTAGCTGGTGGAACGGAAGATGCATTGGATACAATAAAAAAAGCAGTAGAAGCTGCTGGTTACTCTTTTGGAAACGAAATTATGGTTGCCTTAGATTGTGCGGCGTCAGAATTCTATGTAAACGGGAAATACGATTATTCAAAATTTGAAGGGCTAACAGGAAAAATTAGATCTTCGGAAGAGCAAGCAGATTATTTAGCGGAACTAGCGTCCAAATATCCAATTATTTCTATTGAAGACGGAATGGATGAAAATGACTGGGAAGGTTGGAAATACCTTACAGAAAAAATTGGACACAAAACGCAATTAGTAGGGGACGATTTATTTGTTACCAATGTGGAGCGTCTTTCAACTGGAATTGAAAAAGGAATTGCCAATTCAATCTTAGTGAAAGTAAACCAAATTGGAACTTTAACAGAAACTATTGCAGCAGTTAACATGGCTAAAAATGCAGGTTATACCTCTGTAATGTCTCACCGTTCAGGGGAAACTGAAGACAATACTATTGCGGATTTAGCTGTTGCGTTAAATTGCGGTCAAATAAAAACAGGTTCTGCTTCTAGAAGTGATAGAATGGCAAAATACAATCAATTGCTTCGAATTGAAGAAGAATTAGGAGATGTAGCTTATTTTCCTGGAGCAAAAGCATTCAAAATCTAATAAGTTTTAATTCATAAATTTTAAACGTCCATTTAGTTAATTACTAATTGGACGTTTTTTTATGCCAATTTTTATGTTTTTCTAAAAAGGATTGTCATATTTATAATTTTTATATTTAATTTAACGAAATCGTTACCGTATTTCTTTTTTAATTAATATGAAATACCTTAATTTTGTTTAATATTATAAATAAAGATTTTTCCCACATATTATGTCAAAAATAGCTGTTATAGAATTAGAAGGTAAAAAATATGAATTTCCTGTAATCCTAGGAAGTGAAAATGAAGTAGCCATAGATATAAATAAATTACGTGATTTATCAGGTGCAATTACTCTTGATCCAGGTTACAAAAACTCAGGATCTTGTCAAAGTGAAATCACTTTCCTAGATGGGGAAGAAGGGATTTTACGTTACAGAGGTTATGCAATTGAAGAATTGGCTGACAAAGCTAATTTCCTTGAAGTTTCTTATTTATTAATTTTCGGTGAACTACCTTCAAAACAACAGTTAGAAGACTTTGAAAACGATATTAGAAAATACACCTTGGTTAACGAAGAAATGAAAAACATCATCGATGGATTTCCTAAAACAGCACATCCTATGGGTGTTTTGTCTTCTTTAACAAGTGCATTAACAGCATTTAATCCAAAGTCGGTAAATGTTGAAAATGAAAAAGAAATGTATGAAGCGGTTTGTAAAACAATGGGTAAATTCCTTGTAATTGCAACGTGGACATATAGAAAAAGCATGGGTTATCCATTGAATTATTACGATAATACACAAGGATATGTTGAAAATTTTATGCGATTAATGTTTGAAATTCCAACAGGACCTTACGTTTCAAACCCAGTAGTTACTGACGCTCTAAACAAACTGTTTATTCTTCATGCGGATCACGAGCAAAACTGTTCTACTTCTACAGTTAGAATGGTAGGTTCTTCTCATGCCGGTTTATTTGCATCCATTTCAGCAGGTGTTTCTGCACTTTGGGGACCACTTCATGGAGGTGCAAACCAAGCTGTTCTTGAAATGTTAGAAGAAATTCAGAAAAACGGTGGTGATGCAGATAAATATATGGCAAAAGCCAAAGATAAAGAAGACCCCTTCCGTTTAATGGGATTCGGACACCGTGTTTATAAGAGTTTTGACCCAAGAGCAAAAATTATCAAAAAAGCTGCCGATGAAGTTTTAGCTACTTTAGGCGTAAATGATCCAATTTTAGCTATCGCAAAAAGATTAGAAGAAGCTGCTTTGGTTGATGAATATTTTGTTTCTAGAAAATTATATCCAAACGTAGATTTCTATTCAGGAATAATTTACCGTGCTTTAGGAATTCCAACCGATATGTTTACGGTATTATTTGCAATTGGAAGATTACCAGGATGGATTGCACAATGGAAAGAAATGCGTGAAAATAAAGAACCAATTGGTCGTCCAAGACAAGTTTATACGGGTCAACCTTTAAGAGATTTCAAATCTATCGAGAAAAGATAGATTTTTTGATTAAAAATTGAGAAAGCTTCACCAATTGTGAAGCTTTTTTTTAAATTTGTAAATAGTCAATTCTAAGAAAACCCATGTTAAAGCTAAATGTAAAAAACGAAACGGCAAGATTAAAAGCAGTAGTTTTAGGATCGGCAATCAATAATGGCCCAACACCAACTAAAGAAGAAGCCTACGATCCAAAATCTTTAGAGCACATAATAGCAGGAACCTATCCTATTGAAGCTGATATGGTTAAAGAAATGGGTGCTTTTAACGAAGTATTTAAAAAATACGAGGTTACCGTTTATCGACCTGAAATGATCGAAAACTACAATCAAATTTTTACTCGTGATATTGGGTTTGTAATTGATGATATTTTTATAAAAGCTAATATATTACCTGAAAGAGAAAGAGAATTAGACGCTATTAAATATATTATTGATCAAATTGATCCATTAAAAGTAATTCGCCCTCCAGAAGAAGTACATATAGAAGGGGGTGACGTAATGCTTTGGAATAATTATATTTTTATTGGGACTTACAAAGGAAGCGACTATAAAGATTACATCACCGCAAGAACCAATTGGCAAGGAGTTGAATTTATTAGAAATTTGTTTCCAAATAAAATTATAAAAGAATTCGATTTGGTTAAATCCAAAATTGAAGCTCGAGACAATGCCTTACATTTAGACTGTTGTTTTCAGCCTGTTGGTGCTAATAAAGGAATTATTTATAAAAGGGGTTTTCGTGAAGAAGCGGATTATTTGTTTCTCGTTAACCTTTTTGGTAAAGAAAATTTGTTCCATATTAAAAGAGAAGAAATGTATAATATGAATTCGAATGTGTTTTCAATTACTCCTGAAGTAATAGTTTCTGAAAAAAAGTTCAAAAGATTAAATAAGTGGTTAAGAGCAAATGGCTTTACGGTGGAAGAAATTCCGTATGCTGAAATCGCAAAACAAGAAGGATTGTTGCGTTGCTCGACTTTGCCGTTAATTAGAGAATAAATGTGTTTAAAGTTTAAAGTTTAAGGTTGTTGCTAACTTTAAACTTCTAACTTTAAACTTTAAACAATAAAATAACATGAATCAAACTACCAATTCCATTTTAATGATTCGCCCAGTAGCTTTTCGAATGAACGAGCAAACGGCAGTAAATAATTATTACCAAAAAGTAATTGATGGGTTATTACCCGCGACAGTTAACACAAAAGCCCAACAAGAATTCGATGCTTTTGTAGCAAAGTTAAAATCCGTAGGTGTTGATGTTATTGTTGTTGAAGATACTCTAAATCCAGACACGCCTGATAGTATTTTTCCAAACAACTGGATCTCATTTCACGAAAATGGAGATATTGCTTTGTTTCCAATGTTTGCAGAAAACCGTCGTTTAGAACGTCGTGAAGACATTTTAGATATATTGGAAGAAAAAGGTTTCTTAATCGATAATATTATGGATTATACCTCAGCCGAAGAAGATAATTTTTTCCTTGAAGGCACAGGAAGTATTCTACTTGACCGTGCTAACGGAAAGGCCTATTGTGCCTTATCGCCAAGAGCTGACGAAGAATTATTTATAGAATTTTGCGAAGATTTCGACTTAAATCCTATTATTTTTGAAGCGTTTCAAACTGTAAATGGAGAACGAAAATTAATCTATCACACCAATGTTATGATGTGTATCGGGGAAACCTATGCCGTAATTTGTGCCGATTCAATAGATGATAAAAAAGAACGCAAAATGGTAATTGATAGTTTAAAAGGCGATGATAAAGAAGTGATTTACATAACCGAAGATCAAGTGAATAATTTTGCTGGAAACCTACTTGAAGTAAAAGGGACCAATGATAGAAGGTATTTAGTAATGAGTTCTGCCGCTTATAAAAGTCTCACTAAAAAACAAATTGCCCAATTAGAAGAGCACGTAACCATTTTAAGTTCCAATCTTGATACTATTGAAGCTTGTGGCGGCGGAAGCGCCCGTTGCATGATGGCGGAAATATTCTTACCAAAAGAAGAAATTTAAACCCCATTTAATCCGTATTTTTGCAAAATGAAAAATAAAAAAACACTCGTACTCGGGGCGTCAACAAAGCCTGATCGATACTCGTTTAAAGCGATCACATTGTTAGCCGAAAAAGGGCATTCTGTTCTTGCAATTGGACAAAATACGGGAGAAGTTGCGGGAATTAAAATTTATACTAAAGCCATTCCGCTATCGCAAATAAACACCGTTTCCTTATATCTAAATCCAGCTCGTCAAAGAGATTACTACAATTATATCGTAGAGGCAAAACCAAAACGGGTGATTTTTAACCCCGGAACTGAAAATCCAGAATTTTATCAATTACTAAAATTGAATAATATAAAAGTGGAAGTGGCGTGTACATTGGTACTTTTAACAACCAATCAATATTAGTTCTATTTGAAGCTATATCCCGCTGTACGTTGAGAAAGTTGTAAGTTGTAAATTGAAAGAGTTGAACCGTTTAATCGTTAATTAAATACATAATTCCCTATTCCAATTAACCAAATAACCGATTAACCAAATCAAAGTTTAATCAAAACTCCGTTTGTGAAGTCGCAGGTTTGCTAATCAACAACAATCCAATAAAAGTGATTAAACCGTTAATAATAATCAATTCGTTATCAATTACATAATCCCCCATTATCGCTGCCGAATTATAACTTATCAAAAAGCAAATAGCTGGTGAAAGCATGCAAATAATAGGAACTAATTTATCATGAACCGTTTTAGTTTTCATAAACATTCCAAAGCAAAACAAACCTAATAATGGGCCATAGGTATAAGAGGCAATCTTAAAAATCATACTTACCACAGAAGCGTCATTTATTGCATTAAAAAGTAGGATTACCAAAAACATCAATGTTGAAAAACCAATATGAACGAAATGTCTAGTTCTTACCATATTTGCTTTTGCAGCATTTTCAACTTTATCCATACCTAAAAAGTCCACACAAAAAGAAGTAGTTAATGCTGTTAAAGCCGAATCTGTAGTGGCAAAAGTAGCAGCTGTTAAACCTAGTAAAAACACAATTGCAGGAATCGTAGCTAAATGATGAAAGGCGATTTCTGGAAAAAGTAAATCAGTTCTAGGTTTTCCAGTAAGTAAATCTTTAGGAACTTCAATTCCATTTTTCTCAGCATAAATATAAAGCAAAGCTCCAACGCTTAAAAAGAATATATTGATTATTACAAATATACCGGTAAAAGTATACATGTTTTTCTGAGCTTCTTTAATATTATTACAACTCAAATTCTTTTGCATTAAATCCTGATCTAACCCTACCATTGCAATGGTTACAAAAATTCCTCCTAAAATTTGTTTCAAAAAATAGGTTCCTTTTAAATAATCTTCATAGAAAAAAACCTTTGAATAATTACTATTTTTTACCGTTTCAAATGCTTCAAAAGCCCCTAAATTCAAACTACTGCAAATGAAGTAAATGGTTAAAAAAACAGAAGATACTAAGAAAAAAGTTTGCAAAGTATCTGTAATAATTATCGTTTTTAACCCCCCCTTATAAGTATAGGCAAATATTAAAAGCAATGAAATTAATACCGTTACAGCAAAAGGAATTTTGTAAAAATCAAAAACATAGCGTTGTAAAACGATCACCACTAAATACAACCTAAATGAGGAACCAATAGTTCTACTTATTAAAAAAATGGATGCCGCTGTTTTATAACTAGTTCCGCCAAGTCTTTGTTCAAAATAGCCGTAAATGGAAGTTAAATTCATACGGTAATATAATGGAAGCAAAACCTTTGCTATAATAATAAACCCTATAGCATTGCCTAAAACAAATTGGAAGTACTTGAATTGCGTTTCTGGGTTTCCCACTTCGCCAGGAACAGAAATAAATGTAACCCCTGAAAGCGCCGTGCCAATCATCCCAAAAGCAACTAAGTACCATTTAGAATTCTTATTGGCTTTAAAAAAAGCTTCATTTCCAGTATTATTTTTACTTACAAAATGAGAAATTAGAAACAAAATTCCAAAATACACAGTCATAAGTAGTACAATTGCAATAGGAGTCATATAAAATATTTTTATTTACAAATAACTTAATTTTTTTTGAAATTACTTGTTTTGGATAGTTTTTTTTCGATTTGTTAACAAATTATTTAGTTTAGGAGTATAATTTTCTTTTTATTTTTATACAACATAAGAAATAAGTAATATATTTGCTTAAATTTAAAATTTTAAACTCATGAAAAAACTAAGTGTATTATTTTTATTATTATCAACTTTAACTGTAGAAGCTCAAGAAAACACTGCTAAACCAAAATGGATTATTGGATTTGGGGCTAACTTTATTGATAACACTGCTACCAAAAATGGTCAATATGCTAACGTTTCTGATCAATGGAATTATGTTCCTACAATTTCAAAAGTTAGTTTTGAAAATATCATTAGCGAACAATTTTCTATTGAGGGATCTTTAGGTATAAATAAACTTTCGAAAGATATATTACAAAATGATAAAAAAATTAATGACGATCAAAACTATTTTGGATTAGATTTAAATGGTAAATTTTATTTTGGAAAAGCTTTTATAAATTCTCCATCTTTCGACCCTTATTTAGTTGCTGGATTTGGTATTAATAGAGTAGGAGATAATTCAAACCAGTCTTCTAATTTTGGATTAGGTTTCAATATGTGGTTGAATTCAAACGTTGGATTCCGTATTCAATCAATGGGTAAATATGGTTTCACACAAAACACACTTTTAAATAATCATATACAACATAGTGCTGAATTAGTATTAAAATTCTAATAGGTCAAAATAATATTTAAAACCACCAATTATTGGTGGTTTTTTTTTCAAATTAATTTTGAGTTAAACAGGTTACTATATTTTCTTAATATTAAGTATCGTTTAATCAAAATTAATGAGTACTTTTGTTACTCAATATTGTATACAAATGCTTCAAACTCTAATTACTTCTAAAACACGTCTTAGAATATTGGTAAAGTTTTTTATAAACGCTGCCAATAAGGGCCATTTGCGTGGTTTGGCGGATGAAATGCATGAATCTACAAATGCAATTCGTAAAGAGTTAAACAATTTGGAAGAAGCAGGTTATCTAAAAAAAGAAGCAGTTCAAAATAGAATCTCCTACAAAGCAAATACAAAACACCCCCTTTATAAAACACTAAAAAATATTATTTTCCAACATATTGGATTGGATTCTATTGTGGAAATGGTTTTGGACAGAATGGGAGAAGTAAAAAAAGTTATAGTTATAGGTGATTATGCAAATGGAATTGACAGCGGAACTATTGATGTGGTTGTTATTGGTGATGAATTAAACACTGAATATATCGAAAATTTATCATTAAAAATTGAGAATGAAATTAAACGTAAGATTCAGTTTTTTATCACTCAAAAATACGATGGAAAAGGATTATTGATTTATGATGCTGAAACTAAAACTAAAGAATTCTAAGTATGGCTTGGTTTGCAATTTATACTCGACCAAAGAATGAAAAAAAAGTAGTTGAAGGTCTTGAAAAATTAGGTGTTGAGGTGTATTGTCCGATGATTACAGAAATTAAACAATGGTCAGACAGAAAGAAAAAAGTGGAGATACCACTAATAAAATCTTATGTATTTGTTAATATTGAAGAAAAAAACAGAAATATAGTTTTTGAAGTTCCGGGGGTGGTGCGTTATTTATTTTGGTTAGGAAAGCCCGCAGTTATTGAAGAACAGGAAATAGAAGTGTTGAAAGCTAGCTTGAAAGGGGTTTTAAGTTCGATTGAAGTTAGTGGAATACAACCCGGAGATAGTTTAACAATATCAAAAGGGCCTTTTCAAGGAAAAGAAGGAACAGTTTCGCAGGTTGATAAAAATAAAATCAAATTAGTTTTAAAAGAACTAGGGTTTATAATTACTATTTCTAAAGAATAAAAGTAGTAATTTATTTAATATTTTTACCTTGTTAGTTAAAAAAAAGTGACTGACGGGGCGAAGCCATGGAATTTGTAATTAAATTTTAATTCTCCTAAAAGAATAAAAGCTGGAAATAAATAAATTAAATTTAGTTTTATATACATGAATTTAAATTCTAAAATATACATAGCAGGTCATAACGGAATGGTTGGAAGTGCTATTTGGCGAATTCTGTCTGCAAAAGGATACTCCAATTTAGTTGGAGCCAGTAGTAAAGATTTAGACCTAAGGAATCAGCAATCGGTGTTAATCTTTTTATCAAAAGAAAAACCAGACGTAATTATTGATGCTGCGGCAAAAGTAGGGGGTATACTAGCTAATAATGATTTTCCTTACCAATTTTTAATGGAGAACATGCAAATTCAAAATAATCTCATTAGCACCGCTTTTGAACTTGGAATTGATAAGTTTATTTTTTTGGGAAGCTCATGTATCTATCCAAAATTGGCTCCACAACCACTTAAAGAAGAATATTTATTGACCGGTTCGTTAGAAGCCACTAATGAATGGTATGCTTTAGCCAAAATTACTGGAGTAAAAAGTTGTCAAGCCATTCGAAATCAGTTTGGAAAAGACTATGTGAGCTTAATGCCTACCAATTTATATGGAACTCATGATAATTTCGATTTAAATAGTTCTCATGTATTACCCGCTTTAATTAGAAAATTCCATGATGGAAAAATCAACAATAATACTCCTGTAACCCTATGGGGAAGCGGAACCCCATTGAGAGAATTTTTATTTGTTGACGATATGGCCGCTGCAGTAGTTTTTGCATTAGAAAATAAATTGCCTGATTACTTATACAATATTGGAACGGGTAAAGAACTGACAATTAAAGAATTGGCCTTATTAATTCAAAAAATTGTAGGTCATAGTGGAGAAATTATTTGGGATAATTCAAAACCTGATGGAACCCCAAGAAAATTATTAGATGTTTCTAAAATGCAAAATTTAGGGTGGAATTATCAAATAAATTTAGAAAAAGGAATCCAAATGACTTACAATTGGTTTTTGGAAAATTTGAAGGATTATAAAGAATTGAAAATGTAAGAAAGTTTAATCGGTTAATCGGTTAGAAAGTTTAATCGTTTAGAAAGTTAAAATTGTTTATCGAAGAAACTTCAATTTCAATTGCAATTTCAATAGTAATAACAATAGTTAAATTGTATTTTCAATTACCAAATTACCTAATTAACTTTTCCCGATTAAACAAATCAACGAATAACCAAATCAACGAATAACTAAATAACCAAATTAACTTTTCCCGATTAACCTCATCAACGAATAACCACATCAACGTATACAATACAAATATTATGGATACTAATCAAAAAATAGCATTAATTACAGGTGTTACTGGTCAAGACGGTTCCTACTTAGCTGAATTATTATTAGAAAAAGGATATATTGTTCATGGAATTAAAAGAAGAGCATCTTCATTTAATACACAAAGAATTGATCATTTATATAGAGATCAACATGAAAATAATGTACATTTTAAATTGCATTATGGGGATCTAACTGATGCAACAAATTTAATTCGTATTATACAAGAAATTCAACCTGATGAAATTTACAATTTGGGTGCAATGTCACATGTAAAAGTATCATTTGATTCTCCAGAATATGTTGCTAATGTTGACGGTTTAGGAACTTTGAGAATATTAGAAGCGGTAAGAATTTTAGGATTAGAAAAGAAAACCAGAATTTATCAAGCTTCCACTTCTGAATTGTACGGTGGATTAGAAGAAAATAAAAATGAAAAAGGATTTTATGATGAAAATTCACCATTTTATCCAAGATCTCCTTATGGAGTTGCCAAAATTTATGGATTTTGGATTACTAAAAATTACCGTGAGGCCTATAATATTTTTGCTTGTAATGGAATTTTATTCAACCATGAATCGCCAAGAAGAGGAGAAACATTTGTAACTAGAAAAATTACCATGGCAACCGCAGCCATAGCTTTAGGAAAACAGGATTGCTTGTATTTGGGTAATTTAAATTCTCAAAGAGATTGGGGACACGCCAAAGATTATGTAGAAGCAATGTGGAGAATTTTACAACAAGATGTTGCTGAAGATTATGTAATTGCAACAGGTGTGACCACGTATATTCGAGATTTTGTTCGTTTTGCATTCGCAGAAGTGGGTATAGAATTGTCATTTGAAGGAGAAAATGAAAATGAAATCGCAAAAATAAAAGCGTGTGAAAATCCAGAATTTCAGTTAGAAATTGGAAAAGTTGTAGTACGTGTAGATCCTCAATATTATCGACCAACAGAAGTTGATTTATTAATTGGAGACCCTACAAAATCCAAAACTCAATTGGGTTGGGTTCCACAATACGATTTAGCTGGATTGGTTAAAGAAATGGTAGCAAGCGACTTAGAATTATTTAAAGGATAGTTTTTAGAAAATAAAATGATTAAGAATCTAATTATTTTTGGAACACGACCTGAAGCTATAAAAATGGCTCCTTTAGTTCGTGCTTTTCAAAATGAAAAAGACCAATTTGAGACTCGAGTTTGTGTAACTGCTCAACATCGAGAAATGTTGGATCAAGTTATGGATTTTTTTGAAATTATCCCAAATTACGATTTGAATTTAATGAAACCCAATCAAAATTTATATTTACTTACGTCAGATATTATATTAGGTTTAAAACCAATATTAGAAGAATTTCAACCTGATTATGTTTATGTTCATGGCGATACCACCACTACAATGGCATCAAGTATTGCAGCATTTTACTCAGGTGCGAAAGTTTGCCACGTAGAAGCTGGACTGAGAACACACAATAAATTGTCACCCTTTCCAGAAGAAATAAATAGACAGGTTACTGGCAGAATTACTGATTATCATTTTGCACCAACAGAACAAGCAAAACAAAATTTGTTGAACGAAAATGTGCCAGAAAATACTATTTTGGTAACTGGAAATACCGTTATAGACGCCTTATTAGAAAGCGCTCTCAGAGTTGAAAACATTATTAATCCAGAAATAGAAAATTTAAAAACGATTATTGAACCCAATAAAAAAATAATACTGGTAACGGGACACCGTAGGGAAAATCATGGGCAAGGATTTATTACTATTTGTGAAGCTCTGAAAGAAATAGCTCAAACAAATTTAGATGTTCAAATTATTTATCCGGTGCATTTAAACCCAAATGTTCAGCAACCGGTATATAAATTATTATCCGAAATTGGGAATATTAAATTAATTGATCCTTTGTCTTATCCTGCATTTGTTTGGTTAATGAACAAATCTTATTTGATTATTACTGATTCGGGAGGTGTACAAGAAGAAGCCCCAAGTTTAGGAAAACCAGTTTTAGTAATGAGAGATACCACTGAGCGTCCTGAAGCGGTTGATGCTGGAACTGTAATTTTGGTTGGAACAGATAAAGAAAAAATTATATTTGAGTGTAACAACTTATTAAATAATGAAGAAAAATATGATAAGAGGAGTGGATTACATAATCCTTATGGAGACGGCAAAGCGTGTGAGAAGATTGTTGAATTTGTAAAATCTATTAAATAGAATATTTACAATTGAAATAGAAAAAAATGCCAAATAAAAATCAAATTATATTAGTTACAGGAGGAGCAGGATTTATTGGATCCAATTTGTGTGAATATTTTTTAGCAAAAAGCTATAAAGTAGTTTGTTTGGATAATTTTGCAACCGGTCATTTGCATAATTTAATAGATTGTATTAATAACCCTAACTTTCGATTAATTGAAGGTGATATTCGAAATATAAAAGTGTGCATTGAAGCAGTTCAAGGGGTTGATTTTGTTTTACATCAGGCAGCATTAGGTTCAGTACCTCGTTCAATTAAAGATCCCATTACTACTAATGAGGTTAATGTATCTGGATTTTTGAATATGCTAATAGCAGCTAGAGATGCCAAAGTGAAACGTTTTGTTTATGCTGCAAGTTCTTCTACATATGGGGATTCGGTGAATTTGCCTAAAATCGAAGAAGTTATTGGAAAGCCACTATCGCCTTATGCTATTACAAAATACGTAAATGAAATATATGCAGAAATATTTAGTAAAACATATGGTTTGGAAACAATTGGGTTACGATATTTTAATGTTTTTGGTCGGAGGCAAGATCCTAATGGCGCTTATGCGGCTGTAATTCCTTTATTTGTAAAACAATTTATGAATTATGAAAGCCCTATTATTAATGGGGATGGAAATTTTTCTCGAGATTTTACCTATATTGATAATGTAATTCAGATGAATGAGTTGGCCATGACCACTCAAAATTCTGAGGCCATAAACACAGTTTACAACACCGCCTTTGGTGATCGAACTACTTTAACGCAATTAGTTGGTTATTTAAAGGAATATTTAGCAGCATTTGACTCAAAAATACAGGATGTTACAATTGTATATGGACCAAATAGAGCGGGGGATATTCCCCATTCTTTGGCAAGTATAGATAAAGCAAAAAAATTACTGGGATATAATCCTAAATATAATATTAAACTGGGGTTAAAAGAAGCAGTAAAATGGTATTGGGAAAATTTAAAGTAAATAAATTTCAACTAGAATTTTTTTCATAAAGATTAACACATAAAATTCAAAGATTTAAAATGAAAATTAAAATTGCAGTAATAGGATTAGGATACGTTGGTCTCCCTTTAGCACGATTATTTGCCACAAAATATTCTGTTGTAGGATTTGATATTAATGAAACTAGGATAAACGGATTGGTTTCGGGTACCGATAGTACTTTGGAAGTTTCAGACGAAGTCTTACAAAAAGTATTAGTTAAAGATTTTAAAAATAACCAAAATGGTTTATTATGTTCTACCGATAGTTCTGCTATAGCCGATTGCAATTATTACATTGTTACCGTTCCAACTCCAGTGGATAAAAATAACCGTCCTGATCTAACACCGTTGTATAAATCTAGTGAAACGGTTGGTAAAGTTTTGAAAAAAGGGGATATTGTAATTTATGAATCAACTGTTTACCCAGGCGCAACTGAAGAGGAATGCGTGCCAGTTTTAGAAAAAATATCGGGTTTGAAATTTAATATTGACTTTTTTGCAGGCTATTCACCAGAACGAATTAATCCTGGAGATAAAGAGCATACTGTAGAGAAAATATTAAAAGTAACTTCAGGGTCAACACCTGAAATTGGTCAAAAAGTTAATGAACTGTATAAAAGTGTAATTATTGCTGGAACCCATTTAGCTCCTAATATAAAAGTAGCCGAAGCCGCCAAAGTAATTGAAAATTCACAACGAGATATTAACATTGCTTTTGTCAATGAATTGGCAAAAATTTTTAACTTAATGGATATTGATACACAAGCTGTTTTAAAGGCGGCGGGAACAAAATGGAATTTTTTACCTTTCAAGCCAGGATTAGTTGGAGGACATTGCATTGGCGTTGATCCTTATTATTTAGCCCAACGCGCACAGGAATTTGGCTATCATCCAGAGATTATTTTAGCAGGCCGACGTTTGAATGACAGCATGGGTGAGTACGTAGCCTCACAGGTAGTCAAACTGATGATAAAGAAAGGCATTGTAATTAATGGGGCCTCCTTATTAATGATGGGGATTACTTTTAAAGAAAATTGTCCTGATGTTCGTAATACAAAAATTGTTGATGTTGTTAATGCTATTGCTGATTATGGAATAAAAGTTACGATTTACGACCCAATGGCGGATCCGAGCGAAGTGAAACATGAATATGGGTTAAACACCCTGACTAAATTACCTGTGCAGCAATTTGATGCTGTTATAATGGGAGTGGCTCACAAGGATTTCTTAGAATTAGATTTAGCATTACTTCAAAAACAAATTAGTGTTTTGTATGATGTAAAAGGAATTTTGGGTACGGAAGTAGATGGAAGATTATAAAATCATAACCGATTAATTGTACATAAAAAAATACTCTTTGAGGGAAATTATATCCAAATCCTGGATAAGGAAATTTTCTGTTTGTTAGATTAAATAGAAATAACTAAATAATTTAAATCTCAAAACTAATTATCAGTTTTAAATTCAATCAATTAAAATGAATTATGAAAATTTAATTTATTTTCATATTTAGATAAAAAACTATGTGCCGAATAGCAGGAATTGTTGATTCTACTTCAACTACACTTAAAGAAGATATTTTGAAAATGCGCGATGCTATGCATCGAGGTGGTCCTGACGATTCAGGTTTGTATTTTCATAATAAACTTGCATTAGGCCATAGACGACTATCAATAATTGATCTATCTTCAGCTGGGCATCAACCTATGATAAATGAAGATGAAAATTTGGTTTTGAGTTATAACGGAGAAATTTATAATTATAAAGAAATTCGAAGTGAATTAGAAGCCAACGGAATTATTTTTAAAACAAAAACAGATACGGAGGTACTATTAAAAGCTTTTGAAAAATGGGGAAATGCCTGTTTTGAGAAATTTAATGGAATGTTTTCTTTGGCAATTTACAACAAAGCCAAAAACGAAATGACTTTGGCTCGGGATCATGCGGGAATTAAACCGCTGTATTATTTTTTTGAAGATGGAAAATTGTATTTTGCTTCAGAAATTAGAGCTTTTAAGGCACTTAAACGTTTCGAAGAAAATCCAGATTGGCGCATTTATTTCTTGGCTTTTGGACATTTACCAGAGCCTATAACAACGTTGAAAGGTGTTTCGTCCCTTCAAAAAGGCACCATATTAACATTAAATACAATTACGGGAGAAACTACAACAGACTGTTTTTCACAGTTTCAATTTGCCGCTACAATCAATAATGAGAAAGAAGCTTTGGCACAAGTAAAAGAAGTTATTACTGCTGCTGTAGCGCGTCACTTAATTTCAGATGCACCCATAGGATTGTTTTTAAGTGGAGGAATAGACAGTAGTTTGCTTACGCTTTTAGCACAACCAATTTTAAAAGAATCTTTACAAACCTTATCAATTGTGTTTGATGAAGAGGCCTATTCAGAAAGAAAATTTCAAGAAATTATTATTCAAAAAACTGGAGCTAATCATAGTACTTTTACTGTTTCTGAAGAACATTTTTATGAAGCTTTACCTGATGTTCTTCTAGCGATGGATCAACCTACAACCGATGGAATTAATAGTTATTTTATTTGTAAATATGCAAAGCAAGCTGGTCTAACAGCCGTACTAAGTGGATTAGGAGCTGATGAATTATTTGGCGGATATAATTCCTTTGTAAATTCAAGTAAAATTACTCAAATTAAAAAGTGGATACCAAGATCTTTTTTTAAACTGGCACAATATTTAGGCAAGGACAAATATCAAAAAGTAGCATTTTTAAATATAAAGGGTTCTATAGGAGAATATTTATTTCATCGAGGATTTCTTTGTCCTAGTGAAATCAGTAAGATATTGGAAATAAAGGAACAAAAAGTTTGGGAATTGTTAAATGTTCTTACTAATTATTATGTAAATAATCAAGATACCAATTCTGAAAAATATAATTCTTTAGCTCCTTTCAATAAAGCTACTTTTCAAGAAGTCAATTTGTACATGCAAAACCAACTTTTGAAAGACAGTGATTGTACGAGCATGTGGCACGCGGTGGAGGTTCGTGTTCCTTTTTTAGATAAAGAAGTGCAGCAATTGGCTTATTCTATCGCTCCCGAAATCAAAGCGATATTACCTAAAAAATCGTTACTTATTAACGCTTTTACTGATTTACTACCTAAAGAAATTTGGAACCGACCAAAAATGGGATTCACATTTCCTTTTCAAGATTGGTTGTTGGGAATTAATGACAAGAATAAAACGGAGGAGCACGCTAGCTGGGTATTAACCAAAAAAAACCAGTATGCCATTTCTCAATTTAAAAAAGGGAATTATACATGGAGTAGGTACTGGGCAACTATTTTAAGTCAAAATTTGAATTAAAAATTTGAAAACAGCAATTATAATTGGAATTTCAGGACAGGACAGTGCCTATTTGAGTAAACTTTTATTAGAAAAAGGGTATAAAGTCATTGGAATAACCCGAAGTCTTTTGAATCCCAATTTTTCAAATTTAAATTATTTAGGTATTCAATCTGAAATTGAAATGGTTGAAATTTCAAATAGTGAACCTGAAACAATTGAAAAAATATTAAAAAAATACGCACCTGATGAAGTTTATAATTTAGGCGCTCAAAGTAGTGTAGGTTACTCTTTTATTGATCCAATCAATACATTAAATTATAATATTATGAGTGTTTTGCATTGGTTGGAGGGAATAAAAAAACTAAAATCAAGCACTCGTTTTTATCAAGCCTCTAGTAGTGAAATGTTTGGTAATGTAAGAACTTCTGATTTACCACTTACAGAAAGTTTGATATTTCATCCTGCCAGTCCTTATGGAGTTTCAAAAGCAGCAGCGCATTGGCTAACAGTAAATTACCGTGAAGCCAATCATATTTTTAGTTCTTGTGGTATTTTATTTAACCACGAATCTGCTTTAAGAGGGCCTAATTATGTTGTAAAAAAAATTATAAATGCAGCAGTAAAAATAAAACTCGGGATGAATAACAATCCCATTTTAGTAGGAAATACTAGTATTAAAAGAGATTGGGGTTATGCACCAAAATATGTTGAGGCTATGTGGCAAATATTACAACACCACAAAGCCGACGATTTTTTAATATGTTCGGGAAATGTAATGTCCTTAACTGAATTAATTTCAATTGTCATGAATCAATTGGATTTAGATGTTGAAAAATACATTCAAGTGGACCCATTACTTTTTAGACCTGTAGATTTGGAAGAAATTTATGGTGATAATACGAAAGCAAAAAGTTTGCTAAATTGGGAATATTCAATTAGTAACGAGCAATTAATTACTACTTTAATAAATGATGAATATCATTTTATTCAATGGGAATCGAGACAAATAAAAAATTAAAAGTTGTTTTCTTTAATAGAAAGCCCCGTGCATTAGGCAATTTTAGTGTTGAAATTTATTTTCAATTGATGCAACAGTATTTGCTGCAGGAGTTTGAAATAGTAAATAGAGTAATGCCTTTTGAAAGTAGTGGTTTTTTAAATAGATTTCGTAATGCTTTATTTTGTTGGAACAATCAAGGCGATGTCAACCACATTACTGGAGACATTCATTATGTTGCGGCTTTTTTGAAAAAATCTAAAACCATACTCACCGTTTTGGACTGTGGAATGTTGCACGAAACCAAGGGTATGAAACATAAAATATTTAAACACTTATGGTTTGACATGCCTGTTTTTAAATCTAAAATTATTACAGCAATTTCCAACGCTACCAAAAATGATTTAATATCTTGGGTAAAATGTAATCCGAATAAAATTGAAGTTATTTACGTATGTATTTCACCAGAATTCAAGCGAAGCGACAAACCATTTGATTCTGAAAACCCTCGGATTCTGCAGATTGGTACCGCTGGTAATAAAAATTTAAAGCGAATTATCCCTGCACTAAAAGGGATAAAATGCACCTTAGTTATCATTGGAAAAATTGATGCGGAAATCAAAGATTTGATACTAGAAAATGAAATTAATTTGGAACTTCATGACCGAAGATTGACAGATGAAGAAGTACGTGAAGAATATAACAAGTGTGATATTTTATGTTTGGCTTCTATGTTGGAAGGATTTGGTATGCCAATAATAGAAGCCAATGTTGTTGGAAGAGTTTGTATTACAGGAAATACTTCATCAATGCCAGAAATTGCAGGAAATGCGGCTCACATAGTTGATTCTTTTGATATTCAGGATATTCACTTAGGTTTTAAAAAAATAATCGATAATAAAGAATATAGAGACAGCCTAATTAATAATGGGTTTAAAAATGCAACTAGATTTAGTGCCGAATCACTCGCCAAACAATATGCATCCATTTACCGTTTAATCGGTGGTTAAAAGAGCAACCCTATAATTGTTTAGAAAAGTTTAATCGATTCACCAAATTACCAAATATCCAATTCACCAAATAACCGATTTACCAAACAAATAACTCCTTCTTTCAACATGAAAAAAAGCATCTATAAATTCAGCACTTATTTACTGCCCTTTCGAACGATATTGGTTTTTTGCACTGGATTTTTCCTCGCATTGGCAATTATTTTTAAAATAGACGCCAATTATACCGAAGATCTTTTTCAGCAATTGGGAAAACATATTATGCAGGAGTCCAAATTACATCATGAAAATATAGAACAAACTGTAAAGCGTGCCATGAACGTTACTTACCGATTGCAATTGGAAAACAAGAAGCAACTGTTTACTTACAGCCCTCAAAGTTTTAAAGCAAAACACATGCGTTCCTCCGAATTGGATTTGTTGGATGTTAGTGGGGCTTGTGGAAGTGCCTCTTTAGTATTGGTTCGTACCTATATGGCAATGGGGTTTCCAACCCGAATTGGGCAAATGTATGCCAATGGGCATTTTGGAGGACACATGTTAGTTGAAGTTTGGAGCGATGGTCGTTGGATGGTGATGGATCCTCTATTCAACCAGTTTTTCACAAAACCCGATGGCAGTTTGGCTTC
>JARXAC010000029.1:0-8822 GCA_029866065.1 Flavobacterium sp.
TCTAATAATATTTTTTGTGACATATTATTTATCGTGTAACGTAATTTTATCTTCTTTACAATCAACAATCAATTGATCGATTTTTTCTTTGGTAAGATGTTCTTTATAGAAATCACCTAATTGCATCATTGGAGCATAACCACAAGCGCCTAAACATTCTACACCACGAACCTCAAAAAGTCCGTCTGCAGTTGGTTCGCCCACTTTTACTCCTAATTTGTTGCAAGTGTAATCCATCAAATCTTCCACTCCATTTAAACAACAAGGTGAGGTTTGACAGAATTCAAACATGTATTTTCCAATTGGTCTTTGGTTGTACATCGTATAAAATGAAACCACTTCATAAACTTCAACAGGTTTGATTTTTAAAATTTCGGCTACCTTATCCATTAATTCTATACTCAACCAATTGTCATGAGCATCTTGAACTTCATGCAAAACAGGCAATAATGCCGATTTTATTTTGTCTTCAGGATAATGACTGATCAACTCATTGATACGAGTCATCAAAGCATCAGTGATATTAATTTCTTGTTTGTAATGTGTATGTTCCATTATTTATTTTAGATTTTAGATTTTAGATTTTAGATTTTCAAAACTTCATAATTGGTTTTTCAATCTATAATCGGCAATCTTCATTCAATAACATATTCTATTTTCTTTCTGTATTTTATTCTAAATTCAGAAATCTTAAATCATTATGCGTCTAACTCTCCAGCAATTACATTCAAACTTGATAAAATAACTATCGCATCTGATAATAACGCTCCCACAATCATTTCAGGATAGGCTTGATAATAAATAAAACAAGGTCTTCTAAAATGCAATCGGTAAGGCGTTCTACTTCCGTCGGTAACTAAATAAAATCCTAATTCTCCATTTCCACCTTCAACGGCGTGGTAAACTTCTGAAACTGGAACAGGAACTTCACCCATTACAATTTTGAAATGGTAAATCAAAGATTCCATATCGTGATAAACGTCCTCTTTTGGAGGTAAATAATAAGCCGGAACGTCTGCGTGGAATTCATTTCCAGCGGGCATTTTATCTAAAGCTTGACGAATAATACTCAAACTCTCCCATACTTCGGCATTACGAACGCAAAAACGATCGTAAGTATCGCCGGATTTTCCTACGGGAATTTTGAAATCAAAATCCTCATAAGAAGAATAGGGTTGTGCCACACGAACGTCATAATCAACACCTGCAGCACGCAAATTAGGGCCTGTAAATCCGTAAGAAATTGCTTTTTCAGCTGATATTGGACCCACATTTACCGTTCTATCAATAAAAATTCTGTTTCTTTCAAATAAGTTTTCAAATTCTTTCCATGCCACTGGAAATTCTTCCAAAAACACATCCAATTTGCGGAAAGCTTCCGGCGACCAATCTCTTTCGAAACCACCAATTCTTCCCATATTTGTTGTCAAACGAGCGCCACAAATTTCTTCGTAGATTTCATATACTTTTTCTCTAAATTGGAATACATATAAGAAACCAGTATAAGCTCCAGTATCTACACCAAGAATAGAATTACAAATCAAGTGATCGGTAATTCTTGCCAATTCCATTACGATAACTCTTAAATACTGTGCTCTTTTCGGAACTTCAATATCTAATAATTTTTCAACAGTCATCCACCACGCCATATTATTAATTGGCGAGGAACAATAATTCATTCTATCCGTAAGTGGGGTGATTTGGTAAAAAGGTCGGTTTTCAGCAATTTTTTCAAAAGCTCTGTGGATGTATCCAATGGTAGGTTCCGCTTCTAAAATTCGCTCTCCATCCATTAACAAAATATTTTGGAAAATACCGTGAGTTGCAGGGTGCGTTGGTCCTAAATTCAGAATTGAAAGTTCGCTTCCATCTTCATTTTGACGCTTTTTTACTATTTCAGCATATCGATGCTCTGGTGGTAATAATAGTTCTGACATTTATTTAATGTGAAAAATTATATATTGTTTTTTTTAGTAATTATCTATTGTTCTACCGAAAAATCGGTCGTCCTTGTCTGTTCTTCCGCCGTCTTCCATTGGAAATTCTTTTCTCATTGGAAAAGAAATCATCTCGTCCATATTTAAAATTCGCTTCAATTGTGGGTGACCAACAAAGTTTATTCCGTAAAAATCATACGTTTCTCTTTCCATCCAATTGGCACAAAGAAAAATTGTGGATACGGTTTTAATTTCTGGATTGGATCCTGGCAAGTAAGCTTTTATTTTGATTCTAACATTATCAATCCAATTATGAAGGTGATAAACTACTGTGAATTGATGACTTTCGTCATTATCAGGATAGTGAATTCCACACAAATCGGTTAGAAAGTTAAAACGCAACGTTTCGTCATTTTTTAAAAAGAGTAAAACCGCGGTAATTTTATCGGAAGCTACTTCAAGTGAGAAAATAGATTTTTCCTGAGTAAAATTAAACACACTTTCGCCAAATGTTGCAACTAATTTTTCTTGAATTTCAGAGGTTTCTAATGCCATTATTTGATGTTATAAGAAGCTAATAATTCTTGGTATTCTGGAGAACTTCTTCTTCGTACCGATTCGGATCTAACCAATTCTTGCAATTTCATCACGCCATCTACAATTTGCTCCGGTCTTGGAGGACATCCAGGAACGTAAACGTCAACAGGAATCACTTTGTCTATCCCTTGAAGTACAGAATAGGTATCGAAAATTCCTCCTGATGAAGCACAAGCTCCAACTGCTATTACCCAACGAGGTTCAGCCATTTGCTCGTAAACCTGACGTAAAATTGGCGCCATTTTTTTGGAAATAGTTCCCATTACCATTAGCATATCCGCTTGACGAGGAGAAAAACTCACTCTTTCAGAACCGAAACGTGCTAAGTCATAATGAGAGGCCATGGTAGCCATAAATTCAATTCCGCAACAAGAAGTTGCAAAGGGTAAAGGCCAAAGCGAATTGGCTCTAGCAAGACCTACGACATCATTTAGTTTTGTAGCGAAAAATCCTTCTCCTACAACCCCTTCTGGAGCATCAACCATTTTTGTTTTAGATTCAGTCATTTTTATTATTACGAATTATAAATTTTGAATTATAAATTAAATGACATCACATAAAATTTAAAATTCAACGTTTAAAATAATTATTTATTCCCACTCTAACGCTTTCTTTTTGATGATATAGAAAAAACCAACTAAAAGTAAGGCCATAAAAATGACCATTTTCAACATTCCTTCCATTCCCAACTCCTTAAAATTGATTGCCCAAGGATATAAGAAAATAACTTCCACATCAAAAAGCACGAAAAGTATAGCAACAACGAAATATTTTACTGAAAATGGTATTCTAGCATTCCCTTGAGATTCGATTCCGCACTCAAAATTTTTGTCTTTTGTGGCAGACGATCTTTTAGGTCCTAATTTGCCTGAAGCAATGATCATTCCCACTACAAATCCAACCGCCAAAAGCATTTGCATTAATATTGGTAAATAACTTGATAAACTTGTTTGCATACTATGAGTTTTAAACCTTAGAATTTTGACGCAAAGATAACTTTCAATAATTGATTTAGCAACGAAAAAATAGAAATTTATGAAACTATTTTTAAAATTTTTATAGATTATAAATAATTGTAATTTTCAACGTTTAATGTTACTATTTTCTTGGGAAAAAATAGACTTGACGGAAACGGTATTTTAGGAGTAATTTTTTAAATAAAGGCAAAAAAAAACGTTCCGAATCATTTCGGAACGTTTACACTTTAGGTAACAAAAATATATATATTTTTAGTCTTCAAGTACTGCAACTTGTGCAGCAACTTTACCTTTTCTACCTTCTTCTTCTTCGTAACTTACTCTGTCACCTTCGCGTAATTCTTCCGCTCTGATTCCTGAAGCATGCACGAAGATGTCTTTTCCTGTTTCTTCGTCTGTAATGAATCCGTAACCTTTTGATTCATTGAAAAATTTAACTGTACCTGTACGCATTGTAAAAAAATAATAATTTATAATGTGACAAATGTAAACTTTATTGTAATACGAAAATCATTTGTGTGTATTTTTTTTGCAAAAATATTGATATTCAGTGTTTTCGGGGTTTTTCCCCTAAGAAATTATTCCATTTTCAACTTAATATGCAACTCGTTTAACTGATTTTCATCGATAATTGAAGGCGCATCTATCATGACATCGCGTCCCGAATTATTTTTTGGAAAGGCAATAAAATCACGAATTGTTTCTTGACCACCCAAAATAGCAACCAGTCGATCCAAACCAAATGCCAATCCGCCGTGTGGTGGCGCACCAAATTGAAAGGCGTCCATCAAGAAACCAAATTGATTTTTAGCTTCTTCTTCGGTGAAACCTAAATATTTAAACATTAATTGTTGTGTTGCTTTATCGTGAATTCGGATAGAACCACCGCCAATTTCGTTTCCGTTCAGCACCATATCATACGCATTGGCTCGAACTTTTCCTGGATTGGTGGCCAATAATTCCATGTCTTCCGGTTTTGGAGAAGTGAATGGATGGTGCATAGCGTGCCATCTTCCCGATGCCTCATCTAATTCTAATAAAGGAAAATCAACCACCCATAATGGCGCAAATTCTGCCGGATTTCTTAATCCCAAGCGAGTCGCTAATTCCATTCGTAAAGCGGAAAGCTGTGTTCTAGTTTTATCGGCTGGACCGGAAAGTACGAATAGCATGTCGCCTGGTTTTGCGCCAGTTATTTGCGCCCATTTTGCTAAATCTTCTTGATCGTAAAATTTATCAACCGATGATTTATAAGTTCCATCTTCATTGCATTTTACATAAACCATTCCTAAAGCGCCAATTTGTGGACGTTTCATCCAATCAATTAAGGCGTCAATTTCTTTACGCGAATAGTCTCCCGTTCCTGGAGCAGCAATTCCTACAACCAATTCAGCAGTATTGAAAATAGAAAAATCTTTGTGTTGCGCCACTTCGTTCAACTCCCCAAACTCCATTCCGAAACGAATGTCTGGTTTGTCATTTCCGTAAGTTTTCATCGCATAATCATAGGTGATTCTTGGGAATTTTTTCACTTCAATGCCTTTGATTTCTTTTAATAAATGACGGGTCAATCCTTCAAAAACATTCAATATATCTTCTTGCTCAACAAAAGCCATTTCACAATCTATTTGCGTGAATTCTGGTTGTCTGTCGGCACGTAAATCTTCATCACGGAAACATTTTACGATTTGGAAATATTTGTCCATTCCACCCACCATCAACAATTGTTTGAAGGTTTGTGGCGATTGCGGTAACGCATAAAATTGTCCTGCATTCATTCTACTTGGAACCACAAAATCTCTTGCGCCTTCCGGAGTTGATTTAATTAAATACGGAGTTTCCACTTCACAAAAATCCAAATCAGAAAGGTATTTTCGAACTTCCATGGCCACTTTATGGCGAAAAAGCAAGTTGTTTTTTACCGGATTTCTACGAATATCTAAATAACGGTATTTCATTCTGATGTCTTCACCACCGTCCGTTTCATCTTCTATAGTAAAAGGCGGTGTTAGCGCCGCATTTAAAATCGTCAGTTGCGAAACTAATATTTCAATTTCGCCAGTAGCCATAGTTGCGTTTTTGGATTCGCGCTCAATAACGGTTCCTTTTACTTGAATTACAAATTCTCGACCGAGCGTTTTCGCCAATTCAAAAATGGTTTTCTCGGTACGACTTTCGTCAAATAGCAATTGGGTAACGCCATAACGATCGCGTAAATCAACCCAATTCATGAATCCTTTGTCACGCGATTTTTGAACCCAACCCGCAAGAGTAACTTGTGTGTTAATATGAGTAGCGTTTAACTCGCCACAAGAATGACTTCTATACATTATAGTAATTTTAGATTGCAAAAATACTATTTTGTTTTTGATTAAGGTTTTAGTGATAAAAATTTATTTTAAAAATTTAAATACCTTATATTTGAGGTCTAATTTAATTTTAAAAACTAATGAAAAAAATATTCTTGATCGGAATGTTATTTGGTTATTCAGTTTTAGCTGTTGCTCAAACCAATAACTTTGTGATTTTTAAAGCTGAAATCGCTAACAAAAACAATGATTTTATATCTATAAGAGACAATAAAAAGGAGTATAAAAAAATGCAAGTTAATAAAGACGGATTTTTTAAAGACACTTTAAATGTCAAAGAAGGTTTTTATCAAATGTATGATGGAGTAGAAGTGACTAGTATGTATTTGAAAAACGGTTACGACTTATATTTAAAAATGGATGCCAAAAAATTTGACGAATCGATTATTTATTCAGGTATTGGAGCAAATGAAAACAATTTTTTAGCACAAGCTACCATTGAAGAAAGCAAAGTAGATTCCGATAAAATATTTGCATTAAAAGAAACAGAATTTAACACTAAGGTCGATGAAATAAGCAATGCAAACTTGGCAAAATTAGAAAGTAGTAATTTAGATCCTGCATTTATTGAATTGCAAAAAAAGAATATCGAAGGGAATAAAATAGGAATGAAGCAATATTATGGTGAAGCTCAAAAAAAGCAATTGCTTAATAATACAATGTCTGCGCCGTTTGATTACTTGAATTTTAAAGGAGGGAATACGAAGCTATCCGATTTTAAAGGGAAGTATGTTTACATAGATGTTTGGGCAACTTGGTGCGGCCCTTGTCGTGCTGAAATTCCATTTTTGAAAAAGACAGAAGAGAAATACGAAGGTAAAAATATTGCTTTTGTGAGTATCTCGGTAGATGTTCAAAAAGATTTTGATAAATGGAAAAAATTTGTGGCTGAAAAACAATTGGGTGGAGTGCAGCTTTTTGCAGATAAAGATTGGAATTCCGACTTCATGAAAAGCTACAGTATCAATAGCATTCCTAGATTCATATTGATTGATCCAAGTGGAAAAATTGTAAGTGCAGATGCTGCAAGACCGTCGTCTCCAAAACTTTCAGAGCAATTAGATGCTTTATTGAAATAGGCTAATAAATAATAAAAAACCCGGGTTCATTAGATTGAACCCGGGTTTTTTGTTTTAGGTAACTATTATTTACTTAATTCAACAAAGTATTTGTAAAACAATGGAATGGTTTCAATTCCTTTTAGGTAATTAAAAATACCAAAATGTTCGTTTGGTGAGTGTATGGCATCGCTATCCAATCCAAATCCCATTAAAATAGTTTTGCTTTTTAATTCTTTTTCAAACAACGCTACAATTGGAATACTTCCCCCAGAACGAACCGGAATTGCAGGAACGCCAAAGGTTTCTGTGTAGGCCCTATTTGCGGCTTTGTAGCCAATACTGTCTGTGGGTGTCACATATCCTTGACCGCCATGATGCGGGGTTACTTTTACGGTAACTCCAGCAGGCGCAATATCGGTAAAGTGTTTTGTAAACAGTTCGGTGATAGTTACCCAATCTTGATTTGGAACCAAGCGCATGGATATTTTTGCGAAAGCTTTACTAGCAATTACAGTTTTTGCCCCTTCACCGATATAACCGCCCCAAATTCCGTTTACATCTAAGGTAGGTCGTATTGAATTTCTTTCATTGGTTACATAACCTGTTTCTCCATAAATGTCATTTAAGTCCAATGCCTTTTTGTAATTTTCTAAATTGAAAGGTGCTTTTGCCATTTCAGTACGTTCTTCAAGTGATAATTCTTCTACATTATCGTAGAAACCAGGAATCGTAATGTGATTATTTTCATCGTGAAGTGACGCAATCATTTTGGAAAGCACGTTGATTGGATTGGCAACAGCCCCGCCGTACAATCCAGAATGCAAGTCACGATTTGGACCTGTAACTTCTACTTCTACATAACTCAAGCCACGTAATCCTGTGGTAATTGATGGCTGCTGGTTGGAAATCATTCCGGTATCAGAAATCAAAATTACATCGCATTTTAGTTTTTCTTGATTGCGTTCTACAAACCAGCTTAAGCTTTTAGAGCCCACTTCTTCTTCGCCTTCAATCATGAATTTCACATTACATGGCAAAGAATTCGATTGCACCATATATTCTAAAGCTTTCACATGCATGTACATTTGTCCTTTATCATCGCAAGAGCCTCGAGCAAAAATGGCGCCTTCAGGATGAATATCCGTTATTTTTATTACGGGTTCAAATGGAGGGGAAGTCCAAAGTTCGATTGGATCTGGTGGTTGTACATCATAATGTCCGTAAACCAAACGGTTGGTAGTGATTTATCGATAATTTTTTCTCCATAAACAATCGGATATCCGGGAGTATCGCAAATTTCTACCAAGTCGCAACCGGCATTTTCAAGACTTAATTTCACGGCATCGGCAGTGTTGAATATGTCTTGAGAATAAGCGGGATCAGCACTTACAGAAGGCATTTTTAATAATTCAATTAGCTCGTTGATAAAGCGAGACTTATTTTCTTGAACGTAGGTTTTTATTGTATTCATATTAATAGATTCGTTTTTTAGAATTTCAAAAATACAAAAAAGAGTTTGAAATATTTTTATAAATTTTTATCCATAATTTATATTTAATTGTATATTTGCACACTCAATTTTGCGGATATGGTGAAATTGGTAGACATGCCAGACTTAGGATCTGGTGCCGCAAGGCGTGTAGGTTCGAGTCCTATTATCCGCACTTTTAAAACGTAAACCCTTATAAATTAAGAGTTTGCGTTTTTTCTTTTTAATAGTTGCCCAACCATTGCCCAACCATTTTAAAAACCCTTGTTTTTTATTGATAAATTAAAAAAGATTATTAATGATTTTATTGGTGTTCCTAAATTAAAAAAATAATTATTAATGATTTTGAAAAAAATTTGATTAATCAAGTTAAAAGTTATGTTTAAACACGC
>JARXAC010000044.1:0-43385 GCA_029866065.1 Flavobacterium sp.
TTATTATCATGGGTCTCTCTTTTGAGTTGTTCCAATATGAAAATGGCTTTTAATTTAAATGAAATTGAAAGAAGCCGCGAACTTGAAAATGCCAATCTTTATATAAAAGAAACTCCTAAAACAATTACTTCTTCATTTTGCGAAAAAAGTACTGGAAACAAGCACGATTTCTATTCAGAAGGAGATTACTGGTGGCCAGACGATAAAAATCCTAACGGCCCTTATATTCGTAAAGATGGTTTAACTAATCCTACAAATTTTACTGAACACCGCGAAGCTTTAATCCATTTCAGTCAATTATCGGGTGCATTGGCTTCCGCTTATGTTTTAACAAATGATAATAAATACGCTCAGAAATTAGCTGAACATTTAAAAGCTTGGTTTGTAAATGAAGATACTAAGATGAATGCCAATTTGCTTTATGCTCAAGCTATAAAGGGCGTGGCAACTGGAAGGGGAATTGGAATTATAGATACTATTCATTTGGTTGAAGTTACAAAAGCTATTCACGCTATTGAAAATTCAGGATCCCTTTCTGCATCCGATTTAGAAACTATAAAATTATGGTTTTCCAATTATTTAAATTGGATTACCACACATGAATATGGAATTGCAGAACGTGATAATGGAAACAATCACAGTGTTTGTTGGACGATGCAAGTTGCCGCATTTGCAGATTTAATTGGTGATGAAAAAACGAAAGATTTCTGTAGAAATTTTTATAAAAACACCTTGTTACCTAATCAAATGGAGAAAGACGGTAGTTTTCCATTGGAATTAAAAAGAACAAAACCGTATGGTTATTCGTTATTTAATTTGGATGCAATGACCAGTATTTGTCAGATTTTATCTACAAAAAAAGACAATCTTTTTGCCTATACTACCAGCGATAGTAAAAATATAGAATTAGGAATAAAATTCATGTTTCCTTTCATCGAAAATAAATCACTTTGGAAGTACCAACACGATGTAATGTATTGGGACGAATGGCCTGTTCGACACTCCAATTTGCTTTTCGGTGGATTGGCTTTTAAAAATAAAAAATACATAGAATTGTGGAAATCGCTTAACGCCAATTTTACTACGCCTGAAATTGTGAGGAATATGCCGGTTCGAAATCCTATTTTATGGGTTTTAAAATAAATAATCGTTAAACTAAATTCAATTCACAGAGTCTAAAAATTTAAATAATAATTTATAAATAATAATGAAAAAATTAATCGCAGCATCCCTTTTAGGTTTATTATCATTTTCACCTATAATCGCTCAAGAAAAAACAAAACCAAACGTACTTTTTATCGCCGTTGACGATTTGAAGACTATTTTAGGTTGTTATGGCAATACATTAATTAAAACTCCAAATATTGATAGATTAGCGAAAATGGGAACGGTGTTTCAAAATAATTACTGTCAACAAGCAGTTTGCGGACCAACACGTGCGAGTTTATTAACAGGAATGCGTCCTGATTATACAAAAATACGGGATTTAAAAACGAAAATGCGTGACATGAATCCTGATATTTTAACGCTTCCTCAATACTTTATCAGTCAAGGATATACTACATCTGGAGTTGGAAAAATATTTCATCCAAGTTGTGTAGACAAAAAAGTAGATCCTCAATCGTGGTCGGTACCTTTCTTTTTTGCTAAAGATTCTGATTATGCTAATGGAGCTCCAGTTAAAAAACATTATCAATCACCTGAATTAAAAGCACTTCAAGCAACTGAAGATGCTGCAAATAAAGATTCTAAAGAGAAAAAGAAATCAAATAAAGGAGATGTAGATGAAGACGGAGGAAGTGCAAGAGGCCCTGCTTTTGAATGTTTAGATTTACCTGATAATGCATACGAAGATGGAATTATTGCTTTAATTGCTGAAAAGCAAATAATGAAATTATCAAAAGAGAATAAACCATTTTTTATGGCTGTTGGTTTTCATAAACCACACCTTCCATTTGTATCTCCAAAAAAATATTGGGATTTATACAAACGGGAAGACATGCCAGTAGCTGAATTTCAAGAACATGCTTTAAATAGTAAAATCTTTTCTTATCAATATCCTGGCGAATTGACTAATTATTCAGGAGTTAAAGAATATGCTAAGTTTGATAAAAATGAAAATAATGAATTTGGATTGGCTATTGATAAACAAAAAGAATTAATTCATGCTTATTATGCTGCAGTTTCCTATACTGATGCGCAAGTTGGAATTTTATTGAACACCCTAGAAAAATCAGGTACTTTAAACAATACCATTATAGTACTTTGGGGAGATCACGGTTGGCATTTGGGAGATCATGATATGTGGGGAAAACATACCAATTATGAGCAGGCTACAAAAGCACCGTTAATTATTGCTGCTCCAGGGTTAAAACCAGGACAAAGTAAATCTATGACTGAATTTGTTGACGTATTTCCAACTCTTTGTGAATTATCAGGAGGAAAAATTCCAGCAAATTTAGATGGTAAAAGCTTAGTTCCGGTTATGAAAAACAATAAAACTTTAGTAAAGGAGTACGCGATGAGTCAATATCCAAGAAAAATGCCAAAATCGGACATTAAAAAAGAAGATGGTAAAGGAAAATTAATGGGTTATTCAATGCGCACAGAACAATATCGTTACACCGTTTGGTTGAAGAATTTTACCAGCGACCAACCGTATAGTGCCGATAAAGTTTATACATTAGAACTATACGATTACACTAAAGATCCATTGGAGAAAGTAAATGTGGCCTATGAAAAAAACTATGCTACAATAGCCGCTGATTTGGATAAAAAAATGGTAGAATATTTTAATTCAAAAGTTACTAAATAATAAAATATTGAGATTATGAATACAAAATGTATAAAAATACTTTCGGTTTTATGTTTGTTAGTTATTTCAAATGGAATAATCGCACAACAGAAAAAGTCGAATAAACCTAATATTTTATTTATTGCCGTTGACGATTTAAAGCCAATTTTAGGTTGTTATGGAAACACCTTGATTAAAACTCCAAACATTGATAGATTAGCGAAAATTTCAACCGTTTTCAATAAAAATTATTGTCAACAAGCAATTTGCGGACCTACAAGAGCGAGTATTATGACAGGAACTCGTCCTGATGTAACTCAGGTTTGGAATTTAACAACCCAAATGCGTGATGTAAATCCGAATGTAGTTACGCTGCCACAATATTTAATTAGTCAAGGTTATGAAACCTCAGGAATTGGGAAAATATACCATCCTTCAAGTGCCATCGGTGGGGTTGATCCAGTTTCCTGGAGTATTCCATATTTAAAATCGAAAGAATCTGATTTCCCAGCTGATTTAGGTTCTCCTGCAAATGGTCAATACCAGTTGCCTGAAACCAAAGCAAGAATGACTCCCGAAATAATTGCGGAGAGAAAAAAACAAAGTAAAGATTTAGCTTCAAATGATGAAAATCCTAAAAGCATTAAAGGGCCTTCAGTTGAATGTATCGACGTTCCAGATAATGCCTATCAAGACGGGGTTAATGCTCTTTTGGCAAAAGAACAAATTATAAAACTTTCTAAAGGTGATAAGCCGTTTTTCATGGCGGTAGGATTTTCTAAACCTCACTTGCCTTTTGTGTCGCCAAAAAAATATTGGGATTTATACAAAAGAGAAGACATGCCAATTGCCTCTTTTCAGGAGCATTCAAAAAACGGACCTCTAATTGCCTATCATCAATCGGGTGAATTACGTAACTATTTAGACATTCCTGAATTTGCAACCTTGCCTTCCGATTCTCTTAGAATTGGTTTGAAACTTGAAAAACAAAAAGAATTAATTCACGGTTATTATGCTGCAGTATCTTATTTAGATTCACAAGTTGGTGTTTTATTGAATACCTTAGAATCTCTAGGAACTTTAAATAATACTATAATTGTACTTTGGGGAGATCACGGATGGCATTTAGGCGACCATGATTTGTGGCACAAACACACTAATTTTGAAGAAGCGACTAGAGCTCCGTTAATCATTGCAGGACCTGGAATTAAATCGGGTAAAACGAATTCTCTTACTGAATTTGTAGATGTTTTTCCAACAATTTGTGATTTAGCGGGAGTTGCTATTCCAAGTAAATTAGACGGTTTAAGCTTGAAGCCACTGATGTTAAACAATAATGCAAAAGTGAATGATTACTCCATTAGTCAGTATCCTAGAAAATTAAAGAAATTGGAAATGATTAAGAAAGGGTATACCGATTCTAAAATGATGGGATACAGTTTGAGAACCGATAAATACAGATTTACTATTTGGATGAATAATTTTACAAGTAAGCAACCATTCAACGAATCTCAAGTTTATGCTTCAGAAATGTACGATTATGTAAAAGACCCTTTGGAGAAAGTAAACGTTGTTAATGATAAAGATTATGTTGTCATTTCTAAAGAGTTGAAAGCTAAAATGCTTGATTACTTTAAAAGTGAATTAGCAAAAAAATAATTGTTTTAACTTGTATAAAATGAATAAATCAAGAATATATTTTCTACTTATTTTAATTGTTTTATTACAAGGGATAACTAATGCTCAAACCTCAAGTTTGGTTTCCATGGGATCCAATGGAAATTTGATATACACCCCTGACAGTCGAGGAAATGTAATTCCTGATTTTAGTGGAGTGGGTTTTATGAATGGTGATTTTCCGATATTTCCAATTGGCGTGGTGTTAACTGTAAATCCGGTTGCTGGAGACAATTTGGCAAATGTTCAAAACGCGATTAACCAAGTGGCTGCAATGCCAATTGATGCTAGTGGATATCGCGGAACAATATTGTTTACTGCAGGAACTTATAATATAAGTAACACCATTACAATTTCAGCAAGTGGAATTGTACTTCGTGGTGAAGGATTTAATGGCACAGGAACTAATTTTATAGCGACTAAAACTGCGCAACATACTTTATTCAATTTTGTAGGTACTTCAGGGACTTCTTATAATTCTACTAGTTCAACTAGAAAAGCAATTACAGATCCATATGTTGCCATAGGTAAAAAACAAATTACAGTTGCTTCAGGTCATACATTTGCTATAGGCGATAAAGTTTTTGTTCACAGAATACCTAATGATGCATGGATAAACTTGCTAGGAATGAATTTATTGACCAACATTGATCCTTTGGCTGTAAATTGGACGGCAAGCGCCTATGATATGGACTCTGAAAGGAAAATTGAATACATAAATGGTAATGTGATTACTTTGGATGCCCCAATAATGGATATTATTGATCCTGTTTATTCAACTGGTGAATTGGTTAAATTTACCGATAATAGAATAAATAAATGTGGTATCGAAAACATGAGAATTTCTTCAATATATGCGTCTGCAACAGACGAAAATCATGGTTGGGAAGCAGTTGCATTTGATAACATATACAATGCTTGGGCTATAAATTTAGAAGTTTATTATTTCGGATATTCAGCAGTTCACATCAATTCTGATGCAAGTTTCATTACAGTTGATGCTTGCAAAATGTACGACCCAAAATCAATTATTGATGGTGGTCGTCGCTATTCTTTTAATGTGGATGGGCAACGATGTTTAGTACAAAATTGCATCACTAGAAATGGACGTCACGATTATGTAAACGGCAGTAGAACATGTGGTCCTAATGTGTTTTATAACAGTTCGTCGACTATACAACATAGTGACATAGGCCCACACCATCGTTGGGCAACCGGAATATTATTTGATAATTTAACAGGCAATGGCAGTATGAATGTTCAAAACAGATTGGTTATGGGAAGTGGACACGGATGGTCTGGTGGTCAAATCATGTTTTGGAATTGTAACGCCAATAGAATGGTAATTCAAGATCCTCCAGGTGATTCTATTAATTGGGCAATTGGTTGTATTTCTTCAAATATTACAGGTGTTGGCGATGCAACTACAGCACCAATAGGTGTAATTCAATCGCAAGGAACTCGTATTTCGGCCATTCCTAGTTTGTATTTAGCACAATTAAATGACCGACTATTCAGATTATTGGAAAACAATCAATTTGAAAATAGTAATGATGGATTTTCATTGAAATTAAGTCCAAATCCTGCAAGTTCTCTAATTTCTATTCACGCAAACCAACCATTTGATAAAAATTGTACTATTTCAATAGTAAACAGTAACGGTCAAATTGTAATTAAACAAATAGATACTATTAATTTTACAAATGATAATCTCGAAATTAGTTTTGAAGTATCTAATTTGAGTTCTGGAATTTATTTTGCTGAAATTTGCAATAATTCAATTCCAAGAACGATTAAATTCATTAAGAAATAATATAATATTGCGATATATGAAACAACTCCAACGTATTAAAAATTATTACTTTATTTTTGCTTTTGTGTTTATTAATTTATTGGGTTTAGTTGCTACAAATGCGGCTACAATTAATGTAAATTCAATTAACGCGCTTCAGAGTGCATGTAATAATTCTTCCGCTGGCGATATAATTATCCTTGCAAATGGAACCTATTCTAATGTAACTTTAGATATAAATAATAATAATATTTCTGTATTAGCTCAAACTCCAGGCGGTGTATTTTTAAATGTTTATGGCGATATAAATATTAATGGGAATAACATCACCTTTAGCGGATTTCAATTTACTCAAGGTGATATTGGAACTAATTACTTAATTGAAGTTTATGGAAGCAGAAATAAATTAACGCACCTTAATTTTAGTAATTATTACGCTAAAAAATATATTGAAATCAAAGCTGGAACTCAATACAATGAAATAACCTATTGTAATTTAGAAAAAAAACCAGCGGATGCAGCAATCGGATGTACCATTCAAATTTCAACTTCACCATCTGTTATTGGTTATCACAAAATTAGTTATTGCTCGTTTCAAAATTATTATGGTTTGGGTGGTGACAATGGTAACGAACCAGTGAGAATTGGACTAGGTGCAGAGTATCTAAATAAATCTAGAACGATTGTTGAGTATTGTTATTTCAACAATACAGGACTTGGAGATAGTGAAACGGTGTCTATTAAATGTCAAGAAAACGTAGTACGTTATTGTACTTTTACCAACCAACAAAATGCAATGCTTTGTTTTAGAAATGGCGATAACAATGTAGCCTATAGCAATTTCTTTATCAATGCAGGTGGAATAAGAGTAAAGGAGGCAAATAATATTTATTGTTATAATAATTATTTTGAAAATTCAGGCGTTGGGAGTACTGCTGAAGCGATTACCTACGTTTATGTTGCTCCATTAGTTCCTCCAACTACGGCTTCTCCAAGAACATTAAACCTAAGTAATATCAATTTTATCCACAATACTTTTTACAATTGCGGCGATATGGATTTAGGAGGTAACGGACCAGTAAATAATACTTGGGCGAATAATATTTTCAGAAAAGCATCTGGAAATCTATTTTCAAATAATAATAATGGCATTACTTGGGTTGGGAATATTCATCAAGGTACTATTGGAATCAACATACCTTCAGGTATGACCAATACGAATCCTTTTTTAGCGCTTAACGCAAATGGATATTATGGTCTAACAGCTAGTAGCCCTGTAAATAATGCCAATGCCAGTTATCCAGCAATTTTAGATATCGCTATTTTGAATGATGATCCAGGATTATTATTTGATATTGCAGGCCGACCAAGACCTGCAACTGTAACATTAAAAGATGTGGGTTGTGAAGAATACACTACTGGAACCCTTTCAAATCGTCCCTTGACTTTGGCAGATGTAGGCCCCTCTTATTTAGTGGCTTTAGCAAATGAAAATTTCGATTTGGAAACTAAAATAAGTATTTATCCAAATCCTGCTAAAAACAATTTTAACATTCAATTTCCTAATTATTATATTGAAGACATTGAAATTACTATTGTAAACACTAACGGTCAGGTAGTTAAAAAGCAATCTGTAACTCAAAATGATTTAGTAAAAAGCAATAGTATAGAAATTAATGGTTTAAATAGCGGACTTTATTTTGTTAAAATTGAATCCGTTAAATTTTCAAAAACAATTAAATTAATCGTTCAATAACTATTCTAATAATTAGTTTTAACATAAAAAAATAAATGAAAAACAACTTCAATAGTCTCAAAATAGCCACATTAGTATTTGCAACACTATTCGTTTCTAATGCGTATTCTCAGCAAAAAACAAAACCTAATATTTTATTCATTGGTATTGATGATTTAAAACCCATCTTGGGTTGTTATGGTAATACTCAAATAAAAACTCCAAACATTGATCGTTTGGCAAAAATGGGTACTGTTTTTATGAGCAATTATTGTCAACAAGCAGTTTGCGGACCAACAAGAGCAAGCTTAATGACGGGTAAAAGACCAGATTATACTAAAGTTTGGGATTTAAAAACCAAAATGCGTGATATCAATCCGGATATAGTAAGTTTGCCACAATATTTAATTTCTCAAGGTTATTCGACTCAAGGAATTGGAAAAATATACGACTCTCGTTGCGTTGATAAAAAAATGGATGCGCCCTCTTGGAGTGTTCCTTATTACAATTATTTTAAAACGGAAGAGCGTTATTACGCAAAAGAAACAGGAATGCCAGTTTTGGGTGCCTATCAATTACCAACAACTAAAGAATTAGCAATTAAATATACTAATGAAGGTAAGGAAAAAGGATTGGCCGACAAAGAATTAGACGATTACGTTTCTAAAAATGTTAAGCCTTCAGTGGAATGTGCGGATGTTCCTGATAATGCTTATAATGATGGTGCAAATGCGACTCGTGCTCTGGAAATTTTAGAAAAATTAAAGTCAGATCCTAAACCATTTTTCTTTGCTGTTGGTTTTTCAAAACCGCATTTGCCTTTTGTATCTCCAAAAAAATATTGGGATTTATACAAAAGAGAGGACATGATAGTAGCTCCTTTTCAAGAAAAAGCTAAAAATAGTGTAGATGTTGCCTTTCATAATTCGGGAGAAATGCGCGGATATTCGGACATCCCACCAATAGTTTCTTTTACGGATCAAAAAGATTTCGGAGTAACATTACCATTAGAAAAGCAAAAAGAATTAATTCATGGCTATTTCGCAGCGGTATCCTATACTGATGCTCAAGTTGGAAAATTATTGGATAAATTAGATGAATTAGGATTGACTAAAAATACCATAATTGTACTTTGGGGAGATCATGGTTGGCACCTTGGTGACCATAATCTTTGGTGTAAACACTCTAATTTTGAACAAGCAACTCGAACTCCAATGATCATTTCGGTTCCTGGAAACGCACCTTCTGTAACCAATGCTCCATCAGAATTTGTTGATATTTTCCCAACATTATGTGATGCAGCAGGGGTTAAAATTCCAGAATATCTAGATGGAAAAAGTTTATTACCTATAATTAACAAATCGGCTAAATCAGTTAAAGAGTATTCAATTAGCCAATATCCTAGAAGTGGAAATGGATCTGAAACGGAGCGTCAAGGTTATGCTTCATCAAAAGTGATGGGCTATTCTTTAAGAGATAAAAGATACCGATACACCATTTGGTTAACCAATGATTTCAGAAGTAACAAGCCTTTTAGCGCTGATTTAGTTGTTGGAACCGAATTGTACGATTACGAAAAAGATCCTAACGAAACCGTGAATGTTGCCGATTCAAAAGAATACAAATCGGTTGCCAAAGATTTAAAATCGAAAATGCTAGCTTTTTTAGCAACTCAAGTTAAATAATTTAATGAAAAATTCGATTTTTGTTTTTCTACTATTTTGGGTTTTTACTATACAAGTGAAAGCGACAGAGTATTTAGTAGGAACAAAAACTGATTTTGAAAATGCATTAAAAAAAGTCAACCCTGGAGATATTATTATTTGGAAGGAGGGTAATTATTCAGATATAAAAATTGATTTTTCCCCCTTAATTAATGGGACTTCGGAAAAACCTATTTTATTAAAAGCGCAAAAGGCAGGCAAAGTCAAATTCTCTGGAAACTCTCAATTATTTATTGGTGGTGATTATCTTGTGGTGGAAGGCTTTTTATTTGAAGGAAACTGCACTTTAGAAACGAATCAAAACGTAATCGATTTTAAATCCAAAGACAAAAAAAAAGGGGAAGCAAACCATTGTCGATTAACAAATTGTGCCATTATCAATTATTCTTCAACCGAGGAAAGTGATAAAAAAAATTACTATGTTAATTTAATTGGGACCTATAATGAAGTTGATAATTGTACTTTTGAGGGAAAATTAAATGCCGGGCCAACATTAGTAATAGAATACAAGCAAGAAAATGGTTATGTTCCCGGTAGCGATGTTGCCCCGTCTTCTTTTCATCATATCCATCATAATTATTTTGGATACCGAACCTTTTCTTCAAATGGTGGCGAGCAAATTCGTGTAGGAACAAGCACTACTTCTTTTTCCCACGGGTTTAATTTAGTGGAATACAACTATTTTGAAGACGAGAGAATTGAAGCAGAAATTATTAGTAATAAAAGCGGTGATAACATTTATAGGTTTAATACCTTTTATGGAAATGATGGGGCAATGGTGATTAGACATGGACAAAAATGTTTTGTTTATGGAAATTATATTAATGGAAAATCAGGTAGAAACAGAAGTGGTGGAATCAGAGTGATAAATCCTAACAATACTGTTTTTAACAATTATATAGAAAATATTGAAGGAGGAAAAGGAAATTCAAAATTTCCGATTTCTATTATGGATGGATTGGTAGATTCTCCATTAAATGGATATTATCCTGCTGATAACGCTATTGTAGCTTATAATACTGTTGTAAATTCATATGGTCCAGCAATAAAATTGGGAGTGGTAAACAAAGACGTGAAAACACCAAAAATTGCGCCCAAAAATGTAATTGTTGTTGGAAATACAATCATAAATTCTATTGGAGATAATGATTCTCCCTTTGAATTAACTGATAATAATGCTACTTTTACAATTAAAGATAATTTTTTCACCAATGGAAAAACAACTGAACCAGGATTTTCTTTGATAAAATTAAAGCAGATTCCGTTTAATAATAAATTTTATGAGGTAAAGATAAAAATTGATTCAACGGTTTTGGATGAAATCAATAATCGGCTTTCCATTCATAATATTAAATTAAATGATTCAGAAATTACTATATTTAATCCAAATTGGATTTTGAAAAAGAAAGACGTTGGTGTAAGTTGGATAAAAAATAAATAAAATGTATAAAACACTACTTTTTTTGATGGTTTTTGGATTTGAGGTTCAAGCAAAAGAAACAGTTAATTTAATTCAAATTAAAGATACTGTTAAATCTTGTTGTACTTCAAAAATCCCGAGTCGTTATGGAGTAAAAAAGGTTCAACCAAAAAGCAAATCAAAATTAACCCTAAAAAATCACGAAGGCATGGTTTGGATTCCGGGCGGAACCTTTAGTATGGGTGGTGATAATGTTCAAGCGCGTCAGGATGAATTCCCAAAACACCAAGTAAAATTAAATGGTTTTTTCATGGATGTTACAGAAGTTACCAATGCGCAATTTGCCAAATTTGTTGCAGCAACTGGATATGTTACAACCGCCGAAAAAGATATTAATTGGGAGGAATTAAAAAAACAATTGCCTGCAGATACTCCTAAACCTGATGCGGAAACTTTAAGAGCCGCCTCTTTGGTTTTTGTGCCAACTAGTGGTGAAGTTAGTTTGCAGGATTACAGCCAATGGTGGAATTGGTCCCATGGTGCCAGTTGGAAACATCCGCAAGGAAAAGACAGTTCTATTGAAGGAAAAGACAATTTGCCTGTAGTCCACATCAGTTGGGACGATGCAAACGCCTATTGTAAATGGGCAGGAAAACGATTGCCAACAGAGGCGGAATGGGAATTTGCTGCTAGAGGAGGATTGACTAAAAATGTTTATACTTGGGGAAATGAAAAAGTCGATGAAGGTAAATTCCATTGCAACTATTTCCAGGGAAATTTCCCTTATAAAAATGAAGTTAGTGACGGATTTATCGGTTCAGCCCCAGTAAAATCATTTGCAGCAAATGGGTATGGATTGTTTGATATGGCGGGAAATGTTTGGGAATGGTGTGCGGACAAATATAATAATAGTTCCTATGAAGCATTTAATAAAATTAAGTTAGCTATAAATCCAAAAGGGCCTACAAAAAGTTATGATCCTGACGAACCTTTAGTCGAAAAGAGAGTGATGAGAGGGGGATCCTTTTTATGTAATGAGTCCTATTGTAGTGGCTATCGCGTGTCGGCGAGAATGAAAAGTTCTGCCGATTCTTCAATGGAACATTTAGGTTTTCGATGTGTTTCTAATTAAAAAATTTAAATGAATATTAAACGATTTTATATTTTTTTGTTTGCGTTAACGGCAGAATTTGCTTTTGCAAATAGTGATACGATATCTATTTTAAATTTAGGGTATAATGCTATTGCAAATAAAGATTCGATTGCTATTGACAACCCCTATTTTAAAGTAGTTCGTAACGGAGCATTATTTTCTTCTGCAAATACTCCAAATATTGGTACTAGAATAATTGCTGCTTTGGAAGATATAAAATTTAAAAGTAGTCGAGGAAAAATCACTATCAAACGAGGAGAAATTGCTATTTTTACTGAGAAGGAATTTTACGATATTCCTAAAGGATCTTATTTCGAAATTGCATTAAAAAAAAACCATCCAGAATTAACAAAACCGAATGAGTGGGTGGAGCCTACAAAAAATAAAATAGTTTATGAAGACAATGAATTTCGAGTTTTTGAAGAGCGTTTAAATCCTGGTGATACTAGAGAATTACACAGTCATGCGCAACGAGTTGTTGTTCGGTTAAACGATGTTCAACTCACAGATCCTCGAGTTCACCCAAATGGGAAACCGGGAACGGGGATGCAAGTGGCAAACACTGTAAAATATGCTGAGCCTATGGTTCACGTCACTAAAAACCTTAGTAAAATTCCTTTGTTTAATATCGTTTTTGAATATAAAATCAAGTGGTAATGTAATGATGAGAATTGATAAAATAGTTTATTCTTTACTGTTTTTAGTAACATTCAATATCTTTTCACAAGAAGTGATTAAGGGAAATTTGATTTATAACAATTCGCTATCTACTGCCGAATCTGTTAAAAACTGGGTTTTGGAAGGTCCTGCTAAAATAGAATTTCAAAATAATTGGTTGAACATCTATTCGCCAAATGAAGAAGGCCATCACGTATTTTGGTGTCCAATAGATTTTCCTGGAAATTTTATTGCCGAGTGGGAAGCTCAAAATCAAGCTATTGATGCTGGTTTATGCATTGTTTTTTTCTGTGCCAAAGGGTTGAAAGGAGAAAGTATATTTGACGCATCGATGCCAAAAAGAACAACAGGAATATTTACTGATTATACAAAAGGAGCGATGAACGACTATCATATTTCCTATTATGCAAATGGACGGGACAACCCAAATCGGGAAACGGCAAATTTGAGAAAAAACAAGGGTTTCAATTTAGTACAAACAGGTGAAATAGGAATTCCTGTTCCATCGACAGCGATTCATAAATTGAAATTAGTCAAAAATGAAAATAAAATTTTACTTTTTATTGATGATAGAAAAGTTATTGATTGGACTGACGATGGCGTAAAATATGGTAAAATCTTAGAAGAGGGGAAAATTGGTTTCCGACAAATGCAATGGACCCATTTTGCTTACAGGAATTTTAAAGTTTGGGAAATAAAACAAAATAAATAATTCACAATAATAAATACAATGAAAAATAAAATAGTACTACTTTTAGGTTTATCAGGTTTAGCGGTTTTTTCTGCATTCACTTTCCAACTAACGAATGCTTCTTTTGAAAGACAAAGCCAACTTGGAAGTAATAATTCAGAAACTTTAAATGGCGATTTAGTTTCGTCATTTGCTGGGAAAACAGACATTCAAAAAACTCTAATTGCTTCTTATTCCAATCAGAAATTGGTGATAAATAATGCTGTGAAAGAAACGGTTGCCAAACCAAATATTTTGTTTTTTATTGCCGATGATATGACTTCAATTGATTGTGAACCTTATGGAAACAAAGACGTTTACACTCCCAATTTAGCTAAATTAGCTAAAGAAGGTTTGACATTTGACAATATGAATAATGCCACAGCTATGTGCGGACCAACACGTCAGAGTTTGTACACGGGTTTATTCCCTGTAAAAAATGGAAGTTATCCAAATCACGCTCAAGTATATGATAATGTAATTTCAGTGGTGCAGCATTTCAAAAAATTAGGTTACCGAGTAGCCTTAATTGGAAAACAGCATTATGCTCCAATGGCAAATTTCCCTTTTGAATATTTAGGAGGAAGAAATAGTGATAATGGAAAAGGACCAGATGTTGAATTAGCCGATGCTGAAAAATGGATCAATAAAGACACTTCAAAACCCTATTTGTTAATCGTTGCTTCCAATCAGCCGCATGGGCCCTGGAACAGAGGAGACGTTAAAAAGTATGATGCCAATAAGTTAAATGTAGCGCCATACATGGTTGACACCAAAGAAACGCGAGCGGAATTGGTAAAATATTATGCCGAAATTACCTATATGGACAGTTTGGTTGGGAATTGTACAAGAATTGTCGATAATCAAAAAACCAAAGACAATACGCTATTTTTATTTGCCAGCGAGCATGGAAGTTCCATGCCTTTTGCAAAATGGACGTGTTATAATATGGGGTTAAAAGCGGCATTTATTGCTCGTTGGCCAAAAGTGATTAAACCCAATACTCGATCGGGTATTTTAACTCAATATATTGATGTGGTTCCTACACTTTTTGAATCTGCTGGTGGAAATCCGGAGTCTTTACGCGGAAACAAAGAAGGAACAATGAAATTAGACGGAAAGAGTTTTTTCGCTGCATTTAATGGTAAGCCAAAAGAAGTTCGTGACTATGTTTACGGAGTTCATACCACTAGAGGTATAAAAAATGGATCTGATAATTATCCAGTTCGTTCCATTCAAGATCACGATTATAAATTAATTTGGAATTTACAATTCAACGAACCCTTTTTATCCTCGGGTTCTCAACCTAAAAATAAATTATACAGTTCGTGGTTAAAGGCTACTAATGTAACTCCAAAACAAGCAGAACATGCTAAATTGTATCGCAACAGACCTGAATTTGAATTGTATAATATCAAAAAAGATGTTTACGAATTAGACAACTTAGCTGACGATGCTAAATTGGCAGCTGTAAAAATTAAGCTGATGTCTGAATTGAAAAAATGGATGCTTGATCAAGGGGATAAAGGAATTAAAACCGAAGCACAAGCATTAAGAAGATTGAAAGGCGATACCTTGAATTGGAAAAATTCAGGTGACTAAAAATGAATATCTTTAAAAATTAATTTAAATTAACAATAATGAATATAGCTAAAAAGGCACTTTATTTAATACTAATTTTTGGAATTTGCACTTCTTTTTTTGCTCAAGGCAAATTAGATTCTGGTGTTCCAAAAACACTCTCTATTAACGGCAAGGCCCTTTCTAATAATTATAAATTAATTTTATCAAAGGATAACGATAAAGAGGTAGCTTTAAAATCGTTACTCAAAAAAGCAGATAATTTGGTTAAAGAAGAGGTAGTTTATTCTGTTATGGATAAAAAGCAAACTCCTCCAAGTGGCGATAAACACGATTACATGAGCACAGGTCCTTATTGGTGGCCAGATCCAACTAAACCTGACGGATTACCTTATATTAAAAAAGACGGACTTCGAAATCCAACGTATTACGATATTTCCGATTCACAAGAAATTGACAAGTTGGAAGATGCTTCATTATCATTGGCTTTAGCCTATTATTTTACTAAAGACGCTAAATATGCTAATTTCACTTCTAAACTTCTAAAAGTTTGGTTTTTAAATCCTGAAACACGTCAAAATCCGCACCTTAATTTTGCGCAAGGCATACCAGGTATTAATACTGGTCGTGGAACGGGATTAATAGAAACTAGAGATTTATACCGAGTTTTGGACGCGGCAATATTAATTCAAAACACTCCTAACTGGTCAAAAAAGGATCATGAGGCACTTAAAAAATGGTTTTCAGAATACTTGACTTGGATGTTGGAAAGCCCAATTGGTCTAGACGAAGCCATAGCGAAAAATAATCACGGAACTTTTTACAGTGAGCAAGTTATTGCATTTGCTTTATTTATTAATAAACCAGAAATTGCTTTAAAAGAAATTGAGATCTTCAAAAATAGAATGGAAAGCCAATTGAAATCGGATGGAAGTCAGCCTCTTGAATTGGCCAGAACGAAATCTTGGGGATATGTAAACATGAATATGTTTGGCTATTATTTAATTGCTCAATTAGCTGAAAATGTAAATGTATCTCTTTGGGACCATCAAATAAGTGAAGGTAAAAACATGAAAAATGCACTTCAATTTATTATTCCATATTTGAAAAATGAAAAAGTTTGGGAATACGAGCAAATTCAAAAAATTGGTTATGGAGAAACCATTAAAATTTTAAAGTTTGCTTCACGCAAATACAATAATCCCGAATACGAAGAAATCGCCAAAAAAATTGATATAAAAACCTATCAATCAGAAATTAACGAACTTACTTATTAACTTTATTACTATGAAAAATATCAAATTACTTTTTATTACACTAACACTGGCAACGACTTCTAGTTTTTATGCTCAAAAAGCAAACACTAAAAAAGGCAGTGAAAAGCCAAACATTATCTTCATTCTAGCCGATGATTTAGGGATTGGCGATGTTAGTTGTTACGGTTCAGATCTAAATAAAACACCTACTATTGATCAACTTGCTAAAGACGGAATTCGTTTTACTCATGGATATACGGCTCCGTTATGCGGTCCTTCAAGAGCAATGATTCTGACGGGTAGATATAGTTTTAGAACAGGTGCTGTAAATCAAGATATGGTAGGGGAAATTAAGCCTGAAAATGAAGTTTTAATTCCTTCGGTTTTAAAACCGGCTGGATATACTACTTCCTTGGTTGGAAAATGGAGTCAATTTTCTAAAACTCCAGGTGATTTTGGTTTTGATGATTACTTAACATTTGCTGGAAGCGGTGATTATTGGTCAACTGAAAAAAAGAAATCTGAAAACTACATTGAAAATGGAGTAAACAAGAAATTAGACCCTCAAACGTATATGCCTGACTTGATGCACGACCATTTAGTTGACTTTATCACAACCAATAAAGAAAAACCATTCTTCTTATATTATTCCATGGTTCATGTTCATGCAGTAATTCAACGAACTCCAGACAGCACCCCTGGCAGTGATTTATATGCTGATAATACTGCTTACATGGATAAGTTAGTTGGAAAATTATTAAAAACCTTAGATGATTTAAAATTGCGTAAAAACACATTAATTGTTTTTATGGGTGATAATGGAACTGCAAGTCAGTATGCTAATAGAGGTACAATTGGAGGCAAAGCGTTATCTGGTAAAAAAGGTAGTATGTTGGAGTGCGGAAGTTTAGTCCCTACAATTGCAAATTGGCCAGGTGTCATTGATGGTGGTAAAACAAGTGATTTATTAATTGATTCAACTGATTTGTTGCCAACATTTGCTGATTTAGCGGGAGCGAATTTACCTGAAAATAAAGTAATTGACGGGCATAGTTTTCTTCCTCAATTATATGGAAAGAAAGGAAGTCCAAGAGAATGGATTTTTATTGAATTGGGAAATAAATGGTATGTTCGTGATTCGAAATGGAAATTAAATCGTGAAGGCGAACTTTTTGATATGAAAAATGCGCCATTTGAAGAAAAATTGGTTACTAATTATGCAGAAAATAAAGAAGCCAGTGCGGCTTATTCTCGTTTGCAAAACGCATTAATAGCATTAAGTCCTGAAAAAGGGATTTTGGACAATGCAGATGGTAGTGGGCGTCATGCTTCCAATGTGAATAAGAAAAAGGATAAAGTAGACGAATAAATAAATATTGGACAATTTTTATACCATTTACGGATTTTCGTAGATTATGAATTTGATATATTTACATTCAATAATTATTTAATTACATTTTTATCATTAACCAAAAAAAAACCTATTAATTCAATCAAATTATGAAAAAACTATTAGTATTGTTTTTATTAATTTTTACATCAATTGCATTTAGTCAGAATGATCCTAAAAAAATCACTGGTACTGTAGTTGATAGTAAAGGTGATCCAATTCCAAGCGTAACAGTAACATTTGAGGATAAAAACACCACCACAGATTTAGATGGAAAGTACTCCATTGAAGTAAAAAATTCTAAATCTATTTTACGATTTTCTTACCTTGGATTTGCTCCGCAAATTGTGGTAGTAGGAAAAAACAAAGAGATCAACATTACACTAGTAGAATCTAAAAGTGAATTAGATGAAGTGGTGGTAATTGGATACGGTACTCAAAAAAGATCAAACGTAACCGGATCTATTTCTAAATACAAAAACGAAAAATTAGACGAAGTTGCAGTTTCTAGATTGGACCAAGCCCTTCAAGGAAAAATTGCCGGGGTGCAAGTTCAAAACATTTCCTCTGAAGCAGGTGCTGACGCTCAAATTTCTGTTCGTGGTATTAGCTCAATCAATGCAGGTGCAAGTCCTTTAGTCGTTGTTGACGGACAGCCTATTCCGGATGGATTAGCAACTTTAAACATGGCCGATGTAGCTTCTGTAGAGGTTTTAAAAGATGCTGCGTCTGCTGCAATCTATGGTTCAAGAGGGGCAAGTGGGGTGATATTAATAACCACAAAAAGTGGTAAAACAGATAAAGCGAAGTATTCTTTCAAATACAGTACTGGATTTAAAAGTGCGTATGAAAAATACAATATGATGTCGACTTCTGAATATATTAATTTACTATATAGTGAAAGAGCAATAAGGCTAACCGACCCTGCAATTCAAGCAGAAGGACTAACTAATCCGAATGCTTTAAATTTAGTTTACCAAGGTAGTGCAACAAAAACGAATAACTTAATTGCAGGTTACATAGTTGAAAACACAATGTTAGGTGGAAGAGGTTATGATTATCAAGGTGAAGTTTTGCGTAATGCAGAATTTAAAAATATTCAATTTGGAGCATCTGGTGGAACTAAAGCTATTAAATATTACATTTCAGCCGGATACCAAGGAGACCAAGGGATTATGCTTAAAAGTAATTTCCAAAAATTAAATTTTAGAACTAAATTTGATATCGAATTAAGTAAAAGAGTAAAGTTAAATGTTAACTTAAATCCTTCTTACACTGCTAAAGAATCACCGGCGGAAAATTTAACAAACTTCTGGCGTTATCCATCTTGGTTACCTTACCAACACAATGCTTTAACTGCTAGCTTTGTTAATCAAAATCCACAATGGTCAAATATCAGACCAGGAGATTATGCACATCCTAGACATTTTATTGGCTTAACTTACAATCCAGTTTATCCTGATGGATCAATTCTTTACATGCCAGACGGAACAACTTTTACTCCTGCTGTTGGAGCACCCTCAAACTCAGCTCAAAATAATCCAATGGCTTCTTTATTGAGTCATGATATTAACGCGAAGTCTTATGGATTACAAGGAGGTACTACTTTAAACGTAAATATTTCTGATGGTTTGGATTTCAAAACTATGAATACACTATATGTAAAATACGATACTAAATTCGATTGGAGCGATAGAAATGCTGAAGGTGATGGTATAGTTAATAAAGGAATTTATTTTGACAACTCCTATGTTGACTTATTGACCGAAAATACTTTAAATTATAAAAAAGACGTTGGAGAACATTCATTTGATGTTTTAGCAGGTTATACAGCTCAAAGTACTAAAAACACAGCAACTCAAACTACCGGTTTAGATTACGCAAGTGACGAATTTAATACTTTAAATAATGCTCTTTTTATTGACAAAGCGGGAACATTTGGATCTAAAAATGAAATCGGTTTAATGTCTTATTTAGGAAGGGTAAATTATGCATATAAAAGTAAATACCTACTTTCTGTAAGTTACAGAACAGACGGTAGTTCATATTTTGCAACTGGAAAAAAATGGGGTAATTTCCCAGCAGCCTCTATTGGGTGGGCCGCCAACAAAGAGTCTTTTTTAAGCAATGTTGATTGGTTGAACAAATTGAACTTTAGAACCAGTTATGGAGTTTCAGGAAACAATAGAATATTAAATTATGGTTTCCAAAACTTATTATCACCATCAAACTATTCTTTTGGACCTGGTACAGGAACTCAAACGGGTGGACAAGTTGGTAATACTGCAATTAATGCTAATGAGAATATCACTTGGGAAAGTACTTTTCAAACCAATTATGGTATGGATTTATCAATGTTGAATAACAGACTTAATCTTACATTAGATATCTATAATTCTATCACAGATAAACTACTTTTACAACAAGCGACAATGGCGTTTTCAGGAGTTCCATTATCTTGGAATAACATAGGTAGTTTAAGTAACAGAGGTTTCGAAGTTGAATTAAATACTAACAATTTAAAAGGAGATTTTAAATGGTCCACTTCTGCAAATATTGCTCACACTCAAAACAGAATTATTGAGCTAGGAAATGAAGCTTACCTGCTTAATTATGGTGAAAGAAATGAAATCTACAAAAGTGTTGTAGGAGGTCCTTTAATTCAATTCTTTGGTTACAAAACTGATGGAGTTTGGATTTCTAATGCTGAAATTGCCGCTTCAGGTTTAACTTCTAATTTACCTTCTGCCCTAAAGCAAGGAGGTTTAAAAATTGTTGACGTTAACGGTGATGGTGTTTTAGATACCAATGATAGAACTATATTAGGTGATCCCTATCCAGATTTTACCTGGGGCATAACTAATAATTTTAGTTACAAAAATTTTGATTTGAGTTTCTCTTTCCAAGGGGTACAAGGTGGGGAATTAATCAATGGAGACCCAAATTATGGTGAAACTAAATCAACGAATAGGAATTACAACACCAATCGTTGGATTAGCCCGCAAAACCCAGGTGATGGAAGAACTCCATACGAAGAATTAGGTTTCAACTGGATGTTAACCGATTATGTAGTGGAAGATGCTTCTTATTTTGCTTTAAGAGAAGTAAACATTGGATACAATTTACCAGCTAATTTAGCTAAGAAAATTGGATTAAGTTCTCTAAGATTATATACTTCAGGACAAAATTTATTTTTCCAATCTGCTAATGGTTACAGAGGAATCAACCCAGAGGGAAGGTCTACTTCAGGTCCTTACGGTTCAGCATTAATTGCAGGATATCAAAGAGGGGCTTTTCCAATTCCTAAAACGTATGTTTTTGGTATCGATATTAATTTCTAATTTAAAAAGTAGTTAAAATGAAAAATTCAATAAAATATTTAAGCGTATTATTTTTAGTAATAGCATCTAGTTGTTCAGATATTATCGATTTAAATTCTGAATCTAATATTATAGCCGATGATTATTATACGAATTATACTGAATTACAATCGGGTTTAACCGCTTGTTACAAAGGAATGCAAGATCCTTTAGTTGAAGAATGGTCTTTAACAGAACTCCGAAGTGATAACACTATTATGGATGGTGGATCTAGTACATCAACACCAAATCACGATTTGGCTTTTTTAGATCAATTTTATCCACCAACAACTCATCAAGGTGTCTATAAATATTGGTTAAAATCCTATAATAATATTAAAAATTGCAATACGGTTTTAAATGCATGTGGTGCTAATTTTAATGCTTCTCCAGGTTTAATTGTATATGAAACTGTAACAATTGATGCTACTTCAAGTCAATGTAAAAGTGTTGCGGCGGAAGCTTCTTTTATTCGTGCGCATCACTATTTTAATTTAGTGCGTTTGTATGGTGGTGTGTTTTTAATAGATGAACCTGTAACTGCCCAACAAGCAAAAACAATCAACCGTTCTACTGCTTTGGATATTTATAAATTAATTGTTGCCGATTTAAATAATGCCATTGCAAATGGAAATTCTTCTACCTATAACGCAAGTTCTTCGGATTTAGGACGAACTAATGTATGGGCTGCAAAAGCTTTATTAGCTAAAGTTTATTTAACTCTTGGAAGAAATCAAGAAGCATCTGCTTTATTAGACAGTGTTATTGCATCTGGTGGTTATAGTTTGCAATCAAATTATGGCACTGTATTCTCAGTAAATAATGAAATGAATTCAGAAATTTTATTTGCTATTCGATTTAAAGGTGGCGGATTAGGAATGGGAAATCCATTGTCTAATTTGTTTGCACCAACTAATACTGGAAATGCGGTAATTAACGGTGACGGTAAAGGCTATAATACCCCAACCTCAGAATTACTAAACCAATTTACTTCTTCTGCAACAGTAGTTGATAAAAGACGTGAATTTAATATTGGAGAATTTGCAAAATATACAAGTAAAACAACAGTTGCTACAACAACAACAGTTTTAACTTTAACGAGTTTGACTAATATTAAAGTTAATCAATTTGTAAGTGGTTTGGGAATTACTGGAAGTACCAAAAAAGTAAGATCAATAAATACAGCTTTAAATCAAGTCACATTAAGTGCGGCGGTAGCAGTACCGGCTAACACTACAGTTAGTTTTTTCACATCAGTTTACCCTACAAAATATACTTCTCCAACCGTATTAGCATTTGATGCTGAAAACGATGTGCCTGTTTTGAGGTATTCGGATGTTCTTTTAATGAAGGCAGAAGCAGATGGTAATACAACAGCTAGTAAGGATTTAATAAATTTAGTTCGAAGAAGAGCAGGATTAGCAGATATCGTATCTTTTGCAAGTCAAGATGCATTTGAAAAAGCATTGTCTTTAGAAAGAAAATTAGAATTTGCATTTGAAAATCAACGTTGGTTTGATTTACTTAGATTTAATGCCACTTTCCAAAATGCTGCAAATAAAGCTGAAGGTGTTATGGATGCTCATTTTACTGCTATGTGGTCATCAGTATATTCGACTTTTAGTGTACTTCCAATTACAGCAGCAGAATTACAAGCAAATTCAAATCCAAATCGTTACTTATTGCCAATTCCGCAATACGAAATTGATACGAATTCATTCTTAACCATTCCTCAAAACCCTGGTTATTAATACCAAAAAAACAGTGTATTTGATACACTGTTTTTTTTTATTTTTTTACCAATTTATCCTAAATTAGCATTTTATTAAACCTCATTAACAATTAAATTTATTTTAAATGTCTACCTCTTACGAAACAAGATACGCCTCAAGTCCCCAAGCCGTTAAACAGTATGACACTGCACAATTACGATCAGAGTTCCTCATCGATAATTTGATGGAATTAGGGAAAGTTAATCTTACATATTCTCATTACGATCGATACATTGCAGGTTCTGCAGTTCCATTGCAACCATTAACTCTAGAAGCAATCGATCCTCTGAAATCTAGTTTTTTTCTTGAAAGGAGAGAATTAGGAATTATTAACGTTGGTGGAAATGGAACCGTTACTGCTGATGGTGTGGTTTATGAATTGGGATTTAAAGATGCACTATATATTGGAAGTGGTACAAAAGAAGTTATTTTTAAAAGTGATGATGCAAATAATCCTGCAAAATTTTACCTAAATTCTGCTCCAGCACATACCAATTATCCAAATAAAAAAGTTAGTCTTGCTGAAGCAAATAAATTGCAATTAGGAGCAGTGGAAACTGCCAATCATAGAACCGTAAACCAAATGATAATTGGCGGAATTGTAACTACATGCCAATTGCAAATGGGAATGACAGAATTAAAAATAGGAAGTGTTTGGAATACCATGCCTGCTCACGTGCACGATAGAAGAATGGAAGTATATTTCTATTTGGATATTCCAGAAAATCAAACGGTATGTCATTTTATGGGACAACCACAAGAAACCCGTCACATTTGGATGAACAACCACCAAGCGGTAATTTCTCCACCATGGTCAATTCATTCGGGTGCAGGAACTTCAAATTATACTTTTATTTGGGGAATGGCAGGAGAAAATCTGGACTATGGAGATATGGATGTTTGTAAAATCACAGATTTAAGATAAAATGGAAAATTCATTGTTTGATATCAAAGGAAAAATTGCACTTGTAACAGGAAGTACACATGGACTTGGTATGGCTATGGCCAAAGGTTTAGGACATGTTGGCGCCACTATTGTTATAAATGGAAATTCTTCTCAACCTAAAATTGACGAAGCGGTATTGGAATTTAAAAAAGAAGGTATCACTGCTTTTGGTTACAAATTTAATGTAGCTGTTGAAAGTGAAGTTATTGCTGCAATTAGTAAAATTGAAAGTGAAGTGGGTCCAATCGATATTTTAATTAATAACGCTGGAATTATCAAACGCATACCCTTAATTGAAATGGAAGTTGCTGATTTTAAAGAAGTTGTTGATATCGATCTTGTAAGTCCTTTTATTGTGTCAAAACACGTTGCAAAAGGAATGATTGAAAGGCAACATGGAAAAATTATTAATATCTGTTCTATGATGAGTGAATTAGGTAGAAATGGAGTAGGAGCTTACGCTGCTGCAAAAGGAGGACTGAAAATGCTTACTAAAAACATGGCTACAGAATGGGCAAAACACAATGTACAAGTCAACGGAATTGGACCAGGATATTTTGCGACTACTCAAACAGAACCTATTCGTATGGATGGGCATCCGTTTAACGAATTTATAATCCATAGAACTCCAGCTGCAAAATGGGGTAATCCAGACGATTTATCAGGCGCAGCAATATTTTTATCTTCAAAAGCGAGTGATTTCGTAAACGGACATATTCTGTATGTCGATGGCGGAATATTGGCTACAATTGGAAAACCTTCAAACGAATAAGAGCATGAAACTAAGCAATATTTTTGCAGCATTACTGCTAACAATAACCTTGTTGTCGTTTTCACAAAAGAATAAAACAATTACCATTTCCAATTCTTTAAATACCGATAGAGAGTTTGAAACGGTGGAAATTACTAAAACTTCATTGGGACTAAAATCCTCTGATAAATTAGAAAAATACCGGGTCAAAGAATTGGGAACTTCTACTTTCTTGATTTCTCAATGTGTGGATGAAAATGGTGATGGAATTAACGACGCGTTGTTATTCCAACCTAAAATCAAAGCGCTAGCTACTAATAAATATGAAATAGAAATAATTAGTGATGATATTATTAAAGATCCTATAGAATATTGTTACTCTAGATTTGTTCCTGAAAGAACTGATGATTACGCCTGGGAAAACAACAAAGTGGCATTTAGAACTTACGGACCTGTGGCTCAAAAAATGGCCGAAGACAAAGTAAAAGGCGGAACGTTAACTAGTGGAATTGATGCTTGGTTAAAGAGAGTGGAATACCCCGTTATTAATAAATGGTATGAAAAATATACCAATGGAACGGGGACTTATCATAAAGATACTGGTGAAGGTTTAGATAATTTTCATGTGGGTGATAGCCGCGGAATTGGAGGAATAGCAGTTAAAATGGATTCCACTTATTATTATTCTAAAAATTTTATTTCTTGGAAAACTATTACTACTGGACCTTTAAGAACTAGTTTTACCCTGACTTATGCTGATTGGGATGCCGCTGGAAATAAAATTAAAGAAGTAAAACACATTAGTTTAGATTACGGAAACTTCCTTTCTAAATTTGAAATTGATGTTTTTGGTACCAATACAATTTCTACTGGAATTACTTTGCACAATAACGACGGTAAAACGGAATGTAATTTGAAAGCGGGTTGGATTGATTATTGGCAACCAATTGATGATTCTGAACTTGGGAACGGTATTGTTTTTCCAAATAACACAATGATTAGTGCTGAAAAATATATGAATTCAAATAAAGACCTTTGTAATTTGTATGCATCACTAAAAGTGGTAAATAATAAAGTGACTTATTACACCGGGTTTGGTTGGAAAAAACAAGGGGAATTTACTACCAAAGAAGCCTGGGAAAAGTATCTTTCAAATTTTGCTACAAAAATCAATAATCCTTTGATTGTTAAGATTATTAAATAGTAAATAGTGTAATTATTCCCAATTATCAGTTCTAAAGGAGGAGGCAGGCAACATATTATTATCAAATAAAGTTCCTACAAACCAATTGTTCCAACCGTATCGAACCGCTACTGGTTCAGCAACTTCTGGACAAAATACTTTTACTTGTTTATGGTTAATTATCACTGCTTTTGCAGGATGAAATACTTTGTCAGATCCAGCGATTTCGAAATTACTAACTTCCAATTCAGGGGAATAGATACCCGTTTCAGCAAAATTAAAATTTAAGAATAAAGCTCCTTCTTTAGCTTCCATTGACTTATAAATGGGGCCACTACAATCTACCTCTTTAAACCCATAGGTTTTGTTTAAAGCAATATATAGCAATCGTTCAGCTACTTCCTTTTTGCGTGGAGGATGAATTGTTTGCTCTGAACCTATGTCTGAAAGTACCGCCATTCCAGAGTTTGGAATTACCTCTAAAGCCTTTAATTGCGCTTCTCTTTGGAATTGAGATTTCGATTTGTCTATATACTTATTTGGTGCTATTTGAGCATAATAAAATGGAAATTCCCCAATATTCCATTGCTTGCGCCAATCTTTTACCATTTCCGGTAGTAATTGTTGGTATAATTTTGGTTCGTCTCGATTCGTTTCCCCTTGATACCAAAGTACGCCTTTAATGGTATAGGATGTAATAGGATTTATCATCGCATTAAATATTGCCGATGGAATTCTTTTGTATTTTTCAGTGGTATCTTTTTTAACTTTATTGACATCCAAAAATGGAGTTACAGCTTCTTTACTCATCCAAGGCTGGATGCGAGTTCCTCCCCAAGATGACATTACAATACCAACGGGTACATCCAAAATTTCTTGTAATTTCTGACCGTAAAAATACGCAACCGCACTAAAATCTTTTGTATTTTCAGGACTTGCAATAGTCCATTTTTTATAACTTGCCACCGTATCTAATGGTGTTGGATTTCCATTTTCGGTAATGGAAAACAAACGAATAGTGTTATTTCTTGAATTGGCAATAGCTGCATTCCCTTCAAATGTGGGTTGCCCGGTATAGCCTTTTAAGGGCATTCTCATATTGGATTGCCCTGAACAAACCCAAACCTCACCAAACAATATGTTTTCTAATTTAATATTTGATTCCAAACTAGTTAATTTAATGGTTTTAAGATCTTTGCTTAAAGTGGTCTTTAAAATTACTTCCCAGCGACCATTTTCAGGTGTAGTTATTTTAATTTCATTGGTAATCCAACTCGTTTTTATACTTATTTTCTCACCTGAATTGGCCCATCCCCATATTTTAACTGAAGTATTTCGTTGCAAAACCATATTGGAAGCAATTATTCCAGGTAATTTTATTTTTGCAAATAGGGAAGTATTATTGGAAAAGAAAATTAACGAAATAAATACAATTACAAGTTTTTTCATAAAGCTATTTTTTAATTATTTTAATTGATTCGGACTTAATTTCCCCGTTATAAAAATGTATAATATACAATCCTGATTTTAAATTCGAAACTTCAATTTTAGCAGTCAAACCATTAAATTCTAATAGTTTTTTACCTGAAACATTAAAAAGCTGTAGTTTGTTGTAGTTTTTTAAAATAGCTTCTGATAATTCGATAGTATTACCAACAGGATTCGATATTGAAATTCTACTATCTTCTAAATTGTTCTGACTTGTCCCTAATACAGCTACTTCTTGAATGCTGAATCCAGAAAAGCGAACCGCTTCATCCCGTAAATTTCCAACATCATTCAAGCTTCTGTAAATTCCCCATTTTGGTCTAATAAACGTATTATCTGGTCGAATAGTAGCTATATTAGTATTGGTATAAGATAGTAGAACAGTACCGTCGCTACGTTTTTTTAAAACAATTGAATAAATTCCGTTGCTTCCGACATTAATTTGTTCTTCAGCATCAACCCAGTTTCCTAAAAAGGGTAATAATTCAACGATGCGAACTTTATTGGTCCCTGAAGTTGCATTTTCTGTATGTATTAATTCTAATTTATTTGGCGTTCCTAATCTAGGAGTTAATGTAAAAATAGGGCTACTATCATCACCATCCACCGCTTTTATTTGATGGATATGTGTAAAATTTGATGATGGTTGAAAACCAACCGGTAATTTAAAACTCCATTTGTAAATAATATTTTCTCCAACAGTTCCTTTTAAATTATCAGGTGATGGGGCATAGGTTTTAATTTCAACACGTTGTCGGTCAGTTAATGTTGGATCAACAGGTTCGTTATCTAATAAGGCGTGCGAGTAAAATTCGAATACATATCTACCCAAATCAGTGTCTAAAACCTCTGCAATATGTCGGTTTCCACCTGCTGCCCACGGATGGTATACATCTGGGGCTTCCACAGCACTTACTCCATTTCCTGGTGCAAAAACATTGGTAATTAATTCATAGGTATTTCCTGGTCCGTTTGCATTTAACGTGACTTGTGAAAACGAAGCTTGGATTTGACATAAAAAGGCAAATCCGACTACTATTATGTAATTTTTAAACAAGTTATTCACCTTCTTTAATAGAAAAGTCATTAAATCGAACCGCTTCATTTCGTAAATCTTCCACTTTTTTCAAACTTCTATAAATGCCCCATTTAGGTCTTATAAAGTCGTTATCGGGTCTAATAGTCATGATGTTATCACTTTTAAAAGCAAGTAATTCTTGTCTGTTTTTTACTTTTTTTATTGAAATGGAGTAGGTTCCGTTCGCACCAATTTTGATATTTTCTGTGATTTCAACCCAATTGCCTTCAAATTCTGAAAGAGCAGCACTTGCAACTGAATTTTCATTGTTATGAATAACAATCATCTGATTTATTTTTGCTTTTCTAGCAGTTAATGTAAAAATAGGTAAATCTTGTGATCCTCCAACAGCTTTTATTTGATGCAAATGAGTAAAACTACTTGAGGGCTGAAATCCTTTCGGTAATTTTAATTTCCATTTATAAGTTACTGTTTCCCCTAAAATTCCTTTTAAGTTTTCTGGAGAAGATTCATAAGTTTTAATTTCAACACGCTGTCTATCCAACTTTTCACATCGGTCGTTATCAGGAGTTACATGAGAGTAAAATTCAAATACGTTTTCTTTTAAATCAGTATCCCAAACTTCAGCTATGTGTCTTCCAAAGGAACCGTGAATGCATTCAGGATGTTCTACCGCTTCATATCCTGTCGCCAATACTGAATTGATTAATTCATAAGTATTTCCAGGTCCATCTGACTTTAATACTACTTGAGAAAAGCTAAAAAATGGCAATAATGGAATTAGAAATGCAAATAGAATTTTCATTTTAATAATTTAAAAAATAAAAATGCGATATCTATAAAAATACCGCATTTTCATTTGAATTAAAAATATAATTATTTAATTATTAATTTTTTAGTTGTTGTTAAGCCAGCTTCCGTAATTTTCACAAAGTAAGTTCCTGGTGTTAAAGTAGAAACATTAATTGCTTCAGAAATTGTTTTGTCTTGAAGCACTTGTTGACCTAGGGTAGTATAGATTACAACCTCTTTTTCTAAATTAGAAGCAGAAGTAATAAATAATTTACCATTAGTAATAGGGTTTGGATATAAAGATAGGTTTGAAATTGAATTGTTTACTAAACTTAAAGTAGCAGTACCTCCTAAAGCTTGTCCCCAGTTGTTAGCTACTCTAATTTCATCTAAAGTTATAAATGGAGTAGTTGCAGATGACTGTTGTGTCAAACGAACTCTGTCAACAGCAAGAGCTACTGTTCTAGGTAAAGTTACAGCATTTGGTGTAGGTTCTGTAGAATTAGAAGTTGGATTAATCCATAATTTTGAAGTTAAATTATCATAAGAATAATTAGTAACTATGGTAATTGGAGTGTTGACACTATAATCTGTTGAATCCCAAATAATATCATTCGCTACAATTATGTCAGCTGGTGATGCATTGATACCGATATTAAATTTGGTAGCATCTGCAGTGCTTGTTTTTAGGTAAACAGCTGCTGTATAAGCATTTGTTTGTAATGCTCCTAAATAATTTGCTAAACTAAAGAAATGTCCAGGACCTATATATGTTTCAGGATTTGTTCCTAATGGTGTAGATACGCTCAAATTTGTTATAGCATTTAAATTAGTCACCATAAATAGGCAAGAAGCATAAACTGATCCAGTAGTAGGAGCATTGAAAAGAATTTGAGGGTCAATTCCTGATTTATCAAAAGTTACGGCATTTCCTCCCGGAGTTGGCAATACACTTGAAGTCCAAGTTGTGGGTTGAGCAGCTATTAAAGCATCATCTGAGGCTGCTGTAAATGCAGTAATCTGATCGCTTACACTCCAAAAACCTAAACCGGTTCCAGTTAACCCATTATTGTTAATAAGTATTAATTTATCGCCAATAGTATAGTTACTAAAATTTTCATGAAATGGTAATGTTCTTAATCCAATATCACCTACAAAAACCTGACAGGCTGCTCTTTCACTTTCAGTGCCATTAATTGTTTGTGACGCATAAAAATTTGTATAAGTTAAAGGAGTATTAGCTGCTAATTGTGTTCCACCTGTAGCAGCAGCAAACCATTTTACATTTGTTCCTGTGGCAACTAAATTAGCAACAGTTGGATTTGAAGTACTGCTAAATGACTGTCTTTTTTCTACCACTGGTGGAGGTGTAAATGCAGGTATTGCACTTAGATTAATTTTAAAATTGTCAATTTGCATTTGATTTGCCACACTTGTGGAAGTACTTAAACCCGCAAGATATCCAAAATGAGTCACAGGAGTAGTTGTATAGGTAGCGTCTACTACAGCTGAACCTGCACTTAAAAATGTACCTGTTGAAGGATCTACAAAAGTAGTAGCTGAGGCATCTTCACGATAAAACAATTGCCAAGAATCAAAATCAGGGTTATAAGCAACTTTAAGACTCAAATTATTAGGCGCTGCAGCAGAAGGAGCAGCACCAGCGTTTAAAGCTGGCGTAGTGAGTAATGCACTTGAAACGATACTTCCTAAAGCTTGTGATCCGATACCATTTTGAAATTTAACCAATCGCACAGCCCCTGGATTTACTCCAGCAGCATTATCTAAACTTCTTTGCAATATTAAAGCATAACCATTTGTATTAGCAGCTGTTAAATCTGAACCTGTCGCACATAGTACAACCGCAAGATAGTAAGAACCATCAGCATAAGTATTTGATGAGGACGACATTGTTCTAGAGGCTTTCATATTAACTGACCAAGTTACTAAACTAGTATTATTGGTAAGAGTTGTATTTAACCCTGGAGTTATATTTGAAAATGGAGCTGTTAAACTGCATCTATTTGATAAATTGTAAAAAGATAAAGTAGTAGTTGTACTTGTTGCAGTAGCAGCAAGAGATAATGTTACACTTGTCCCACTAACTGCCGTAACTGTTGTATTACTTGGAATACCTGTTCCTGATACAATTTGTCCAACTAAAATCAAAGCATTTGCTGCAGATAATGTAACAGCTGTTGAACCTGTAGTAAGTGTTGAATTTAGAGCAGTTATTGCTTTTGCAGAAAAATTCAAGTACATATCGGTACTTGGAGATACACTAACTGTAGATATTGCATTACTTGAAGTTGTTGCCACCGTATAATTAACTGACGGGATAGAAGTTCCACCAGTGTATGCTGCGTTAAGACTAGTACCAAAAGTTTCTTCAAAAACAGTTTGACCTGATGCTTTGTTGGCACCAACCAGCATTAATAAAAAAGCACAAATAATAGATTTGTAATTTAGTAATAATTTTTTCATACATTTTATTTTAATTCATTAATTTTTTTAACATCTAATTATTAAATTAAGAATTATTAAATTCTTAACTTTTAATAGATAAATCAAAATTAGTTTTTTTGATGTTATTTAAAATACTAATGTAGGGATAAAATTGTACAGAATTGTTAATATTACTACTACCGGCTAAGATATTATTATCTAATATATAACAAAAAAAATGCCCGTTAAATTATAACGGGCATTTTAAAAATCATCTTTCATTTATTCAAATGGAGGGTAATTAGTTGGATCTAAATATCTTCTTAGTCTGGTTGGATCTGTATAATCTGCAGGCAACGGTGTTGGTAAATTGTTAGCAGGATTATTTGGTCCAGTAAATTTTCTTGGCACTCCTTGTCTTTCATCAATATTAGGAGTTAACGGATCATCAACTGATGCTCCATTATAAGGAAAATAACCATTAGTTATCATAACATTGTTGGTTCCACGTAAATAAGGTCTTCTATTCTCTACTTTAGTCATAAAACGATCCCCATCATCATCTATGTCATAAAAGTTAGGTGTGCCATCACCATCGGTATCGTAATCTTTATGTTTCGGGTTTGGAACCAGAGTTGTTGGAGCAGCTACTTCATACTTTGATAATATTCCATCCCTATCGTGGTCTCGACTTTTTTGACTTTTTAATTTGAAACTAAAAATTAAAGGAGAATAAGAAGGAATAAGTGCCGATGGCATTTGATTGTAATAAGCTAATCCCGAAGGTAAAAACATTACTCCAGCACCAAAATTTGAAAACGTACTTGGATTTGGCCCTGGTGCAGTATCAAAAGTACCCGTTTTAAATTCTGGTACAATTTCTCCCCAACCAGCAACCACTGATTCCAATTGAAACCAAATTGGTGTTTCAGAATAGTCAAATTGTACATCAGTTAATAAACTTCCTTTATAGGAAACATAAACTGAGTCTACCGCAGTAGTACTTTCATTTATTCCTTCTCTTAATTTTAAATAATAAACTTTATAATCAACTTTATGAGTATCATTTTTAACCATTTTGAATTGCAAAGGATACGTTTGTTGCAATCTAATTGAAAGTTGGGTTCCACCTGTTGGGATCTTAGCAAATGTAATATTGAAATCAGCATCAACTGATGAAATATAATGGGTATTCAAATATTTATCGATTGAATCTAAGTCTGCAGCATATTGAACAGGATATTCTTTAAGAGCAACGCTATAATCAGGGGTTTCGTTCTTTGTACAAGAAACAATAGTTAACCCAATTAATGTTAGTCCAAAAACAAAAATTAAAGATAATTTTAAATATTTATTCATTTTTACAAATTTTAAGAGCGCAAGATACAATATTGATTTATTTTTGCATTCAATTTAACTTCTATTTTAGAAAAAAATTATGAGAGTAGATAAATTTTTATGGTGTGTGAGGTATTATAAAACCCGCAATATGGTTACAGAAGCCTGTAAAAAAAATCATATTACCGTTAATGGACTTGTCGCAAAGCCTTCCAAAGAAGTGTTTCCAACCGATAAAATTACTTTCAGAAAAGATCAAATTACCCAAATTATTGTTGTCTTGGATATTCCTGCAAATCGTGTTGCTGCAAAATTAGTCGATATCTATCGAAAAAATGAAACTCCAATTGAAGCATTTCAACACTTAGAATTATTGAAATTATCTAAAGAACATTACAGAAAAACGGGTGACGGACGTCCAACCAAAAAAGACAGAAGAGACCTGGAAGATTTCGGAAACGAATCAGAAAATTAAGGAACTATTGGAAACGGGGCGTTTTTATAAGCTCCTAAATCTGGCGGTAAACTCCGAGTAATTCCTAATATATCTTTTACTACTAAATAAGCCGCATTACCATTTGCGAAAGCAGGAGAAGTAGCGTTAATGTTCAACTTATTCTTATTTGCATTTTGGAATTTAGGATCTTGATTTCTAATGATGTTAGAATAATGAGCAGCATCGGTATCAAATAAATACAAAGGATTTGAAGTAAATTGGTTGTTTGTATTATTAAATTTCAGCAAGCAATTATTGAATTTATAATTAAAAGTCGCGCCGTCTTTTTTGTCCAATAACAGCTCGATTTGGTTGGAACCATAGATAATACAATTGTCAAATTCCGCTTGACTTAGTGCTTTTGGAGTAATTACATCGTTTATATTTTGATAATTACTCAATAAAACAGCCACTTGTTTAGAACTTTGCCAGTTGTTATTAAAAGTACAATGTTTGAACAAATAGGAACCTCCTTCAGTACAAGCCAAACTCGCTTGACCAGCTGAATTTATCACTAAATTAGTACCCTCTATTTTCGCACTTCTTGAAAACAGTCCAATATTTGAACAATTGTAAATTTGTGTATTATCAATTTTCAAGGTAGGATTAGTGGCACTTAATACATCTCCTACGAAAATTCCTACGGTTGCATTTTTTAAAGTTAGGTGGTTTATTTGATTGTTTACACTCCCTTGACTCATCCAAATTAATCCCCATTGTCCAGGAACATCCGAAAATCCTGGCTCTAAACGGTCGCCCTCAAAAATAACTTCTTTCTCAAGCGCTGCTGTTGTTGATTGTTGACCATTAATTTTAATTGAACCACCATTTCCAACAATTATTCCAGAATTGGCATGAAAATGAATTCGCGCGCCAGGATCAATATTGAGTGTTTCGCCATTTGGAATTCCGGCATAACCATAAATTACGTAGGGCTTGGAATTGGTCCAGCGGTACTCGTCATTATTTGTATTATGATCTAAAATAAACCCATAAATTTGGTCTTGACCAAATGTTAATGATTCATAACTTACCGCGCCAGTTGTAGCATCAACATATTTTTGAGGGTATAAAAATACGGCGTCTTGAATCAGCGTAACCAATTCTACTTTTTGCAATGTGGTTCCTAATCCAAATTGAATTTGATCGGTATATAAAAAATCAGTGGGGTTTGCATTGGCAATTCCAGCGGTAGTTTCAATAAAAACATACATGCTGTCTTTGGCTAATAATTCTACATTATTGAATATTTTTCCATTTTCGCCTTGCATACCGTCAATGGTCATTCGGTATTTTGACTGGGTGCCTTTTCCTAATTGAATTTTTGGAATTAGGATGTCTTTATTACTTTTATTGTACACTTTTAAAGTGTAAGTGCTTGATCCAATGTTAGTAAAAACAGTATCTAAATAAACAGTGTCTTTAGAGAAACCTAAATCACCATTACTTGGTTCAAATGCAAAATCCTTTCTACAAGAGGTCATCGATAATAATATTGCCGATAAAAGTAAAAATAGAAGTTTGCGCATTATTTATATTTTTTTGTAAAAATAGTTATAAAATATTATTTCATCAGATATAAATAACGAAAAATTAATCAATTTAGTTTAAACCCTATTTCAACAATTCTAATCTAAATCACAATTATTTTATTGTCTACCAATAATGTGTTATTTTTACCAAAAAAAAATGACTTTCGATAAAGACAGAATAATTGCAATGTGTAACGATTTTTCAAAAAACACATTGATGGAGACTTTGGAAATTGAATATATTGATGCTGGCGATGGATTTCTAGTTGCAAAAATGCCAGTGAATCCAAGAGTTCATCAACCTATGGGATTGTTACACGGTGGAGCTACTGTTGCTTTAGCAGAAAGTTTAGGATCTGCAGCCTCCATGATGTTTATAAACCCGGAATTAAGCGAAGTTCGCGGTATTGAAATTTCTGCAAATCACCTAAAAAGTAAAAGAGATGGCTTTGTTTACGGAACTGCAAAGATTATTCACCAGGGGCGTTCCATTCATTTGTGGGAAATAAAAATTACTGATGAAGCCGGAAAAATGATCTCTATTTGTAAACTAACAAATATGGTTTTACCGAAAAAAGTAAGAAACAGTAAATAATATATAATGACTGATTTTTTTAATAAAGTAAAACAGCATTTTAAGGATAATTTACCCTTTGTAATTTATAAAAAGCCCAAATCTGAATTGATTAATGGACTTTTTCAAAATGACGATAAACTTAATATTAGTCAAAATTTATCTGAATCGGGTTTCATTTTTTCTTCATTTGATACAAATAAAAAGATTTTAATTCCTAAAAATAATTCTGAAGAGATTTCAGCTGATTTTATTTCTGAATCAATCATTTTAAATTCCAAAATTCAATCCGATATAAATGAAACTGACAAAAATAACTTTGAAATTATTGTTGCCAAAGCAATTGAAGAAATTGAAACTGGCACTTTTTCAAAAGTAGTTTTATCCAGAAAAGAAATAATAGACTTACCCAATTTCGATTTAAGTTCATTGTTTATTAAATTAGCAAGTAGTTATCCTTCCGCTTTAACGTATTGCTGGTTTCACCCAGAAATCGGTTTGTGGATGGGTGCAACTCCAGAGTCATTATTGAAAGTAAATGGGAATAAATTCCAAACGGTAGCTCTGGCGGGAACACAATTGTATAAAGGTAGTGAAGAGGTAATTTGGCAAAACAAAGAAAAAAAAGAACAGCAATTTGTTACCGATTATATTGAAGAAATTTTAAGTAAGTCGGTTTCCGAAATTCAAATTTCAACCCCAAAAACAATAAAAGCTGGCAATTTATTGCACCTTAAAACAGAAATTCAAGGAATTATTAATGTTAATTCCAATCTAAACGAATTAGTGTTACTTTTACATCCTACGCCTGCAGTTTGTGGTTTACCTCAGATTAAATCGGTCCATTTTATTAATAAATATGAAGGTTACAATCGAGAGTTTTACGCCGGATATTTAGGTGAAATTAATTATAATGACACTACTGAAGCGGATTTATATGTAAATTTACGTTGCATGCAAATTAAGAACAATACTGAGTTTTACAAAGCTCATTTATATATAGGATGTGGAATTACAAAAGACAGCATCCCTGAAAAAGAATGGTTTGAAACAGTAAATAAAGCAATGACTTTAAAAAATGTACTACTATGAAATTAGATATACTTGCCTTTGGCGCGCATCCTGACGATGTAGAATTAGGTTGTTCAGGAACACTAGCCAAAGAAATTTCTTTAGGTAAAAAAGTCGGAATTATCGATTTAACACGTGGTGAATTAGGTACACGAGGTTCTGTTGAAATTAGAAATAAAGAATCGGAAGCTGCATCTATGATTCTTGGAATTTCGGTTCGTGAAAACTTAGATATGCGTGATGGATTTTTTATAAATGATGAAAACCACCAACTAAAAGTTATCGAAATGATCAGAAAGTACCAACCAGAAATTGTAATTTGTAACGCTATTGACGACCGTCATATAGATCATGCAAAAGGGAGTAAATTAGTTTCTGATGCTTGTTTCTTATCTGGATTGGTAAAAATTAAAACCTTGAATAACAATCTTCCTCAAGAGGCTTGGCGTCCAAAATTAGTGTATCATTATATCCAATGGAAAAATATTGAACCTGATTTTGTGGTTGATATTTCTAATTTTATTGATAAAAAAGAAGCGGCTATTTTAGCCTACAGCTCTCAGTTTTACAATCCAAATTCCAACGAGCCGGTTACGCCAATTGCGACCAAAAACTTTTTAGATAGCATCCACAATCGCTCTCGTGAATTAGGGAGATTAGTAGGTACAGAATACGCTGAAGGATTTACCGTTGAAAGGTATTTGGCTGTCAATAGCTTAGGGGATTTGATTTAATTATTTATTTTTTTACTTTGCAAAACAAAAACTTTTGCCCTATATTTGCACTCGTTAAAAATGGTGGTTGTAGCTCAGCTGGTTAGAGTATTGGTTTGTGGTGCCGAGGGTCGCCGGTTCGAACCCGGTCAGCCACCCAGAAATGCAAAAGCTTCGAAGTAATTCGGAGCTTTTTTTGTATCCAATATCAATCAAATAATCTAATTTTGAATGATATAATTTACCTATTTTTGTAATTATAAAATGATAATTTGAGAACCTCAATTCACAAAGAAATTTCTAATAATCCGTTGTTTAAATCGCAACTTTTAACTTGGGCACAACAGTTCCGAGAAGTGGTTTATTTAGATAGTAATGACTATCCTCAGAAATATTCAAATTACGATTGTATTCTTGCAGTTGATGCTTTCACCTCAATAAATACAGATTACCCCAACGGTTTTGAAGTTTTAAAGCAATACCAACAAACCTCAAAAGATTGGATTTTTGGTTATTTATCTTACGATTTAAAAAACGATACCGAAGAATTAAACTCGTCGAATTTTGATGGATTGCAATTTCCTGATTTGTTTTTCTTTCAGCCTAAGAAGTTGTTTTTATTGAAAGACAATCAATTGGAGATTCAATATCTTTCTATGTGTGATGATGAAGTAGAGGAAGATTTTGACTTAATTCTTGAAACTAAGATTTTACCAATTAGTAATTCAAATCCAATTGAAATTCAACAACGTATTTCTAAAGATTTTTATCTTGAAAAAGTGGCTAAAATGTTAGAGTATATTAATAAAGGGGACATTTATGAAGCCAATTTTTGTATGGAATTTTTCACAGAAACCACAATCAATCCGCTAGATAAATATTTTTTATTGAATGACATTTCTAAACCACCTTTTGCTACTTTTTTAAAGAATAACAATCATTTTTTACTTTCTGCAACTCCAGAACGATATTTAAAAAAAGAAGGCGAAAAAATCATTTCACAGCCTATTAAAGGAACTTCAAAGCGATATTTAGATAATATTGAAGATGATATTTCTAAGAATAATCTAGCTTCCGATCCCAAAGAACGATCCGAAAATATTATGATAACCGATTTGGTGAGAAACGATTTGTCTCGAACTGCCAAAAAAGGTTCGGTTGAAGTAGAAGAATTATGTGGTGTTTATTCCTTCCTACAAGTCCATCAAATGATTTCAACTATTACTTCAATTATTGATAATCAATATCTTGCAATAGATGTAATTAAGAATTCTTTTCCGATGGGAAGTATGACTGGAGCACCTAAAATTTCAGCCATGACGATTATTGAAGAATTGGAAGAAACAAAACGGGGTTTGTATAGTGGTAGCGTTGGTTATTTCACCCCAAATAGTGATTTTGATTTCAATGTTGTTATTCGTAGTATTTTATATAATAGTAATAATAATTATGTTTCTTTTTCTGTTGGAAGCGCGATCACGGCCTTGTCAATCCCAGAATTAGAGTATGAAGAATGTCTATTAAAAGCCAATGCCATGATTAAAGTGTTGAATTGCAATTAGTTTTAATTTTACTTTATTCCTCAATTTAAAATAACTATTTTTGATTATGATTGAAAAATTCCAATCTCATCTTACCAATAACTTTCCGTTTTTATCTGGAAAAAAGCTATTATTGGCAACAAGTGGTGGACTGGATAGTATGGTTATGGCTCATTTATTTAAGTCGTTAAATTTCGAAATCGGTATTGCACATTGTAATTTTCAATTGCGAGGTAAGGAGAGTTTTGAAGACCAGTTATTTGTTCAAAATTATGCTGACGCAAATGCCATTTCCATTTTTACAACCCAATTTGACACCCAATCTTTTGCGACTGATTATAAACTTTCCACCCAAGTTGCAGCTCGTGAATTAAGATACAATTGGTTTTATGAATTGCTTGAAACTCATAATTACGATTATATTTTAACCGCTCATCACGCCGACGACAACATTGAAACATTCTTAATTCACCTTGTTCGTGGTTCTGGATTGGAGGGTTTTACTGGAATTCCTGAACAATACGAATCGGTTATACGTCCATTATTGGCTTTTAGCCGTGAAGAAATTTTAAATTTTGCCTCTGCAAATGACATACTGTGGCGCGAAGACAGTAGTAATGCGTCTGATAAATATCTGCGAAATAAAATCCGTCATGATATTGTTCCATTATTAAAGGAATTGAATCCTAGTTTCTTAACATCATTTCAAAAAACACAAAAATATTTGAATCAAGCACAAGAAATGGTTGATGATGCTTCTATTATGATTTATCAGCAAGTGGCAACTGAGTTCAATGAAGAGATTCATTTTAATATTGATAAACTCAAGATCTTGCCAAATTATAAATCCTATTTGTACCAATGGCTTAAAGAATATGGCTTTTCGGCTTGGGATGATATTTATGATTTAGTTGATTCTCAATCAGGGAAACAAGTGTTTTCAACTCATTTCAGATTTTTAAAAGATAGGAATTCACTTATTTTAGCTCCAATTATTGAAAAGGAATCCTCAGAAATTTATTACATTGAGGAAAATCAAAAAGAAGTTAAATTTCCTATAAAACTTTCTATTTCAAACCAAAATCCCCATTTGATTAAGGATAATTCCATTATATTTGTAGATGCTGAAAAATTAAAATTTCCATTATCATTAAAACGATACGAAGAAGGAGCATTTTTTCAACCTTTTGGGATGGATGGAAAATCAAAAAAAGTGAGCAAACTTTTCAAAGATGAGAAATTGTCACTTTTGCAAAAGGAAAATACCTGGATTTTATATTCAAATGATGATATTGTTTGGGTAATTGGAATTCGCCAAGACGAAAGATTTAAAATTGATACTAATACAAAAAACAGCTTACAAATAGCCATACAATTATGAAGAAATTACTTTTTAAACTTTTAGCTTTATTGATTTTTACTAATGGATTTAGTCAAATTTTAGATCCTGTAAAATGGAAATCTAAAACGGAAAAAATTTCTGAAACAGAATTTAATTTAATCCTTGAAGGAAAAATTGATGCTGGGTGGCATTTGTATTCTCAATTTACTCCTGACGGAGGGCCAATTCCACTTGAAATTCAATATTCTGAAAGTGCAGGGAATTATGTATTAGTTGGAAAAACAAAAGAAAGTAAAACCAAAAAAGAATTCAATACCGTTTTTGAAGTAGATGAAATTTTCTTTGAAAACAAAGTTGTTCTAACTCAAAAAATAAAGATATTAAACTCAAAAGTTTCGACTATTAAAGTGGTTATTGACTATCAAACTTGTAAAGAGGTTTGTATTAACCAAAATAAAAAATTCGTTTTTGAAATCCCTAAAATTACTGAATCTTCGATAGTACCTGTAGTTAAAGACACTTTAATTGTAGATACTAATTCTAATGATACATCTGTAAAAACGGAAATTAAAACTAAAAAACCAACACCAAAAGAACCTAAAAAGGAAGATAAAAAAGGGTTGTTTTCAATTTTCTTGATAGCCTTTTTATCTGGATTTGCTGCACTTTTAACGCCTTGTGTTTTTCCAATGATTCCAATGACGGTAAGTTTTTTTACCAAGCAAAGTAAAAACAAAGCCCAAGGAATTAGAAACGCAATTATCTATGGAATTTCAATTATCTTAATTTACGTTGTTTTAGGGTTATTAGTCACCTGGATATTTGGTGCTGACGCCTTAAATGCACTGTCCACAAATGTCTGGTTTAACATTCTATTCTTTGGGTTATTAGTATTTTTTGCCGCTTCATTTTTAGGAGCATTTGAAATTATGTTACCCAATTCTTGGGCCAATAAAGTCGATCAACAAGCAGATAGAGGAGGAGTATTCGGAATTTTATTCATGGCATTGGCTTTAGCCATTGTTTCTTTTTCTTGCACTGGACCAATTGTTGGAACTTTATTAGTTGACGCTGCTTCAAAAGGCGGAATAGCACCAATAATAGGAATGTTCGGGTTTTCATTAGCTTTGGCCTTACCATTTATGCTTTTTGCAATGTTTCCAGGATGGTTGAATTCCTTACCAAAATCAGGCGGTTGGTTGAATACTGTTAAAGTAGTTTTGGGCTTTTTAGAATTGGCTTTGGCCTTTAAATTTTTATCACAGGCCGATTTAGTCCTGCAATTGCATTTGTTAGAACGTGAAGTTTTCATTGCCATTTGGATTGCCATATTTGGGACATTAGCACTTTATTTATTTGGCAAAATTTCCCTTCCTCATGATAGTCCATTACCGCATATTTCTGTTGGAAGATTATCCCTAGGATTATTGGTTTTATCATTTACAGTTTATTTGATCCCAGGACTTTGGGGTGCCCCTTTAAAATTGATCAACGCTTTTCCACCTCCTATGGAATATAGCGAAAGTCCATTTGGAATAGGACAAAATTCAGTTTCAAAAGAGTCTTTACCAGAAGGCGCAATATATGGACCTCACGGAATTGTTGTTTTTGATGATTATGATAAAGGTTTGGCTTATGCTAAATCTGTAAACAAGCCTATTATGCTTGATTTCACAGGACGTGCATGTGTGAATTGTAGAAAGATGGAAAATACTGTTTGGGGTGAAGCACCAATTTTACCCATTTTAAAAAATGAAGTGGTTTTAATTTCATTATTTGTCGACGACCAAAGAGAATTGCCAAAAGACCAACAAGTTATGTCGTCAACAGGGGAGTTGATAGAGACAATTGGTGATAAATGGACCGATTTAATGATTTCTAAATACAAAACCAACACGCAACCTTTGTATGTAATAACAGATTTAGAAGGAAACAATTTAAATTCAACAATCCCAACAATTAGTTACACACCAGATGTGGCTGCTTATGGCGCTTGGTTGAAAGAAGGAATTTCTAATTTCAAAAAGTAATTCTGTACCTAATATATTCTTTTAGAAAATTTATTTCAGTTAATTGCTAAATTTGGTTTACTTTAGACAAATATAAAGTATACGCCATGTTAGTAAAAGTATTTGGAAGTGCCGTTTTCGGAGTGGAAGCCACCACAATAACTGTAGAAGTAAATATTGATAAAGGAATAGGTTACCACCTCGTAGGCCTTCCCGATAATGCCATTAAAGAAAGTAGCTATCGTATAGCTGCCGCTTTAAAAAACAATGGTTACACCATGCCTGGCAAAAAAATTACCATAAATATGGCTCCTGCCGATTTACGCAAAGAAGGATCTGCTTATGATTTGACTTTGGCAATTGGAATTCTTGTCGCTTCCTCACAAATCCAAACTACCGAGTCCGACAAATACATTATCATGGGAGAACTCTCTCTTGATGGCGGCTTACAACCCATTCGCGGGGCTTTACCTATTGCCATAAAAGCCAAAGAAGAAGGCTTTAAAGGTTTTTTTCTTCCAATTCAAAATGTAAAAGAAGCGGCAATTGTTTCAGGATTGGATGTTTACGGAGTAGAGAATCTTCAAGAAGTGATTGATTTTTTGGGAGGAAAAGGAACTTTACAACCTACCATTATTGATACTCGTGCCGAATTCAATAAATCGTTAGATTTCCCAGAATTTGATTTTAGCGATGTTCGTGGACAAGAAAGTATAAAGCGATGCATGGAAATTGCAGCTGCCGGTGGACACAACATTATTTTAATTGGCCCTCCAGGTGCAGGAAAAACAATGCTTGCCAAAAGATTACCCAGTATTTTGCCACCTATGACATTGAGAGAAGCATTGGAAACAACCAAAATTCATAGTGTTGCTGGAAAATTAAAAGAAGTGGGTTTGATGAACCAACGCCCGTTTAGAAGTCCCCATCACACGATTTCAAATGTCGCATTGGTTGGCGGAGGCAGTTATCCCCAACCTGGAGAAATTTCTATGGCGCACAATGGCGTTTTATTTTTAGATGAATTACCTGAATTTAAAAGAGATGTTTTGGAAGTAATGCGC
>JARXAC010000050.1:0-31042 GCA_029866065.1 Flavobacterium sp.
TAGTACAAAACGATGTTGAATTGCCAAAAACTCAAGTTAGAAGTTGTTTAAACGGACTTTTGGTTCAGGATAAAAATAATATTACTGATTCAAAATCAGATTTAAAAACAGTAACAAATTCGGAACCTACTTCTCAAGAAATTGAAGATTTGATATTTGCTTCCAAAATATGTAAAAACACCAAATCAAATACAATTGTTTTTGCAAAAAATGGTACTTTACTTTCATCCGGAACAGGGCAAACCTCAAGAGTAGATGCTTTAAAACAAGCCATTGAAAAAGCCGGTGCTTTTGGATTTGATTTGCATGGAGCTGTGATGGCGAGTGATGCTTTCTTTCCGTTTCCTGATTGTGTTGAAATTGCAAAAAACGTAGGAATTACAGCGGTTATTCAGCCTGGAGGCTCTATAAAAGATGAATTGAGTATCGATTATTGCAATGAAAATAAAATTGCAATGGTATTTACAGGAACACGTCATTTTAAACATTAATTTGATTAACTTTGTAAATAATTTATTTTAAACCTAACTAAACCCTTAACTGACTTATGGGATTTTTTGATTTCATGACTGAGGATATCGCTATCGACCTTGGTACAGCAAACACATTAATCATTCACAATGGAAAAGTTGTTATTGATTCGCCATCTATTGTTGCTCGTGATAGAATTACGGGGAAAATTATTGCCGTTGGTAAAGAGGCAAATTTGATGCAAGGGAAAACCCATGAAAACATAAAAACCATTCGCCCCTTAAAAGATGGAGTAATTGCTGATTTTGATGCATCTGAAAAAATGATCAGCATGTTTATCAAAAGTATTCCTGCGCTGAAAAAAAGAATGTTCACACCAGCTCTACGTATGGTTGTTTGTATTCCATCAGGTATTACTGAAGTAGAAATGCGTGCCGTAAAGGAATCTTGTGAGCGAGTAAACGGTAAAGAAGTCTACTTAATTCATGAACCTATGGCTGCGGCAATTGGAATTGGAATTGACATTATGCAACCGAAAGGGAACATGATTGTGGATATCGGAGGTGGCACAACTGAAATTGCAGTAATTGCACTTGGAGGTATAGTTTGTGATAAATCAGTAAAAATTGCAGGGGACGTTTTCACCAATGATATCATCTACTATATGCGTACTCAACACAACTTATTTGTTGGAGAAAGTACCGCTGAAAAAATAAAAATAGAAATCGGTGCAGCTATTGAAGATTTAGAAACTCCGCCAGACGAATATTCAGTCCAAGGTCGTGATTTGTTAACAGGAAAACCAAAACAAGTTATTGTTTCATATAGAGAAATTGCAAAAGCATTAGACAAATCGATACAAAGAATTGAAGATGCGGTTATGGAAACTTTATCCCAAACTCCTCCTGAATTAGCTGCTGATATTTACAACACTGGTATTTATTTAGCAGGTGGTGGATCGATGTTAAGAGGATTGGATAAAAGAATTTCTCAAAAAACAGATTTGCCAGTTTACATTGCTGAAGACCCTTTAAGAGCCGTAGTTCGTGGAACCGGAATGGCATTGAAAGACATCCCAAGATTTAGAAGTATTTTAATAAAATAATAGGCACAATAGATGCAGCAAATATTCAATTTTATTTTTAAAAACAGCCATCGATTGCTGTTTTTGCTGCTTTTACTGATCTCATTAGTTTTAACTATTCAATCCCATTCTTTTCATAGAAGTAAGGTAATTTCATCTGCTAATTTTCTTAGCGGAGGTGTTTATGAAAGAATTAATGGTTTTAGTGAATATTTAAATCTTCAAACTCAAAACGAAATTCTAGTCAATGAAAACGCTCGTTTGAAAAACCAATTATTTAACATTAAAGATTCTACTTTAGTTCCTAGCCTTGATAGCATTAAAGGAGTGGACAAAGTGAATTTAATTGTTTCAAAAGTGATTCACAATTCCTACAATGTTTATGAAAATTACATTACTATAAAAGGTGGAAAAATAGCAGGTATTGAACCAGATATGGGTGTAATTAATAGTCTAGGAATAATTGGAATCGTAGATAACACTTCCGCAAAATATGCTACAGTGATGAGTATTTTAAACAGAAAATCTCAAATAAATGCTAAAATTAAAAAAACCAACCATTTTGGATCTCTAATTTGGGATGGAAAAAGCACTGGTTTTGTTCAATTAATTGATGTACCTAGATTGGCAGCAATTAGAAAAGGAGATACCATTGTAACTGGTGGTCAATCCGTAATTTTCCCTGAAAATATAAACATAGGAACAATCGATAAAATTTATATTGACGATCAAACGAATTATTACACGCTTAATGTTAAATTATTCAATGATATGACTAATCTAGGTCATGTTTACATAATAAAAAGTAAAGACCGCGAGGAAATTATTAACTTAGAAAATAAACAAAAGAAATGAATAGCGCAGTAATAATTAGCTTCGTTCGGTTTTTCTTGTTGCTTGCTGCACAGATAATTATATTCAATAATATTGACTTATTAGGTTACATAAATCCACTTCCATACATTTTATTTATTATATTATTTCCAGTAAACGGCAATAAACAATTGTTGATTATTTCCAGTTTTTTATTAGGGATTACAATGGATTTATTCAGTAATTCCGGAGGGGTTCATACTACTGCCTGCTTAATTTTAGCCTATGCAAGACCTTTTATTTTCAAATTTTCATTTGGAGTAAGTTATGAATACCAAACCATCAAAATCAATGATTCTTTAACTTCAGAGCGTTTTTCTTTTTTGCTAGTTTCAGTTGTAATTCATCATTTTACCCTTTTTATTTTAGAAGTTTTCCAGTTAAGTTTTCTTTGGGATATCTTACTTAGAACTATCATCGGAACACTATTTACCTTGCTTATATGTATTCTCTTAATCTATATTTTTAAGCCAAGTAAACGATGAGAAAAGCACTACTTCCTTTAATTATTATTATTGCGACTTCATTGCTATTAATAAGAATTTTTTATCTTCAAGTAGTAAATGACACCTTCAAATTACAATCAGAAAACAATGCTATAAAAATTAAGTACGACTATCCCGAAAGAGGTTACATTTATGACCGATTCGGTAAGTTACTGGTTGCCAATCAGCCTTCTTATGATATCATGGTTATTCCTCGTGATGTAAAACAAATTGATACCGCAGAATTTTGTTTATTATTAAATATTACCAACGAGTATTTTAATGAACGAATGGCTAAAGCAAAAGTTTATAGTCCTCGACTACCTTCTGTTTTTTTACCACAATTAAACAAATTGGAATATGCAGCTTTTCAGGAAAAAATCAGAAAATTTGAAGGTTTCTATATTCAAAAACGTTCCTTAAGAGATTATCAAATCTCCGCTGGTGCCAATGTCTTCGGTTCTATAACACAAGTAAGTGAAAAAGAAATTGCAAAAAATTCGTACTACAATAGTGGTGATTTTATTGGAAAACAAGGAGTTGAACAAAGCTACGAAAAAATTCTACGGGGAATTAAAGGTGTAAAATACATTCAAAAAGACAAATATAACAGAGAAATTGGTTCCTACAAAGAAGGAAAATATGATACGATTGCAGTTCAAGGAGAAGACATCTATCTTTCTATTTCGGCTGAATTACAAAAATATGGCGAAGAATTAATGATCAATAAACGTGGTGGAATTGTGGCTATCGAACCTTCTACAGGAGAAATATTAGCATTGGTAACAGCACCATCCTATGATCCTGCAATACTTGTTGGAAGACAACGTTCAAAAAATTATACCCGATTATATAACGATTCCATTTCTAAACCACTTTATGATCGAGGTTTATTAGCAGAATATCCTCCAGGATCACCCTTTAAAATATTAACTGGTTTAATTGGTCTTCAAGAAAATGTAATCAATGAGCAAACCACTTTTATATGCAACCATGGATTTAGTTATGCCCGGGGGCGATTTATGAAATGCCACGGATCTGGACCTCATCAATTTCACAACGGGATTGCCTTGTCTTGCAATAGTTATTTCGGAAATGTATATATGAGAATTATTAATAAATATTTGAAACCCGAGGCAGCAGTTAATATTTGGAGTAATCACGTAAAAAGTTTTGGTTTGGGGCAATTTATGGGATACGATTTACCTACTGGGAAAAAAGGAAAAGTTCCAACAGGAAATACTTATAACAAAATGTATCCTGGATGGAATTGGGACAGTAAAACGATAGTTTCTAATGCAATTGGACAAGGTGAAGTTTTGATGACACCAATACAATTAGCAAACATGATGGCTACTGTTGCCAATAGAGGTTACTACTACACTCCTCATATCATTAAAAAAATTAAAGGAGAGCAAATTGATCCTAAATTTAGAGTTAAACATCAAACTACTATAGATAGAAAATATTTTGAACCGATGGTCAGTGGGTTATTTGATGTATATAATTTTGGAACTGCAAGCGCACTAAGAGTTGAAGGCATTGAAATATGCGGAAAAACAGGTACTGCTGAGAATTTCGCTAAAATAAATGGAAAAAGAACAAAACTTCAAGATCACTCTATATTTGTTGCATTTGCGCCAAAAGAAAATCCAAAAATTGCTATAGCAGTGTTAGTTGAAAATGGATACTATGGAGCACGAAATGCAGGGCCAATTGCTAGCTTAATGATTGAAAAATTCTTGAGAGGAAAAATTACAAGAACTGATTTAGAAACCAAAATGCTCAATACGAGTTTGCTAGGTGAATACAATAAATATTTTAAAACTAGGGTAGATTCACTATTAATACCAAAAACAGAGGAAAGTACAGAGAATTAATTTATAAAATGAAAAACCAAAGCATAACCAGTAACTTAGATTGGATTAGTGTAGCTATCTATATTATTTTAGTAATATTAGGTTGGTTAAACATTTATTCCTCTTCTCTATCTTCTACAGTGGAAGACGCTTCACTTTTTGATTTTACTCAAATATATGGCAAACAGATGCTATTTATTTTCTTTACTATCCCATTGGTATTTATAATATTGGCAGTAGATGCAAAATTCTATGAAAAGTATTCTACTGTTATTTTTGGCGTTGCCTTAGTTTTATTAGCAGGCTTATTTGTTGCAGGGAAAACAATTGCAGGACAACGCTGTTGGTATGCAATTGGAGGATTTACTTTGCAACCTTCAGAATTTGCAAAAGCAGCAACAGCATTGGCATTAGCCAAATATTTGAGTGATGTTCAAGTAAATCTTAAAGATTTGAACCGACAAGTTCAAACCCTTTTAATCATTTTTTTACCAATAATGTTGATTTTACCTCAACCCGATCCTGGAAGTGCTTTAATTTTTAGTGTTTTCTTATTAGTACTTTATAGAGAAGGATTACCATCATGGTATTTATGGACAGGTTTTTTAGCAATACTATTATTTGTAATGTCATTGCTTTTTGAACCCTGGGCAGTGTTAATAATGGCGCTTGTTGTTATTGTATTTTACTACTTAAAAAGCAGAATCGGAAACAGAAATAGTATAGCTAGTGCGATATTATTTGTATTGATTTCAGGTTATGTGTTTTCTGTAGATTATGTTTTTGATCACGTTTTTAAACAACACCACCGTGACCGTTTCAATATTTTATTAGGTAAAGAAGTGGATATGAAAGGCATTGGATACAATACCAATCAGTCGGAAATTGCTATAGGTTCTGGAGGTTGGTTTGGAAAAGGATTCCTTGAAGGTACTCAAACAAAAGGTGGTTTTGTTCCTGAACAACACACCGATTATATCTTTACAACTGTTGGTGAAGAATGGGGTTTTATTGGATCACTTATTGTAATAGGACTATTTGCAGGTTTATTATTAAGGATAATTTATCTCGCCGAAAGACAAAAAACAAAATTCAGTAGGATTTATGGGCAATGCGTTGCTGGAATTTTATTCATTCACTTCTTTGTGAATATAGCCATGGTTGCTGGAATTTTTCCAACTATTGGAGTACCACTACCCTTCTTTTCCTATGGAGGATCCGGACTTTGGGGCTTTACCATTTTATTATTTATTTTCTTAAAAATGGATGCCAATAAAGTAAATGAGTGGTAATTGATCTAAAACGCCCAAGCTTTGTAATCACTTTTGGTCTCTAAATCTTTTTCAATATTATCAGGAAGTTGAGGAAAAAAGTCAATTCCAGTCATTTTTTCAATTGAATCTACTGAAACCACAAACTTATATAAAGGGTCTTTACTTTTCACACTTGGCATTAAGAAAGCGACCATTTTATTTTTTCCTTTAAAATTACAATATAAAATTTTATAAAAATAATTTGGAATCGCTACTTTTTCTGAACCAATAGTTGGTAACCCTTTTTTTAATATGCCGCCTGTAACCACATAAATACCATTATATTTTGTCGCCCAATACCTGGATTTATCTTCTAATTGTTTCCAAATACCCCCATTAAAATTATGTTTTTGAGGGGATATATTAGAAGTGAAAAAAGTATCGTCGTAAGCGCTTTTTGAAAACCTCATGTCAGCAGCTGCACACAAATGACCTCTATCATAACCCGATTTTATATAATTATCAGAATCAGCAGACGCGGTGGATACTTTAGGATCATTGATAAATCTAGGTCTTTTAAAATGACCAATTCCTTCGTTTTCACTTCTTAAGAAATAGCAAACCCATTCTGCTTGTTCAAATTTTTCATTATAAGAAAGCGCATAATAACTGTGCTTAATAACCTGTTTTGTTGTAGAAGTTGGCAAATACGTAAATGGATCATGCTCTTGTAAAATTACCGATTTGGAAGTAAAACTTACAAAAGAAATAAATATAAATACAGATAGACTTAAAAATAATATCTGACGAAAAGTGAATCCCTTTTTCATGTATTTTATTTTTTTTCGTCTTTGATCAAACCGTACATAACTGATTGTAATAACGATAATACTATACTAAAAATGAATGCCGCAAGGAAGGAATCAACTCTAAAACCACCAACGATTTTTGCGCATAACATAATCAATAAGGCATTAATAACAAGGAGAAATAATCCCAAAGTAAATACCGTTACAGGAAGAGTAAACAAAACAAGAATTGGTTTTACAAATATATTTAGTAATCCCAGTACTATCGCAACAATAATTGACGTGGTAAAATTTTCAACATGAACTCCATTCATTACATTTGAAAGGAACATTACCAATATTGAACTAAAAACAATTTTCATTAATAACTTCATGACCTCTATTTTTTTATGAATATAAATTTAATAAATAATTGAACTGAAATTACATCTTCAAGAAATTTTTGGTTAACTCAAAAAAATCTTGCGGTTTTTCGGCGTGAAGCCAATGTCCAACATTTGAAATTGTATTAATAATTGCTTTAGGAAAATGATGTTTTATTACTTCAATATCGGAATCTAATATATAATTGGAATTTCCTCCTCGGATGAATAAGGTAGGATTTTCATAAAAGGCTTGATCGGAAAGTGCCGTACCGATTTGCTCAATTTGAATATTGAAAACTGCCAAATTAAATCGGAATGCCAATTGACCTGGTTCAAACCAATACAAACTTTTTAATAGAAATTGGCGCGTGCCAAAATCAGGAATGAATTGTGAAATTATCACTTCCACTTCACTCCTACTTGGTTTCAATGAAAAATCAACTGCATTTAGCCCTTCTAAAATAGTTTGATGGTGTTGTGGATAAAACTTGGGTCCAATATCGGCAACAATAAGTTTGTGAACTAAATTGGGAATTTGAGTTGCCAAAAGCATGGCTACTTTTCCACCCATTGAATGTCCTATGCAATCAATATTGTCAAGATTATTTTCTCGACAATAGTCAACTACATCTTGAACCATAACTTCGTAATTGAAAATATCAGAATGAAAACTTCGACCGTGATTTCGAAGATCGAGTAAATGAACTTGAAATCCTTCGTGGGAATACTGAGTCCCAAGTGTTTTCCAATTGTCGGACATCCCCATAAATCCGTGGAGGATTAAGAGTGGTTTTCCTTGACCTTCAATTTTTGAATAGAGCATAATTATGATTTATGTTTGACGATGCGTGAGGGATGGCAGTGAAAATCCCACGCTTTTTAGCGTGGATTGCAACGTACAGCCCGACCCTTGTGGTCACGCCCCAATAATTATTTTAATTTTTGCAAATACATATTTACCACATTGTCTAATCCGAGATATAAAGCTTCACAGATTAAGGCATGGCCGATTGAAACTTCGAGTAAATTAGGAATGTTTTGTTTGAAATATTGAATATTATCCAAGCTTAAATCGTGTCCAGCGTTGATTCCTAAATGCAATTCGTGGGCTAATTTTGCAGCCGAAACATACGGTACTATTCCCGCTATATTCCCCAATCCATACTGGTGTGCGAAACTTTCAGTGTACAATTCGATTCTATCCGCACCAATTTTTGCTGCGCCTTCTATCATTTCTAATGTTGGATCTACAAATAGGGAAGTTCTAATTCCGTTTCGCTTGAATTCCTGAACCATTTCGGTTAAAAAGACCTGGTGCTTTATGGTATTCCAACCCGCATTTGACGTAATTACGTCGCTTGCATCGGGAACTAACGTTACTTGCGTAGGCTTTATTTCTAATACTAAATTTAAAAATTTAGGCTCTGGATTTCCTTCGATATTGTATTCGGTATAAACGATTTTTTTTAAATCGCGGGCATCTTGATATTTAATATGTCGCTCGTCTGGCCTTGGATGAATGGTGATTCCTTGCGCTCCAAATTTTTGAATATCTGTAGCTACTTTTATCAAATCGGGCGCATTTCCACCACGTGCATTTCTTAAAGTGGCAATTTTATTTATATTTACACTTAATTTTGTCATTGGGTTTTGCTTATTAATTCTTGACAAAAATACAAAGTAAAACACGTTGATTTATGCTAAATTTTGATTATTTTGCAGTCGATTAAACACCAATTCTAAATGTTAGAAATTACCGATTATATAAACAACGATTTTAAAGCGATTAACACCTCTGATTCTATTGAATCGGTTATGGATTTCTTTGAAGAATCTCGATTTTCTCACTTTCCTGTGGTTGACGAGGATGTTTATATAGGTTGTATTTCATCTGAAGAAGTCGAAACTTTTGATTCAAGTAAAAAAATATCCGATTATCGATATGCTTTAAAAGGATTTTTTGCACGAACAACGATGTTTTGGATTGAGGTTTTAGAGGTTTTTTCGAGAAATAACACTACAGTAATTCCTGTATTAGACCACGAAAACAACTATGTAGGATACTATGAAATTACTGAGGTGATTAGAAATTTCTATGACACTCCATTTGTCAAAGACTTCGGCGGAGTAATAATTGTGGAGAAATCTATTCTAGATTTTACAATGAGTCAAGTGGCTCAAATTGTGGAAAGTAATGAAGGTCGAATTTTAGGGTTGTATGTTTCCAATACTACTCCCGACAAAGTTCAAGTAACTATTAAAATTGTTTTGGGCGGTATGAATGAAATTCTTCAATCTTTTAGACGATATGAATACGATATCATTTCGGAACATAAAGAGGATGTTTTTCTAAATAATTTGAAGGAAAGATCGGACTACTTAGACAAGTATTTAAGTATTTAAAATAATTTCTATTAAATTATCATAAAATGAAAGTAGCGATTTACGGACAATATTATCAAAACAGTACGGAACCAATTATCCATGATATTTTTGTATTTTTTAATGAAAATCATGTTGAAATGATTATAGAAGAAGCGTTTTTGAAGCTTTTATATGAAAAACAAATTGTAAAAAAAGAGTATAAAACTTTTAAATCTCATAAAGAGTTAGATGCCAGTTTTGATATTATGATCAGTATTGGGGGTGATGGGACAATTTTAAGAGCCGCCACTTTAGTTCGTGATTCTGGAATTCCAATTTTAGGAATAAATGCCGGCAGATTAGGATTTTTAGCGATGGTTCAAAAAGATGAAATTGCTGAGTTTTTACAATTAATTATTGAAAAAAAATATACCATTTCAGAAAGAAACTTAATTAGTTTAATTGGAGCGCCCGACATACCAGAGATTTCTGATATTAATTTTGCCATGAATGAAATATCGGTAAGTAGAAAAGACACCACTTCGATGATCACTATAGAAACTTATTTAAACGATGAGTTTTTAAATTCATATTGGGCAGACGGATTAATAATTTCAACCCCAACAGGTTCTACGGGTTATTCTTTGAGTTGTGGCGGACCAATATTAACTCCAAACGTTTCAAGTTTAGTGATCACCCCGATTGCTCCACATAATTTGAATGCCAGACCTCTAGTAATTCCTGACGACACGGTTATTAAATTAAAAATAACGGGACGGGAAGAACAGTATTTAGTTTCCCTAGACTCTAGAATTGCTTCCGTAAAAAATGAGTCGGTTTTAACGATCAAAAAAACACCTTTTAAAATTAAAATGGTTGAAGTTCAAGAAGAAACTTTCTTAAAAACACTTCGCAACAAACTTCTTTGGGGAGAAGACAAAAGAAATTAACCGCTTTTTTTAAAAATCGGCATACTACAACCGATCTATTTTCGTTTAAATTACTACAATTTGGAAATTTGGCCATCATTTGAAAAATTAAGCACATAAATTCAAATTCTAAGGCTATTTAGAACCTATAATTGTTATATTTGCAAGCTATTTTTAAAAAAGAATGAATAGAATTTATATCTTATTTTTTTTACTTCTGGGATTTACAAAAGTAGATGCTCAAATTCATGAAATAGGTGTATTTCTTGGGGGCAGTAATTATATTGGAGATGTTGGTCCTACCACATATATAGCTCCTGATGAATTTGCCTATGGAATACTATATAAATGGAATAAAAGCCCGAGACATTCCTGGAGAATGAGCTATAATCAATCTAAAATTACGTCGTCAGATTTAAATTCAAATTCGCCGGGAAGGACTCAAAGAGGTTATAATTTTGAAAATAATATAAAAGAAGTATCTTTAGGGCTTGAATTCAATTTTTTTGATTTTAACTTGCATGATTCTGAGACTAAAATAACACCTTACGTTTATAGTGGTTTAAGTTATTTTGCCTACAACGAGTTATTTTATATAGCCGGGGAACAAAAAATAGATTATAGAAGTGGTTCGTTGGCAATTCCAATGACAATAGGAATAAAAACAAACGTTTTAGGACAACTAATTTTAGGGTTAGAAGTTGGAGCGCGATACACCATGGCTGACAACCTAGACGGGAGCAATCCTAAAAATAAAATATTAGCCCCATTAAAATTTGGGGACATAAATAGTAATGATTGGTATGTGTTTTCAGGTATTACTTTGACGTATACATTTGGAAATAAACCATGTTATTGTGTAAATAAATGAGTTTAGAAATAACAATTAATAAAGACAATCTGCCAAAACATCTAGCTATTATAATGGATGGCAATGGTCGTTGGGCTAAACAAAAAGGTTTGTTAAGAGCATTCGGACATGAAAATGGAACAAAATCTGTTCGAACCGTTGTTGAAGCTTCTGCTAAATTAGGCATTGATAATTTAACCTTATTTGCTTTTTCAACTGAAAACTGGAATAGACCAAAATTAGAAGTGGATTTATTAATGGAATTATTAATTAATTCATTGAAAAATGAATTAAAAACACTACAAAACAACAATATTAGACTAAATTCTATTGGAAATTTAGATTTATTACCAAAATCAGCTCAGAAAAAATTACAGGAAGTTATCGAAGCTACCAAAGGTAATTCGAGAATGGTTTTAACATTAGCTTTAAGTTATGGTTCTCGCGAAGAACTCATAAATGCTGTTAAAAATATAAGCAATAAAGTTAAAAATAATATAATTTCAATAGACAACATAGATGAATCAATAATAAATCAGCATCTTTACACACGTGATTTACCAGAAGTAGATTTATTAATTAGAACTAGTGGCGAACATCGAATTAGCAATTTTTTGCTCTGGCAAATAGCCTACTCAGAATTATATTTTACTGATGTATTATGGCCAGATTTTAAAGAAAATGATTTATATGAAGCGGTTATTAGCTATCAAAAAAGAGAACGTAGGTTTGGGAAAACAAGTGAACAAATTAAATAAAGTATTAGTGTTAAATAAAAGCATAAAATTATTACTAACGATTATATTTTTCGCAAGTAGTATTCAAATAGCAGCTCAAGACCGCATTCCATTTGATCAAGGAAAAAAATACATACTTGCCGATGTAGCCGTAACAGGAAAAATTAGCTTTAATAAACAAACGGTTGTAACATTTGCAGGACTTGAAAAAGGACAAAATATTACCGTTCCAGGAGAAGAAATTAGTAATGCTATCAAGAAATTAGGTAAACTTGGACTGTTTAGCGAAATTGATTTTTTTGTTACTCAAATTAAAGCTGATAGTATTTTTCTAGAATTGAATATCAATGAACTTCCTAAGTTAACTAAGGTTAAATTTACGGGTGTTAAAAAAAATAAAATTGAAGATTTAATTAAAGAAAATAGTTTAACTCCAGGGAAAGTAGTCAACGAAAACCTTCTAACTACGACAAAAAATTACATTGAAAATAAATACAAAAAAGACGGATATTACAATGCAAAGGTCAACATTAATGTAGTTAATGATACCACAGAAAACAATAGAGTTAAACTTATTGTTGGAATTGATAAAGGCGAAAAAGTTAAAATTGGCAATATCACTTTTAATGGAAATTCAAAATTTACAGACAAAAAACTTAAAAGTACAATGTCTGACACTAAAGAAATCAATCCAATTAGAATTTTAAAAGCTTCGAAATTTATTAAAGATAAATACAAAGCCGACCTTGCTAAAATAATAGAAAAATATAAAGAAAAAGGTTTTCGTGATGCCCGAATAATTTCAGATAGTGTTTATTTTAATAAAGAAAATAAAAACCTTTCCATTAATATAAATGTTGAAGAGGGAAATAAATATTACTTTGGAAATATAAAATTTTTAGGAAACACCGTTTATTCTGACCAAGGACTTCGAAGTGTACTCGGAATTAAAAAAGGAGACGTTTATAATGGCGTTTTACTTGAAAAAAGAATAGCGGATAAATCTAAACCAGACGGGGAAGATATCACAAATTTATACCAAAATAATGGGTACTTATTTTCAAATATTAATGCCGTAGAAGTTAAAACCGCCAATGACACCATTGATTTTGAAGTTAGAGTGGTAGAAGGCCCGGTCGCCTATTTTAACAAAATTACTGTTGTAGGAAATGACAAAACTCATGATGAAGTAATTTATCGTGAACTAAGAACAAAACCAGGTGAAAAATACAGTAAAGATGACTTGGTTAGAACCATTAGAGAAATTGGACAACTTGGATTTTTTGACCCTGAAGCTATCGATCCAAAATTTAAAAACGTAGATTCTTCTGCTGGAACTGTTGATATAGAATTTAATTTAGTTGAAAAAGGTTCTAGCCAAATTGAACTTCAAGGTGGTTACGGCGGAGGTGGTTTTATTGGAACATTAGGTTTATCATTTAATAATTTCTCCTTACGAAATGTATTCAATAAAGAAGCTTACAAACCCTTACCTATGGGGGATGGCCAAAAAGTATCTTTAAGATTACAAGGGAGCACATTTTTCCAAACTTACAGTATGTCCTTCTCCGAACCATGGTTAGGAGGTAAAAAACCGGTACAATTCAGCACGTCTTTATCGTATAGCAAGCAATTTTTAAATGACTTTGCAACTGGTTCGGTAGATAAAAGTAAAAGTTTCAACATTTTATCCGCCTCAATTGGACTAGCAAAAAGATTGACAGTGCCAGACGATTCCTTTGTACTTTCAAATTCATTAAGCTTTCAATATTATGATTTAAATAATTATAATACTGGATTATTTACCTTTGGAAACGGCGCCTCTAGAAACTTAGCTTACACTATTGGATTGAGTAGAAATAATAAAGGGGTAAACCCAATATTCCCAACTTATGGATCTGAGTTTAGTGTATCAGCAAAATTTACTCCCCCATTCTCTTTATTCAACAAAATAGACTATGCTAATTTAGGAAATGAAGCTGCCTATAAATCAACAAATACAGGAGCAGGATATTTTGATATCAATAATGTTTGGGTTGCACCAGGTGATTATATAGTTGCTCAAGTTTTAAACGGAACTAGTTTCCAAGTGAGAGCAAATAGTTATGTTGAAGCTGACACCGATCAAGGAAAAGTAGATCAGAAAAAATTCGATTGGTTGGAATATTATAAAGTCAAATTTAAAGCCGATTGGTTTACCAAAATATATGGAAAATTAGTCCTTAGATCATTAGGGGAATTTGGGTTCTTAGGCTCCTACAATCAAGATCGTGGAATGATTCCATTTGAAAGATTTTTTGTTGGAGGAGATGGATTGGCCAACTTTGCGTTAGATGGTCGTGAAATTATTGGTTTGAGAGGTTACCCTAACCAATCTCTAACTCCTTCTGATAGCAGAGGCGCTCAAAATGGAGCAACAGTTTATAATAAATTTTCATTAGAATTAAGATATCCATTAACATTAAAATCATCTGCTTCAATATATGCACTTACCTTTGCTGAAGGTGGGGCTGCTTATGATTCGTTTAAAAATTACAATCCTTTTATTCTACAACGTTCTGCTGGATTTGGATTGAGAGTATTTATGCCAGCATTTGGTTTACTAGGTATTGATTTTGGATATGGTTTTGATGCATTACCTATTCAGGGGTTAACAAAACCTAACGGCTGGGAAACTCACTTTATTATAGGTCAACAATTTTAATCGAAGTATAAATTTTCTAATAAAATTAAGTTATGAGAAAACAATTTTTACTATTTTTGGCAATTCTATTAACAAGTTTTACTTTTGCTCAAACAAAGGGCGTAAAAATTGGATATATAGATATGGAGTACATTTTACAAAATGTTCCTAGTTATACTGAAGCAAAAAACCAATTGGAGCTTAAAGCGCAAAAATGGAAACAAGAAATTGAGGTTAGAAATAATGAAATAACAAAACTAAAAGAAGCCTTAAAAGTCGAACAAGTATTGTTAACAAAAGAACTAATTACTGAGAAACAAGAAGAAATCACTTTTCAGGAAAAGGAACTATTAGATTACAACCAAAAGAGATTTGGCCCAAATGGAGATTTATTAGTACAAAAATCGGTTTTGGTGAAACCAATTCAAGATCAAATTTTTACAATAGTTCAAGATCTTGCGGATTCTAAAAAATATGATTTTATTTTTGACAAATCATCAGATTTAACAATGTTATTCGCAGCCAAAAGATACGATATAAGCGATCAAGTTTTAAGGACTTTAACTAGAGCAGAACAAAAAGAGCAGTTGACAAAAAAGCAGCTTAAATTACAGCAAGAAAAAGATGCTAAAGAGGATGCGATAAGAGAGAATCCTGAAATGCTTGAAAGACAAAAAATTCTTGACGATAAAAAATTAGCAAGAGAAAAAGCACTTGCTGAGAAAAAAGCAGAAGCAGAAGAAAAGAGAAAGTTAGCTGAAGAAACTAAAAAGAAAGAAAATGAAGAAAAAGCTGCAAAATTAAAATCTGCAAATGATGCTGCAGCAGAAGCAAGAGCAAAAGTAATAGAAGATAGAAAAAAAGAACTAGCAGAAAAAGCAGCCCTACTAAAAGCACAAAATCAAACAACTGTTGAAGCAAAAAAGAAAGAACTAGAAGAAAAAGCTGCGGCTTTAAAGGCGCAAAATCAAGCTGCCGCCGAAGCCAGAGCAAAAGCAATAGAAGATAGAAAAAAAGAACTAGAAGAAAAAGCTGCCGCTTTAAAGGCACAAAATCAAGCTGCCGCCGAAGCTAGAGCAAAAGCAATAGAAGATAGAAAAAAAGAACAAGAAGAAAGAAATAAAAAAATTCTTGAAGAAAGAGAAGCAGCCAAAAAGGCAAAATAAGATTTATTAAAAGAAAACCAATAAATAAATAATTAATACTTAAAATGATGAAACAATTAAAATGTTTACTAATAGCCACCCTATTTTTCCTGGGTGCTAACCAAATTTTTGCACAATCGAAAACTGCTCATGTAGAAGTAAATGAAATCATGTCTAAAATGCCTGCAATTCTTGAAGCGCAAAAACAATTAGAAAAATTAGGAGTTGAGTACCAAGCGGTCTATAAAACAATGGGCGAAGAATACCAAGCAAAAATTAAAAAATATGAAGGCGAAGTAACAACCGTGCCTGAAAAACTAAATATTGAACGTCAGAAAGAAGTTCAAGATATGGAAAAAAGAATACAAGAATACGGTCAAACTGCTCAAAAAGAATTACAATCTAAAGAAACTGAATTAATGAAACCTATTCAAGAAAAAATTAAAGCTGCTATTCAAAAAGTGGGTAAGGCCAAAGGTTTCCAATACATTTTAAATTCACAAGATCTATTATTAGCTGACGGACCTAACTTAACTGCTGATGTAAAAAAAGAACTAGGTTTCTAATTACATTCAAAATAAAATAATTTAAAACTGCTCCTTATATGAGCAGTTTTTTTTTACATTTGTTTCTATGATTAATACTAATCCCATCGGTTTGTTCGACTCAGGAATTGGAGGTACTTCCATTTGGAAAGCCATCCACCAGTTAATGCCATATGAAAACACCATCTATCTAGCCGATAGTAAAAACGCACCTTACGGTTTAAAATCTAAAGAGGAAATTATTGCCCTAAGTAAAAAAAATACCGAATTACTATTAGAAAATAATTGCAAAATTATAGTCGTAGCTTGTAATACTGCAACAACAAATGCAATCAAAGAACTCCGAGCTACTTATGATGTCCCTTTTATTGGAATTGAACCTGCAATTAAACCCGCTGCCACCCATTCCAAAACACAAACTATAGGTATTTTAGCAACAAAAGGGACGCTGAGTAGCGAACTTTTTAACCAAACGGTTTCTCTGTATCAGGAAACAAATATAATAGAACAAATAGGTTATGGTTTGGTTGAATTAATTGAAAATGGCGAAATAAACTCCCCAGAAATGGAAAGGCTTTTGGTTTCCTATTTAACTCCGATGATCGAAAAAAATATTGATTATTTGGTATTGGGTTGTAGTCATTATCCCTATTTGATCCCGAAAATCAAAGCCATTTTACCTAAATCCGTACAAATCATAGATTCAGGTGAAGCTGTTGCTAAACAAACACTAACGGTTTTGCAAAACCAAACAGGAATTAGTGATTTGGAAAAAGGAAAATGTGAATTTTATTCCAATGTAGATCCGAAAGTGTTGAACGATATCCTGGATAATAAATATCCTGTTTCAAAAAGAGCTTTTTAATCCTCCTCTTTAAACCAACTGGAATACATCATATAATTATTAGATATTCTCTCGATTTCACCAGCAAAGTCCGATTGATCAATGTCTTTAACTTTTTTAGCCGGAACTCCAGCCCAAATTGTTCCAGATGGTACCACAGTGTTTTGAGTTATCACAGCGCCTGCAGCAACAATAGAATTGCTTTCAATAACACAATTATCCATCACAATGGCACCCATTCCAATTAACACATTGTCATGAATCATACAACCGTGAACTATGGCGTTATGCCCAATTGATACATTATTCCCAATTACTGTAGGATGTTTTTGATAGGTACAATGAACAACTGCCCCATCTTGAATATTAACTTTATTTCCAATTTTAATAAAATTGACATCCCCACGAATAACAGCGTTAAACCATACGCTACAGGAATTACCAAAAGAAACATCGCCTACAATCGTAGCGTTTTCAGCAACATAACAATCCTCAGGAATTGAAGGAAATTTTCCGTTTACAGCTTTTATCAACATAGTTTAAAAAAATAGTCCCGACTAATCGGGACTGAATATTTAATTAATTGCAGGACAATTACAGTGGTATTTTTCTGGCTCACAGAATAAATTCAATCCAATTGTAATTTGATGAAATCCTCCATTATCAAACTTTACATTGCCTAACAATTGAGAATAAGTATAGGCAACCATGAAATTTTTATAATTTAAACCTAAAATAGGAGTCACATATTGTAATTTTTGCTCCGCAATACTATTTCCATTTAGGTATTGCGCACCGTCTAAGCTTCTTCTGTAGGAGATTCCTCCCCAGATTTTTCCATCTTCAAAATTTTTGTACCCTTTTAAGTTGAAATCTATTGAACTTTCTTTTGTTTTTTCAACTGATTGAAACATAATTGAAGGTTCCCATAAAAAAATATCTGCATCACCAAAAGTATAACCCGCACTTAAAATTACTTTTCTAAGGTTATCGCTTTCGTAAGCAGTGTATATGTTTCTTCTTGTTTCAACAGCATTTTTAATTGTTAAATGAGTAAAAAATTCTAAATAATTATAAGAGGCACCGATATCAAAATTCATGTAAGACTCTTTTTGAATAATTGTACCATCGACAATTGGATCATAATTTCCAGAATTTCTAAATTGGGTTTCATCCAATTGGCTTTGGATAAAAACACCACTAATACCAAAAGATAATTGGTTCAAATCGATGTCGTCTCTTGAAAACATTAAGTGATGAGCATAAGTTAATTTTGCACCCTGTTGTGAATGATACCCGTTTTGGTCTTTAAAAAGTATCATCCCAACCCCTGATTTTTCATCTAAACGGCTATTAATACTTAAAGTTTGTAATTGAGGTGCGTCTTGCTGTTCAAACCACTGTTTGCGTGCGGTTAATCTTATTTTGGTACAACTTGAAGCACCCGCCATTGATGGGTGAATCAAATAATAATTGTCTGATAAATAGTCCGAATAAACTGCAACACCCTCTTGCGAGTATGAAAATTGTGCAATAAAAATCAAACCTAAAATGTATAATTTTTTAATATTCATATTTAATAATTCTTTTATGAATTGGAATATAAAGGGGTAATAAAACAAAAATAAATTCTTCAACGTTTATAATTCATGAAAAAATATATATAATCGAAAAATGATTACTTAATTATTAAAAAAACATTAAGTTATATTTTATTCCGGTCAAATATATAAATTTTTAAGTTACTTATCAAATACAACCTAATATATTTATAGCTATTCGAAATTAAATAACGCTTTAAGTTCCTATTTTATTGTTAAGATTCATTTACAAAAAAACCTAGCAATCATTTTTTAAATTGCCCTCAATATTTGATGAATTTATTTACCTTTACAACTCCTATTTCAAAGGAAAAAATAAGCACTAAAATGATGAAAATAGCAATAAAAAGCACTCAAAATCCTACCATATTAAAATTTGAATTTCCTGATTTTATTACTCAAAATGAGAGTTTTGAATTTAAAAATATTGATGAAGCCAATGCTTCTCCCCTAGCGCAACAATTATTCTATTTGCCATTTGTGAAAACAGTTTACATTTCTGGAAATTTTATTGCTATAGAAAAATATTCTATAGTAGAATGGGAAGACGTCCAAGAAGCTGTTGCCGAACAAATTGAGGAATTTGTAAATAACGGTGGCGTTATCATTAAAGTAGACGAAAATAAACTTAAAAAACAACCCATAACTGTTTATGGGGAAACAACTCCTAATCCTGCAACTCTAAAATTTGTTGTTAGTAGAATGTTGACTAAAACCGGGGTGGAATTCAAAAATATAGACGAAACCAAAGCCTCTCCTTTAGCTAAAGAATTATTTAATTTTCCTTATGTAAAAGAGGTATTTATTGATGAAAATTATATTTCGATAACAAAATACGAAGTCAACGATTGGAACCAAATTACGATAGAATTGCGTTCTTTTATTAAACTTTTCATTGAAAATGGCGGTACCGTTTTAGACGAGTCTTTAATCGAAAATACAGAGAAACTAGAGAAACAACAAATTAGCAATTTTGATAATTTAGATACTACTTCTCAAAAAATAATCAATATTTTAGAGGAATATGTTAAGCCCGCTGTAGCCGCAGATGGAGGAAACATCCTATTTGATTCCTATGACGAAAAGGAAAAAAGAGTGAAAGTAGTTCTTCAAGGCGCTTGCAACGGTTGTCCTTCTTCTACATTTACTCTTAAAAGCGGAATTGAAAATATGTTGAAAGACATGCTAAATGATGAAAATATTAAAGTAGAGGCTATCAACGGTTAGTTTTATAAATTAAAATTGGATTATTTAAATTGCTTTTTTTATTTTTAGGAGCTATTCCAGCTGTACGCTACAATCCACGCTAAAAAGCGTGGGATTTTCACTGCCACCTGCCTGTCAGCAGACAGGTCTGGGCTAAAAAAATTGCCATGAATCTACTAATTTCTGAGACCAGTCCCTACCTTTTGCAACATGCAAATAATCCTGTGCATTGGAAAGCATGGAACAACGATTCATTAGCACAAGCTCAAAAAAACAATAAACTAATCATAATTAGTATTGGTTATTCTGCCTGCCATTGGTGCCATGTAATGGAACACGAAAGTTTTGAGGATAATGAAGTGGCCGAAACGATGAACCAACATTTTATCAATATAAAAGTGGATCGGGAAGAACGCCCCGATGTGGATGCTATTTACATGAAAGCGATACAAATCATGACTGGCCGTGGCGGTTGGCCATTAAATGTGGTCGCGCTACCAGATGGAAGACCCGTTTGGGGAGGTACCTATTTTCGAAAAGAAGAATGGGTTTCAACACTCGAAAAATTGCATCATATTTATCAATCAAGTCCTGAAAAAATGATTGAATATGCCGAAAAATTACACCTTGGAATAAATAGTTTGAATTTTTCAAACGCTGAAATATCTTCTGTTCAATTAAACCAAAATTGTATTGAACCATTAATTAAAAAATGGCAAAAAAGTTTCGATTTGGATTTTGGAGGCATGGCTCGAGCACCAAAATTCATGATGCCTAACAATTATAAATTTCTACTGCGATACGGGCATCAAGAAAAACAACAAGACATTCTGGACTTTGTGAATTTAACGCTGACCAAAATGGCATTTGGCGGATTATTCGACACGGTTGACGGTGGCTTTTCTCGTTATTCTGTTGATATGAAATGGCATGTTCCCCATTTTGAAAAAATGCTATACGACAATGGTCAATTAGTTTCTTTATATTCGGATGCTTATAAATTAACCCAAAACCCTTTATATAAAGAGGTAATTGAAAAAACACTTCAGTTCGTTTCTAGAGAATTAATGAATGATGATAATGGATTTTATTGTGCTCTTGACGCAGATAGTTTAGACCCAAATGGGCATCTTGAAGAAGGTGCATTTTATGTTTGGAATCAATCCGATTTAGAAAAAATAATAAACGAAGATTTCCCATTATTCAGTCAAGTTTTCAATATCAACGAATTTGGATATTGGGAAAATGATAATTACGTTCTAATTCAAAATCAATCGCTAGAAACTATTGCAAAAAGTAATACAATAAAACTCTCCGTGTTACAAACCAAGAAGAAAAATTGGGAAAAATTACTTTTTGACGAAAGAGAAAAAAGAAGCAAACCAAGATTGGACGATAAGTCATTGACCTCCTGGAATGCAATAATGCTTAAAGGTTATATTGATGCCTATAAAGCATTGGGTGATAAAAATTATTTAGATATAGCTTTGAAAAACGCCCACTTTATTATTGATAAATTGTGGAAGCCAGAGGGAAATTTACTTCACAATTACAAAAATGGTAATGCAACTATTAATGGCTATTTAGAAGATTATTGTTTTGTAATAGACGCTTTTATATCACTTTATGAAGTTACAATTGATGAAGAATGGCTTAAACTTTCTAAGCAATTAACAGATTACTGCTTTGATAATTTTTATGATGAAACAGCACAATTTTTCTCCTTTACTTCAAAAAATGACGATCCATTAATTGCCACTCATTTTGAAACGGAAGACAACGTAATCCCCGCTTCAAATTCTGTAATGGCAAATAATTTGTTTCAACTTAGTGTCTATTTCCAAAATCAATATTACGAGACCATTTGCATGAAAATGCTAAAAATAATAATCCCCAATATTGATTACCCATCGGCCTACTCTAACTGGTTAAATGTTCTGATGAACTATTCCGAACAACAAAAAGAATTGGGTATTTGTGGGGAAAATGCGATGGAATACTTATCAAAAATAAATCGGGAGTACCATCCAAATTTACTTATTGCTGGCGCAAATAAAATTTCGGAATTGCCATTTCTTAAAGACCGATTTGTAGAAAATGAAATGTTGTTTTATGTTTGCCAAAACCAAACCTGTCAACTTCCAACCTCTAATTTCAATGAAGTACTAAATAAAGTTTGATTATTTTTTAGAAACCGTAGCCATGAAATCTTTTAGGTAATAAGGTTCAAAATAGGCCACATCTTCAAACTTACTTTGTTGGAATTTTTGATAACTCAACGCACTCATTTCATTTGCAGAAGGATAAATAATTTCCTCGTGAAAAATAAAATTGGTATCCGTTAAAACGGTTTTTGCTTTTTCAGCACAGTCCCCAACAAAGTGAATCGATTCAGCAATTTCTTTAAATGAATTTTCTGTTAGAATTTCAGCTTGAACTTCTCTGATTTTATCCAATTTAGAAGTGAAAATTGCCGAATAAACTTCCATTCTTCGGGCATCAATCATTGGAATAATTATACCTTCAGAAATTGTTAATTGTGAAGCTAAAACCAGTAAAGTATCGATTGCAATTAGGGGGATATGCAAAGCAAAACAAAGTCCTTTGGCTGCAGAAACACCAATGCGCAAACCGGTATAAGAACCAGGTCCTTGACTTACCGCAACTGACGATAAATCTTTTGGTGTAAGCTTTAATTCTTGCAAACATTCTTCAATAAACACATGTAACTTTTCTGCATGAGAATAGCCCGCTTCTGCCATTTCTTTGCATAAAATAGTTTTTCCATTTTGTGAAATTGATACAGAACAGTTTTTAGTTGCCGTTTCTAAATTAAGAATATAAGTCACTAGGGTAATTTGGATATTATTTCTTCTCTGGTTTTTCAATTCCTGTACTCACAATAATTTTATCACCAGAATTCAAGTCTTTTGTTACCGTGGTGTAAGGTCCAACAATAACGACATCGCCTTTTTTAAGACCCGAAATTACTTCGATGTTCGTGTCGTCTTGGATTCCCGTTTTGATGATTCTGATTTTAGCTTTATCTCCTACTTTTACAAATACACATTCAAATTTCTTATCGTTTTTTGGAGCAACTTTACTTTCTTTATCTTGGGAATCTTCAACCACCATTTTTGAAGTTGCGGTAGTATCTGATTTTACAACAATTGAACTAATTGGCACCCCAATTACATTTACTTTTCTGGTTGTAATTATGTCAACAGTAGCTGTCATTCCTGGTCTAAATGGAGAATAGGTTAAAGGTTTTCCTTCTAATAAATCCATGTACGATTCTTTCAAAATTCTGATTTTTACTTTAAAATTGGTTACTTGATCCGCTGTTAAAGCTGTACTTGCAGAGTTGGAAATACTCGTAACAATTCCTTTAAATTCTTTTTTCAAATAGGCATCAACTTCCACTTTTGCAGAATCACCCACATTTATTTTTACGATGTCATTTTCATTAACATCTACCTCAACTTCCATATTGTTTAAATTGGCAACACGAAGAATTTCAGTTCCCGCCATTTGTTGCGTTCCTAAAACGCGTTCTCCTAATTCAACATTCAACATTGAAATAGTTCCGTCTGCAGGAGCATATATTGTAGTTCTTCCTAGGTTATCTTTGGCTTCGCTTACCGTTGCAGAGGCGCTTTGTACGTTATAATAAGCTGATTCTTTCGAGGCTCTTGCCACCTCAAAAGAGGCGATTGCTTTATCCCACTCTGATTTTGAAATTATTCCTTTATCAAATAATGTTTTACTTCTATCATAATTTGATTTTGCTTCTTTGAAAGAGGCGTCAGCTTGACTTAATCCTGCTTTTGTGCCAGATAAATTAGAAATCGTACGTTGGTAACCCGACGTGTATAAATCAGGGTTTATTTTTACTAATAAATCTCCTTTTTTAACCACTTGTCCTTCTTTAACTGGCAAAGCGATGATTTCTCCTGATACTTCTGAGGATATTTTTACTTCAATTTCAGGTTGGATTTTACCCGTTGCCGAAACCGTCTCTACGACCGTAATTTCATTTACTGTTGCTATTTCAACTTCCGTTCCTTTTTCTTTTTTACCAATAACACCTGTTTTGGACAGTATTAATAAAACGGCGATTAGCGCTACTGCTGAACCTAATAAAATATAAATTATTTTCTTTGACATACTACTTATTGTTTTTTTATTATTGGAATTCCAAAATAGAACTCGATTACTTTTACTCTAAAAATGTAGTCGTATTTAGTACGAACTACATCAGATTGTGCATTTACAAATAATGATTGTGATTGATTTAAATCAAATGCATTTAACATTCCAACGGCAAATTTCTCTTTTGCATAATTAAAGGATTCTTGTCTTGCTTCTAAAGTTATTATAGCTGATTCATAGGTTTTCATAGCGCCTTTTGCATCAGTAAAAGCGGTATAAATATTTCTTTCTAAATCTAATTCTTGTTGGCTAAAGGCAATTTTTGAACGATCCAAAGCTATTTTTGAACGCGCTACATTATTTTTAGTTGCAAAACCATTAAGCACCGGTATATTCATTTGAAAACCAAAAGAATGTCCTTTATTTAAATCGAATTGTTTCAATACAGAAAATGGTGGTTGGAAACTTGGATTTCCAGATTGATCAAATACTACTCTATCCGCATAACCAGCTCTTGTGCTAAAACTATAAAACTCTTGAATTGAAGGTTGATAGGCGCCTTTTGCAATTTTGACATCGCGTTCAGCTATTTCCAAATTAGTTTTTGCAATTTTTAATTCTACTCGTTCTTCTTTTGCTTTAGCATATATTGTAGCTGGCGTTTGAAGTAAAGTGGCACTTTCTGTAACAGGATAATTAGCATCTACAATGTCAAAATCTTGAAAGTTCTCCAATTGTAGTAATTGTGCCAAACTCAATTTTGAAATTAAAAGTGCATTTTCTGCTACAACAATTGCTTGATTATTGGAGGCAACCGTCGCTTTAATATCAAGCAAATCGCCTCGAGGAACTACTCCAGCATTCACTAATTCTTGTGAACGTTGCAATTGTTTTTCATTATTGGACAGCTGTTCTTTTTGAACTTTTAGATTTTCTTTATTAAATAAAATTTGCAGAAAAGAATTGGCAATATTTAAGGAAACGTCATCTTTCATTTTTGAAAGCTGGTAGGTAGATGCTAAAAGAGCCAGATTGGCTCTTCGTAAACGATTTTGATTTTGCATTCCATTATAAACATCGATATTTGAATTTAACCCCGCAGCCGTAAATTGCGTCGTTTGATTTTCTAATAAACCAGTAGTAATATTTTGGTTCAAACCAATATTCCAAGAATGGGAACCATTGATATTAAAAGAAGGTAAGAAGCCGCCAATAGCAGAAGATTTTTCTATTGAAGCCGATTTTGCATCTAATTCTGATTGTTTAATAGAAATATTGTTTTTGATGGCGTAGTTTACACATTCTTCCAGAGTCCATTTTTTTGATTGTGCTTGAGAAAGCAAACCTAAAAAAAGCACTATTGTCAATGTGATTTTACTAATAATAGTTTGTTTCATAAGATACTAAATTTTAAATCGATGGATACAACTGCAAAATTAACTTTTTTTGGCAATTTATACTAAATTTAACTTAATCTTATTAAACGAATTATTAAGATTTATGTTACCGGGATTTTAGTTTTTGAGAAAAATAAAAATTATTTTTGCTTTTTAATTATGTAATAAAAAAATCCTTTTGAAAACAAGTTCCAAAATCAGTCTTCTTTTTGTGCTAACTCTTTTTTATAGTTGCGCTACCACTTCAAAAATTACTGCATTAAAACCAGAGCCAGATGATGCTTCGCCTTTGGTTCACGAAAATACGCCTTCGTTTATTAGCATTCCAATTGCTATTAAGTTGAAAGACATTGAAAATCAAACGAATAAACTAATGAACGGTTTGATTTATGAAGACACTAAAATTGAGGACGACGATATTGAAATTAAGATTTGGAAGTTGGCTCCTATTTCTATTACCAATTTAGACGGGAAAATTAAAACCGTTTTACCTTTAAAAGCAGCTATTAAATATAGAATTGGTACTGACAAATTAGGAATTGCTTTGTACAGTACTCAAGAATTTAATTTGAATGGAAATATTGCCCTTTTAAGTGACGTGAAATTATCCAATTGGAAGTTGAGCACAAAAACGGAGTTTAAATCTTTAGATTGGAATGAAAGCCCGACAATTGTAGTAATGGGAAAATCGATTCCAATTACTTTTCTTATTAATCCAACGATAAAATTATTTAAATCGAAAATTGAGCGGACTATTGATGATGCAATTGAAAGTTCAATGGACTTTAAACCTAATGTTCTTGAGGCATTAGAAAAAGTATGTACGCCTTTTCAAATGAATGAAGCTTTTGAGAGTTGGTTGCGAATTGTACCCCTAGAATTATATTCTACAGACGCCCGTTTTGTTAAAGACAATATTTCGTTAGCCATGGGATTAAAGTGCAATATGGAGACTTTAATAGGTCAAAAGCCATTGACTAAATATGACAAAAACAAAATAGTTTTAAAATCAGTGACTCAAATGCCGAATGCTATTTCTGCAAATATTGTGGCGGTTTCTAGTTACCAAGATGCGTCGAAAATAATCACTAAGAATTTTGCCGGACAAGAATACGGTTCTGGAAGTAAAAAAGTAACGGTTCAAAATGTAGCTGTTTGGCACAAAAACGGTAAAATGGTGATTGCTTTAGATATGTTGGGCTCTATTAATGGAACGATTTATTTAGCGGGAGTTCCAAAATATAATGAAACAACGAAAGAAATCTATTTTGATGAATTAGATTACGTTTTGGATACTAAAAGCAAATTGATGAAAACTGCCAATTGGTTGGCTCAAGGGTTGATATTGAAAAAGATCCAAGCAAGTTGTCGTTACTCCATTCAGTCGAATTTAGAGGACGGGAAGAATAGTATGATGAATTATTTAAAAAATTATTCTCCGATGCCGGGAATAGTAATAAACGGTAAAATTGATGCTGTTGATTTTCAAAAAATACAGTTAACGAACAAGGCTATTATTGCTTTTATAAAAGTAAATGGGAATGTGAAAGTTGCTGTTGATGGAATAAAATAGGCTTATACCTGACAGGTTTTGAAAACCTGTCAGGTGTAAATGGAATGACAGCGGGAATTGCATTTCCTGAAAATGCCGGGCAATTCGCTCCTTAAAAACTACACTTTGATTTTCTTTTGGTACATTTTGTAAACAGCAAAGAAAACCAAACCAACTAAGATGTAGGGAATCACCATTAGATACACAATTCCGTCGTTAATTCCTTTGGCTTTGGCAGTATTACCTTCGCTTTCTAAAGCTGCACGACACATTGCACATTGGGCATTTGTAGTGATGGAAAAGAAAATGGAAGCCAGAAATACAAGAACAGAAGTAGTTAATTTCCTGCGACTTTTGACTTTCGGCTTTTGACTTTCGACTTTAATTAACATAATATGGAGAGATCATCAGGTACACTAAAACTCCGGTTACAGCAACATAAAGCCAGATTGGAAAAGTGATTTTTGCAATTTTTTTATGCTTGTCAAATTTTTCTGCTAAGGCACGAACATACGTTATTAAAACTAAAGGGATCGTTGCAATTGAAAGCGTAATGTGAGAAATTAGAATGAAAAAATAAACATATTTTAAAGCTCCTGTTCCTCCAAAAGGAGTAGAATCTGTGGTCATGTGATATACGATATATAAAACTAGGAACACCAGCGAGCACCCAATTGCAATTTTCATTAGCAGCTCATGAAGCTTGCGATTGCCATTTTTTATTGCCATTACCGCAGTGACTAACAAAACAGCTGTAATTCCGTTTATAGTCGCATAAATTGGAGGCAGCACTGGCATTGGAGACACGTTAAATCCTAAATCCTTAAGTTTTATTTTGAATAGAACTGCAACTGCAACAGGTATTATTACTGATAAAGCGATAATCCAGTTGTTGTATTTTTTTTCAATGTTATTCGTTTCCATAATTATTCTTTTAATAAAATTGCTATGTCTTGTTGTAGGGTTCTAACGCCTTCTTTTTCTAATCCATCATAGTAAAGAATTGGATTTCCGAAGTTGTCTTTTCGACAACGAATATCGCCATTTTTATCTATTAATGCAAATAATCCTGAATGTTCGAAACCGCCATTCACTTTTGAATTTTGTCCTACATAAACATTAAAACCTTTGTTTGCTAAATCGAAAATTTTTGTTTTATCGCCGGTTAGAAAATGCCAGTTGGCAGATTTTACGCCTAATTTTTTAGCGTGTTCTTTAAGCACTTCTGCGGTATCATTTTCGGGATTTATGGTGATTGATGCAATTGCAAAATTAGGATTTCCAAAATAGGTATTTTGAATGGTCATCATATTCAAATTCATTATTGGGCAAATAGTTGGGCAAGTTGTAAAGAAAAATTCTAATACATATACTTTTCCTGCATAGGTTTTATTGGAAATAAGCTGGTTATTTTGATCGGTAAGTTCAAATTTTGGCGCTGGGCCGATAGTTACTAATTTGGAGGATTCACCTGAAGAATGATTGGAAACGTTATCCAAACGATCGCCTTTTACTACTTCTCCGTTTTTAATTCTATCGATAATTCTAGGAACTGCAAAGATTCCAAAAACTAAAATAACAAAGAAGATTCCGATATATGATTTATTTTTTATCATTTTGAAATTAGATTTTTCTTGTCGCGTTTTTATTTTTTTTCAAAGCGGCTCTGTATTCGTATAAAATAATTTTGAAGTCGTCTAGCATGATATTTCCTAATTCGGCTGGTGAGGAAGTATCGTATCCTTCCTTGTATTCACTTTTTTTATTACGGCCGCGGAGGTTTCTGTTTTTGTCCACAATAAACACATTTGATGTTCCAAAGTCGGAATTTAGTTTGTTTTGCAATTTCAAATTATTGTAAAATTCTTGTATTTGATCGGTTGAAGCAAACACAAATTGCCATTGGGAAACATCAGTAAACTTTGAAAATTGTTCAATAATATACTTGGCATCTTTTTCTGTTCCTAATGGGCAAACCACAACAAATTGCAAGTCTTTGAATTCATGATATTGCTGGTATATTTTCTGATTTAGGTTAAAATAATTTCCTCTATTTTTTAATAAATCGGTTCCTGAAAAACTAAGAATCGTAATTTTATTGTTCAGGGTTACTTTATTGCCTTGTAATGATTTCCAATTACCAAAATCCGATATTTTTTTAGTTACTGTTGGAAGTGTAGTAAAACTATTCACTCCTGAAGCGAAAAATAGATACGCTACAATAGGCAGGATAAACAAGACAAATAGGACAATATTTTTTTTCATTCTTTCTTTGAGATAATTTATACAAAAATAAAAAAAGGTACGCAATGCGTACCCTTTTTTTGAATTAATATGTTGTTAAAAATTCCATTTAATTGTAGAATTTTTAAAAATTTCAAAAATATAATCGGCTTCAGTTAATAAAATAAATAATAAGTAAAGTACCAAGAATATTACTGGGGCTACCACTACTTTTCTAAGTATTGATTTTTCGCCTTCCATGTGCATAAATGCCCAAACTATATAATAAGCTTTGAAGATAGTAAGGATATAGAAAATCCAGTTTAACAAATTCATTCCTAGAAATTGAGTTAGGTGCAATGATTCTGGTTTTATAATTCCTAAGAATACTTCCACCATGGTTACCACTGATAACAATCCGAAAACAAACCAAATTCTTTTTGTGTTAGAAACGTGAACGTCTGACATAATATAACTTTTGAAAATTAAACGAGATAGAAAACTGTAAATACGAATACCCAAACTAAATCGACAAAGTGCCAATATAAACCTACTTTTTCTACCATTTCATAGCTTCTTCTTTTCTCATAAGTTCCAAGAAGAACGTTAAAGAAAATAATGATATTAATAATTACTCCAGAAAATACGTGGAAACCGTGGAATCCTGTAATAAAGAAAAAGAAATCGGCAAATAATTTACTTCCGTATTCGTTTCTTATTAGGTTAGCCCCTTCAACTACTAAAGTAGCATTGGCTAATCTGTGTTCAGATTCTGCTCTTGTAAGTATTGTTTTGTGTTTTATTTTATTTAAGGTAGTATTGTTTTTAGGATCCGCTTTAGAAGCGGCATTGTCTTCATAAATAACCTCCGTTCTAATTAATAATTCAGGATGCGCTTTGAAACCTGCTTGAACCTCAGCAACAGTGTAGGTTGGCAATGAACTTTCCTCCATAAACCATTTGCCTTTATTTCTTGTTAATTGTTCTCTTTCTTTTGGGAGAGAAACAGCGAAATCAGATAATTTTACTCTGTGACCTGTATTGTCAACGAATTGAAGTAAACTTCCTCCTTTTGTTTCGATAGCTCCATATTCCCCTTTGATAAAGTTTGACCATTCCCAAGCTTGTGAGCCTACGAATATTAAACCTCCAATAATGGTAAGAAACATATAAAAAGTAACTTTTGCTTTGTTAAGTTGGTGTCCTGCATCAACAGCTAAAACCATTGTTACAGAAGAACCAATTAAAATAAAAGTCATCAATGCTACGTAATACATTGGTGCAGAAACTCCATGTAAAAACGGAAAGTGGGTAAACACTTCATCGGCTAAAGGCCAAGTTTCAATAAATTTAAATCTTGAAAAACCATAAGCTGCTAAAAAACCGGAGAATGTTAAGGCATCAGATACGATAAAAAACCACATCATTAATTTGCCATAACTTGCTCCCATTGGCTCATTTCCGCCACCCCAATTATTTTCTTCACTATTTGCAGTAGTAACTGTCGATCCCATATTAGTTATTCATTAAAAAGTTCCCAAATTTAAGCATTTTTCTTATTTAAAGAAATATAAAAACAAAAACAAATATACCCAAAGCAAATCTAGAAAGTGCC
>JARXAC010000034.1:0-10463 GCA_029866065.1 Flavobacterium sp.
ATTACGAAAATCCGTTTTCATCAATTGTTTTGATGAAATGAAATCCTCGCGGTTCATACCCTTGATTATAGTAAAACCGATGGGCTGGAAAATTGCCAGTGAAAGCATCTAAAACAACACAAGAACAGGAAAGTTTTTTGGCTTTGGCATCAATAAAATCGGCAATTATTTTTCCAATTCCTTTATTTCTATAATCAGGATGTACAATAAAATTATCAATTTCTAAATACGGTCCCGTCCATAATTTAGTATTGTACCAATAACCGGAAAGCCCAACACATTGCTTGTTTTCAAAAATAGCTATTTGTTTGTAGCCGTTTGGCAGCATAGTACTTAAGTAGGATTCATAGGTTTCAACCGTCATGTTAGGGTACAGAAAATGAATCATTTCTATTTGGGCAGCCATCTCTGAAACGGTTTCTAATTGTCGTATTTCCATTTTGGATTTTTAACTGTAAAATTAAAAAAAAGCCAACAAATTTTGCTGGCTTTTTAGTTTTTTTATTCCCCCTTCGGGTTTAGGGGGCTCTATCCTTTTAAAGCTTCCGCTCCACCCACAATCTCCAAAATTTCATTGGTAATTGCAGCTTGACGCGCTTTATTGTAAGTCAATTTCAATTGGTCTCTCAATTCCGTTGCATTATCAGTCGCTTTGTGCATTGCAGTCATTCTCGCTCCGTGCTCAGAGGCAAATGAATCTCTAATCCCTTTGTATAATTGAGTTTTCAATGATTTAGGAATCAAGGTTAAAACAATATCTTCTTTTGAAGGTTCAAAGATATAATCTCCTGTGGAAGCTGTTTTATCAGATTTCAACGCTTCTAAAGGTAAAAATTGTTCGGTTTGAACGATTTGTGTTGCTGCATTTTTAAATTGGTTGTAAACCAATTCTATTTTGTCGTAGTCGCCAGAAATAAATTTTTGAGTTAACGTTTCTGCAATTGCAGCGACATTTTCAAAAGTTAGATTGTCAAAAACAGAACTTTGATTGTCAATAACCGAATGCGTTTTACTTAAAGTATCGTTTCCTTTTTTACCAATTGCAAAAAAATCCACTTGCTTTCCTTCGTAGAATACAGCTCTGTTTTTTACTTCCTTAATTATATTCGAATTAAAAGCGCCACACAAACCTCTATTTGAAGTAATAGCGACAATTAATACTTTTTTAATTTCACGTTGAGTTGTAAACTCTCCGCCTGCATCACCATCAAGGTTGGCAGAAAGATTTTGTAATAATTCCGTTAATTTTTCGGCATAAGGTCGCATTGCTGTAATTGCATCTTGTGCTTTTTTTAGCTTTGCTGCAGAAACCATTTTCATCGCAGAAGTGATCTGCATCGTTGATGAAACGGAAGTAATTCTATTGCGGATTTCCTTTAAATTTGCCATTTATTATGGGTATTGGGTTGCTGGGTTTTAGGTGTTGGGTCAGAAATATTTATAACCTAACACCCAAAACCTAGAACCTAATTAATTATATTTCGCTGAAACTTCTTTTGCTACATTTTCGATAACAGATGTAATGTTGTCATCTAATTTTCCAGCTTTCAAAGCATCTAGAGTATCTCTGTGTTTGTTGTTCAAAAATTCTAAAAAGTCTTTTTCGAATTCTTTTACTTTATTTACTGGCACATTTCTCAGCAAGTTTTTAGAACCTGCATAGATAATTGCAACTTGATCTTCAACTGTATAAGGACTGTTTAAACCTTGTTTTAAGATTTCAACGTTTCTTCTTCCTTTTTCAATTACGTTCAATGTTACTGCATCTAAATCAGAACCAAATTTGGCGAAAGCCTCCAATTCACGGAATTGCGCTTGGTCTAATTTTAAAGTTCCTGCTACTTTTTTCATTGATTTAATTTGAGCATTACCTCCAACACGAGATACCGAAATACCTACGTTAATTGCTGGACGAACCCCTGAATTAAATAAATCTCCATCAAGGAAAATCTGACCGTCAGTAATCGAAATTACATTCGTTGGAATATATGCAGAAACGTCACCCGCTTGTGTTTCGATAATTGGCAATGCAGTCAACGATCCTCCTCCTTTTACGATTCCTTTCAAGGTATCTGGCAAGTCGTTCATGTTTTTTGCAATATCATCATTAGCAATCACTTTACAAGCTCTTTCTAATAATCTACTGTGCAAGTAAAAAACGTCTCCAGGATAGGCCTCACGTCCCGGTGGTCTTCTTAATAAAAGAGAAACCTCACGGTAAGCAACTGCTTGTTTAGATAAATCATCATAAACAATCAATGCAGGACGACCTGAATCTCTAAAATATTCTCCAATTGCTGCCCCTGCAAAAGGAGCATAAACTTGCATTGGAGCTGGATCAGAAGCGTTTGCAGCAACAATAATGGTATATGCCATTGCTCCTTTTTCTTCTAACATTTTAGCAATTCCCGCTACAGTTGACGCTTTTTGCCCAATGGCAACATAGATACAAAATACCGGCTTTCCAGCATCGTAAAATTCTTTTTGGTTTAATATTGTATCAATACAAACGGTAGATTTTCCAGTTTGACGGTCACCAATTACCAATTCACGTTGTCCACGACCCACTGGAATCATAGCATCTACTGCTTTAATACCCGTTTGTAATGGCTCAGTAACTGGCTGACGGAAAATTACTCCAGGCGCTTTTCGTTCCAAAGGCATTTCGTATAATTCTCCACCAATTGGTCCTTTTCCATCTATAGGAAAACCAAGTGTGTTTACTACACGTCCAACCATTCCTTCACCTGTTTTTAAAGAAGCAATACGTTGCGTTCTTTTTGCAGTAGAACCTTCTTTGATTCCTGTTGATGGTCCTAAAAGTACCACCCCAACATTGTCTTCTTCAAGGTTCAAAACGATTCCTTCCAATCCATTTTCGAATTCTACTAATTCTCCGTATTGAACATTTGAAAGCCCATAAACACGAGCAATCCCATCTCCAACTTGAAGTACAGAACCTACTTCTTCTAATGTAGCACCAGTTTCAAAACCTTCTACTTGTTTCTTTAATATTGCTGATATTTCAGCAGGTTTAATTTCCGCCATAATTATATAAATAACTAGTTACTTAATTCTCTTTTTAATACGTGTAATCTGTTGGCAACAGAAGCATTGTATTGCTTGTCGCCTATTCTTAAAATAAATCCTCCAATAATTGAAGCATCTACCGTGTTTTCTATGGTTACTTTTTTATCTGAAAAAGTAGCAATTTTTGCCAATACTTTAGCTTCTAATGCGGCATCCATTGGGAAAGCTGTCGTTACTTTTGCAACTTCAACTCCGTTCATTACATCAAACAAATTATTGTATTCAACTGCAATTGCTGCTAAAATTTCAAATCTTTTGTTTTCCAATAATAAATGGAAAAGACTTTGTGTTACGGGATTAACCGAAGCAAAAACTTCTAAAACTACATTCTTTTTAGTATCGGTTTTAATCAAAGGGTTTTGAATAAAATGCGTCAATTCTAAATTTCCTGTAATTGTTTTTGCAATCAAAGTCATGTCGACGCTCACTTCAGAAGCCACACCTTTTGAGTTAGCTATTTCTAAAATAGCTTTTGCATAACGAATGGCGGATCTAATTCCTGACATATTAGTTTAATTTAGCGTCGCCTAACATTTTCTCAACCAATTTCACTTGGGATTCTTTGTTAGATAATTCTTCTTTCAATAATTTTTCAGCAATTTCTAGTGACAACGTTGCAACGTGAGATTTCAATTCTGCCAAAGCAGCATTTTTTTCACCTTCGATTGCTGCTTTCGCTTGCTCAATCATTTTTAAACCTTGTGTTTGCGCTTCATTTTTTGCGTCAGCAACCATTTTCTCTTTCATTTCACGAGCGTCTTTCAACATCGCATCACGTTCTAATCTTGCTTCTTGCAAAATACGTTGGTTGTCCGATTGAAGGTTTTGCATTTCTTTTCTAGCATTTTCAGCAGAGAGCAACGCGTTTTTAATTCCTTCTTCTCTTTCGTTTACAGCGTCAAGAATTGGTTTCCAAGCAAAATTTTTCAATAATAGTATTAATCCAATAAAAATTATTGATTGCCAAATAAACAAACCAAACGAAAAATCACTTATTAACTTTTCCATAGTATATATTAATGTTTAATGTACTTATTTTATTCAACCTTAAAATTTAAGGTTAAGATTTAATCTTTAATTTAAAATAAACAAAAGCTGCAACCAACCGTTACAGCATTTTGTTTTGTTTTTACTAGTTTACTGCGAATAACGCTGCAAAACCAATACCTTCAATAAGCGCAGCTGCAATAAGCATAGCTGTTTGAATTTTTCCAGTAGCTTCTGGTTGACGAGCAATTGCATCCATTGCAGAACCACCGATTCTACCGATACCAATACCAGCTCCAATAACTACTAATCCTGCTCCAACGATTTTAGGAATTACCATAAAAATATATATTAAAAATTAAACATTCAATTTGATTTTAGATTTTTGAATTTAGATTTAAGATTCTGAATAATCTGAAATCTAAGATCTTAAATCTAATTTTAATGCGCCTCTTCGTGATGATGTTCTTCTACTGCTGAACCAAAGTACAAAGCAGAAAGCATCGTAAAAATATACGCTTGCAATAGCGCCACTAAAATTTCGATTGTAGAAATAGCAAATGACAACATAAATGACAAGCTACTTCCCAACCAACTTTTGAAAATAAACATCAATCCAATTAAACTCATCAATACGATGTGTCCTGCAAAAATATTTGCATACAAACGAATCATTAATGAAAAAGGTTTGATAAATACTCCCAATAATTCAATAGGTGCTAATATTATTTTCATTAGCAACGGCACGCCTGGCATCCAGAAAATGTGTCCCCAATAATTTTTGTTTGCTGTTATATTAGTGATTACAAAAGTGATTACCGCCAATCCAAATGTGATTGCAATATTTCCTGTAACGTTAATTCCTAGCGGTGTTAATCCAAAGATGTTTAAAAACCATACAAAGAAAAAGATGGTCAATAAATAACTCATGTATTTTTTGTAATGTTTTTCACCAATGTTTGGAATGGCAATTTCATCACGGATATAAATTACAATTGGTTCAAAAAGTCTTCCAAAACCGGAAGAAATTCCTCCGTTTTTGGCATATGATTTTGCTAAACTTGTAAATAATAAAAACATTAAAAGCGCCACAATCATAATGGTTAAAACCCCTTTTGTAATAGACAAATCAATTGGTTGAAGTTCTTTTTCAATAATAACTTCTTTTCCGTCTTTAATTTCTTTAACTTCTACAGCAAGAATTTTTCCCGCCGCATCTGATTTGTATATTTTTTCGTGGTGTAACACGTAGAAATTTCCGTTGCTTTCAGCTACAGCTTCACCGTGATTGAATTTAGAAGAAGAGAAAAAGTGAACGCCATTATCCCATAAAATAATAGGCAAAGAAAATCCGATGTGCTTTCCTTCGTATTCAAAAAGAGAAAAATCGTGACCGTCTAAAACGTGGTGTCCAATTACTTCTAAGATTTTAGCTTTAACTTCTGATTTTTCATCAGCAGGCTTTGCTTCCGTTTCTTTAGTAACAGCAGTTGTTTCTGTTCGTACTTGTGTACTTTCCGAAGGCGTATTTGAAAAACCAAATACTGGAAGACACGCTATTAAAAGTGCGGTTATTAATTTAAGTGGTTTGTTTGAAATCACCATATCTTATTATTATCTTAATATTTGCTTTCTGAAATTTGGTGCAAAGGTACATTATTTCTTAATAATTCAAGAATTTAAGTAACTTTTTTTGACCTCTTTCTGAATTGAAAGTCGATTTACTGATTATTGTTTAAAATTCTAACGGCTACAACCGTTTCTATTGATAAAAAAATGGCAAAAACGATAAAAAAATTGAACTTTTCATACCCAATATTGGCAATTTTAGAATTTAATATTGGCATCAAAAGAGCAAATGATATTCCAATTTTTAAACACGTGGCAAACAAGAAGGCAAATCCTACGTTGTCAATACTTCTTTGTTTTACAAATAGCAACAACAAAACAATTATTAATGAACACGTTAAAAAGAAGCTATAAATGGTAGTTAAATCGAAATGAAAATGCTGGTAATTTGGATTGTTTTGTTTGTAATAAAAAAATAAATTATGAATCCCGAAGCACAAAATTGCGGCAATTAAAACTTCTGACAACGGTTGGAATTTCTTTAATTTCATAAAAATCAGGAATTATTTATGTCTTTCAACTGCCGATTGATATTATAAAAAGCAATCGCAACTCCTACTAATGTTAGAATTTTTACATAGATAGTGTTTGGATTTGGATATTTGGCGTCCAGCCAATTTCCGAGATAGGAAAACAAAAAAACGATAACTCCCATTTGTATTGGGATATTAATTAAAGCAAGCCATTTACGGTTGTTTTGCTTTTTTGAATCTTTGTTGGAAGCCATAAAATTACTCAATTGGATTCATCACGCAAGTAGCGCTGAAATCGGCACCAGGATCGATTGAAAGCTTGCCGCAAACTACTTCTCCGCAAACACTTGCGTTAGCTTTTATATTTAATAATTCCGCCACTTGAATTTTGCCTTCAAAATTTCCTTCAATATCAGCGTTTATACAAATAATATCTCCTTTTAAGCTTCCCGCAGGTCCAATTACAATCTTACCGCTAGATTGAAAATTTCCAATTAAATGACCGTCAAGTCGAAAATCGGCAGGCGAAATTATATCTCCATTTATAGAAGTTCCTTCTACAATTCTGTTGGTTTTACCCAACAGATCGGTATATGGTTTTGGGTTTTTATTAAACATGGGGTTACTTATTTAGGCTTTGTTAATTCTTCTTTTTCAATTGTGCCTTTATTCAATACCGGCATGGCGTTTCCTCCGTCCATAATTGGAGGGGGAGCCCCTTCGTTTTTCTGGTCTGGAGCGTCTAACGGGTTTGCTGTATTTTCTTTTTTAATTTCCATAGCGGGCTCTACCGTTTTTTGCTCTGGCGCTTTTACTATAGGAGATGGTGCCACCACTGGCGCTACTAAATAGTCTTCGATGTTTTTATTAATTTGGACCACTTTATAGTTATAATTATTAATTATAATTGGTTTTTGTTGGATCTTATATTCCTTTTTGATACTTAGTGTGTCAATTATTCCTTTTGAAAATTGTTCGGAAATAATTCCGTGAATCACCATAAAATTGTCTTCAGAATTATAAATGTCTTCAGAAAAAGTTAAACGATCCAATTGGTGATCGGCCACAAATTTTTTGATTTTTTCACTTAAAATTTTATTTTTTTTTTCATCATTGTGCGGAATTCTATATAGTATTTTCCATGATTTTGGCGCTACCGCATAGAATTTAAAACTCTCTAAAACAGGAATGTCTTTCTTGAGAATCTCTTCGGCTTGCTTACCTTCAATATTGTTTGGATAATTTAAAGCTACAAAATTCAATGCCTTTTTATATTCCGTTACCCCTCTTAATTTTCCTGTGGTGTTGGCTTTCAATAACTCGTATTTTGCAACTATTTCTTCGCCTTCAAATTGATCAATTCCTTTTTCTAATTCTTCATTTACTATTCTATAATCTCCTGATTCATATAATTTATAGAGTTTATTATAAGTAACTTCAGGGGCGTCAACCGCTGCAATTTCAGGGTTGGTATTGCTTAAAATTTCAGCATATCTTGAATTTGGAAATTGGCTTATTATTTTTTCTTTCATCGCTAAAGCCTTTTCTTTATTGATGATTTCGTAAATTTTATAGAGATTATACATTGACGGTAGCACCAATCTTTCCTCCGGATTGTAATTCAATAATTGCTCTAATTTATTTGCTGCAAGCTGGTATTCCTTAAATTTTTCTTTATAAATAGACCCTAACTGATAATAGGCAAAATTTCTTTCTCTAATTATACTGTCAATCACTATTTGATTGGTTGGTAAGTCTTTCAAATAAAAGGAAGCCGTATATTTTTCTTCGGTTTTTTCATCCTTCGCAATTGAAGGATCTACATTCGGATCATTATTTAAATTTGGATCATTATTGCTATTGGTTGCGGCCTCAGATGACAATCTCCAATTGTTTTTATAGGCACGATTCCCCCACGTTTTTTTAAACTGGAGTTTTCCATATGCTGCCGATTTTGTGTTGTAGAAATAATAATCGCTTTCTTTGCCAATACTTGTTGATGCTTGCAAATTCATCGGTGGAGCTTCCCCTTTTTGACTTGCTGAATTTTTTGCGTCTGTTCCGCTTAATGGAGGGCCGCCGGCTGGATTATTGTTTTGTTTGTTCTTTTCGTCTGCTTTTGCGGCTAGCATTTTCTTAAGATCATCTTCTTTTTTTAATTTTAGAATGTACTTTTCATAGTAGGCAATTCTGTCCAATTCCGACATTTTAAAAACGTTAATCACGCTGTCGTTTCTATTGGCAATTCCCTCGTATTTTATTACATCGTCTAAATTTTCACGCTTCTTTTTTATAAATCTAAATTCCCGTGATCGAGGTTTTAATTGAACCAATGTACTGTCAAAATACTTTCCTGCGTCTGGATATTTAGCTTCTTTAAAATAAATAGCGGCCAAGTTTCTATAGTTTGATGCAATGGTGTAAGTATCTCCTGTTTTTGCTTTTAGGGATTTATTGTATTCTTTTTTAGCACTTCCAATTTTATTATTTTTATCATAATACAGCGCTAAGCTATGATGAAGTACATCCAAAAAAGGGCGGTTTTCTCTGTCAGCAAGGAGTTTGTTGAATGTTTTTAGAAACGAAATCGAGTCTGTTTTTTCATATCCAGCCAATTTTGTTTTATTGACTTTTGCATGAATTACATAAATTCTTGGAGATTTTCGTTTCATATCAATAACCGATTGATAAGCAATTGCTGCACTGTCTTTATAACCTAGTTCTTGATAAATTTGCGCCAAAATAAAACGATATCTTGCTTTTTCCTCTTTCGATTTTGTAAACTGAGTCGCTAATTTCAGGCTTGCAATTGCGCTGTCTTTTTTTCCAACATTAATGAATGCTTGAGAAATCGTGGCATTAGCATCAGCTAAAATCTGTTTTTTAAGTCTACTATCTTTAAGAATGTATTTTAGATTTTTTAATGCCAATTCATCATTTTCCAAACGCATATTGGTTTTTTCTCTCCAAATTCTGGCTTCAAGGATTTTATCGCTGGTTGGCGATTTGTATAAAACATAATTAAACGCTTCTAATGCGGGAATAAATCTTTGATCGTAATACCTTGTTTTTCCTAACAATAAATAGGCCTCGTCCATTTGGTAGTTTCTCTCAATTCCATTTATATTCATGGAATGTTTTTGAATGGCTTTTGTAGCCTTAGTTTCGGAGCGTTCAAAATTGCTGTTTTTTGCGGGTTCAGGTTTATCGTCTTCCTTGGTAACCTGCATTCTTTCTATGGGTAACACTTCCCAAAAGTTATCTTTATAAGTCGCTTTAAGATCCGTGATTCCTTTATCTAATGCGATTTGTCCATTGTATAAAATATTGTCTCTGGCGCTTAGGGCGTGCATATTTCTAGATACAAAAGTGTCCCTTTTGGTAGAACAAGCTATCAATAAAAGGAGTGAGCCTAGGGTATAAGATATTTTAAATATATTGTTTTTCAATGTAATACAATTTTATTCTTAAACTAATAAATAGTAGTTTTAGTATATAACTTGTAAAAATACATTTCTTTTTGACACTAGAAAAGGTTCGGGGGGTTTTTTGGAAAACAAATAGTGATTTAGAGGGTGTTTTTACCTTTAGCAATTAGCGGTTGTTGTTTTTATTAAACCCAAAATGCATCAGTTAGATAGAAAACAGTATCGATAAAATATAAAACTTCATTTCTTGTCAAAACATTTTCATCATGCAAATCTTCCAGAATAATTCCTAATTCGCGATTGATGTAGTCGTTGTTTCGGTTGTTTTCAAAGCCATTCAAAGTTAAAAATTCTTTGACTTGCTTTAAATCTGTAGTAGCGGTTATTGAAACATAAGCTTGTTGTACAACTGCGTATAAGATGTCATTATCTTTTGTAAAGCCAATTAAATCATAGGCTGTGTCTGGAAAGAAATAATTGTGAACCAATAAATTATTTAAATAATCTTTCCAAGAGTTATAATAGATACTGTCATTTAGTTTAAGCACGTTTTCAGCATCCTTCAAATATACTTTTTGCTCTGCTCCCTCACTGACATATTGAGTTAGGTCAACAACTATCCAAAGCTTATTTTTAGAAATATAATTTTCTAAGCTCTTTGTTTCTTGTTTTTTGAAATGCTTTTCGTCTTCAATGATTGCGCCTGTTTGCGGGCCATCGTTAAGGTAACTGGCGATTGATTGGATAATTGTTCCAAACCTAATTTGGCTCTTTCCTGAAATGACATTGTGTAGTTCATTTTTCAAATGATTTTGCATCAACAAATATAAACAAACTTTTTAATTTTACACCTGAC
>JARXAC010000056.1:0-11853 GCA_029866065.1 Flavobacterium sp.
GTCTTGATTTCGAGCACCTTGAATTATGATAAATTTGAATCATGACTTTTGCAATAATTTTTTTTACAAAGAAATTGATTTTACTTAAAATAATAGTTAAATTAGCTAACAATTTTAAATACTTCGCAAATGTCTTTCGAACAAGCTTATAAAGGAAACAATAAATGGTGGCTAGTTTTATTAACTTCACTATTAACTTCAGGAGTTTTTATTGCAAATTTTATAATTTATTTCATTTATTCAAAGGAGCAAATGCAAGCTGCTTATGATTTAATGGAAGATATTCCTAATAATTTAGGTTTAATTATTAATCTAATTCCATTTGTTTTCCTTTTAGGTTTGCTGTTTTTATTGGTATATGTTTTAAATAATAGAAGTATATTGTCTTTAACCACTTCAAGACCTAAAGTAGATTTTAAAAGAATCTTTTTTTCTTTTGGATTGATCGTATTTATTTCAATCGTGGGGTTTCTAGTTTCTTATTATGGAGATAATTCAAATATTGCTTGGAATTTTAAACCACTAAATTTCTTCCTATTACTATTTATTAGTTTGATTTTATTTCCTTTTCAAATAGGGTTAGAAGAATATTTATTTCGAGGTTATTTTATGCAGCAAATCGGAATTGCTGTAAGAAATAGATGGTTTCCATTGTTGTTTACCTCAATAGTTTTTGGATTATTTCATAGCGCTAATCCTGAGGTTGCAGAAATGGGCTTTGGAGTTATGGTCTTTTATATTGGAACTGGACTATTATTAGGAGTAATGACTTTAATGGACGAAGGAATGGAATTGGCGTTGGGTTTTCATTTGGGTAACAATTTAATGGCTTCTATTTTATTAACTTCTGAATTTTCTGCTTTGCAAACCGATGCTTTATTCAAATATTCTGGAGTTGAAAACACAGCCGGAACTTTGACTGAAATGATCATTTCAATTGCAATTACGTATCCAATTATACTTTTTATCCTTGCTAAAAAATACAAATGGACCAATTGGAAAGAAAGATTAACCGGTAAGGTAAATCCACCAGATTCAATTATAAATGAATAAACCAGATTATAATCAAGTTCATCCCAATTTTAAATGGAACGGAGCTTCTCTTGATAAAAAAGGTTTGCTTGCGCTTGCCAATGATTTTATTAATGAAGGTGAAGAATTTGAAAGAATTACGGGTGAATTTCTTCTAGATTGGTTCGATACCAAAAAGTATGTTACAGCCACTTCGTCGGGAACCACAGGTATTCCAAAGAAAATCAAAATCGACAAGCAAGCAATGGTTTTTTCAGCATTGGCAACAGCCGAATTATTTGATTTAAAAGCTGGAAATCGGGTTTTAAATTGTTTGTCAACTAATTATATTGCGGGTAAAATGATGCTAATTCGTAGTATTTTTTTAGGTTTTGAAATGGATTTTGTAGCGCCAACTTCAAATCCTTTAAAAAATAATACCAAAGTTTATGATTTTGTAGCCATGGTTCCGCTTCAAGTTGAAAACTCCATAAATGAACTTATTAATGTTAGAAAATTAATAATTGGAGGTACTAAAATCAATCAAAATATTAAAAATAAACTTTTAGATTTGCCAACTTTAGTTTACGAAACCTACGGAATGACGGAAACAATTACGCATATTGCAGTAAAGAAAATAAGCGATAATTATTTTTCGGTTTTACCAAATGTTACTATTTCTACTGATGATAGAAATTGTTTAGTTATCGATGTTCCAAGAATTTCCAATGTTAAAATCATCACTAATGATGTGGTGAATATCATTAGTAATTCCGAATTTGAACTTCTTGGAAGAATTGATAATGTGATTAATAGTGCAGGAGTGAAGCTGTTTCCGGAGCAAATTGAAATTAAATTGGGCAACAAAATCCAAACTCGTTTTTTTGTAATAGGAATTCCTGATGCTAAATATGGAGAAAAATTAGCACTTGTAGTTGAAGGTAACTCAATTTCGTTTGATGATGATTTTTTCAATGATTTATTACCTTATGAAAAACCAAAATTCATTTATTTTGTTCCCGATTTCTTAGAAACCGAAAGTGGCAAAATCAAGAGAAAAGAAACCTTAAATTTAATTTAATTCACAAGAAAGTCATTTTTTTGAATTTCAACTTCTTTAGTAGATTCAGCCACAATTCTTGATTTTATCCATTTGCTAGTAGCATTAATTCTAACTTTTTCTCCTTTTATTTTAATATCAACCGGCATTTCAAAATTAGGTTCAGCAGCTTTCCAGCGATAACATAATTTAAAGTTATCAATTTTCAATTCTAATTTAGGAATAGAAGTATGACGTAAATATTGATTAAAAACGGAAGTCAAATCCATTCCAATTTTTTCGTTAAAGTAAGCCAAAACAGTTTCAGTATCTATGATTTTATGTTTGAAAGTATTGGAATACTCTAAAATTATTTTCCACCACTTTTCATCATCATTTAAGATGTGCCTGATCGTATTTAACATTAAGGCACCCTTGTAATACATGTCTCCAGAACCTTCTTTGTTAACTCCGTATTTTGAAATTATTGGCTCGTCGTTCATAATATTTCTCTTTAAACCATTGATATAAAGTTGCGCTTTTTCTATTCCATATTGGCATTCTAAAAACACTGATTCTGAATAACAAGTAAATCCTTCGTGAATCCACATATCGGCAATATCTTTTGAAGTAATGCTATTTCCAAACCATTCGTGTCCGCTTTCATGAATAATAATAAAGTCAAATAACATCCCAATTCCTGTTCGGGATAAGTCACTTCCTAAATATCCATTTTCATATTTATTTCCATAAGCTACAGCACTTTGGTGCTCCATACCTAAATAAGGAGTTTCAACTAATTTATAACCATCTTCTTTAAAAGGGTATTCACCAAATTTACTTTGAAAACAATCCAACATTGGTTTTACTTGTTCAAATTGAACTTTTGCTCGTGCTTCATTTTCACGTAAAACATAAAAATCCAAATCTAAGCCTTTGTAATTTTCTCCAAAATGAATGTAATCGGCAATATTTAGGGTGATATCATAATTATTAATTGGATTTTTAACCTCCCAATCCCAACGGGTATAACCATTTTTTAAATCTTCACTTCCAGTGAATCTACCATTGGAAACATCCATTAAACCATTTGGAACTGCTACTTTAATTGTAGCTCCTAAATCCGGCTCATCAGATTGCGAGTCTTTACATGGATACCACAAACTAGAACCTGTTCCTTGAACTGCAACACCCACCCAATCTTTTCCTGAACTATCTTTATTATAAACAAATCCACCATCCCAAGGCGCTCTCTGAGCAATTATTGGACTACCAGAGTAATAAAAACGAATTTTGTTTTGAGAATCTACCGTTAGTTCTTTACCTAAATTGATAAAAACGGCATCAAATTCTCTTTTATATTTTAACTTTTTACTATTAAAAACAATACTGTCAATGTGCATATTATCAAATAAATCCAATTGAATTTTTTTGGTATTAGAAACAATTTTGAAAGTAATTTCATTGTACCCGACGATAAATTTTTGAGAAGGAGTCACTTTTACATTCAAATCGTAACGTAATACATCATAACAAGTTCTTTCAAATCTCAAGCTACCTTTTAAAGAGTCTTTTCTTGTTGTAGGTTCCTGTGCAGAAAGTTGAAATGTTACTGTTATTAGTAATAATAAATAGGATTTTATTCTCATGATTATTCCAGTTAGTGTTTTCTAATTTAATTTAAAATTTAAACTTGTAAAACTCCCATATTAAATTTCTTTTCAATAGGCGAGTGGTTTGCGGCTTCAATTCCCATAGAAATCCAAGTTCTGGTATCTAATGGATCTACAATTGCGTCTGTCCAAAGTCGGGAAGCAGCATAATACGGGGAAACTTGTTCGTCGTAACGGGCTTTTATTTTATCAAAAACTTCTTTTTCTTTTACTTCATCAACGGTTTCTCCTTTAGCCTTGAGCGAAGAAGTTTCAATTTGCGCCAATACTTTTGCCGCCTGTGTTCCGCCCATAACCGCTAATTCAGCACTTGGCCATGCAAATATTAATCTTGGATCGTACGCTTTTCCACACATGGCATAATTTCCAGCACCATAAGAATTTCCTACAATCACGGTAAATTTAGGAACTACAGAATTGGCAACAGCATTGACCATTTTTGCCCCATCTTTAATAATTCCTCCGTGTTCCGATTTTGAACCTACCATAAATCCAGTTACATCTTGAATAAAAACCAAAGGAATTTTCTTTTGGTTGCAATTGGCAATAAATCGGGTTGCTTTATCGGCTGAATCAGAATAAATCACCCCACCAAACTGCATTTCACCTGTTTTAGATTTTAAAACCGTTCTTTGATTGGCAACAATACCAACGGCCCAACCATCAATTCTTGCATAACCTGTAATTATCGTTTGTCCGTAACCGTCTTTGTAGGTATCAAATTCAGAATTATCAATCAATCGTTTGATAATTTCCATCATGTTATATTGTTCGTTTCTTGCTTTTGGTAAAATCCCGTAGATTTCTTTTTCGTCAAATGCTGGTTTTTGAGATTTTTCTCTGTTGAAACCTGCTTTATCAAAATCACCAATTTTTGAAACAATATTTTTAATTCTGTCTAGAGCATCTTTATCGTCCTTTGCTTTATAATCGGTAACACCAGATATTTCACAATGTGTTGTTGCTCCTCCAAGTGTTTCGTTGTCAATGGATTCGCCAACAGCAGCTTTAACTAAATAGCTTCCTGCTAAAAAGATACTTCCTGTTTTATCCACAATCATGGCTTCGTCACTCATAATTGGTAGGTAAGCACCACCAGCTACACAACTTCCCATAACGGCAGCAATTTGTGTAATTCCCATGCTACTCATTTGGGCATTATTTCTAAATATACGACCAAAATGTTCTTTATCAGGGAATATTTCATCTTGCAATGGCAAAAAAACACCTGCAGAATCAACCAAATAAATTATTGGCAAACGGTTTTCCATTGCAATTTCTTGGGCTCTTAAATTCTTTTTAGCTGTAATTGGAAACCAAGCCCCCGCTTTTACAGTAGCATCATTTGCTACAACCACACATTGTTTTCCTTTGATATACCCAATTTTTACTACAACCCCTCCCGACGGGCAACCGCCATGTTCTTCATACATTCCGTAACCTACGAAACCTCCAATTTCAATATTTTTTGCATTGGCGTCAAGCAAATAATCGATGCGTTCGCGAGCAGTCATTTTGCCTTCGCTATGCAATTTTTCGATCCGCTTTTCACCACCACCTAATTTTATTTTAGAAAATTTTTGCTTTAAATCGGTAATCAATAATTTGTTATGATCTTCGTTTTTATTGAAATTAATATCCATATAATTATTAAAATTCTGTTGTAAATTAATATGCTAAATTACTAAAATGAAGGAAATAATTGGCATTATGGGTTTACAATTTTATAATTAATACCAAATGTATTTTATTTATTAAATATTATATTTTGTTTGACTCAATATAATCGGTAATTAATTTATAAACGATAATTTTTAATATTAATTTCTTTTTGTTAACGTTTAGCTAACAATGAATATATATATTTGTATTTTAAATAAATAAATCTTAATTTATGAATGCTAATAGTATTTTTCAGTTTTTAATTCCTAAAGACAAAAAGTTTTTTCCATTATTTGAAGAAGCTTCTAAAAATTTGATTTTAATTGCAACAGAACTTCACGAAGCGGTTAACGCTCCTTTGAAAGAGCGAGATGAAATCTTCTTAAAGATGTCCGATTTGGAGAATAAAATCGAAGAAATAACACGTCAAACCAATTTAGAATTAAGTAGAAATTTCATTACACCTTTTGATAGAGAAGACATTTATTCATTAATTACAGCAATTGATACTGTTGCTGGAAATTTAAATGGTGCTGCAAGTAGAATGAAATTATTTCCAATCGATAAAATCACTAAATCAATCAGAAAATTAACTGAAATCAATTTAGAAGCGTGTCAAAACATAGATGTCGCGGTAAAAGAATTAAGAAATTTCAAGAATGTAAAAAACATAACTGATGCTTGTGCTATAATTAATAAACTAGAAAATAAAGCTGATAATGTTTATGACAAAGCAGTTTCTGAATTGTTTGAAAATGAAACAGATGTGAAAAATATCATCAAGTACAAAGAAGTACTATCGGTTTTAGAATCGGCAACTGACAAATGTAAAAATGCAGCGAGTGTATTAGAATCTATCGCTGTTAAACATTCATAAACTCCTCAGAAATTTCTGAATATTCATTATGGAATTTAATATACTTATTCTAATTATCGTTTTAGCATTACTATTTGATTATATCAATGGTTTTCATGATGCAGCTAATTCAATTGCTACAATTGTTGCAACTAAGGTGCTTACACCTTTTCAAGCGGTAGTTTGGGCTGCCTTTTTTAATTTTCTTGCCTACTGGGTTTTCGGTTTTGGAGTTGCAGATACGGTTGCAAAAACCGCTCATACCAGTAGTATTAACTTAACTGTAATTCTCGCAGGTATAATTGCAGCTATTATTTGGAACTTAATTACTTGGTGGAAAGGAATTCCATCCTCGTCATCACATACTTTAATTGGTGGTTTCGCTGGAGCAGCTATAGCCCATGGTTTTAAAGATGTTACTGATCCAGAACATGCTGGATTTAAAATTGTAAACTGGTTTAAAGCTGCAAAAGAGGGAGAATTATTACCATCAGGTGTAATGATTGTGGTATTATTTATCCTTTTTGCACCTTTACTAGGAATGATTATTTCGTATTTTATTTCACTATGGATGATTTATTCTTCCAAAAAGAATATCATGCCTAAACTATTGACTATTGTTTTAATGCTATTTGCTCTGTGGTTTTTAAATTCTGTTTTGAAATATGATATTGATCCTAAAGACGCCCGTTTTGAAAGTAAATTCTTTTCAATTTTAGCCTATCCTGCAAATATAAAATGGTTATTAGTTGGAATAGTATTTTTCAGTTTGGCACTTTTTAATTTAGTATTCAGTAGTTTTTCTTTCTCAAGATCAGAAGCTATTTTAAAGAAAATGCAGCTATTGTCATCAGCAGCTTTTAGCTTAGGACACGGGGGTAACGATTCGCAAAAAGTAATGGGTATTATTGCTGCTGCAGTAGCTGTTTATATTAAAACAAATCCTCATGTAGATTTATCAGCTGGTTGGTTGGATTTAAATGTGATTTTACCTTCTGAAAAAGATGGTATCAAAATTGACGGTGCTATACCTTCCTGGATTCCATTAGCCTGTTACTCAATAATTGCTCTAGGAACTTTGAGTGGAGGATGGAAAATTGTAAAAACTATGGGGTCTAAAATCACTAAAGTAAATGCTTTTGAAGGTGTTGTTGCTGAATCTGCAGGTGCTTTGACACTGTTTATGACAGAACATTTTAAGATTCCTGTTTCTACAACTCACACAATTACGGGATCTATCATAGGTGTTGGAATAACAAAAAGAGTTTCTGCAGTAAGATGGGGTGTGACCGTTAATTTGATTTGGGCTTGGGTTTTGACCATTCCAATTTCAGCCATTTTAGCAGCTCTAACCTACATGTTATTATCTTCATTTATATAATAAAAAAAACATCTTAATTTCTTAAGATGTTTTTTTGTATTTATTATTGAATTATTTTCCGGAATCTCGTACTAATCTTTTTAAGATTGCCCATTGTTTTAGAGCTTCTCGTGCTTCCACAGCCGGATAGCCCAACATGGTTTTTCCAGATTCAATATCGCCGGTAACCCCTGATCCTGCACCAACAATTGCTCCACTTCCAATGGTAGTATGGTCTTTAATGGATGCGCTTCCGCCAATAATTACTCCATCCCCTAAAGTTACGGATCCTGCTAATCCTGAGTTTCCTGCCATGATACAGAATCTTCCCAAAACACTATTATGACCTATTTGTACTAGATTATCAATTTTACATCCGTCGCCAACAATTGTAGAGCTAAATTTTCCACGATCTACACAGGAGTTTGCACCTATTTCAACCCAATTTCCGATGATTACATTTCCAATTTGTGGAATTTTAACCAATCCTCTTTCCGGACAAGGTCTAAAACCAAAACCGTCAGCACCAATAGTAGCATTTGGATGGATAATACAATCGGTCCCAAGATGGCAACGTTCTCGAATTACTGCTCCAGGCCAAATAACGGTATTTTTACCAATAGTACATTCGTCTAAAATGGTAACATTTGAATATAAAGTTACATGTTCACCAAGAACAACTTTAGGGCCAACATAACATCCAGCGCCAATTCGGGTTCCTTTTCCAATGGTTGCTGTAGCGTCTATTGTTGCATTTGGATGAATTTCAGTATTGAAAATTGGAGTAGGTGGTGCAAACAATTCTAAAACTTGCGACATGGCTAAATCGGCATTTTTAACTTTTATAAATGCACGATTTTCACCAGGTTCAATTGAAATATCTTGGTTTACAACAGCTACGCAAGCTTTTGATGTTTCCCATAATTTTTCGTATTTTTTATTTCCAATAAATGAAATTTCAAAAATAGTCGCGCGTTCCAATTGCTCAGGAGCAATGATAACTTGATTTGTATTTCCGATAATTTCTCCCTGAAGGATTTCGTTGATTTGTTCTAAGGAATAGGTCATTAGTATAATTTTAATTATATAAATAAAGGCATTAGAATTAACATTTACAAAATAATTTTATCAAGGGATTCATTTTTCTTCTTTCTGTCCCATCATCATTAAGAAAGATTTCAAAAACTCGTCGATATCCCCATTTAAAACCCCATCAACATCGCTACTTTCGTAACCGGTACGAACATCTTTAACTAATTTATAGGGTTGCATAACGTAGTTACGAATTTGAGAACCCCATTCAATTTTCATTTTTCCAGCTTCAATATCGGCTCTTTGTGCTTGTTTCTTTTTTAATTCAATTTCATACAGTTGAGAACGTAACATTTGCATCGCTCGTTGTCGGTTGTCTTGTTGCGACCTAGTTTCAGAACATTGAATTTGAATCCCTGTTGGCTTGTGAACCAATTGTACTTTGGTTTCAACCTTATTTACATTTTGTCCGCCCGCACCACTAGATCTTGAAGTTGTAATTTCTATATCCGCAGGATTAATGTCAATTTCAATACTATCATCAACTAAAGGATAAACATAAACCGATACAAATGAGGTATGACGCTTGGCATTACTATCAAAAGGCGAAATTCTCACCAAACGATGTACCCCATTTTCACCTTTCAAATACCCAAACGAATAATCACCTTCAAATTCTAAAGTAACGGTTTTTATTCCAGCAACATCGCCTTCTTGGTAGTTTAATTCCTTTATTTTGTAACCTGATTTTTCGCCCCACATCATGTACATTCGCATCAACATTGAAGCCCAATCACAACTTTCTGTGCCACCTGCTCCAGCTGTTATTTGAAGTACCGCACTCAAAGTATCACCTTCGTCAGAAAGCATGTTTTTAAACTCAATTGATTCAATATGGGAATTGGTCAACTGGAATTGTTCGTCTAATTCTTCGGAAGTTAATTCGCCTTCTTTGTAAAATTCATAAGCCAATTGTAATTCATCGGCCATATCGTTGGCTTTATTGTAATCGTCAACCCATTTTTTCTTGGATCGAAGATTCTTTACAAAAAGTTCTGCTTCCTTTGGATGGTTCCAAAATTCAGGTGCCAAGGTCTTTTCTTCTTCGTTGGTTATCTCAATTAATTTGGCATCAACGTCAAAGATACCTCCTCAACGCACCAAGGCGCTCCACAATACCTTTAATTTGTTCGGTAGTTGTCATAAATTATACTAATTTTGTGCAACAAAAATAAGAATTTTTTATCACGAGGCAAGTAGCCGCTCTTGTATTTAATAGAAACAATATGGATATTAATTTAGTTAGCGATACCGTAACCAAACCTTCTCAGGAAATGTTACGTTTTATGTTTCAAGCAGAAGTGGGTGACGATGTTTACAAGCAAGACCTTACCGCAATAGAATTAGAAAATAAAGTGGCTCAATTTTTCGGTTTTGAGGCAGGGTTATTTTTTCCCTCTGGGACTATGGCCAATCAAACGGCGATTAAACTACACACCCAACCTGGGGAACAATTAATTGCTGATAAATGGGCTCATGTTTACAATTATGAAGGCGGTGGAGTTTCTTTTAATAGTGGGGTTTCCTGTTGTTTATTAGATGGAAATCGTGGGATGATTACAGCAGAACAGGTTTCTGGAGCAATTAACAATCCGGAATTTTATCACAGTCCGTTGACGAGTTTAGTTTGCGTCGAAAACACTACTAATAAAGGCGGCGGTGCGTGTTATGATTTTAATGAATTCAAAAGAATACGCCAAGTTTGCGATGCTAATAATTTGAAATTTCATTTGGACGGCGCTCGGATTTGGAATGCTTTGGTTGCCACCAATGACAATCCGTCCGACTATGGAAAAGTATTTCACACCATGTCTGTTTGTTTTTCAAAAGGAATGGGAGCGCCAGTGGGTTCGGTTCTATTATCAGATAAAGCGACTATAAATAGAGCACTTAGAATCAGAAAGATACTTGGTGGAGGAATGCGACAAATAGGTTATTTAGCCGCCGCCGGTTTATTTGCCTTAGAGCATAATATTGAAAGATTATCTGAAGACCACAAACGTGCAAAGGAAATAGGAATTTTACTTCATAATTTACCTTGGATAGCTTCAGTGGAACCGGTAGAAACCAATATTTTAATTTTTTCAATTCAGCCTTCAATAGATGAAAACGATTTAATGGAAAAATTGAAGCAAAAAGGAATATCAATAAGTTCAATGGGACACGGAAAATTAAGAATTGTAACCCATTTAGATTACCGTGAGGTAATGCACAGTTATGTTCTCAAAACTTTAGAAAAATTAGAAATTTAGGTTATTTATTTTTCAAATAGTACCTTAAAAATCAACTCAAATTATCTAATTTATTTCGTAAATTTGCACCACATTAAAAAACAATAAAAATGGAAAACGGTATATACGCTAAATTCAACACCTCAAAAGGGGCTATTTTAGTAAAATTAACTCACGATTTAACACCAGGAACTGTTGGAAACTTCGTTGGATTGGCTGAAGGAAATCTTGAAAACAAGGTTAAACCTCAAGGAAATAACTATTATGACGGATTGAAATTTCATAGAGTAATTCCTGATTTTATGATTCAAGGTGGTTGCCCTCAAGGAACTGGAACCGGTGGTCCTGGGTATAGCTTTGAAGATGAATTTCACCCAACATTAAAACACAATCGTCCAGGTGTTTTGTCAATGGCAAATTCTGGTCCTGCAAGTAATGGATCTCAGTTTTTTATCACTCATATACCAACTGAATGGTTGGATAATAAGCACACCGTTTTCGGTCATGTTGTTGAAGGACAAGATGTTGTAGATGCAGTTGCTCAAGGGGATTCTTTGGATTCAGTTGAAATTGTAAGAGTAGGAGACGAAGCTCAAAAATGGAATGCAATTGAAGCTTTCATCACTTTTAAAGGGGCAAGAAATAAACGTGACGCGGCTCTTAAGGCAGAAACGGAAGCTAAAATGGAGCAATTAGCGGCTGGATTTGATAAAACAGAAAGTGGGTTGCGTTATAAAATGATCCAAAAAGGAAATGGTAAGAAAGCGGAAAACGGTAAAACAGTTTCTGTTCATTATACCGGTCAATTAGAAGACGGAAAAGTATTTGATAGTTCTTATCCAAGAAAAAAACCAATTGAATTTCCTTTAGGAATGGGGAATGTAATTGAAGGCTGGGACGAAGGAATTGCGTTGTTGCAAGTGGGTGAT
>JARXAC010000049.1:0-21091 GCA_029866065.1 Flavobacterium sp.
AATACTGGAATGGTTCGAATTGGGTGAATATAACTACAGGAAGTAATGGCCAAGTTTTAAAATATACCAGCAATGTGCCTACATGGAGTACCGCCAATTCATTTCCAGATGCGCCAACCATAGGAACTGCAACTGCTGGAGATTTACAAGCTACTATTGCATTTACTCCGCCAGTAAATAATGGAGGTAGCACAATTACAAGTTATACCGTATTCTCCAACCCTCAAGAACGAGTTGCTATTGGTACGAGTAGTCCTATTACTATAACAGGTTTAACAAGGGGTACGAATTATAATTTTAAAGTTACGGCAACCAATGATACAAGTACAAGTTTAGCTAGTAGTCTTTCTAATACGATATTGGTTTTAGCCTCTCCTAGTGCGCCAACTATTACAAACGTATCTTCTGGCAATGGACAAGTTGTAGTAGCATTTACTGCTCCTTCTGACAATGGAGGAGCAACAATAACAGGATACACAGCTACTTCAAACCCTGGTGGTATTACGGGTACGGTTTCTCAGTCAGGTGATGGAACTATAACAGTGAATGGTCTATCTTATGGAATAGCCTATACATTTACCATTACAGCTACAAACGGTCTTGTTACCAGTGCTGAAAGTGCAGCTTCTGATACAGTTACACTAGTGCCTGTTATTTCTGGTGCGCCATCCATTACAAGTGTAACATCTGGAAATAGACAAGTAGCAGTGTCCTTTATCGCACCTTCATATAATGGAGGAGCAACGATAACAAATTACACAGCTACTTCAAATCCAGGTGGTATTACGGGTTCTGTTTCTCAGTCAGGAGGTGGAACCTTAATTGTAAACGGACTTACCAACGGAACAGCATATACGTTTACTGTTACGGCTACTAACAGTGTTGGGACAAGTATTGCAAGTACAGTTTCTAATTCAGTAACCCCTGTTACTGTTCCAAACGCGCCTACTATTACAAGTGTAATATCAGGTAATGGACAAGTTGTAGTTGCATTTACTGCTCCTGCAGACAATGGTGGAGCAACAATAACAGGTTACACTGCTACTTCAAGTCCTGGTGGGATTACGGGTACTGTTTATCAGTCAGGAGATGGAACTATAATAGTAGGCGGTTTAACCAATGGAACAGCTTATACCTTTAAGGTTAAAGCAACCAACAGTGTTGGGACAAGTATTGCTAGTGCAGTTTCTAATTCAGTAATCCCAGCTACAGTTCCAAACTCGCCTACCGTTACAAGTGTTACATCTAATAATGGACAAGTTATAGTAGCATTTACAGCTCCTGCAGACAATGGTGGAGCAACAATAACAAATTACACTGCAACTTCAAGTCCCGGTGGCATTACGGGTACTGTTTTTCAGTCAGGAGATGGAACCATATCAGTAAGCGGTCTTAACAACGGAACGGTTTATACATTTACGGTTACTGCGACCAACGCTGTTGGGACAAGTGTTGCTAGCACAGTGGAACAAATGACTTATACTATACTTGATAATTACACAAATAATGTACCCACAGGAACTAGTTATGTTGAACTGGAAAATTATAATCAATACATCGATGCAGGTTCTATCGATGCTTCTCCATTTGTAATTACAAAGTTAACTTCGTATGAAGGAGGTATTTTATTTTATGGTAGTACAGAATTAAATTCAACAGCTAATGAAAATACGTTTCGACTAACTTCTACTTCTGGAAATTTTGATTTTATATCCTTTAACCTTGATAATTTAGAAACATATATTAATAATGAACACACTGCATTAACAATCCCCAAAATAACGCTTACTTCAAGTACTGGTTCAACTATAACCTTTCAATCAACAGTGAATTATGATGCTACTTATGATTTTTATATGTTTATGTTTATGGATTCCGGTGTTAAAACTTTAAATTGGAATAATGTTGAATGGGTTGATATTAAAACGCAATATGCAAAAGCGAAAACAAAAGATTATGTTTTAAAAAATAATTAATAAAAATTAAAAACTACAACCCAAAAAGTTGTAGTTTTATATAATAAAGTGGTGTGACTTAAAGGGTTTTTCTAATTTTGTGACATATAAATACAATGAAAAAACTACTTGTTTTATTAGCAATTTTTACCATATTTGCCTCAATGGCACAAAATATCACGGGTAATTTTAAACCATTGGCAAACCAAGAGCTAGTGTTACAAGGCTTTCAGGGATTAAAAAACTATCCTGTTGCAAAAACAAAAATCGATGAAAATGGCCTTTTCAAAGTCTCCTATTCCAAAGCAGATTATGGTATGGGCTACCTGGTGTCGGCAGATCAAAAAATCTTACTTGTTTTGCTAAGTGGTGAAGACATTGAATTAGTTGGAGAAGTACTTAGCGACCCTAAAACGATTAAAATCACCAAAGGCCAAGAAAACCAATGGTTTGAGAGGTATGCCAATGAGCATCCTAAACGGGAACAAGCCCTAAGCGCCTGGGAATATTTAGAGAAAATATATAGCGAAGACGCTTTTTTTGCTGGACATAAAGCACCCAATAAAGCGATTCTACAAGAAAGAAAACGCATCAACGACGAGGATGTTGCTTTTTTGAACGGTTTACCCAATGGGAGTTACTGCCGTTGGTTTTTACCAATCCGCAAATTAGTAAGTTCGGTATCGGTTGTTGCGCAACAACGCCCTGCAGAAATACCCGCTACCATTCAAGCTTTTCGATCACTCGATTATACCGACAAGCGTCTTTATAAAAGCGGTTTGTTTAAAGAGGCTATTGAAAGGCATTTTTGGCTATTGGAAAACTGCGGAAAACCTTTGGATTCAGTTTTTATAGAAATGCAACTTTCTATTGACGCCATGTTGGTTAATTTAGTCAAAGACGATAAAAAACTCAATGAAGTTATTTCGTATTTATTTGAATTATTGGAGCAACATAGTTTGTTTTCAGCATCGGAGTATTTGGCTTTGAAAGTTTTGAACCTAAAAAGCTGTACCATTGATAGTGATTTAGCCCGGCAACTAGAAAGTTACCGTGCAATGAAAAAAGGAAATATCGCGCCTGATATCGAGTTTCAAGAACACAGCTTTGTGAACGGTGTAAAGCAAAATCAATTGAATCGTCTTTCCCAAATTCAAACTTCATACACCTTGGTGGTATTTGGAGCAAGTTGGTGTCCTAAATGTACTGAGGAATTACCAATCTTAATTCAAAACTATTCAAAATGGAAAAACCTGGGTATTGAGGTAGTATATGTTTCTTTGGACACCGATTCCGTTGTTTTTGAGCAAGCTGTAAAATCCTATCCGTTTTTTACTTATTGTGATTATAAAAAATGGGAAAGTACTCCCGTAAAGGAGTATTATGTTTTTGCTACCCCAACATTTTATTTGTTAAATCAGTATCGTGAAATTATTCTTCGTCCCAATACTATTGCGCAAATGGACGCTTGGGTGAATTGGAATTTGGTACAAGGGAATAAATAACCTTTTTTCATTGGGGTTAATAAATACAAGTTTATTACTATTAATTTATGCCCTACAGGTTTTAAAAACCTCATTGGTTTAGCCACCACGATCATTTTATTGTTTCGTTCTAATACCTCTTTTGGCTTGACCTGAAGGAGTTAGAAATAGGTCTTGTTCTCAATTAGGGTTAATTGATTACTATGGTTTTTGTCGATGTTGTGATTGGAGAATTTTGAATTATTTATCGAATTTCGCGTGAAGGATAGCAGTGGAAATCCGCTGTGTAGCAAAGCGCAACAGCGATTGTAGCGAACAGCCTGACCGAGTTAATAAAAGATTGCTTAGATACCTTGCAATGAGTAAACGAGGGCACGCCAAAAAGAAGAAATTTTATCTTTACTTAATCCTTAATTAATAGCATTTTTTTTATTCCCAATATATTTGCTTACTTTTGATGTTCAAAAAAAACAACAATTATGGCAGTAGTTACATTAGGAGGAAATCCAATAAATACAAGTGGTGAATTACCAAAAGTGGGTTCGAAAGCATTCGATTTTAAATTGGTTCAAAAAGATTTATCAATTGCTAGTTTAGCAAATTTTGCTGGAAGCAAGTTGGTTTTGAATATTTTTCCAAGTATTGATACGGGAACTTGCGCAACGTCTGTAAGAAAATTCAATGAAAAAGCAAGTGTTTTACCTAATACAAAGGTGTTGTGCATTTCAAGAGATTTACCTTTTGCGCAAAGTCGTTTTTGCGGTGCAGAAGGACTTGAAAATGTAATTAATCTTTCTGATTTTAATACAGGAGCTTTTGGAAAAGACTACGGTTTAGAAATTACAGAAAGTGTTTTAGCTGGGTTACATTCTAGAGTAGTAATTGTAGTTGATGAAAACGGTCTAGTTGTCTATTCAGAGCAAGTGCCAGAAATTGCAAATGAACCTAATTATGACGCTGCTTTAGCGGTACTTTAATAGTAAGTATGGACTTCCAAAAGGACAATACCTTTTTTACAGGTAGATTAAAAAGTTTGGTATTTGCTTTCAAAGGCGCAATCAAATTAATTACTACCGAGCACAGCATCATGGTGCAATCGACTCTTGCAGTGCTTGTAACTCTTGCAGGTTTTTACTTTGATATTTCTCATGAGGAGTGGTTATTTCAAACCCTTGCAATAGGATTGGTAATAAGTATTGAAGGACTAAATACTGCGGTGGAGAAAGTAGCGGATTTTATTCATCCTGAGTTTCATAAAAAAATAGGATTTATAAAAGACATTGCTGCGGGTGCTGTATTTTTTGCTGCTATGACCGCAATGGCAATTGGTCTAATGATCTATTTACCAAAATTTACTTAATATTTTACTTGATTTAATAGTTATTAGTTCAATTAAGAATGGCAAAAAAAACACTTACATCGAATAAAAAAGGGACTGATCCTGAAGATAAATTACCTTGGAAATTAGGAAAGCAATATAAAATCTTATTGGGATTTATATTTCTCTTGTTCTCTGTGGCATTACTTTTAGCCTTTATTTCTTTTTTCATTTATGGTCAGGAAGACCAGAGTGCCGTTGCTGAATTGACGAATCGTTCCCAGAATGTGAACAATTGGTTAGGGAAATTTGGTGCTTTTTTAGCTGATTTAATTATCTATAAAGGATTTGGAATTGCTTCGTTCTTATTTGTTAAATTCTTCTTTTTAACGGGTGCTTTTTTAGTAATGGATATTCCATTTAAAAGATTAAAAAGTGTTTGGTTTTGGGATTTGTATGCGATAATTATTATCTCCATTTTATGTGGATTTTTCGCAACTACCTTACCTGAATTGGGCGGAACTATAGGGTATGAAATGAACTTGTTCCTGCAAGATTATGTTGGGCAATCGGGTGCATTTTTAATATTGTTACTTGGGATTTTCATTTATTTGATATTTAAAATAAAAGTATCTCCAGACGCAATTAAAGGTTTTTTTGAAAGAAGTAAAAAAGAAATTGATTCAGAATTAACTCCTTCGAATCAACCAGTATCAGATTCAACCTATAATTTGGAAGAATATGCTGTTCCAGATGAAGAAATGGAAGAGCCTGTTGTTAAACCGATGTCCCAATTTGAAATTAATAAAGAAGCTCTAAAGCCGACAATTAATTCTTCTTCTGAAATTAATATGGATCCAATCCTAAAATCAAGAATTGAAGAACCAATCGAAGATGATTTTGATGATTTAGAACTGAATACTTTACCAATTGAAATTACAGATAGCGATTTTGTAATTGAAAAAGCCCACGAGGAAGATATTGTTGAAGAGAATTTGGCTTCCCGTTTGGTTGCCGATTTTGGACTTTTTGATCCGACTTTGGAATTATCCAACTACCAATTTCCTACATTGGACTTAATGAAGGAATATTCCACGGGGGGCATTACAATCAACCAGGAAGAATTAGAAGAAAACAAGAACAAAATTCTTGAAACTTTACGAAATTATAAAATAGAAATAGCACAAATAAAAGCTACAGTAGGTCCATCAGTTACTTTGTATGAAATTGTGCCAGAAGCAGGAATACGAATTTCTAAAATTAAGAGTTTAGAGGATGATATTGCATTGTCATTATCAGCCCTAGGAATTCGTATTATTGCTCCTATCCCTGGAAAGGGAACTATTGGAATCGAGGTTCCAAATAAGAATCCTACGATGGTTTCTATGAAAAGCGTTATTGGATCGGCACGTTTTCAAGAAGCAGAAATGGAATTACCTATCGCTTTAGGAAAAACAATTTCCAACGAAACCTTTGTGGTAGATTTAGCTAAAATGCCCCACCTATTAATGGCGGGAGCTACAGGTCAAGGAAAATCAGTGGGGTTAAATGCGGTATTAACCTCATTGTTGTACAAAAAACACCCGGCCGAAGTAAAATTTGTTTTGGTAGATCCTAAGAAAGTCGAATTGACACTTTTCAATAAAATAGAAAGACACTATCTGGCTAAATTACCAGATTCTGGGGATGCTATTATTACCGACAATGCCAAAGTGGTGAATACTTTAAACTCTCTTTGTGTAGAAATGGACAACCGGTATTCTTTATTGAAAGATGCGATGGTTCGTAACATAAAAGAGTACAACGACAAGTTTAAATCGCGCAAGTTAAATCCTGAAAACGGCCACCGATTTTTACCTTACATCGTTTTGGTGGTTGATGAGTTTGCCGATTTAATCATGACTGCTGGTAAAGAAGTGGAAACTCCCATCGCTCGTTTGGCGCAGTTGGCGAGAGCTATCGGAATTCACTTAATTATTGCAACCCAAAGACCTTCGGTGAATGTAATTACGGGTTTGATTAAAGCGAATTTTCCAGCAAGAATCGCTTTTAGAGTAACCTCAAAAATAGATTCTCGTACGATTCTTGATACGCAAGGTGCCGATCAATTGATTGGACGTGGAGACATGCTTTACACCAATGGAAACGATGTAGTGCGGGTACAGTGTGCCTTTATTGACACACCAGAAGTAGAGAAAATTACTGAGTTTATCGGTTCGCAAAAAGCCTATGCCGACGCGTACTTACTTCCTGAGTTTGTAGGTGAAGAAAGTGGCATTAATCTTGATATGGATATTTCCGAGCGTGACGGACTGTTTAGAGAAGCTGCCGAGATTATTGTAACTTCGCAACAAGGATCTGCATCGTTGTTGCAACGCAAACTAAAATTGGGTTACAACCGTGCGGGACGATTGATAGATCAACTGGAAGCTGCAGGAATTGTAGGTCCATTTGAAGGAAGTAAAGCCCGAAATGTGAACATTACCGATTTGGCCGCTCTAGATCAATTTTTCAGTAATGAACAAAATTAACTTACCAATGAATACCAATAGATTCCCATTATCAAAAATTACTTTTACCATGAAAAATGGTTTTTTACTTCTTGTTTTTGCATTATTATTTTGCACTTCAACCCAAGCTCAGGATAAAAAGGCGAAAGCATTATTGGACGCCGTGACTGCAAAAATTAATAGCTATGAGAATATTGTTATTGAATTTAAATATTCATTAAGCAATTTAAAAGAAAATGTTAATCAAGAAAGTAAAGGTAATGTAACCATGAAAGGCAATAAATACGTATTAAATTTGATGGGGGTAACTAAAATATTTGATGGTAAAGCCAACTATACTATTAATCCAGAAGATGAAGAAGTAGCGATTTCAAAGGTAAATGAGAAAGATGAAAATGCGATTACCCCATCAAAATTACTTACTTTCTTTAACTCTGGATACAAATATACTTGGGACATACCTCAAAACGTAAAAGGTAGAAAAATTCAATATATTAAGTTGGTCCCTAACAATGCTAAAGACCAACGTAAAGAAATTCTTTTAGGCATAGACACCCAAACTAAGAATATTTATAACCTAATTGAGGTAGGCAAAAACGGAACAAAAACCACTTTGACTGTTAATTCTTTTAAAATAAACCAACCGTTATCCAAGAATCAATTTACCTTTGACGCTAGCAAATACCCTAAATATTACATAAATAAATTAGACTAGTTGAAGATAATTGATAAATATATTTTAAAAACATTTGCGATTACATTTACCACAGTATTTGTAATCTTGTTTTTTATATTTATACTTCAAACCGTTTGGTTGTTCATCTATGATTTAGCAGGTCGTGACTTGGATTTATTGTTAGTGGTTAAATTCTTACTTTACGGAATGCCGCGAATTATCCCATTGGTTATCCCACTTTCAGTGTTGTTGGCTTCCATTATGTCCTTTGGGAACTTGGCCGAGAATTATGAATTTGCGGCTATGAAATCGGCGGGAATTTCGTTACAAAGAGCCATGAGAGGGCTTACTATTTTTATAATAATATTAAGTATAACCTCTTTTTTCTTTGCTAATAATGTGATTCCTTATGCTGAATATAAATTTATCAATTTCAGGAAAAATATTGCCCAGCGAAAGCCAGCGATGGCAATTGCAGAAGGGCAATTCAGTCAAATAGGTTTCTATTCTATTAAAGTAGATAAAAAAACGGGGGAGAACGGAAACCATCTCACAGGAGTTACCATTCATAAAAAATCCACAAATGGCGATGGAGTTCGCACGGTTATTAAAGCTAAATATGGCGATTTGATTAGTAGTGAGAATTCTAATTTGCTGAAATTGGTTTTAAATGACGGTTTCTATTATGAGGATATCATTCCAAACAAATGGGAAGATCGCAAAAAAATCCCTTTTGCGAAAGCGACATTCAAGAAGGACGTAATCAATATGGATTTGTCTATTTTAAATGGCACTCAAGACAATCAGAGTATTACCAATACTTCTAATATGCTTAATTTAAGCGAGTTGAATTATACTATTGATTCCTTGAGAAAAAATTACAATCGTGATGTCATTTCCTTTTCGGATAATGTGCACCAGCGCTCGGGTCTTTTGAATGTAAATAAATCGATTTTGCCAATGAAAGTTGACGTGGTAAAACCCGATTTAATGGCGTTATTGACTACTAGTGAAAAGCTCCAAATTCTACAATTTGCTTCAAGTAGTGTTTCAAACACCTTGTTTTCTATTGAAAGTTCAAAAGACGAATTGAATATAAAACAAATTTCTATCAACGATCATTTGGGTGCGGTTTATGATAAATTTATAGTCGCTTATGCTTGTTTGCTTATGTTTTTTATAGGTGCTCCACTTGGGGCAATAATTAGAAAAGGGGGAATTGGACTGCCAATAGTATTTGCGGTAGCCATATTTATCACTTTTCACTTTATTAATACCTTTGGAAAACGTTTGGCAGGAGAAAATGGCATTGATCCTTTTGTAGGATCGTGGTTGGCTTCGTTATTATTAACGCCATTGGCTGTTTTACTAACCTATAGAGCTACAAACGACATTGGTTCGTTCAATTTAGACCTGATAACCGTACCGTTTCAAAACCTTATGAAAAGATTATTTCCAACACAAAATTAAATACAATGACCCTTCCTAAATTTCAATTAAATACCATAGAAGAAGCTATCGAAGACATTCGTCAAGGGAAAGTCATTATCGTTGTTGATGATGAAGATCGGGAGAATGAAGGCGATTTTTTGGCTGCAGCCGAAAAGGTAACCCCCGAAATGATTAACTTCATGGCAACGCACGGACGTGGATTAATATGCGCGCCGTTAACCGAAAACAGATGCAAGGAATTGGGGTTGCATGTAATGGTGAACAACAATACCGACCCTATGGAAACGGCTTTCACGGTATCGGTAGATTTGCGTGGAAATGGAGTAACCACAGGAATTTCAGCTGCCGATAGAGCAAAAACGATCCAAGCATTATGTGACCCTGATACAAAGCCACACGATTTAGCACGTCCTGGACATATATTTCCATTAATTGCCAAGCAAGGCGGGGTTTTAAGAAGAACAGGGCATACCGAAGCTGCAATTGACTTTGCACGTCTCGCGGGATTCAAATCGGCAGGGGTAATTGTGGAGATCATGAATGAAGATGGTACTATGGCGCGATTATCACAATTAGTTGAAGTGGCAAAGAAATTCGATTTAAAACTAGTTTCTATTGAGGATTTAGTGGCTTATAGAATGCTACACGACAGTTTGATTGTTAAAAAAGAAGATTTTGATGTTAATACAAGATTTGGCACGTTCCGATTGAGAGCCTATCTACAAACAACCAACAAGCAAGTTCACATTGCCTTATCCAAAGGAAATTGGAATTTGGGTGAGCCAATACTGACGCGTATTAATTCCACTCAAATAAATAGTGATATTTTAGGGGCTTTAACTCACGATGCCGACAAAAATCTAGATTCTATATTCAACGTGATTAATCAAGCTGGAAAAGGAGCTGTTTTGTTCATTAACCAGGAATTGGAATCCTATAATTTATTGAATCGAATTGGCGAATTGAAAGTACTTCAAACTCAAGGTGAAATGAAGGCGCCATTGATAAAAATGGATGCAAAAGATTTCGGAATAGGGGCGCAGATCTTGCACGATATTGATATTTCCAACATCCGATTAATTTCAAATTCCGAGCAAACCAAGCGAGTAGGAATGGTAGGGTATGGATTGGAAATTTCTGAATATGTAAAATACTAATACGGTTTATTGTTTCTAACAGAAGGTAAATGAAATAATTACTTGGTTGGGTTAGTTATTTTATTTATATTTTCCAATAAATGTTTTAGAAATCAAAAAAAGGTTACTATATTTGCAACCGCATTCAGCAAAAGGGTGCGACTTATTGGAGAAATGGCAGAGCGGTCGAATGCGGCAGTCTTGAAAACTGTTGACTGTAACAGGTCCGGGGGTTCGAATCCCTCTTTCTCCGCAACAAATAACCCGAAACGTGAGTTTCGGGTTATTTTATTTTTCTTCAACTCCAAAAGTTTACTTTTGAGAGTGAGGAACAAATAAAAATATCAACCAAAATTCATTTGGTCTTTGGTTTTCGTTGTAGGAACCACTCTTTGGGATCATGGAATAATACCTTTTAAATAACACTATAAAAAATTATTTATTTTTTAACTTTCGATTTGGATTATTGACATGTTTTTGTAAAATCCTTTTTCCTTCTTGTTTTACTTCGTCTTTTTTTCTGAAACTCCAAACAATATCCGCAGCGTATTTTCTGGTTTCTTCTATGTCTACAATAGGAGCAGGATAGTCTTTCCCGATGATACATTTATAAAACTGTTGTTCCATTTCGTTCATTTTCCATGGTTCGTGAAGCAATTCAATAGGTATTTCCATTAATTCGGGCAACCATTGTTTAATAAAAACACCATCCGTATCGTGTTCTTCAGAATTTTTTATTGGATTGTAAATCCGAATAGTATTTATTCCAGTAGTTCCCGATTGCATTTGAATTTGCGGATAATGAATACCTGGTTCGTAATCTAAAAATTGACGCGCTAAGAAATGTAATTCCCGCCAATCTTGCCACAAGTTGAATGTAAAAAAGGAAACCACCATTGCCCGCATTCTAAAATTAATATAGCCAGTAGTTACCAAACATCGCATGCAAGCATCTACAATTGGCACCCCAGTTTTTCCCTCTTGCCAGGCTTTAATGTATACTTCATTTTTAGGCTTAACCAAAGCATCATAAGCTTTATTTACGTTTTCAAATTCCATAGTACACTCGTCCTCAAATTTTTGAATAAAATGACAATGCCAATGCAAACGAGAAACAAAATTAAGAATTGCCCGTTTATTTTTTGAGGCTTCATAATGCTGATTGGTATACTGATAGATCATTCGCATACTAATATTTCCGTAGGTTAAATAAGGAGACAATCGGCTGCAGCCCTTTCGACTCAGTGCAGGTTTTGAGATGTGTTTACTATAATTTACATATCGTTCTTTGACAAAACTGTCCAAATAACGCCATGCCCAATATTCTCCACCATGTTGAAAATTTTTATTGGGAGTTGAAATTTCTGCGGGCAATGAGTGTCCTTTAATTGAATCATAAAATTCAGGATCTAATTGAATTGTTATTATATCGGATTCATTCAAAATTTTGGGAGTATCTCGCATCACGTTTTCCCATCTTTTGTCCCAATCCTGCCTTGATTTTAGTTTTCGGATTACTCCATGCATTTGAAATTCTTTCCAAACTATTGCATTTTTTTGAAAGAAATTCTTCATTTCGATATCTCGATTGTAGGTAATTTTGTTACCAATTTCTTGGTGTGAGAAAACGGTTTTTATAGTGTAGGTTTTAATTAATTCTGATAAAACGGCTATTACTTCCTTATGAAAAAAATAGATTTTAGAATTGGAAGGTTCTAATTTTTTGTTTAAATCTTCTATAGATTGGTATATAAATCGCCAATGACGCGCATCTGAATCTGCGTAATTCATAATTGTAGGTTCAAAAAAGCAAATAAGCAAAAGAGGTATTTCTGATTGATACGCATTAAATAATGCTTCATTATCTATGATACGAAAGTCGCGTTTGAACCAAACAATGTTGATAACTTTTTTATCCAATGGTAAGAATTGTATTTTTTTAGGACTTGTTAAATCAAGAACAATTTTTGATTTATTTAATTATTCAAAACTATATTTCTTTGTATCAATTAAAGTATAAAAGTAACTAATTTCACTTTATATTGGGTTTTAATTGATTGAAGAATTAAATAAGTAATACAATATATAATCAATTTTAATTGTAATTCTTGATTAAGAATTATAAATTTGTTTTTTTAATATTTTGGCGATTTAATTTTGTTCATCTGTTAAATTTTTATTGTAAAATAGATATTCAACTTGTAATGTTAAATAAGCAAAAATAATAACACTATTCAATCTTTTAAATGGAAAGCAATAAAATTCAAACTAATATTAAGGATCAAGTTTTTAATTATTTAGTTTATTGGAAATGGTTTTGTTTGTCGATAATTATTTCTCTATTTATTTCTAATTTATATTTGCGTTATTCAGCAGATGTCTATTATACAGAAGCAAAAATTGAAGTTCTAGATAACAATGAAAATGGTTTTAAACTTCCTAATGAAGGTATTTCAATTTTTGGAGTTAAAAGTATTAATCTTGAAAATCATATCGAGAAAATAAAATCCTCAAGAATAATTGACCAAGTGGTTGATAAATTAAATTTAACTACCGAAATATTTAGCGAGGGAAAAATTAAAAAAGTTGAACAATGGCAAAATAGTCCTTTTCAAGTTATTTGGGCTTTGCCTAAAGATTCTTTAAATAAATCATCCACTTCGTTTAATGTTACAATTTCAGAAAAAGGGTATAGATTAAATGGTAATAACAAAGAATATTTGTTTGGTCAAACTAATTTTGATAATAAAATTCCATTTAAACTGGATTTGAAAAATAATAATAAAATTAATATTGGCTCTAAATATGTAGTCAATTTAAAAAAGAAAAAACATTGCCGAAAATCAATTTCTAATAATATTATTATTGATTATGTTGGTAATCAAAGTGAAATATTAAAAATTAGCTATAATGGCAATAATTTAAAAAAAATAAATGACATCGTTAATGCAATTGTAGAAGTATATCAAAATGATGGTATTGAAGACAGGCAATTTGTTTTCAAAAAGACGATTGAATTTGTCGACGAGCGTTTTGTTACACTATTTGATGAATTGAACAATATAGAAAATTCAAAAGTAAATTATGAAAAAAACAATGAATTAAGTTATATTCAATCAGATGCTGGGTTATTAATGGGTAATTTAAATATATCCCGTACTAATTATTTGAATTCCTCCACACAATTAGTATTGTCAAAAATGATGATTTCTACATTAAATAAAACCGGTGAACTGGAGTTTTTACCTGCAAATATTGGACTTGAGAATACCGAAACGAATCAATTAATCACTAATTACAATGAACAATTATTAAAACTTAACAAATTAATTGAATCTGGTGCTGGAGAATCAAATCCTGTTATTAATGATGGCAAACGACTTCTTTTAAAGTTAAAAAATAATATTAAAACATCGTTACACGGATATGAAAATTTCTTAGAATCCAAAAGGAACGAATTAGGAAAGATCAATAGTTTTGAAAAAGCGAGATATAGTAAAGTTCCATTGAACGATAAAGTGATTCGATCTATTGAAAGACAGCAAACAATTAAAGAAGGTCTGTATGTTTTATTGCTTCAAAAACGAGAGGAAGCTTCTATTAATATGGCTATTACAAACCCGTCAATTAAAATAATTGAATATGCTGATAGCGATTCGAATCCAATTTTCCCTGATAAAAAAGCGGTTTATTTAATTGCATTTCTTATTGGTATTTTATTTACTGTTCTCGTTATTTTTATTATTAATCAATTGGATAATAAAATTCATAATCCAGAAGATCTTAATGCATTATTGCCGGAATTATCAGTAATTGCTGAAATTCCATTTATTAAACAAGAGAATAAAATAATTAACTTTTTTGATAGGTCGCCACTTTCTGAAGCTTTTAGGATTTTAAGAACAAATATTAATTTTTTATTGCAAAGTGCTAAAAATGGAAAAATATTGATGGTAACTTCAACAATTAAAGGGGAAGGCAAAACATTTATATCCTTGAATTTGGCTATTTCATTATCAACATTGGATAAAAAGGTAATTTTAATAGGAGCAGATTTAAGGAATCCACAAATACATAAATCATTAGGGTTAGATAAATCAAGCTTTATGGGGTTAACTAATTATTTGTCTGATGATGAAATCACTAAAAATAATATCATTATAAGAAATTTTAATGAAGAATTAAAGTTTGATTTAATTATGTCGGGTACAATTCCTCCTAATCCATCTGAATTATTATCCAATGGAAAGTTTGAAAGTTTGTTAAATTACTTAAAACAGGAGTATGATTATATTATTGTTGATACTGCACCAACTCTATTAGTTACTGATACTGCAATTATTTCTAATTTTGCTGATACAGTACTTTATGTAACTAGAGCAAATTATACGGAGAAAAAATTAATAAAATTTATTGCTAAAATTAAAGAATCACTATCCATAAAAAGTATGGGAATTATTTTAAATAATGTAGGAGAAAAGCAAGGTTATGGATATGGCTACAGTTATAATTATAAATATTCGTACAATTATGGCTACGAGTATGGCTATGGAGTAACTACTAAAATAAAACAAAAGTCAGGTTTATTGAAAAGAATGAAAAAGTGGGTTAAAAAGAAGTAATAACCCAATCATTTATTTTGAGTTATTTATTGGAATTAAAAAAAAGGAAGAGTAAACTTAAAAGATAGTTGGAGAAATTAATTTGTCTTAGATTAACTGGATAATATTTTTTGGTGATTGTTTTCAATTCATTATTATAGATCAAGTCATTTTCTAATTCTCTATATTCATCCAAAATAGTTTTCCAAACTTTTTTCTGTTCAAATCTGGAAGTAATTAACCCCCTTGATGAAGACTTAAGCTTATCATATAATAATGGGTTATTAAATATTTTATACATTGCCTTTTCAAGCTCATAACAATTCTTAGATTTTACTAATAAACCATTAATATTATCAATAATTATTTCATTACATCCATTAATATTGGTAACAATTGAGGGTAAATCCATCGCGCCAGCTTGCATTACTACATTAGGAAATCCTTCTCTATAACTAGGCAATACAAGACAATTACTGATTGATAAGTAGGGGCGAATATCATTTTGATACCCAACTGATAAGATTTTTCTATTAGAATTTATTTCATTCAATGTGACTTCTGATAATGGGTCTAATTGGTCTTCTTGATGACCCACCAAAAGTAGTTTTATATTGGTATTGTATACTAGCAACTTTTTAAAAGCTAGAACTAATTCATTTATTCCTTTATCTCCTACTAAACGGCCTACAAAAACAAAAACAAAGTCATTTTTTGTTATTCTTAAGCTATCTTTTAATTCTTCTTTAGTTGCTTCAGTAATATTACTATTTGAAAAATAACTTGTGTCTATTCCATTAGTACTTCCGTTGGCTAACATTTTAATCTTATCTTTATTTATGAAATTATTTTCCAAAATAAAGTCATACATACCAGCAGAATTTGAGTAAACGTTGGTCGCACACTTATAAGTTAATTTCTCAACAAAAATTAATATTTTTTGTTTTATACCGGACGCTTCCATTAAAGGCAATCCTCCTACAGTGTGCAATCGTAAAGGAACATTGGCAATTTTTGAGGCCATCATTGAAATAATTCCGGCTTTTGGTGTGTGAGAATGAACAATTAGAGGTTTTGTTCGTAACAAATATTTTGTTAATTTGATGAAAGAAATTAGATCTTTTATTGGAGTAATTCTTCGCGACATTTCAAGATGGTAATAACCAGTATTTTCTTTTAATGCACATTGCTTTAAATAGTCACTATCTGAGGAAATAGCGGTTACATTAAAATAATTACTCATATAGGATAGTTGCCCATCTAATAATTTATCTAAAGACAAAGGAACAGTCGTAACTCGTATTAATTTTTTCATAAAAAATTCAACACCAAAGCGTTAATTATTTTTACAAATTTATAATCTTAACAGTTACTTTAAAATAGGGAGTGTATGATTTTACAAAATGATAAAATATAAAATTTTCAATTGTTCTAAATAAATAATTTTTTAATGAATAAAGTAATTGAATTGTATTTGTAATTATATAGCTAATTACGTTTACTCAGAAAAAGCTACATTAGTAATAGCTTGATTTTAAATACAATTATTAAGATTTTATAAATTGAAATTTCTATTTTCTCACTTTTAATTACAAAAAAGTTGTGATAAATTGAATCTAGTAGCTCAAATTAATAATTTAAATAATATTAATATAACGTTAATAAATTATAATTCAGAAAATAATTTAAATTTAATTTTACATTAAATTAAAATTAAAAAAACAGTAGATTGGATTTATTATTTAATTCTCGTTTTCTACTTCTAATTTTTCATTTTGTAAATAGGAAAAATGCCATAAAAAGAAAATTATTAATCCTGGCAAAAACATATTTCTCATCCGAATCATTATGCCTAAATTTCCTAAAGATTGCGAAAATGCAAAAGTACCTAATAATAAAAAATAAACCATTCCTTGCAAAAGAAAAGGGGCATTTCTAAATGATTCTAATGGTTTTTTTGAGAAATATTTAATTGTTAAAAACAATAAAATTGAATTTTCTATAGCAGCAAGCAAAGAGGGAAAACTATTAATATCAAATACAAAGGGTCTAAATAAGAAAGAGAAAACTTTAACAATTATTGGTGAATTGGATATATTTATAGCTGATCCGGTATGTGAACGTGATAATACTGATACTTTAGTTGTTGAAAATTCTTGAAAAGCATCTAAAGAAGCTTCTTCAATTTTTGAAAATTTTAAAACCAAAGGTAAAATTAGAAAAGCAATTCCTATGAAGCTTCCAAAAAACACCACTCGCTGGAAAAAAGATAATTTATTTCCCGAAAAGTAGGCAAAACCAAAGCCCAATAACATAAACAACGTGATGTGGGGTCGAATAAAATAGGATAATACTAACCCAATAACAATAAAATGAATTCTTTTTATTGGAGTTAATAATCCATAACTAAATAGGGCAATACATAAAAATAAAAGTGAGTCTTTACCTACTGCACAACTCCAAAAATGCAAATTGGGTAGAAAAAACAATAAAGGAAATAAGTAGTAACCATTAACTTTTGAATTTTTTGGAATTAAATCGATTGCAATTAAATAAAAATAAGTTAAACCCACAAAACCAATCAAAGAATATATCATAGTTCCTGCAAAATAGGAGAGATCAAGAACCTTAGCAGGGAAATAATTTAATGCCAAAACAAAATAAGTACCTTGGTCATTTTTAAAATAATGAAAAAATTCTTCATAAGTTAGATTTTTAGACCCATTCCAATATCCACTTGAATCTCCTTTTATAAAAAAATAAAAATACAAACCAAAAATTAAGTGGTAAACAAATAAATAACCGAGATTGGTAAAATTACTTTCGGAAATTTTATTTTTGAATTGGTTTAAAAATAGATAGCCAAAGAGTAACAGTAATAATAATAAAATGACTTCCATATTAGAGTGATAATTTTGCTTTAATAATTGAAATTAGTTTTTTTTCAAAAATAAAGGAATATAAATACCCTACACTTACTGAAAGTAGAATTACTAATAATAAGGTTAGTACGCTACTAATTTGTGAATTTATTTTGGGCAACATTCGAATAACAATCATTTGTAATGGATTGTGAACAAGATAAATAGAATAGGTAGCATTTCCAATTAACATCATGATTGCTTTTTTGTTTAACTTTTTGTCGTATAGTATTGAAATATAAATAATAATAAATGAAACACAAACAAAAATTAAATTTAAATCAAAATAAAAATAACCAATTTTTTTTAATTTTAAAAAAATGAAAATTGAAAGAAACAACAACAAGCTAAACCAAAGAAAAATAGGTTTAATTTTCACTTTTGTAATAATTAAACATGCCAAAATATATCCTAAAATAAATTCTAAATTGTAGGTTGATAATAGAATTTTCATAAATGAATTTTGTTGATTAAATAAATTAGTTTCAGTGTAATTGAAATAAATAATTATAACACACCAAAAAACAACAAAATAATTCCAAGCTTTTTTTGAAAGAAATGAAATACAAAAGACAATATAAAAAAACATTTCAAAAGTTAACGTCCAAGCTACAGACAATGCAGGATTTCCATCAGGTATTAAAGTTAAAGATGTCAACGTACTTATTAATCGATTTCCGTTTGAATATTGAGAAAGAAAATGGCACAGGAGAAACATCACTATTCCAATGGGAAGATAGGGGATATAAATTCTAATTACACGATTTATTATGTAGTTTTTAAGCGAGTTAGAAGTACCATATTTTCCATTTGCAGAAATAGTAATGATGAAGCCGGAGAGTACAAAGAAAAAATCGACACCAAACCTTCCGACAAATCCAATTAAATCTAAAAAAGGGTTACTTATTTGGTGGTAATATTTTAACGAACCAATACTATGATGAAAAACAACCATTATTGCTGCTACTCCACGTAATACTTGTATTTGATCAAAATAATGTGCTTTTGATTTAGTTTCCATCTGAAAGGATTGCATACAATTTTTTATAATTTACTTGTGTGGAATAATTATTCGTAGCTATTTTTTTACCGTTTTCTCCCAAAAATATTCGTAAATTTTTATCCTCAATCAATTTACCCAAGGTATCCATCCATTCTTTTTCAGTGGTAACCAAAAAACCATTTTCACCATTTACAATTACTTCCTTATTCATTCCTACCGCAGAAGCAACTACCGGAATTCCACAACCCATATATTGGATTATTTTGAAAGCACATTTTCCCAATTCCCATAGATTATTTTCTAATGGCATAATTCCAATATCAAATCTAGAAATTAGTTCAACTTCTGTTTCCTCTTTCCAAGGGATATATTTTATAAATTCGTTTGTAAGAGGTTCTTTTTTAGCGCCAACAATTTGAACTTCGAAATCATACTTTAGAGCCAGTGCATTCAAAATCGGGACACTATTTTCTACATATTTGTATGTGGTTGGCGATCCAATCCAACCTATAATTATTTTATTACTTTTATTTTGAAATTTAGTATCATATAATTCCATATCAATTGCAGTTGGTAGAATTGTGATTTTTTTTGCACCTGACATATTTGCTTTGGTTGCTAAATAATCGTTGCCTGCTAACACATGATTACTGAATTTCATTACATTTCCTATCTTATTTTTTAATAAAAATCGAATGATTTTATTTGAATGCAAATCATAATTATGAAAAATAGCATCATCATAATCAACTATGTATTTTACATTAAAAACAAAAAGTAATTTCTCAAACCAACTAAAAAAATAGGGAAACAATTCTTTTTCGATGATTACTTTATCATAACTATAAATTGTAAATAATTTTTTTAAGCGATTCAAATAAAAGGAAGCAATTTTTATTTTTGAAATGGGTTTTTTAGCATATAAAAGTTCTAAATATTCTGCGTCAAAAAATGGCGAAACTATAACTTCAATTCCATCATTTACCAATAGAGGAAAATACTGGTAACTTCGCATTCGGCTACTGGCACCGTTTCGACTATATTTGGTTAAATAGAGTACTTTCATTGTAGTTTTTCAAATGCGTTTAAATAACTTTCAACACTTTTTTCAATCGTAAAATAGTTCATTGCTGCTTTTCGAATTTCATTTTTGTCAGATATTAATAAACCATCTACAGCTGCAACTGCATCTAAAATTTGGTTTTCATTTTCATGATCAAATAAATAGCAATTAGGTATTTTTTTCAAAATTTGCCCAGTATCTCCAATTCCGGCGGATGCAATAGTTGGAATTCCCATTAGTAAATACTCTCCCAGTTTTATTGGAGCCACCCCTTGCATACTAAATTTAGGTTCACGAATGGCAAAAGCAATATCTGCAACTGAAAGATAGGAGGGAATTTCTTCAAAAGTTACTGTCTTAACTATACATTTTTCTAATAGCTCCATTGGGATTCTATCATTTGTAAATTGAATACTTCCTGTAATAATTAGAAAAATAGCATTGGTATTTATTTTATTATATTCAGAAAAAATAGATATCATTTCATTAAAACCATATTGCATTCCAAGCGAGCCACAATAAATAAATACAATGGTCTCTTTCGAAATAGCCAATTGATCCCTTCTATTTTCTCGTAGTATTTTATTGGGTAAAAACACTTTTGAATCTCTGCCATTGTGTACCACTGAAAATTTATTTCTTTCTAATTTTGAATTGGATGCAACATGAATTTCAATTGACTTGTTGGAACGGGTAATAACTCCATTGGCATTAAATAGCATTTGATCTTCTTGATATTTAAAAAATTTGTAAGTCCAACTTTTTTTTGACAATCTCGAAAAATCTACACGTTCTTCTAATGGCAATCCATCGGCATCAAAGAGTATTTTTATATTCAATTTTTCTATTTGATTAACCATAATAGCTGGCATTGTGCTTCTGGGCATGACAATATCGATATTGTTATTTTTGATGTATTTTTTTAAAAATGAAATGCCATTACAAAGTGTAATTAAATTACCTAAAATAGCA
>JARXAC010000043.1:0-14462 GCA_029866065.1 Flavobacterium sp.
TATCAAATTGACTTAATGATAAAAAGAAAAATGCAGATGCAGCCATCATAGCCATACACCCAACGAAGAAAGTGAATCCTACATAATCAGTAGGTGCAAGCTTTCCAATCAAACTTGGAATAAACATAAAATTTGTCATAATTAAATTGGTTAATTTTGGTTTTCTTACTCATAAGGCTTTTCGGTTCCGCCCCGTTGATTAAAGTGGTTTCTGGACTCCACTAATAAAACAAAATTACATAAATAATTGTTAAAATCAAATCAAACTTAATTAATTTAAATCAAATTAATAATTTGAAATATAAAAAGTTATTAAATACATAATTACGAAATTGTTAATAACTACAATTTCAAACAAACAAAAACGAACTTAAAAAAGTTCGTTTTGGAAGACCTAGTGAATAATGTTCTAATAAAATAAGGGGATTAGCTATTTTGATAAATATTCTAAAACATTTTTTTCTATTCTATTATTGATTTCCGAAATATCCGCTTTTACGAATTTTTCGCCCATAATATTTTCAAATAATTCGATATAGCGTTCAGAAACAGTCCTAATATACTCGTCAGTCATTTCTGGAATTAGCTGTCCTTCCTTTCCTTGAAATCCGTTTTCTATTAACCAACGACGAACAAACTCTTTAGAAAGTTGTTTTTGCTCTTCTCCATTGTTTTGTCTTTCTTGATAACCATCAGCATAGAAATAACGTGAAGAATCTGGAGTATGGATTTCATCAATTAATACAATTTTACCGTCTTTGGTTTTTCCAAATTCATATTTAGTATCCACTAATATCAATCCGCGGCCGGCAGCAATTTCAGTACCACGTTCAAACAAAGCTCTCGTATATTTTTCCAATACCAAATAATCTTCTTCAGATACAATACCTTTGGCAAGAATATCCTCACGAGAAATATCTTCGTCGTGTTCCCCATTATCCGCTTTGGTAGATGGAGTAATTATTGGAGTTGGAAATTTATCGTTTTCTTTCAAGCCTTCTGGCATTGTAACGCCACACAAAATTCGTTTTCCCAAAGCATATTCTCTGGCAGCGTGCCCCGAAACATAACCACGAATCACCATTTCCACTTTAAAAGGGGCACATAAATGCCCGATTGCCACATTTGGATCTGGAGTTGCAATTAACCAATTCGGTACAATATCCTGAGTTAATTTCATGAATTTAGTAGCGATTTGATTCAATATTTGCCCTTTATAAGGAATTCCTTTTGGCATCACGACATCAAAAGCAGAAAGTCTATCGGTGGCTACCATTACTAAAAGGTCGTCATTAATGTTATAAACCTCCCGAACTTTCCCGTGATAAACTGATTTTTGGTTGGGAAAATTAAAATTGGTTGAAGTAATTGTATTCATTTAGTAATGTTGTTTGTTGTTGTCTTGCAAAAATAGCGTGTTTAAAGTAGAAACCAAAATCGGAAGTTATATAAATAGAAATTTCTTTCTTGTTAGCGAAAAGTTATTAGCTATAAGCCAATATGAGAATGTTTTTTAGCCACGAATTACACTAATTTCCAAAGATGTTTTTTTGCTGAAGGCTAACCGCTACCACTTTTCTATCAGTCGTGATTCTCGATTTGCTTGTAGGCATCTATTACTTTTTTGACCAATCGGTGGCGCACGATGTCTTTGTCGTCAAGATAAATCATCCCAATTCCATCAACATCTTTTAATACCAACAACGCTTCTTTAAGTCCGGAAATGGTACGTCTTGGTAAATCGACTTGACCTGGATCTCCCGTAATCATAAACTTGGCGTTTTTTCCCATTCGGGTCAAAAACATTTTCATTTGGGAATGGGTGGTATTTTGTGCTTCGTCTAGAATTACAAAGGCTTCGTCCAAGGTTCGTCCTCGCATGAATGCCAATGGGGCAATTTGGATTATTCCTTTCAAGATGTAATCTTCAAGTTTTTCGTTGGGTAACATGTCACGCAAAGCATCGTATAAAGGCTGCATGTAGGGATCGAGTTTTTCCTTCATATCGCCAGGAAGAAACCCTAAATTTTCTCCTGCTTCGACTGCAGGTCGTGTCAAAATGATTTTTTTGACTTGCTTTTCTTTCAATGCTTTAACCGCCATAGCTACACCAGTATAAGTTTTACCTGTTCCCGCAGGCCCAACAGCAAACACCATGTCGTTTTTATTGATGGTGTCCACCAATAATTGCTGATTGGCAGTCATTGCTTTGATAATTCTTCCACCAACGCCGTGCACCAAAATATTGTCTTTGGAATCCATTCGTCGGTCGTCTTGAACATCACTTTGAATGACTCTTTCGATAACATTGGTGTCAATAGTATTGTAACGGGTGAAATGGAGCATCAATCGGTTGAATCGTTTTTCAAATTCATCTAGAGCTTCTTTTTCTCCAAAAACTTTGATTGTTGTTCCCCTGGCAACAATTTTCAACTTTGGGTAATACTTTTTAATTATTTCAAGATGAGTGTCTTGAGCGCCCCAAAAGTCTTTTGGAGCGATGTCGATGAGCTCGATAATTCTTTCGTTCAAATGTGTTGTATTTAATTAAAAATTAGTCGCCGATAATTATTAGCTTTGCAGTTCAAATTTAATATAATTTAGGTTTATATCCTTGAATTAGTTATGAACAATTTTATGTCAATAATTACCCTTACAACCGATTACGGGATTAAAGACCACTTTGTAGGTGCTTTGAAAGGAAAAATATTGACTGAAAATTCAGAGGCAAAAATTGTAGATATTTCTCATAATATTGAGCCATTTAACACCGTTCAAGCGAGTTATATAATTGGAGCTGCCTATATGAGTTTTCCAAAAGGCACTGTTCACTTAATTGGCGTTGACGCTGAAAAAAATAAAGAAAATCAACATATTGCGATGCAATGGAACGATCATTTTTTTATTTGTGCCGACAATGGCATTCTAAGTATTTTGACTCAAAAAGTAGTTCCCCAAAAAATGGTGGCTATCAATATCCATGACCGTTTAATGGAAGATGCCACTGATTTAGATGTGTTTGTAACCGTAGCGAGTCATCTATCTAAAGGTGGTTTATTGAACGTTGTTGGAAAGGAAATAACTAAAATTAAGGAAGTTACCGAAATTCAACCTAGTGTTTCAGCCGATAAAAATGCTATAAAAGGATACGTGATTTACATTGATCATTTTGGAAATGTGGTGACCAATATAACTAAAAAACTGTTTATTGAAGTTGGAAAAGGTAGACCTTATGAAATTCCATTATTACAAAATAGATTACAGAAGAAATCGAATCCCATAAAAAACATTTGGGCTAAATATTCTGATATTGCGAATGTAGCAAAATATCCTATTAAGGATTATGAAGGCGATAAATTGGCTATTTTTAATGAAGCTGGCTTTTTAGAAATTGCAATTTTTAGAAGTAATCCGATGAGTGTTGGCAGTGCTTCAAGCTTGTTAGGGCTAAATTATAGAGACAGTATTACCATACAATTTAAAACTATCTAGTTTATGTTCGTTAGAATTGTAAAAATGAGTTTTCACGAGGAAAAGATTTCAAAATTCTTAGAAAATTTTGAATTTATAAAAGAGAAGATACGAAATGTGCCAGGAAATCGTTTATTGGAATTGTATCAAGACAAAAGCGATCAAACCATTTTCTTTACTTACAGTTATTGGGAAACCGAAGAAGACTTAAAAAATTATAGAAATTCCGAACTTTTTTTCGAAATTTGGACCGATACAAAAAAGCTATTTAATAATAAACCCGAAGCGTGGAGCGTCGATAAATTGGTCAGTTTGCAGTAGTCGGTTAAAATAACCAAATCAACAAATCAACGAATTAACATTTAATGAAAGCAATATTATTTAGAGAAATTAGATCTTTTTTTGGTTCGCCGATTGGCTACTTAGTAATCGCTATTTTCTTAATTCTTAACGGATTGTTCCTTTGGATATTCAATGGCGAATACAATATTTTAGATTCTGGTTTTGCTGATTTGAGTCCGTTTTTCACCATATCACCATGGATATTACTATTTCTAATTCCTGCGGTAACCATGAAAAGCTTCTCAGACGAAATGAAACAAGGAACTTTAGAATTGCTTTTAACTAAGCCATTAAGTATTTGGGAAATTGTAGGTGGCAAATTTTTAGGTTCGTTATTATTGATTGTAATAGCAATTATTCCAACGTTCATTTATGTATATGTAATTTCTAAACTTGGAATTCCGGAAGGAAATATCGATATGGGAAGTACTATTGGCTCCTATTTTGGATTGTTATTTTTAATTTCAGGATATTGTTCCATTGGGATTTTTACTTCCTCATTGACCAACAATCAGATAATTGCCTTTTTGGTAGCCGTTTTATTAAGTTTCACTTTCTATTACGGTTTTGATGGAATTGCAACTTATTTACCAAGCATGGAAAATATAATTTCCAATTTAGGTATGAATAGCCATTTTAAAAGTATGAGTCGAGGTGTAATTGACACCCGCGATTTATTGTATTTTATCAGTGTAACTGTCTTTTTTATGTCACTTACTGTTTTTAAATTAAAATCTTTAAAATTGTAATGATGAAAAATAAAAATCTAAAATCAGTACTATTAATTTCGCTTTTATTAATCGTAATTAATCTAGCGGGAAACTTTTATTTTCATCGTTTTGACTTAACCGCAGATCATCGTTACACCCTTTCTCCGACAACATTAAAGATAATTAAAGAAGTCAAAGAACCCTTGATAATTGATGTTTTCTTGAAAGGAGAATTTCCAGGTGAAATGAAGAAATTACAAACGGAAACGCAACAAATATTGGAAGAATTCAAAGCTTATAATTCTAATATTGTATTTCAATTTGCAAACCCATTAGAAGAGGAAGACAAAAGAGACGAGACCATTCAATCTTTTGTAGAAAGAGGATTAACTCCAATAAATGTGACCTTAAACGATAAAGGAAAACAAACTCAAGAAGTGATTTTTCCATGGGCAATAACAACCTATCATGAGCAAAGTGTAAGTGTACCATTGCTAAAAAACATAATGGGAGCTTCCACAGCTGAAAAAGTAGTGAGTTCTGTTCAACATTTAGAATATGCTTTTTCAAATGCAATAAATACTGTTACCAAAAAAGAACACAAGAAAGTAATTATAATAAAAGGTAATGATGAATTAGATGATCAATATATATTTAATTTTATTAAATCAGTAAAAGAAAATTATTTAATTGCAAAATTTCCACTAGACTCAATTAATATTAATCCAACTGCAGGTTTACAATTTTTAAAAAAATATGATTTAGCTATTATTGCCAAACCAAAAAAACCTTTTTCAGATGAGCAGAAACAAGTATTAGATCAATTCATTGTTAATGGAGGTAAAGCAATTTGGTTAGTCGATCCAGTACAAATGGAAATGGATAGTCTTAATAATGAAACAGGAACAAACCTAGCATTTCCTGTAGATTTAAACCTGAATGATATGTTTTTTAAATATGGCATCAGGATACATCCAGCTTTAATAAAGGATTTGCAAGCTAGTCCAATAGTATTGGAAACTGGTGAACCTGGAACTGGAACTCAAAAAATTAAATTACCCTGGTATTATTCACCGATGGTTTATCCCTCACAAAATACTAAACATCCAATTTCTTCAAATTTAGATGCAATAAAATTTCAATTTGCAAGCCCAATAGAAACATTGAAAAATGATATTAATAAAACGATTTTACTACAATCATCTCAATATTCAAAATTAGTTGGAACCCCTACTGAAGTAAGTTTAAGAATGGTTTCTGAAGAATTAACTCCAAAAGACTTTTATGGTTATGGAAATTATCCAGTTGCCGTTTTACTAGAAGGAAAATTTCATTCAGTATACGAAAATAGAATATTACCTTTTAAAGATTCTAACTATAAAAATATTGGGAGAAACAGCAAGATGATTGTGATTTCTGATGGTGATGTGATTAAAAATGAATTGGACAAAAAAGGAAATGATGTAGAATTAGGTTTGGATCAAAGAACTGGTTTTTTTTACGGAAACAAAGAATTTTTAATGAATTGTGTCAATTATTTATTGGATGACAACGGACTTATTAACATTCGAAGTAAAGTGGTTAATTTGCCCATTTTAGACAAAGAAAAAGTATATGATAATTATACAATCGCTCAAATTATAAGCGTGGGATTACCATTAATTATCCTAGGAATATTCGGATTACTTTTCACTTTCCTAAGAAAAAGAAAATATAGCAAATAATTGTTAATAAATTTGTTTTCACTATTTGATAAGATTAAGATATATTTGTAAAAATAATTCTGAATATTTCAGATTTTAAGATTGATTAAAAAAAGCCAAAGATGAAGTTTATAGTATCGAGTTCGTACTTATTGAAACAATTACAAGTATTAGGAAGTGTTATTAATAGTAGCAATACCTTACCTATTTTAGATAATTTCTTATTTGAATTAGACAACAAAACATTAACAGTTTCTGCTTCGGATTTAGAAACAACAATGTCAGCAACTTTGGATATTGATTCTGAAAGCCAGGGGAGTGTTGCGGTTCCTGCAAAATTACTTTTAGAAATATTAAAAACATTCCCTGAACAACCACTTACATTTACAGTTGAAGAAAATAGCACCATTGAAATTAGCTCTAATTCAGGGAAATATGCATTGGCTTATTCTCCAGGAAGTGAGTTTCCAAAATCGGTGAATCTTGACAATCCATCAACTACATTAGTTCCTGCAGAAGTTTTAGCAACTGCTATTAGCAAAACTATTTTTGCTGCTGGAAACGATGATTTACGTCCGGTAATGTCGGGAGTTTTCTTCCAATTTTCACCTGAAGGATTAACATTTGTGGCAACAGACGCTCACAAATTAGTTAAATATGCAAGAACTGACGTAAAATCTTCGCAAGTAGCTGATTTTATTATGCCGAAAAAACCTTTGAATATTTTGAAAAGTATTTTAGGTACTTCAGATGCTGAAATTAAAATTGAATACAACGATAGTAATGCTACTTTCTCATTTGACAATTACATTTTAATGTGTCGTTTGATCGATGGAAAATATCCAAATTATGAAGCGGTTATTCCAAAAGAAAATCCAAATAAATTAATGATTGACAGAACTCAATTTTTAAACTCTGTTCGTCGTGTGGCTATTTTCTCTAATAAAACTACCCACCAAATTCGTTTAAAAATCGCGGGCGCCGAATTGAATATTTCGGCAGAAGATATTGATTATTCTAACAAAGCAGAAGAAAGATTGACATGTGATTACCAAGGTGATGATATGCAAATTGGTTTCAATTCAAGGTTTTTATCCGAAATGTTGACCAATCTTCAGTCAGATATGATCATGCTAGAAATGTCATTACCCAATCGTGCGGGAATTTTAACTCCTGTTGACGGATTGGAAGAAGGCGAAACAGTTACCATGCTAGTAATGCCGGTTATGCTTAACAATTAACCAACCAAACCACTATAAATGTCAATTAAATCCGAATTTTCTTAATTGAAATTTCGGATTTTTTTATAAAAAAAAGTAGTGTTTACAACCAAGTAATTTCTTTGTAACTTTGCTTCTTGATTTTCAAAGTATGATTCAAAATGACACCATTGTAGCCTTGGCTTCCCCTTCTGGATCAGGAGCAATAGCTGTTATTCGTGTTTCTGGTGCAGAGGCAATTTCTATAAGTAAATCGGTTTTTAGTTCCATTTCTGGAAAAGACATTAGCAAACAGAAGTCGCACACTTTGCATTTAGGACATATTGTAGATGGAGAAAAAGTAGTCGACCAAGTTTTACTTTCTATTTTTAAAGGAACCAACTCCTATACAGGCGAAAATACAATCGAAATTTCGTGTCATGGCTCCACTTTCATTCAGCAACAAATTATTCAATTATTACTAAGAAAAGGGTGCCGTATGGCAAATGCGGGCGAGTTTACTTTACGTTCCTTTTTGAATGGAAAAATGGATTTATCACAAGCCGAAGCGGTAGCCGATTTAATTTCATCAGATAATGAAGCGTCACATCAAATTGCAATGCAACAAATGCGTGGTGGTTTTAGTAATGAAATCAAGCAATTGCGTCAAGAATTATTAAATTTTGCTTCATTAATCGAATTAGAATTGGACTTTGCAGAAGAAGATGTGGCTTTCGCCGATAGAACTCAGTTTAGGGAATTATTGAATCGTATTGAATTTGTATTAAAAAGATTAATTGATTCTTTTGCAGTTGGAAATGTGATTAAAAACGGAATCCCAATTGCTATTGTAGGTGAACCCAATGTAGGAAAATCGACTTTATTGAATGCCTTATTAAATGAAGAACGGGCGATAGTCTCTGAAATTGCGGGAACCACCCGCGATACCATTGAAGATGAATTGGTAATGGGCGGCATCGGATTCCGATTTATTGATACTGCCGGAATTCGAGATACCAAAGACGTTGTAGAAAGCATTGGAATTAAAAAAACTTTTGAAAAAATAGAACAAGCGCAGGTGGTACTTTATTTAAGCCCCCTAACCCCCAAAGGGGGAACTCTTGACGGAGAAAATATAAAACAGGTGCAAGTTGAAATTGAAAAGATCAAAAATCAATTTCCTTTGAAACCTTTAATAATCATTGGAAATAAAAAAGATTTGTATTCTGAAGTACAAATCAAAAATCTACAATCTGAAATCCCAACTATTTTACTTATTTCCGCAAAGGAAAATATTGGAATTGAAGAACTTAAAAATCAGTTGTTATCTTTTGTAAATACTGGTGCTTTACGAAATAATGAAACTATTGTGACCAATACGCGTCATTACGATTCGTTGCTGAAAGCGTTGGAAGAAATCCAGAAAGTAAACTTTGGATTGCAATCCAATATTTCAAGTGATTTAATGGCAATTGATATTCGAGAAGCGTTGTATCATTTTGGAATGATCACTGGAGAAGTTACTAACGATGAGCTTTTAGGTAATATTTTTGCTAATTTCTGTATCGGAAAGTAATACTACTTACAAATTACTATCGGAATCAGTATTAAATTTTCGAACTATTTTCTTCAACATTTCTTTTCTAGCAATAGAAGCACTTTTTACTTTTGCCTGGGCTTTGTGTAATTTATCGTTGTGCTTTTTGATGTTTTTTTCGGTATTTCTACTCACAATATTCTATATTTTTATTGAAACTCTCGTTTTATTTCTTCAAGTGATTTTTCTGTATGAACCAATTCTAGAATAATTTTTTTTCTTAATTCGTTGATATCATCGTATTCAAAATACTTTGCCCATGAAGTTAAATTCATTAAGTTTCGAATTTGTTTGATCTTTTTTGTGGTTTCAAAACTAGTTCTAAGGATGGCTTTATTGTCAAATTCAGGAGCGTTTTTATGTTGGTAATTAACCGTATTATTAATAAAATCGGGTTGGATAAAATACAATTGATCAATTGAATTATCTGGATAAAATGATTCCCAAGGAGCATAACCCCATTTGAATTTTGATTCGGTAATAACATCCAGTGAAACCAATCTCCATTTGCTGTTGGCCAATCGCCCCCAATGGTTTGAAAGTCGGAACATTCCTTGTTTGGTAAAATAGTAACTACTCCCCGACTTACTAATATAATCAAACTTCTTATTACTGAAATTTGGAGGTAAAATCTCTTTAAAAACACAAAACGTATTTTTAAAATAACCAGCTGGCAATTGAAATTTTTCCTCCATCTTCAAATATAGTCAATTGAAAATAAATTATTCGATAATTAACTTTTTGGTAGTTGAAACCGTATCTGAAGTAATTTTAACTAAGTATATTCCTGAAGGCAAATTAAGGTCTATAGACATCTCGTTTGAAACAATAGCACTATTAACTTTAACACCTGAAAGAGTATAAATTTCTAAATTACTCAATTGATCCAAGCCCAAAATTGTAATTTGGTTTTTAGCAGGATTTGGATATAAAGAAGGTGACTTTTGGATAAAATCGGCTGATGAAAGTGCGGCATTCCAAGTGTTATTTGTTAAATTTCCGAACACGTAATTTACCAATGCAGGATAATCAATAAAAGGATTTCTATTCATTTGCCAATTAAAAATAACATTGTTTCTATTCATTTCAAAATCATCTGCAGGATCTAGGGTATTCCAAGATAATAATGTAGCTAAATCTCCTATTTGACCTGTTGGCGAACTTGCGGGGTCACCATTAACTACATTTAATGTATTGTATCTAATTGCCATAAAGAAAATTGCGCGAGCAACATCTCCGCGCCAACTTCCAATATTACCCGAAGGACCGTTGTAGTCAACTCCGTAATTCCTATTATTTCTAGTACTATTTTCTTGGCCTCCAACCGCTCGAAGATGATGCGTATCGTCATGACTCGCCTCAATATCACTACTTCCGGTGGTTAAGCGCCAAACATTAATTCCGTCGGGGATTGCATTAGGGATAAACATTGAAGGGATTCCAAGTCTTGATTGACAATAAATATGCTCGCGGTTCCATTTACCAATAATACTATTATCAGTTTGATAATCGATTTTTGAGATCGGTTGTTCATCATAAATCATCCAAACTTGTCCGCTGTTTTCAGGATTTTGATCGGCATCTTTGAGTACGTTATAAGCATCTCCATAATTTTGAACTCGGACTATATTTGGATTTGAAATAATATCTTGAATTGCTTGTCGCAAAGTAGCGCTTGATTTTCCCTCTAAAGTGCTATAATATCCGGATGGAACATTTCTTGGGCACAACCCATAAGTAGGACGGACAGGTGTTCCCCAGGGTTGTACGCTGAAATTAATATCGTGAACTCTTACTGTAATATTATTATTCAAAATCACATAATCACTGGGAACAGTTGCTAAAGAAATTAGCATATTTTCGTCACCTTCATTATTTCCATCATTCAAAATTTGAATAGTTGAAGTAACCGTATTTGATCCAATTGGAATACTTGCATTTAAATTTCCTGAAAAATCATTTGAATTAAAACTACCGCTATTTAAAGTCATAGATAAATTTAAAACACTTGAAATCGGACTGTCCGTTGTAAAAGTGATTGAAAAACTTTGCCCTTCGTTAATTGAAGTTGAGGAATAGGTAATGGCAATTCCGTTATAAATAATACCCGATCCATCATTATTGGCTCGTGGAGTTGGGGATTTAACTTCGTAAGAACCATCTGCTTTGCGTTGAATAGATTGAGAAGAAGCCAAACCGTTTACGTTTTCATTGTGACACACCGTTTCACCTAAAATAGACATTAAACTTGAAGGAGAAGTAGTTCCTGAGTTGCTATATGCTAAAGCGTCAATCAAATTTGTTGCGATTGCAGTTGAATTTATAGGAAAGTCGGAAGCGTTTCCCAAATATACAGCTACCACATCTGGACCATTTTGTATTGTATTTTGAGGTATAATAAAAGAAGCCGATGGAGTAACTTGTGGATTTCCAAGAAGAATTATTCCATTTCCATCGGTAATCAATCCATCTAAATCTATAGCATAATAGCTTGAAGTTCCTGAGTATGGACTTGAACTTCCCGCATTATAAAAAACAACCACATAACCATCTAAGGCGAAATTAGGAACATTTGACTTTAATTCAATGAATTCCTTTAAATCTGTTGAATTAGTATCTGGATCTATTTCATTAATTACTATTTGAGCATTTGAAAAAAAACAGCATAAAAATAACGAAACAAAGAGGGACTTTTGTAGCATTTTGTATATTTAATTCTCAAAGGTACTTAATAAATTTCTTTAATTTTATTTACTTTTAATTATTTTAAATAACAAAAAAGAGCTCTAAAATTTAGAGCTCTTTTTTAAATTTTAATTTAAATTTTATCTTTTTAATGAAAAGTGAGATCGGAATACTTTATTTTCTGCCGTTAGAGGCTCTGAATAATCAACAGTAAACCAATAATCAGTTGACATTAATTGTTCTCCGTTTAAGGTTCCATCCCAGCCCTCTCCTGTTGGATTGATTTGTTTAACTAATTTTCCATACCTATCATAGATAAATACTTTTGCAGTAGCTCCTAATCCAATAATATTCCATGTATCATGATAACCATCTCCATTTGGAGTGAAATAGGTTGGATAACCAATAATAGTTACAAGTTTAGTTAAATTAGTACACCCATTCGCATCTGTCACTGTAACAATATGTGGGCCTGGTGCTACATCAGAAAATACATTTGAAGTTTGCGTTGGACCATTATCTAATGAATATAATAATATAGCATTTCCACCAGTTACGTCTACTGTAATTATTGCATTATCACTAAATGCAAGTGTTTCGGTTGTAGTCACAGAAGTTCCTGGAAACGATGCTGTTACCACCGCCTGAGTCAATACAGACTTACAACCAGTAGCGGTATTAGTAACAATAACTGAGTAGTTACCTGCTTGAGATGCTTCGTAAGTAGTATTTGTAGCTCCGTTTATAACTACTCCATTAAAATACCATGCAAAATCATAGGTAACATTACTTAAATGTGTATCTAAGACATAATTTTGATACGATACTCCTGTAGCTTGATTCACACAAATTACCCCATCATTTATTTGAGGTGCTGGTGCAGGATTAACAGTAACTGTAATATTTAAAGGAGTTCCTGAACAACCATTAGCTGTTGGAGTAACTGTATAAATTGCTGTACCTAAATTAGGTGAGGCAGTTAATATATCATTAATAATTATACCTGTTCCGGCTAGTGCTCCAGTAACATTAATTGCATTTACTGTCCATGCAAAAGTGGTCGCAGCAATACTAGGAAATAATGATATGTTTGGAGTTTCACCACTACAAATAGTTGAAGTTGATGATCCAAATACCTCTGGAGTTGGATTTACAGTTATTGTAACTGATATTGGAACACCCGAACAACCATTTATTGAAGGAGTAATTGTATAGCGAACAGATCCCGGTGTATTACCCACTGTTGTTAAAGTTTGAGCAATTGAATTTCCTGTACCCGATGAGGCACCAAAAATTCCTGTTTGAATAACCGTCCACGAGAAAGTGGCACCCGCTACCGTACTCGTTAATGCAATATCAGTAGTTGATGAAGAACAAATAGTTGTTAAAGCCATATTAGCAGTAGCTACTGGAATTGGATTAACTCTTACGGTTACCAATGTTGAAGCACCTGGACAACCTCCAACTGTTGGTATTACAGAATAAACTGCCTCTCCAATATTGTTACTTATTGTTGTTAATACTTGTGCAATTGTATTTCCTGTACCATTGCTAGCTCCAGTTACATTAGTTTGAACTACATTCCAACTGAACACAGTTCCTGGAACATTACTTACCAATTGAATTGGAGAAACACTTCCAGAACAAACCGATTGCAATATAGTTGATGGAGTTAACACCGGTATTGGATTAACTGTTATTGTTATTGGTGTTGCTGGTCCTTGACAAGTTCCTTCATTTGCCATAACAGAATAATTAGCAGTTCCTGGAACAACTCCTGTTGTAGTAAGAACCTGAGAAATAATTGTTCCATTACCTGCAATAGCACCTGTAACTCCTGATTGGTTTATCGTCCAATTAAAAGTTGCTGTTGTAACATTACTTGAAAGTGCTATTCCAGAAGGTTGACCAGAACATATCGTTGGTGAAGAAACTACTGAATTAACTAATGGAACTGGTATTACGGTAACTACAACCGAACCCGATTGGACTTGAGTACATGCTGGTAAACCAGGCGCAAGTACGCTAACCAATTGATAAGTAGTGGTAGCAGTTAAATTTCCTGTTGAAACTGAACCTATACCTAAATTATCTAGAATAGTAGTTTGATTGACACCTCCGTTTGCAGTATAAGTAACCGTAGCGTTTGGAGTTCCAGTAAAATTAACAGAACTAGAAGTATTATAACATATTCTAGCATTTCCAGAAATAGTTGCTGTTGGCAATGGATTTACTGTTACTGTGGCTGTGATTGGTAATCCAGTACATCCACTTCCTGACGGAGTGATAGTATAAACAACTGTTCCTGGTGTAATCAATGTAGCTGTTAAAGCGTCTGTGATAGTACTACCAGTGGCAGATGAAGCTCCAGTAACATTTGTTGATAAAGAAGTCCAAACATAAGTTGTTCCAATAGCATTGCTAGTTAAGGCGATATTAGTAGTGTCTAATGAGCAAATAGTAACTGTTGCTGGTGTAGCTGTAGCCACTGGAATTGGGTTAATAATAATAGTTGTAGTTGCTACAACCTGAGCACATCCTGAAGCGGCAGCTATAGTATAAGTAATCGTATGATTGCCTGGGGTACTCGTACTTGGGTTAATCGCTCCGGTAGTAGCATCAATACTTAATCCTGCCGTACCACTATAAACTCCTGCGGTAAAACCTGCTGTTCCTGTTAAAGTAACTGCTTGACCTGTAGTTAAGGTAGTACAGAATGGCGTTCCTGCATAAGTAATACTTGCCGTTGGTAAAG
>JARXAC010000002.1:0-78739 GCA_029866065.1 Flavobacterium sp.
ATGAAAAATTTAAAAATAGTGTTATTTGCATTTTTTGGTTTGTTCCTTATTTCTTGTGAATCAACAACCATTCAAGATGTTTCAGGGGTGGTAACTAATCCAACCTACAATGCCAACGTCAAAGAGGTAATGACATCAAAATGTACAGGATGTCATTCTGTAGGAGGTCAATATCCCAGTTTAACTACCTATTCTCAAGTAAAAGCTTCTTCACAAAATGGAGATTTACTTTGCAGATTAGACGCTTCATGTGGAAATATTATGCCGCAATCAGGTCCTTTGCCGCAAGCTACCATAAATATGATCAATACATGGGCTAACAATAATTTCCCCGAAAATTAAATTAAGATGAAAAAAATAATTTTACTTACTTTACTATTATTGGTAAACATCACTTTTGCTCAAAGATTGTTAACAAGATCTGGGGAAATTAAATTTGATGCTTCAATGCCCAACTTAGTTGAAATAGTCGGGAAAAGTAATGTAGTTTCCGCAATTTTAGATCTAGCAACTGGACAATTTGCGACTAGTGTGATCATTAAATCAATCCGATTTAAAGTTCCCTTAATGGAGGAACATTTTAATGAAAATTATATGGAATCTTCGAAATATGCTAATTCTACTTTCAAAGGTAAAATTGCAGGATTTGATTCTAAGAAATTAACCGCTACTAAAATAGCTTATGACGTTGAAGGTGATTTAACCATTCATGGAGTAACTAAAAAAGTTAAAACTAAAATCTTTTTAACTTCAAATGGAAGTAAATTGGGAGCTACAGGTAATTTTTTCGTTCATGCTCAAGATTATGGCATTGAAATTCCAAGTTTAGTAAAAGAAAAATTTGCTGAACAAATTAAAGTGAGCTTCAGCTTCGATCTAGATTCTAAATAATTAATAAAAAAAAGCGAGGTATTTCTCGCGTTTTTTTATGTTTATCGGTTTCTCCTTGAATAGGCTTCTTGTTGTTTTTTTGAATCCTCCGACATCAATTTGTATTTTGTTTTTTGATCTTTATTGAGTAAAATTAGTATGTCAAGATCCATTTTTTCGGTAATTGCTTTTAACTCATTCGCTTTTTCCTCATTACTACCGTCCTCTTTTTTTAGAATTGCATTTTGTTTTTTTATACATTCGGTAATAATATTTGAAACTGCAATAACCTGAAGTTCATCGAGTTTTAGTTGTTCATTATATCTATCCATTACTTTTTTTACCGTTTCTTCAATAGCCGGTTCTTTAGGCTGTGATCTTTGCTGGTTTTGCATGTTTGGATTTCCACCCATTCCGCCCTGACCATATCCACCTTGCCCATATTGAGCAACAAGAGATTGCATAGAAAATAACAAAATTAAACTGCAAATAATTTTTATTGATTTCATATCTAATAAGTTATATTAAATTAATTATAAAACGGGTTCTCCGTATAAATCAAATTCTGTGGCCTCTGTAATTTTTATCATCACAAATTCTCCAGTTTTCACATAGTGTTTGGAAGCGTCAATTAATACTTCATTATCTACATCTGGGCTGTCAAATTCTGTTCGACCTACAAAGTGAGCGCCTTCTTTTCTATCAATGATACATTTAAATGTTTGCCCCACTTTTTCTTGATTTAAATCCCAAGAAATTTGCGATTGTAGCTCCATTATTTCTTCAGCTCTAGCTTGTTTTACTTCACTAGGAACATCATCTTCTAGCATGTAAGCAGGTGTATTTTCTTCATGGGAATAGGCAAAACAACCCATTCTATCAAATTTCATTTCTTGAACAAAGTCTTTCAAAATTTCAAAATCTTCTTTTGTTTCTCCAGGATAACCTACAATTAAGGTGGTTCGAATTGCCATTCCAGGGACTGCAGCTCTAAAATATTTCAATAATTGTGTTGTTTTTTCTCTTGTTGTTCCTCGACGCATCGATTTCAAAATAGAATCTGAAATATGTTGAAGAGGAATATCAATATAGTTGCAAATTTTTGGTTCCCGTTTCATAATTTCCAAAACATCCATTGGGAAACCGGTGGGAAAAGCATAATGCAAACGAATCCATTCAATACCTTCCACTTTAACCAAAGCGTTTAATAATTCCCCTAAATTTCGTTTTTTGTAAATATCAAGTCCGTAGTAAGTTAAATCTTGAGCGATTAATATTAGCTCTTTCACACCATTTTTTGCCAATCCTTCTGCTTCTTTTACTAATTTCTCAATAGTTTGAGAAACGTGTTTTCCTCGCATAATCGGGATGGCACAAAAACTACAAGGTCGGTCGCATCCTTCGGCAATTTTTAAATAGGCATAGTTTTTTGGAGTAGTAGTTAATCGTTCACCCAACAATTCATGTTTGTAATCGGCTCCTAAAGCTTTCAATAAACCTGGCAATTCTGTAGTTCCAAAATATTGATCTACATTCGGGATTTCTTTCTCTAAATCAGGTCGGTATCTTTCAGATAAACAACCGGTAACGAAAACTTTATCTACAATTCCACGTGCTTTTTTATCGGCATATTCTAAAATCATATTCACCGATTCTGCTTTGGCATTATCAATAAAACCACAAGTATTTATGACTACAATATTTCCCTCTTCCTCATGCACCACATCTTTTCCACTTGCACGCAATTGTCCCATTAATACCTCACTATCGTAAACATTTTTGGAACACCCAAGGGTAATCACATTGATTTTATTCTTTTTTAACGATTTCGTTCTCATATATTGTAATTCCTCAAATAATTAGGAATTTGCAAAATTACACTATTTATTATTAGGAGCATAAAGTTGATAGGTTTTATTGACGTTATTTCCCGCTATACGCTATATCCACGCAAGGGCGTGGGATGTCGCTACTATCGGGGCTAATAATAATTTTATTAGTTTCAATTGAATATTATCGCTTCAGTGTAAAATGACCTTTAGCGGTTCTACCGTCTTCAAAATAAATAGTATACCAATAATCATCTGTTGGTAAGGCTTCACCATTAAAAGTTCCATCCCATCCTTTACTAATTGGACTTAGTTCTTTCAATAATTTACCATAACGATCAAAAATGTATATAGTAGTCTTGTAATTTTTTGTAGTAGTTAAACCAAGTACATTCCAAGTATCATTATATCCATCAGCATTCGGGGTAAAAAATTTCGGAATTCCTAATACATTAATTATTTGTGAAGTAGTTCCACAACCATCTAAGTCTTTCACATAAACAGTATGAACCCCTGGAGCAACATCCGTGAAAATATTTATTGTTTGGTATGCATTTGGGTAATCTAAACTGAAAACATAATTTCCTAGTCCAGTTACGTTTATAATAACGGTATTATTATCACTCAAATCCATAATTGTAGGCATGTTGAATTGAGCTGCATTGGATGCAATTACTGTAATTGTTCTAATTCTAAAACAACCTAACGAATTAATAACTTTAACTGAGTAAATTCCTTCAGCATTTACATTTAAAGTGTAAGAAGTAGCATTTGAAATTACCACACCATCTTTAAACCATTCATAAGAATAATTAGTTGTTGGGGTTCCATTTGTGATTCCGGCATCTAATAATACAAAGAAAGTTGGATCATTACTACAAACTAATTTAGCGTCTTCTAAAACAATAGTAGGTACTGGATTTACAGTAAATGTAATTGTTTTAGTGATTTTACAAGTTGGATTTATCGGATTGTAAACTACTATTGTTATGTTTTTTGTTAAAGTAACTGGTAATGGATTTGGAAGTGGCGTTGATAAAAGTACATTGTTTTCATCATAATATTCGAACACCATTCCAGGTGGCTGTCCTGAAGTTACAATAGTATGAATTGCTTGAGAATTGGTGAAATCAAACTGCCCATTTTGCAAAGCAGGGTCTATTTCGTCATCACAAGTGGTTATTAATGAAGATGGAATTGTAAAATTAATAGGAGATTTATCAACTATAAATTGGATAGTTGTATCGAACCAACAAGCCTGAGGAGTAGTATTGGTTACAACCGCTCTAATAGTTTGAGATGTAGAGGAGAATGTCGCTGGAAATGGACTTGTAATTAAATTATTATTGGAATCTCTTAAGGGGTTATTTGCTGCATCGAAATAAGTTACTGCCACTCCTGTTTGCCCTAATAATAAATCTCTTTCTAAGTTAGCTGTATTAAAATTGAATATACCGTCCAAATTATCATCGCATTGTCTAGGAATGGTAACGGGGTGAGCAAATGGTTTTGCTTGAACATTTAAAGTCACCCAAGGACCTAAACCATAACAAGTGTTAGAAATATCACTGTCAACTCTAACCCAAATATTTTGAGTGGAAGGATATCCAATATTTCTATAATTAGTAAGATTTGTTATTTCATTTAATTGCGCTAAGGCGTCTGCTCTATTTCTATAATATTTTATAAAATAGGTTCCGGTAGTTGGTAATAAAGCTCTAATTGTAGGTTCTGTAGAACTAAAATTAAAAGTTGCAACACCATCTCTGTCATTATTGTTAGCGTTATTATTACCATTAATATCTAAAAAGTCATCACAAACAGCCGGCATAGTAATATTATAGGTACTTGGAATATTTGGCGCGGCAACACGTAGCGTTATTTTAGCAACTCTATAACAACCATTTACAGTAGTAACCCTTGTCCAAATGTACATAAGGGTAGGAGTAGTATTGGTAAATGCTAGTGGAGTGGTTATTAAATCAAAAGCTGGATTTGCGCTGGCGCCAGCTAATGAAGTATAATAGGTAAATGTTTCATTGGCGGCATCAACTGAAATTTGAGCGTTATTTACTGTCAAGTTAAAAGCAGTAATTGCATCTAAATCATCATCACATTGAACAATACTAATATCGTTAATTACGGGTAAAGGATTTACAATTACTTCCGCAATATTGGTAGAAACGGTTCCGCAACCTCCGTTGGAATAAGTTGCAATACAATAGTAATAAAGAGAACCAACTACTGCAGTTATTGGAGTATAGCTCAGTGTTGTAGCACCAGAAATTGCAGTTCCTCCTGTGTATGAATTAATGGTGTTAGTATACCATTGGTAAGTTGGAGTTCCTGTCCCATCTATAAAAGCAGTAGTTAATGTTATTGGGGTATTGTTAATACAAATAGGTTGACTCGCCAAAGGTTGTATACTTACTGATGGATTAGTCACTACTTGAACACTTACTAGAGTACTAGTAACTGAACATGCCAATCCAGTTTGAGTGATAACACAATAATAGGATAGCGTACCTACTGTAGCTGTTGAAGGGGTGTAACTTGCATTTGTTGCTCCTACAATTGCTGTATTGGTTAGAGAATTGTACCATTGGTAACTATAAGTCCCCACACCTCCTGAAGGAGTAACTACCAAATCAGTAGGTGTTGCTCCTTGGCAAATAATTTGAGTATTGGGCGTAATGGTTACAGTAGGATCTGGAACCACACGAACTAGAGAAGTAGTACTGGCGACACTTATACAACCGGAACCTGACAGGGTAACTGTAGCATAATAGTTATAATCACCTGCTGTTCCAAATATTCCTGGAGTATAAGAAGAAACCGTTGCTCCTGAAATTAGTATTCCACCTGGATTAGTATACCATTGGTAAGTAGCAGTTCCTACTCCGCCTGTATAACCTACAACTAATGGTGCGATAATGCCACCAATACATATATCTTGACTAGCTAATGGTTGTGGTGTTATAGTTTGAATTGGATTTACAATAACTTCTGCAATGTTTGAAGTCACTAAACCACATCCACCATTGGCATAAGTTGCAATACAATAATAATAAATGGTTCCTGTTGCTGAAGTTAGCGGAGTGTACGTAATAGCAGTAGCTCCTGAAATTGAAGTCCCTCCAAGTGCATTAACCGTATTAGAATACCATTGATAAGTTGGTGTTCCTGTTCCGTTCGATAAAGAAATAAATAAATTTATTGGTGCGCCATTCAAACAAACCGTTTGAGTTGCTTGGGGCTGAGTAGTCACAGAAGGATTATCCACAACTAGAACACTTACAATAGGACTTGTTACTGAACATGCCAATCCAGATTGAGTGATAACACAATAATAGGAAAGCGTACCTACTGTAGCTGTAGATGGAGTGTAACTAGCATTTGTAGCTCCAGCTATTGCTGTATTTGCAGGCGAATCGTACCATTGGTAACTATAAGTTCCCACTCCTCCTGATGGCGTAACCACCAAATCAGTAGGGATAGTTCCTTGACAAATAATTTGAGTATTTGGGGTAATGGTTACTGTAGGATCTGAAACTACTTGAACAAGTGCCGTATTAGTCGCTACACTTCCGCAATCTAATCCTGTATAGGTTACTATGGAATAGAAGTAATTGTCGCCTACATTAGTAAATGTTGGTGGGGTATAAGTAGCTAATGTAGCTCCTGTAATTGCAGTTCCGTTGGTATTACTATTATTAGTATTGCTATACCATTGAATTGATGGTGTTCCTAAACCTCCTGAATAAGTGATTGTAAATGGGGCAACAGTACCTCCGACACAACTATCTTGAGTTGCTAGAGGTTGTGTTGTTATTGTTTGAACAGGATTGACAACCAAATTAAATGTTGTTGTTAAAAAACATCCAGATGCTGCCATTGTTAATCGTACATAAATTATTCTGTTACCTGTGTTTATTGAAGTAATTCCGTTTTGGCCTAAATTAGCATCGTTTTGAGAAGTATGATAAGTTACGTTAACTCCAGTTTGAGTTCCTAATGCCTCACTGTTTTTTATAGTTAAGTCGAAAGTTGCAGTTCCATTGGTAGCACTTCCATCAATAGCATCGTCACATTTTGCAAAATCAGTAATTGTATTTATAACTGGTACTACAGAATTATTAACATTTACAGTTGATGATACTATAGGACAAACACCAGTTGCAGGAAAACTATAACTATATATTCCTCCAGCATCAACTGCAGGGTTGAAAACTCCTGTTCCAGATGTTAAAGCCGGACTCCAAGTTCCACCAACTTCGGCTGTACTGCCTAATAAACTAAATAAATTATAAGATGGCGTAGTTACACAGGAGGAAGTAGTGGTACTTACCCCAGTAATTTTAATTTGTTGAATAGTAACAATTACTTTTACGCTAATAGTTGTTAACGCTGTATTGCATGATTTTGTAAAAGTGTATAGGTATTCACCAGGTAAATTAATTGCCGGGTCAAAAATATTTCCACTTAAAGGGCTACCACCTGCTGGTACAGTCCAAGTTCCGCCTGTTCCAGGATTTCCATTAATAACAGTGAAAAGATCCCTTGTACTATTAGAACAAACACTAACATTGGTGTCTTGTGGTGTACTTCCAAAACCAGAATAGTAACCTGCAAATCCAACTGCTGTTCCTTGAAATCCAAAAACTCCAACTGCTAAAGGACCTGTAGAAGTAACAGTAAGATTTCCTGATTGATTAGCAACTCGATAAGATACCCAATCGGTATTTCCCAAAACTGCCTGGGCTTGTGAGGTAGGAACAGCAACTCCGTTAATAGAAATTGTAGCGTTGGAGTAGGTCAACATCATTAAATCAGTTGTGTAGGTATTGGTTCCTATTTGATTTACGTTTGGAAGGTTAACAGAATTTTGAAAAAAGCAACTCAATGGCGGGATGAAATTTAGCCCTGAGGTAGCTGTGTCTGAGCCTCCGCCTAATAATTGATAGGCGAAAACAGGCTTACTTGCTCGAACATATATATTACTATTATTGGTTCCTTGATAATAGGAGTTGGGTACCAAATAATATTGACCAGCATTTAATGTGGTAACAGGAGTAGCACTTCCGTTTACAAAAATATCAGTGTTGTTTTCATGAGCAACAATTAATGGATTTTCCATAGTTGAAATCCCGTTTCCTTCTATGAATATGTAATCGGTACCAATTTGTGTTGCAGAAACTATTTGGTCTAAAGTTATATCAGCACGTCCATTTGTAATTCCCCCAAGAGCATTTCCTGTATTCACTGCAACGGGTTTGTCTGAGGTTATTAAACCTCCAATAATTCCATCAAGATTAGCAGTTACATTACTATAACCACTAAAAACTATACATTGACCAGCATTTAAAGTATAAGTTTGGGTATCAGCAGTTATATTTCCTGTACCACTTGAAAAAACAACTCCCGTATTATAATTCGATAATGTTACAGTGGTATTATTTTCAGTTGCCATAACACTAGCTACAAAATTCTTTCTATTATCTTGAATCTCATTTATGGTACAACCCAATCTAAAACTGGTGCCAATACCAGGTTTTCCTTTTGAGATAATTGTTTCGGCATGGCTCGCATGTCGCATTCTAAAACTAACATAAAAATCTTTAGTTCCTTGAAGTAATACTCCTTTTCCAGAAACAACAGTGTTTACATCGCTTAAACTTAGGAACATCTTTGTTGGCTGACCGGTTCCGATCGAAAATGATATCGGAGTTGCTGCGGATAAAGTAAATGGAGAACCAGCATATGGAGTGCCACTACCATCAGTTGCAATTACTTGAAACGGTACAGTTTCATTGGTAGACATATAGATGTATTGATCTGAAATAGCTGAATTATCTCTTGAATGTAAAGGCGGTATCCAGTGTTTATTACTCAACTGTGAGAATGAAATCAAAGAAGATAAGAGTAAATAAAGTAATGCTAATTTTTTCATATTATTATTGACAAAGTGTAAAAATAGTAAATTATCTCAATAGAGCAAAGTGTCCTTTAATTATTCTATCGTTGTTTAAAAGTATTGAAAACCAGTAATCATCAGCTGGAATTGGTTGCCCGTTAAGGTTGCCGTCCCAACCTCTTCCTTTAGAGTTAACTTGTGTTATTAATTTACCATATCTGTTGTAAATATAAATCACCATATTTGGATATTTTGCACTATTTTTTATTGTCCAAAAATCATTAAAACTGTCCCCGTTTGGTGTAAAAAATCTAGGATAATCCAATACAAAGATCTTTAAAGGTGTTGGAAATCCACAACCATTTATATCTCTAACGTAAATTAAATAACTTCCTTCTGTTACATTGTAAAATTGGGGACTATTTTGATAGTGTACCCCGTCAATTGAAAATTCATAATCGCCAATTCCACTATAATTAATTAGTATAGAATTCTCACTACCCGAAAAATCTACTATATCTACTGAGGTAATTGTAGCGGTGCCTGAATTTACAGCTATAAATTTCTTAGTAGCCTGACAACCAATTGCATTAAATGCCGTTACGGTATAATTTCCTGCGGTTGAAATGGAAGTGTAATTAGTTATGTCACTAGTACTCCATAGATAACTTGAAAAAATATTTGATATAGAAATTCGCTTTGGATTCCCATTACAGATATAAACAGTTTCATCATCAAAATTTGCAGGAGAAAACGCAGTCACTTTTAATTTTATTGGTGTAATTCCATAACAATCAGAACCATTTACAATCCTTGCGTAAATAATTTGTTCGTTAATGGTACTATTAGTATAATTGTTTGTTAGTAAATTTTGTTGAGTTAACGCATCATTATTGGTTAAATAATATTCAACCACTAATCCTGAGGGTAATCCGGAAATAATTTGTGGCGTGGCATCATTATTTAAATTAAACATTGTAAATCCGTCTAAATTTCCGTCGCCGTCACATTTTAAAATTGGATTTTGTGGCCCGATAACTTGATTGGATATTTGAAGGTTTACTGTTGCGAAAGCCACGCAGCCAAAGGAATTAGAAACCCGTCCATAAAGTGTATTTGTGGTTGTATTTCTATAACTCCTAGGGTTTGAAATTGGATTTACATCATTACTATTCTCATAGTAAACCACACTACTGAGTTGGGTATTATTTCCAGTTATTATCGAATTGACTTTCGTTAAATCAAAATTTGCAATACCATCATTATCATCGTCACATTGAATTAGACGGGTATTGGTTAAAGATGGTTTTAAGCTATATTCAATCGTTACTTCATCTGTTGCAACGCAGTTAGTACCGATTAATGTAATTTCTACTTTATAAACTCCAGAATCTCGAACAGTATATATTGGATTAGTTTGACTTAAGATTTCAGAATTATTTTTAAACCATTTGTAGGAGTAGTTGCCCGTTTGAGCGGCATTTAAATCATAAGTATCGTCTTCGCAAACTGGATTATTAGTGGCAATCAATTTATCTGATCCTAAATTTGCACCAATATTAAAACTATTAGCTCCGAGAAAAATGGCAGAATCGTATAAATTGTTTCCTTGGTCTGCAATTACTAATTTTATATGATAGGGTGTTCCGGGAATTACATTTGCTTCCGCTTTCATAATTACTGTTTGACCATTAAAATTGGTGGGGTGATTTGTCCCATTAAACGCATCAAAATAAGATTGATTTGCGGGAGGACAAACACTCCCGGTTCCTCTAACTGTATTTATTTTTACTGGAATAGTAGTTCCAGGAACAATAGCTAAATTTTGATAGGGGGTCGAGTTATCAATCGGTTTTAATAAGAAAGCAAAACCATCGGTGTAATTGCATTGATTATTTGAAGCATTTAATAAATATTGCTCGGATGAAAAAATATAATCAAAACTAATTTTATTGGTTATCGGAATAAAGTCAAATTCTAAAGAGGTTGCGTTTATGGAATTAGAGACACCAAGCGCCAATTCTAGATCTGAATCACCAAGCCAGGAAGTTCCTCCTTGACTCAATATAGAGCTATTGGGCCCAACTGCAGAAGTTGCTTTTCCAGTACTTAATACAATTCCTTCTGAAAAAGGAAAATTACTAGTTCCAGCATTGAAATACCCATAGCTATTTTGAATTCCACTAAAAGCATCTCCACTAACTGAAAAGTTACTGACATTGGCACACGGACTATTTCCAACTAACACGTTTTGAACCAATTGTTGTGAAGTATACGTATCGTTTACTTGAATGTACTGAGCATTTATTGCCCATGAAAAGCAAAATGTTAATATGAAATAGAGGGATTTTTGTGTAATTTTCATAACTACACAAAGATACTACAAATCTCTTTTCTTCAGTAATTTATAAGAAAGAAAAACGAAAATCGCTGTCCAAGCTAAAACTATTAGTATTGAAGTTAAATGCACGCTGTAGTCTTTTTCATTTCCAGCACCTCCAATAGCAGTTTGAATATTTTTAATTACGGATAACCTTGAAAATGGTTCTACAATTAAATTACCCATAGATTCTAAAGGAAAAAATTGCATAATAGTATCAGCTGTTTTTCCTTCAGGAAATACTTTAAAATTTAAAATACCTTTTGTGATACCTTCCAAAATATTCCACACAAAGAGAAATCCAATTGCAAAAGCAGATCTTTTCACTAATATTCCTAAAAAAAGACAGAACGAAAAGAAACCTAGTAATTTTACAAAATAGGCAAGTAGGTATTCCAGGTCCGAAAAAACAATGCTAAACTCGGTATAAGAGGAAAAACTATAACCAAGAATAAGCGACATAACAAAAACAAAAAGTGTAGATACTGCTGAAAATACAACAACAGTTAAGAATTTTGAAAGTACAAATTCTTGTTTACTCATCCCGTCTATTAAGTTTTGTTTTAAGGTTCCGTAGCTGTATTCGTTTGCCATCATAGAAACGATTACAATTGCTAAAAAGAACTTTAAAATTGCAGCGATATAGGTATTAAAATGCCATATATAAGGAAAATTAAATATCCCTTCATCAGCAATATGAAGTTGGAAGCTGCCAAAATTAAATTTTATTGAAGCAATTAATGCAATAAAAGAAAGTATAAAGAAATAGGTTATTGATAATATTCTACTAGATCTGCTCAACCATATTTTTTGTAATTCTATAGAAAGTAATCGTTTCATTTATATTTGTGATTTGAGATTTCGGATTTAAGATTTGAGAGTTGTGATTTAAATTTTTTTAATTGAAATTACCATCGAAATTACTACTTGTTTTTTGTCAATTCCAAAAATTGCTCTTCCAAACTAGTTTTACGTTTAACTAAATGATTCAAAAAAATGTTGTTTTCAAATAAATATTTATTTAAATCGGCTGCAGCCAATGGACTTTTTAGATAAACCAATACTTTTCCATCTTCAGTAACTACTTTTTCGATGGCTGGATGCGCACCTAAAACTGTTTTTAAAGTTTCATTATTGTCAGATTCCAACTCGAAATAGCCTTCATTGGAAGTCATTCCATCAACCGTTCCTGAGTATAGAATTTTACCCTTTTGTAAAACTAAAACGTGCGAACATACTTTTTCCACTTCATCAAGTAGGTGAGAAGCCAATAAAATAGTTGTGCCTTGAGAGGCAATTAGTTTAATAATATCACGAATTTGATGAATTCCCTGGGGATCTAATCCATTGGTAGGTTCATCTAAAATAAGAATTTCAGGATCGTTCAATAATGCGGAAGCAATTGCTAAACGCTGCTTCATTCCTAAGGAAAAAGTATTAAACTTGCTATTTTCTCGTTCTACTAATCCAACTAATGCCAGTTTTTCCTGAACTTTGGAATAGTCGATATTTTTGATTTTGCAAACCAATTCCAAGTTTTGCTTGGCGGTCATATACGGGTAAAAATTGGGACGTTCAATAATTGCCCCCACTTTTTTAAGTGCTTCGTGGGTTTCCATTTTACCACCAAACCAACTGTATTCACCAGAAGTTTTATTAACCACATTAAGTACAATTCCTAAAGTAGTAGATTTTCCGCTCCCATTAGGACCTAAAATACCGTAAACATTTCCTTTGTGAATTTCCAGTGAAACATTGTTTACCGCATGAACATATTTATTGTAAATCTTGTTAAGATTATTAATCGATAGTATATTTTCCAAATTTTATTTTTTAAATTGTAAGACGTTTTATGTTTATAAATGTTACAAAAACTATAATTTTTACCAAAAAAACCCCTTATTATTGAGGGATCGTTAAATAGTTTTAGAAATCTAACTTTTTTGCTCTTTGTTGAAATAAACCAAATAATAATACATTTGCTTTTCTTCATCCCAACCTTTTTCAACATATTTTTCGGCACTTTCAGGATTAATGAAGTCCATTTTAATTTGAATGTGAGTATCCAAATTAATTACATTTTTAATCGATTTTCGAGCATCTGAAACTGCCGAATTTGCAATAGGAAAAGTAGTAACATCTTCAATACTGTATTTTTCGCCTTTATCCACTTTATAGCTTCTAAATTCAGGAATTAAATCGGGATTGTCCATTACTTCATTCAAGAAATTACTTTCTTCAAATTGGTCGTTTTTAGCAAAATAATTCACCGAACGATTCATAAACATTACTTCCTGTTTTTTATCTTCAGCAGGAAAAACAACTTCTTTTGCAAATCCTTGACAGAATTTTAAGTATTTCTTAGTGATAAAATTCTCGTCTTGAAAAGCATCAACAGATAAAAAATGTTCCAGCCAATATCTAGCATCGTAACGATTACTGTCTACAGATAAAATCTTGTATCCTTCCTCTTTTTTGTAATTAAAAATTAAGCATCCTTTGTCTAATTTGCTGAGGTTTATCCCTTGTTGCAAAATCATTTCTAAAGTGGTTCCTTTTTCTTCAAATTGTAAAAAATCAGTTTGGACTTCACTTTTAAACACCCCAATTGCATCAACTACAGTATTGTCAATGTTTACATTAGTTAAATACGTTACATAAACTTCCCCATTTTTAATGTGCGGATGATTCGATTGCTCAAATAAATGATTGGTAATTTTCTTAGAAATGTCATGAAGACTACTTGGGTCAACAAAAACTTCCGAAGCAAATTGGAACATTTCATTGTAATCCAAATCCACCTCATGAGCAAATTGGAAATAATTCTCTTCCTTTTCTCTAAAAGGTCGGAAGAAATATTCTTTCATCAGCGGTACAATTTCATCGTTTAGATTAAAAGGTTGTTCAGATAAAAATTGAGATTCGTTTCGGCTTTTATTACCAACTCTGTGAATTGATAAGGTTTCAATGTGGGTATTATATAGGTTTAGCATAGTAAATTTTTCCTCTCCCCAACCGTCTCCAAAGGAGAGGGAGACGAGATGTGAATGTTAGTGTATAATTAGTTGTTTATTTTTCTCTCTCGAAAGGTAATAAATACGAGAAAAATTTATTTTCAAGAATTTTTTATTCAGTTTGTCACCCTGTCCTTTGGAGAGGGCCGGGGAGAGGGTCCTACCACTTCTCTTCCGATCCGTAATCCTCAAAACTATCGTCGCCTCCAAACATGTCTAGATCATCTTCGTCCAAGTCATCTTCAAATTCGCCATAAATATCATCGTGCATATCGGCTTCAAAGTTCTTTTCGATCGCTTCATCAGGCATTTCGCCATGAGAAAAAATGGTTTCAGGGTAATTATTTCCCGGAATCTGTTCTTCAATAGCAGCCAATTCCACTAGGAATGTCCACATATTTATAAAATCGTAAACGTATATTATTTTCGTATTTTGCTTATCCAACAAATCCGATAATTGATAATCGCTCATCGTTTTTTGCTCGCCCGGAACATCACCAGCGTCAAACATCGGAATCTCATCTTCCTGATTCCACGTAGCGTCACAAGTGTAAAATGACGCAACTTCCATCCCGTCAAATCCAAATGAATTGAAAATAGCATTGTGCAAATCCTCCAAAGTATCTTCAGAAAGTATTGCAATATCTCTAAAAATATCCTCTTCCGCGTCTAAAATCACTCTAAATTTATAAACCATATTCTTTATTTTTGTGAAGTAACAAAGGTAAAATTTAATTTTAGATTTTAGATTTCAGATTCCAGATTTGTTAATAAGATTTTTTTAGGAGCTAATCCGGCTATCATTCCAAATCTGCTTTATTTTTTCTAACGTAAAATAAAACGGGATTTTCCCTTCTACCTGCCTGCTGGCAGACAGGTCCAGGCTAAAAAAACAACACAATTTTACAAACTAAATTTTAATCAAAATTAATTATTAAATAATATAGTATCTGATTTTTTTTGAGCATTTTTTTTGGTAATATTATGATGTTAATTTATGATAAAATCAATTTATAAAAAAAATTGAATTTGATAAAAATTACCTTTATTATTAATTTAATTAATTTATTATAAAATATTGAAAAACAAACATTTAAATTATAACTATCGATTTATTCTATAGTGGTTTTAATCCTTAATAATCGTTTTGTGAGGTAAATTATAATAAAAATTAATATGGTGTAAATAATAAAAATGGTTATAAATAAATTACAGTAAATGGCACACTATTTTTAGGTAATTATTTAGTATTTTTTTTACTGTTTTCTAATAATAAATAGAATTGTAAACCAAATAAAATGGTAGCAATTACTACATGTACGGTTTGTGATCCAAATGGAAAATTTAAATAGAACATCGTAATTCCTGATAAAATTTCTACACAAAGTAAAGCAATTACCCAATTCATTTTATTTAAACCTAATTTTAATTCTCTGTTTCTCCAAAACAAAAATAGGTTTGTAAAAAGTACAATTATTGAAAAACTTCGGTGCATATAGAAACCACCTTTAGGATTTTGTAACCAAACTTCCTTTGGTAAACCTGCCTCAACAATGGTATCAACCGATTCACGAACCTGAGTTCCAAAAATGATTTGTAAAATGGTTAATCCTAATGCTGCAACTAAAACCCATTTAAATTCAGTATTGAAGGTTTTTATTTTTTGATTTTCTCGAACAGAATAAATCACAAACAATTGAACCCCAACGATTAGCAAAGCTGCAAGCATGTGAGTGGTTATTTTATAAGGATTCAATACAGAATCGACTACTGTTTTTCCTAGCCATGCCTGGAATCCCATTAAAAAACAAATCAGCAAACTTAAAAAAAATAATTTTTTATTTTCTTTCCAATAACCAAATGATAAAAATAACGCAATGATACATGCTAATCCTGCTATAGCACCAATTAAACGGTTAATATATTCTACCCAAGTGTGTAATGGATTGAAAATAGCATATTCATGTTTGGAATATTTTTCCCAATAGGAACTTTCAAAATTATTTGCTGCTACAAAATGGTCTTTAGCAACTAATAGCTTTTCATCTTTAATAATAACTTGTCCTTTTGAATATTCTTTTCCTGGAGTGTATAAAAGTTCTTTCGCTTCCGTAGGTGGAATATAGTAACCAAAACATTTTGGCCAATCAGGGCAGCCCATTCCAGAGCCTGTCATTCTAACTAATGCACCTGCAACTATAACTAAATAAACTAAAATTAAAGAAGCTTTTGCCCAAGAAATAAAATATTTTTTCATTGTTTTTCTAGTTTTTTTAATCCCAATTTTGCTGCTTTTTTTAACATAAATTCATAGGCTTCATTGTATTCATTTGCAATTTCACCTTCCAAAATAGCTTCTTTTATGGCTTCTTTTAAAACTCCAATTTCACGTGACGGCTTTAAATTAAATAAGCCCATGATTTCTTCACCTGTAATTGGCGGTTGAAAATTCCTTACATGATCTCGCTCTTCTACTTCAATTATTTTCTTTCGTACAATTTCAAAATTATTATGGTATTTCTTGAATTTCTTTGGGTTTTTCGTAGTGATATCTGCTTCACATAAAGTCATTAAATCGTCCACATCTTCACCGGCATCAAATACCAACCTTCGAACTGCAGAATCGGTAACCATATCCTCAGAAAGTACAATTGGTCGCGAACTCATCATAACCATTTTTTGTACAAATTTCATTTTGTGATTTAGCGGCATATGAAGGCGTTCGAAGATTTTTTTTGCCATTTTACCACCCAAAAACTCATGTCCGTGAAAAGTCCAACCTTGTTTTTTATTGAATTTTTTTGTTGGCGCTTTGCCAATATCGTGTAATAATGCTGACCAGCGAAGCCAAACATCATCGGTATTTGGACAAATATTATCTACCACTTCCAAAGTATGATAAAAGTTGTTTTTATGCGATTGACCTTCTATTTCTTCTACTTGATTTAATGCGGTTAATTCAGGTAAAATAATATCTAAAAGCCCCGTTTTGTATAACAAAAGGAATCCAATTGATGGTTTGTCGGTAGATAGAATTTTGTTTAACTCGTCAACAATTCGTTCACCGGTAATAATATTTATTCGATCTTTATTATTAGCAATAGATTGCAAAGAATTTTCTTCAATTTCAAATTTTAACTGATTAGCAAAACGAATTCCTCGTAGCATTCGCAAGGGATCATCAGAATAGGTGATATCAGGGTCAAGTGGAGTTTTGATGATTTTATTTTTCAAATCTTCCAATCCATTAAACGGATCTAATAAATCACCATAATTGTTTTTGTTTAAAGAAATTGCAAGTGCATTGATGGTAAAATCACGTCGGTTTTGATCGTCTTCTAAGGTCCCATTTTCAACTACTGGATTTCTACTTTCAAAATTGTAGGATTCTTTACGAGCACCTACAAATTCAATTTCGGTATCTTCAAAGCGCAACATTGCCGTTCCATAGGTTTTAAAAACTTGAACTTTTGGTTTTTTTGGAAGCATTTCAGACACTTTTAACGCCAATTCAATTCCACTTCCAATAGCAACAATATCAATATCTTTTTTACATTCTCTTCCCAATAAATAATCACGCACAAAGCCGCCTATAACATAACTTTCAATGTTTAGTTCTTGTGAAGCTCTAGAAATCACTTCGAATATTTTGTTATTTAAGGCATTACTAAAATTAATCATTATTTTAGCCACTGATTCACAGATTTTATTTAATTATTCTCTTATATTCAAGAGAATTTTTGTTGAAATTTACCAAAATAGCTAGTCTATGTCCTGAAACGTGTAAATAGTTCAAGCATTGTGAAATGTGTTTTTCATGTATTTTATCTGCTGATTTTATTTCAATAATTATTTTGCCTAAAACCACAAAATCAGCATAAAATTTATGGTTTAATATTATGTCTTTATAATGAACTAAATATTCTTTTTCTCTTTCAAATGAGAAATTAATTTTTTTAAGTTCATATTCAAAAGCATCTTTATTCACAATTTCAGAAAATCCTTTTCCAAGATTTTTATGAACTTCAATCAATGCTCCAATAATTTTGTAGGTATCTTCTTCGTATAAATAGTTTGACATTTTTTGATTTTAATCTGTGAATCCGTGGCTTATATTTTATCTGCAGATAACTTTTTTTATTTTCTAATTATTTTTACCTGACTATTTAACCCAATTTTTATAATCGTTGACGGTTTTCCCCCAATTTTATCTTGGTGCAAATTTACAACATAGTCCACACCTTTAATAATTTCTTGACTAATATCTTTAAAAGCAATTGGGGTAGGTTGCCCCGAAATATTTGCCGAAGTTGAAACCAATGGTTTTTTCATTTTCTCAATTAATTTAAAACAAAACGGCTCTTTTACTAATCGAATTCCTAATGTTTTATCAGAAGCGATTAAGTTTGAAGCTACATTTCTAGGCTGATCTAGAATTATTGTAGTTGGTTTTTCTGATAAATCAATAATTTGCCAAGCGACTTCTGGAACTTCCTTAAAAACATTGTACATCATTTTCTCTCCATTCATCAAAACGATCATACTTTTCGTTTCTTCACGTTGTTTTAATTGGTATATTTTGGCAACAGCTTCAGGATTAGTAGCGTCGCAACCAATTCCCCAAACGGTATCGGTCGGGTAAAGAATTATTCCGCCTTCTTTAATAATTTCGAATGCTTTATGAACCTCTTGGTTAATATCTGAATTCATTATTTAAAAATTTTAGCAAATATATTACTAAATTCCTATAGAAACCCAACCTTTTTTGATTGAATCGTATTGTTATTTTTATTAATTAAATTACATTTGCTTGAATATTTAAGAACTCCATTTATTTTTATAATCATAGTTTTTAAACATTTCTTAGCAATAATCAAATAATGATAGGAATTACAGGATCTAAAGGCGTTTTAGGAAGAATTATTTGTCAAAAATTAGAAAGTAAAAACATAGATTTTTCAACTTTTAATGATGATATTCGGAATGAAACTGCTATTTTTAATTGGCTAAAATCAGATGAAATCAATTATGTAATTCATTTAGCTTCTAAAGTTGCTATTTCGGACGTTGAAAATAATATCGCCGAAGCCTATGAAGTTAATGTTTCTGGCACCATTAATCTGGTAAAAGCTATCGGTAAATTAGATCATTCAATGGGTATTTTTTATGCGAGCACAAGCCATGTTTATGAAAGTTCTGCGCTACCTTTAAAAGAAACAGATCTTATTAATCCTATTAATTCCTATGGCTTAACTAAAAGAATTTCCGAATTATTGTTGCTCGATTATTGCACTAAAAACAAGTCATTAAATTTATGTATTGGTCGAATTTTTAGCTTTTACCATGAATCTCAAAATCCTCCATTTTTGTATCCAAATTTGTTAAATAGGTTTCAAAGCGAAGATTTATCGAAGCCATTTAAATTGTTTGGAGCAAATTCAACTCGGGATTTTTTGAATGCCGAAGCAGTTTGCGACAGAATTATTGATTTAGTAAAAATGAATTACGTAGGAATTGTAAATATTGCCTCAGGAAAATCAACCAAAATTATAGATTTTGTAAAAAGTATTTCACCTGTAGATTTGACTTTTGATATTGATGAAACAGAAAAGGTAAATCATTTAAATGCTGATATTTCTTTATTAAAAAAAATTCTAAATACCAATGAATAATAACGTTTCAATAATAATTCCAACTTTTAATAGAGCTGATTTTTTGGTCGAATGTATCGATTCTTGTCTATCTCAAACGCAACCTTGTGAGATCATTGTTTGTGATCACGGGAGCACCGATAATACACCTGAAGTAGTCAAAAAGTATGGTGATCAAATAAAATATATCCGCAGAGAATTAGATTCTGGCGTTCATTTTTGTTGGCTAGATGGAATTTTACATGCAACTAATGATCTAATTCATATTAATTATGATGACGATTGGATTTATCCAACCTTTATAGAAGAATGTCAGCAATTATTCAACGTAAATGTTGGCTGTGTTTTTTCAGATGCGATTGTATATCTTGAAAATGAAAAAAAATTCGGTGAAAATTTGTTTACACTAACTAATGAAACCGGTGTTTTTCCTTCCAAAAAACTTTTAGATTTTAATATTAAAAAATTAACTTCGCCTGGTGCTGGTATTTTTAGAAAGCAAATTTTATTAGACTCATTATTTGTAGGAGCAGTTCCGTTTTCAAAAAATCATTATCACGGAGTGGGTCCAGATATTCTATTTTCATTAATGAGTTGTGTTGATTATCAGTATTTTGGATATGTAAACAAACCATTGGCAGTATTTAGAGCTCATGAAAATTCAATTACTGTTAATGCCGATTCCGATAAAAAGAAAAGAGCTAGAATTAAAAATGCATACCAAGATGCGAGAATTTATTATTATATAAATAAATTTATAGCCGCATTTAAGATTTATTATTTGGCAAAATACTATTACAAAATAAAAAAGAACCTTATTAAAATTAATAAAATCAAAAAGTAAAATAATGATAAGATTAGCAGAAAATACTATAACCCACGATGAACTTTTAGCGTTAAGCGAATGGATTCCTAACTCCCCACAATTAACAAAGGGGCCTTTAGTAGTTGAATTTGAAAAGAAATTTGCAAGTTTTACCGGAACCAAGCATTGTGTGATGGTAAACAGTGGTTCTTCGGCAAATTTATTGATGGCTTATTCACTTTTGGAAGGTAATTATTTAAGAAATAAAAAAGTAGTTGTTCCTGCAATTAGTTGGATTACAACGCTTTCTCCATTTTTGCAGTTCGGTTTTGATGTATTATTATGTGATAGTAATAACGTAAATTTAGGACTTGATACCGTAAAACTGGAAGAAATTTTTATCAAAGAAAAACCAGCTTTGTTAATTATAGTGCACGTTTTAGCGCATTTGAACGATATGGATGAAATTAATAGACTTTGTGAAAAATACGATGTACTATTAATTGAAGATGCTTGTGAGGCACTTGGGACTTCTGATGTTAATGAAAAAAAAGCCGGTAATTTATCTTTAGCAGGTTCTTTCTCTTTCTATTATGGACACCATATTTCAACAATTGAAGGTGGTGCAGTAACAACAAACGATACAAAATTATACAATTTAATGCTTTCAATTCGTTCTCACGGCTGGTCTAGAGACGTAGATTCTAACTTTAAAGAAGAGTGGAAAAAAGAATACAATATCGACGATGTTAGAGAATTTTATACTTTTTATTATCCAGGATTCAACCTTAGATCTACCGATCTAAATGCATTTATCGGAATCGGTCAATTGGATAAAATGAATGAAATCATAAAAGTTAGAGAAAATAATTATAATTTTTACAATAAATATTTAGAAGGTAAATATTGGAAACAAGTAAGTAAATTTTCTGAATTATCTTCATTTGCTTACGGAACAATTGTTGAAAATAGAATGGAAGTTTTCAATCATTTAAAGAAAAATAATATTGAAGTAAGGCCATTAATTTGCGGTAGTATGGGAAAACAACCTTTTTGGATTAAGAAATACGGACATACTCCTTTAGATGTTGCGGATGTTATTCACGATTACGGACTTTATTTACCAAATCATTTGTATTTAGATGAAGAGAAAATAAAATTTGTTTGTGAAAAATTCAAAGAAGTTGCTATTCCTAAATTCTTCTAATTAATTATTGATTTGAATAATTATGCCTAAAATATCAATTATTACTGTTAATTTTAATGATGCTAATGGTTTAAGTAAAACTATAGAAAGTGTTGTAAATCAAAATTTTGATGATTACGAATTTATTATAATTGATGGTGGAAGTACAGATGGAAGTTTAGCTATTATTGAACAAAATAAATCCAAAATAAATTACTGGGTTAGTGAAAAAGACAGCGGTGTTTTTAATGCAATGAATAAAGGTATTAAAGCTGCAAAAGGGGAATTTGTACTCTTTATGAATGGAGGTGATTGTTTTGCTTCAAATACTATTTTGAAAGATATTTCGACCGATTTAAATTCAGATTATGATATTTATTATGGTGATAATAATAAAATTAGTCCCAATTATAAACGATTAAAAACGTACCCTGAAAAACTTTCCTTTTCTTTTTTCTACTCCAGTTCAATCAATCACCAATCCACATTTATACGTAGATCACTTTTTGAAACCTATTTTTATTATAATGAAAATTATAAAATAGCTTCTGATTGGGAGTTTTTTGTTTACACGATTTGTTATGCTAACGTGCCTACAAAATATTTAAAAAAGACTATTGCCGATTATGATTTTACTGGCATTTCTTCTAATCCTAAATTTGCAGACTTATTTGTAAAAGAAAAATTAGAATCTTTACAAAAGTATTTTCCAACATTTATTGATGATTATAAAGAGGTAAATGAATTAAATTCCAAACGATTTTTGCAATACCAGCACATTAAAAAACACAAGTTGGCTTGGAAAGTTTTGAAAGCAACCCTAAATATTATTTTGATTTTTTTGCCTAAGCCTTCTATTCAACGATAATATTGAGATTTTAAGTTATTTATCACCCATTTATTATGAAAAAAATTCACGTCGGTTTTCTATTATCTTACGATTATGATTTATTAAAACATTCATTGCCGCCAGTTTATCAAATGGCTGATAGAATATTTCTTGCCGTAGATAAAGAATTACGTACATGGAAAGGCCAAAAATTTACTATTGAAGCTGAATTTTATAGTTGGTTGAAAGAATTCGATACCAATAATAAAATTGAAATTTATGAGGATGATTTTTATCGCCCTGAACTCTCTACTTTAGAAAATGATACTCGGGAACGTACGATGCTTTCGCAAAAAATGGGAATTGGAAACTGGCTTATTCAAGTTGATTCTGATGAGTATTTCATCGATTTTGAAAAATTTGTTAGTGACTTAAGAAAATACGATTCCTATTTAGATCATCCTGAAAAAAATAAAATTCAAATATTTGCTTTTTGGTTGATTATTTATAAATACACTGAAAACGGTATTTTATACATTGATAAACCTCAGAAATCGGTTTTTGCTACCAATTATCCAAATTATAAAAATGCAAGAAGAACAAATGAAAGAGTCATTTATTTAGACAGTTTGGTTTTACATGAATCTGTTGCTAGGTCAGAGGAACAATTGCGTTTCAAATTAGAAAACTGGTCGCATAATATAGATGTTAATAAAGATTTCCTAAATAAATGGATTTCAGTTAACGAAAATAACTATCTAGACTTGACCGATTTTTATTATATTGAACCAGAAAGATGGAAGACATTAAGTTATTTTCCAACAAATAAAATTCAAGAAATTAAAGATATAGTTGCAAATACCAAAAGTTTGCAAATTTCAAAGAGTTTTATCAGACAAAAGAACTTTGGTCAATGGTTTAAATTTTTATTTAAATAATTCATTCTATATTTTATTATATGAAGTCAAATTTCCACCCATTATACCAATCTAAAAAAAGTGAAATTGTTGAATTAATCAATAATTTCAATAGTTCAGGAATTATTTTTGGTGAAGGAAATAGAAATACAATTAAATTATTTGATTTAGATTCTACCAAAGTAAACGTAAAATCATTTAAAAAACCACATCTATTAAATTCTATAATTTATAGGTATTTTAGAAAATCAAAAGCGAGAAGATCATTTGAATATGCCAATAAACTTTTAGAAAATGAAATCGGTACCCCACAACCGATAGCTTATTTTGAAAGTTCCTCTCTATTTGGATTAAAAAAGAGCTATTATATAAGCGAACATTTAGAATGTAATTTAACTTTTAGAGAATTAGTTCAAATACCAGAATTTCCTGAAAATGAAATAATTTTAAGACAATTTACTCGTTTTTCCTATTTTTTACACCAAAAAGGAGTTGAATTTTTAGATCATTCCCCTGGAAATACATTGATTAAAAAAAACGAAAATGGGAGCTATGATTTCTTCTTAGTAGATTTAAATAGAATGATATTTCACAATTCTATGTCTTTTGATATTCGAATGAAAAATCTATGTAGATTGACTTACAAAGAGGAAATGGTTAAAATAATGAGTAATGAATATGCTATTGTTTCTGGAGAATCAGAAGAATTAATCTTTCGAGCACTTTGGAAAATGACAACCGATTTTCAAAATCAATACTTCAGAAAAAGAAGATTAAAAAAGAAATTGAAATTTTGGAAGAAATAGTTGTGAAAAAATAGTATTTTCACTTTTCAAAAGAAAAAATGAAAGTTTCAGTAATTATCACAACATACAATGAAGTTGAATGGTTGCAAAAGGTACTAATTGGATATAGCGTCCAATCGGAGTGCGATTTTGAAATTATTATTGCTGATGATGGTTCTACTTCTGAAACTAAAGATTTAATTTATCGATTTTCCACTAAATTTAAAAATCCAATTATCCATGTTTGGCATGAAGACCACGGTTTCCAAAAAACAAAAATCTTAAATAAAGCCATTTTAAAGTCAAATTCTGACTATTTAATTTTTACAGATGGCGATTGTATTCCTAGAAAAGATTTTATTGAAATGCATCTAAAATACAGGGAAACTGGCTATTTTTTATCAGGTGGTTATTTTAAATTACCGCTTTTTATTTCTAAATTAATTTCAGAAAATGACATAATAAATTCAAATTGTTTTAAGCTAACTTGGTTGAAAAAAAATGGATTTAAGTTGAATTTCAAAAGCATTAAATTGACTAATAATAAAATTATAGCTCAATTTATGAATTGGATTACTCCAACAAAAAGATCTTGGAACGGTCACAATTCTTCGGGCTGGAAAAATGATATTTTAGCAGTAAATGGTTTCAATAATGAAATGCAATATGGGGGAGAAGATCGAGAAATGGGGGAGAGAATGTTTAATAACGGTATGCTTTCAAAGCAAATTCGATACAATGCAATTTGCGTGCATTTAGAACACAGTCGTGGTTATTCTTCACCTGAAATTTGGAAAAATAATAATAGTATTCGTGCTTTCAATAAAAATAATAAAATTATTAAAACAGAAAATGGAATTGATAAGGTTTAGTTTTCAATTATAATTGGAATATTCCACCAAAGGCGATAACTCGTTCAAAAAACATAAAATTTTGTGAAGCACTGTCGGCATTATCAAAAGTCGTTTTTATATTTGGCATATTAATATAACCTCCTTTTAATTCTCCTTGAATAAAATAGTGCTTAAAGAAGGTAATATTAAGTCCTGCTTTCGCAGAAAATCCATAACCTGCCACATTAAAATCATCGTGACGCTCTTTTCTCATTAACATCACATTTGTTTTAGGATATAAAATCCCAGCTCCGATACCTTCTGTTAAGCTTATTTGGATTTTATCGGTATCATTTATTTTAAATAATTTCGATATATCATCTACTCTTGAAAATTCTGAATTGATATAATTTAATCCATCTGTGTGTTCAAAAGTTAAAAAACTCTCATCGCTTAAATCTACAAATCCGTTATTAATTACTGTTGAATTGTATAAATTTGGATATGTTCCAGAAATTCTTGCCGATTGATTTTGAATCATCACGTATTTCATGTGATCTACACCAATAGAAATATTATAGTGGTCATTAATGAAATATCCTACTCTAAAATTGGTTTGAGGAATTGTCATCTTAGCAGGGTTTATATAGTCAATATGCCACCCTACAGGACGGTCGACCGCTGCTACATCGTAAAGTGTAAAATCGTAATTAGCACCCTTAAAATGAATGTCTGAATTGGTGTAACTATCGCGATTTCCTCCCCAATAAAAATACATTTTACCTTTATTATGAGCTGTATATTTTCCTGAAGTTGATTTAATGTCTTGTGAGAAAACTATTGAAAAGCACAAAAGGCTAATTGTAATAAATAATTTTTGCATTGAATCTTTTTTTTTTAAAATTTCATAAAATACTTTTCAGTATTAGGGAACAAATATAATTACGTTTTTTGTGGTATTTTTAATTTCTGCAAATTGTTTTAATAAGTTTAATATAATCTTACTACTTCATTATAGGTTTCCACCCAATTTTTGGCAATTATATCATCGTTAAATTTTTGAACAAATTCAAATCCTTTTTGTTTCATTAACTCTCTTTTTTCTGAATTAGCTAATAATTCTTCTAGTTCACCTTTAATTTCTTTATAATTTAGGGCATTTATATAAACTGAATTTTCTCCTCCTGCTTCAGAAAAACACCCACCTTTTGAAGTTATTACAGGAGTTTTTGAATACAATGCTTCAATAATTGGAATTCCAAATCCTTCAAAAACAGAGGGGTAAATAAATACGGAAGCCATTCTATAAATTGATGCTAATTCTTTTAATTCTACATTTTCAAGAAATATCACTTTATTTTGAATATTATTTTCAACGATATAATTGTTGACTTCTTTAAAATAATCTGTTTTTTTACCAATGACAACTAATTGTGTGTCTATTTCTTTAATGGCTTTTATAACTGAAAGTACATTTTTTCGCTTTTCAATTGTTCCAACATTTAATATAAAATGAGTTGGTAATTGGTATTTATTTCTAGTTAGTTCTATAAATTCTATGGGGATTTCTTCTTTAAAAACTGGAGCACATCCCTGATATATGACTTTGATTTTTTCAGGATTAATTTTTAAATAGGTAACAATGTCTTTTTTTGTTTGTTCGCTAATTGCAATAACTAAATCGGCATTATTAGCAGCATATTTAAATTTGTAATAATGGATTTTACGATCAAAAAAAGAATATAAATTGGGATACCTCATAAATATTAAATCGTGAATAGTAACCACTGTTTTCACTCCTGAATTATTTAAACCAATTGGAATTTCTCCTGATAATCCATGGTATAGGTCAACTTTATCTTTTTTTATTTGGGAACAAACCGAAATTAATCTCCAAACTGAAGAAAACTTTTTATCTTTTTTAGTTTCAGGTAAATGTTCAATGATAATTTTCCCATCAATTAAAATTCGGTCAATTTTTTTGGGCTTTGGATTGTATAATAAATAACTATTTTCAGGATGAAATTGTGCTAATATCCTAATCAGATCTCGACTATAATTGCCCAAACCTGTTTTGTTGTGAAAGAATCTTTTAGCGTCAAACCCTAGTTTCATTTATCTTAGTTTGTTATTTTTAAGAAATAAATGTAATAAATTATTGAATAGTTTAGGTTTAAATAATTCATATATTTCAGTATCTTTTTTGGAGTTTTTAAGCGATAAATTTGGATAATAATCTGAAATATGAACTGAAATATTTGTAGTTTCATTTTCAAACATATTCCAATCATTTTTTAAAATAAAAGGTGAAAATATTGTAAATGTGGGAATATTTAACGCTTTTGCCATATTTATTGCACCGCCTTCATTACCTATAAGTGCTTCACATTGGCTTGTTAATCCCATGAATTCACGAAGGGATTTAGCATAAACATCAAAAAATATTTTTTCTTGCGTCTCTGGTTTACACAACTTATACAATTTCAAGGCTGTATTTTTTTGATTTGGAATATAATTAAATAAAATTTGAACCGATTTATTTACTGAAATTTCATCGATTACTTGAGCCATGTAGTGCAAAGGATACGTTTTGGATTCACTACTTCCAATGGCACTAATCATAATTATTGGTCGTTTTAAATCTATATTGTTCTGAGTTAAAATTTGGATTGCTTCATCAATTTCTGAATTTTGTAAATACAATTTTGGTTTGATAACTTGAAAATCAATTCCTAATGGTTTTAATAATTGCAATCGATGTTCAATAGCTTTTGTAGCAGTAGATATAGAATTTTTTGTTCTAATAATGGTATCGGTATAGAAAAAATTTGAATAATTTTTATTAAAGGAAATTGTTTTTTTAGCTCCTGAGAATTTGCAGAAAAGCGCTGTATTTAATTTCGAATAAGAATCTATTATAAGGTCGTATTTTTCGTGTCTAATTCGATTCATTTGCTTAACAAATCCTAAAAATCCTTTTTCAATATTGGGATCTAAAATGATGATTTTATCAATAAATGGATTGTTTTCTAAAACGGGAATCGTATTTTTATTAACAATGAAATGCAATTCAGCAGTAGGAAATTTTTGTTTCAATTCTTCAAAAATTACACTCGTTATCAATACATCTCCTATCATTTTTGGCTGAATTACTGCTATTTTCATGTCAATTACGATTTTATTTTATCAATTAAATCTCTTGTACTTTGAAAATTATAATTCTTTTTCTTCATCCAAACAATTAGATTATCTAATCTATCATACATTTGAATTCCGGAGTTTTTTGAAACATAACCTGGAAAACCAAATCGATTGAAATCTTTTAAATTGGTAAATTCCCACGGGTGGAAATAGATATTTAGGTATTTATCTTTCAAAAAAGTAAGGTTGCAAATTATTTTATACAACCAAAGAGGAAGGTTATGAAACGAAAGCCAAAAAAGTGGAAAACGGATAATTGGGCTAACTGATGCTGGTATTTGCCAAACACCATCTTGCTTAAAATAGGTTCTTGGCTTCGAAAAATTATTGTATCTGCCCGGTAAATAGGTTGGATTTATTGATGAATTGTAAATATAACCGGCTTTATAAATTTCTTTTTCATCTACAGGTTGCATTCTTGGCATTCTAAAACCGATAACTTTCGTATTGGTAATTTCTTCTAATTTGTCTTTAGATTCTAATAAATGTTCCACTTTAAAATCGCTATGATAATAACTGTGAGATGCAATTTCGTGGCCATCTTTAATAATTCGCTTAATTATTTCGGGTGCATTAATTGCAAAAATTACGGTACTAAAAAAGGTGGCTTTTACTTGATGTTTCTCTAATAAATCCAATATTGAAGAAGTCCCTTCAATAGAAATACTCATTTGATCTTCAAAACTGATCGTCTTACCATATTCAAATGGCATGTCAAATTCTTCAATATCAAAACTCAATAATATCATTTTTTGTCTTCTAAATTGGTATCTCTAATTAAATAGTTTGGACGTTGTTTTGACTGCATAAATAGTTTTCCAACATAAACTCCAATTATTCCAAGTACAATAAGATTTAAACCTCCAAAGATTACGATTGTAAAAATTACTGAAGCCCATCCTGAAATTACATGTCCATAATAAATACTATAAAATACATATAAAATGTAAAATAGTAAAGACAAGAAGAATAGAGAAATTCCCAGAAATATTGATATGTATAGTGGTCGAATGCTAAATGAAGTGATGCCTTTCAATGCAAACTGCATCATTTTTTTAACGGTATATTTACTATTTCCTGAGAACCGTTCGGCTGGTTTATAGTCGATTGCAAATTGCTTAAAACCAACCCAATTTACTAATCCGCGGATAAAAAGTTCATTTTCACTAAAAGCAAAAAACACGGTAGATACTTTTTTGTCCATCAATCTAAAATCGGCTGTACCTTCTTCAATTTTAATTTCAGAAATAGAATTGATGAATTTATAAAAGTATTTTGATGTAATTTTTTTAAAAGCTGGGAGTTTTTTATCTTCTAAACGACGGGTATAAACAATATCGTAACCTTCTTCCCATTTTTCAATTAGTTGAGGAATCATTTCTGGCGGATGTTGCATATCGCCATCCATGGTAATTATACAGTCACCAGATGCCAAATCCAATCCTGCCTTTAATGCATTTTGATGTCCAAAATTTCTCGATAATTCAATGAAGAAAACATTAGAATCAGAAGCTGAAATTTCATGTAATAGATGCAATGTTTTGTCACTGCTTCCGTCGTCAACAAATATTAATTCATAGCGGTAATTTAATTTTTCAAGCACTTCATTAAGCGCATTTACTATAATTTTAATATTTCCTTCCTCATTAAATGAAGGAATAACAATAGATATTTTCTTTTGTAATGTCATTTTAATGAGAAATTGAATTGTAGTTATTGAATTTATTTTTAAGCATTTCGTAAATAATTGCAAACCAAATTAAGACACAAGGTAATGCTTTTAATGCATAAGGACGAATATAATTGTCTTTTAAATCTTTCGGAATTAAATCGGAAGGTGATAAGCTGGTAAGAATCAAAGCAAAAATAAATAAAGCGATATATAAATTGGATATTGGTTTTGGCTGAATTACAAACCAAATTGCTACGCCAACAAAGGCTATTATGTACGTTGGTGATTCAGATCCAGAACTAAAAATTACTGTAAAAATTAAAACTGAAGCCAATAGCATTAATCTGTATGAAACTTCTTTGTATTCTTTTATTCTTAGATATTGCAATCCAAATAAGATTACTCCACCAATTAAAAACGGTAAATTTGGGAGGGTACTGTCTTGAAAAAATCTTCGAACCATTCCCATTAAAGAAATATCTTGATAGGAATTTAAGCCTGCATTTTCGTTATTTTTTTCAACTAACCTTACAAACCATTCTTGGTAGGTTTGAATAATGTATTCGGGCGAAGAAATTAACATTGGCAATGAAAATAGTACTACACTCCAGAAAAATAGTGATAAAATAAACTTAATTTTATTCTTTGAAAAAAAGAAAAAGGCTAATCCTACAATTCCATATAATTTTACAAAAACACCTAAAACTATAAAAAATGCCGACCAAAAATCTTTCTTTTTTTCGATATTCACAAAAGAAAGAATAATAATTGCGGTCATCAATGGGTTAAATTGCAATCCTAGTAATGTAGTTAATAGTTCATGCAAACAAATCCAAAGGATAGCATTTATTTGTGTTGATTTTAATGGTAACTGAGTGATCGCCCATGCCAAAATTCCGGCATTAAATAATGACCAAAGAGGTATCCCTATATAATCTGGTAGCATTGCAAATGGAGCTATTACTATACTAAAAATAGGTCCGTAATGGTTGTGATCGAAATATTCTAAAGGATATTCTTTGTATAATGGCAGTTTGTCTATCGTGTGAAAATAGACATTTTTAAAAATTTTATAATTATTGTAGTTTCCAATATTTAATTGTTTTACAACAGATATTAAAGTAATAATCATCCAAATTGAAATGATATAGAGTCTATCATTGAAAAAAGACAAATTTAAAAAAGATGTAATTTTTTTGTTAATGGAATTTATTATCATTTCTATTTGTTCAGATTTTGATGTGATTTCTCAATTAAACGGCAACATCATATTCTCTTAAAGCATCATTTAAAGAAGTCTTTAAGTCGGTGGAAGGCTTGCGAGTTCCAATAATTAATGCACAAGGTACTTGAAAATCACCTGCAGCAAATTTTTTGGTATAACTTCCAGGTATAACAACAGATCTAGCAGGCACATAACCTTTCATTTCAACAGGAGTTTCACCAGTAACGTCGATAATTTTTGTCGAACCCGTTAAACAAACATTTGCACCTAATACCGCTTCTTTACCCACATGAACTCCTTCAACCACAATGCATCTTGAACCAATGAATGCGCCATCTTCAATAATAACTGGAGCCGCTTGTAAGGGTTCCAAAACTCCACCAATTCCAACACCACCGCTTAAATGTACGTTTTTACCAATTTGAGCACAACTTCCTACAGTAGCCCAGGTGTCAACCATTGTCCCTTCATCAACATAAGCCCCAATATTAACGTAACTTGGCATTAATATTACCCCTTTTGAAATAAAAGCACCATGTCTGGCAACCGCATTTGGAACTACACGAATTCCTTTTTCAGCATACCCTCTTTTTAATGGAATTTTATCATGATATTCAAAGATACCAACTTCTAAAGTTTCCATTTTTTGGATAGGAAAGTACATAACAACTGCTTTTTTAACCCATTCGTTAACTTGCCATTTATCACCAATTGGTTCGGCAACTCTTAAAGTTCCTGTGTCTAGTAAATCAACCACTTTTCTTATTGCGTCTGTAGTTGTATTTTCTTTTAACAATTCTCTATTGTTCCAAGCTTGTTCTATTATAGTTTGTAAGTTATTCATTTTAAATTTTTTTACGCAAAGATAATGTATTTAAACAAAAGCAAAAAACTCTATTTTAAACGTTTTTTTTAGAATTAATTTATAAAAGTTGAATTTAAAAATATTGTATATTTGTGTGGTAAATAAATAAGTATGGAAGCAATCAGATTAGAATTTCAACCTGAAATTAAAGCAAAAATATTTGAATTTTTGAATACATTTTCATCAGATGAATTAAAAATAGTTGAAGAAAGGTTAACCTTTGAGGAAGAAAAAAAAATGCTTCAGTCCAGAATTGATAAAATTAATGACGGAACTGCAGTGTATTCTACTATTGAGGAGCTAGATATTTTACTTGAAGAAACAATATCAAAACATGAAGATTAAATTAACTAATGAATTTAATTATGATTTGAATGATATAGTCGATTTTATTTCAAAAGATAAACCTCTTGCTGCAAGAAAATTTAAAAATGATTTGATAGAAAAATTAAACAGGGATTTACTTAATCCTTTTCAGTTTAAAAAATCCATATATTTTGAAGATGAAAATATAAGAGATTATGTTTTTAAAGGCTATAAAGTTGTTTTTAAAGTTGATATTGAACTTGAAACTGTTTCAGTTGTTGCAATTTTGAAACACAAAAATTCATTTTAAAATGCCTCGAATTCTCGCTATAGATTACGGACAAAAACGCACTGGAATTGCAGTTACAGATGAATTGCAAATAATTGCATCTGGATTAACTACCATTCCTTCAGCAACCACAATTGATTTTTTAAAGGATTATTTTGCTAAAGAAAATGTAGAAAAAGTACTTATTGGCGAACCCAAACAAATGAACGGTGAACCCTCTCAAAGTGCTGAAATCATTGCCGCTTTTGTAAAAAAATTCAATAGCTTTTTCCCAAATATGCCAGTAGTTCGCGTTGATGAACGATTTACCTCCAAAATGGCATTTCAAACCATGATTGATAGCGGTTTAAATAAAAATAAAAGAAAAAATAAAGCACTATTGGATGAAATTTCCGCTACCATAATGCTACAAGATTATTTGAGATAGTTTACTTATATTGAAATATATAGTTTGAAGTGTTGTTTTAAATTATTTAGTAACCGATTTGAATCGTAATAAAATATAATTTGTTAATTACCGATTTCAACTTGTATTTTTTGTTATTTTTGCCAACTATTATGAGTTAAATTATCTGAATTTCATTTTTCAGATCCAAAATAATAATTTAAATGATTTTACCAATTGTAGGATATGGCGATCCAGTTTTAAGAAAAGTAGCGGATACTATTTCATCTGATTACTCCAATTTAAAAGAGACCGTTGCTAATATGTACGATACTATGTATAATGCTTGTGGCGTTGGTCTTGCAGCCCCTCAAGTTGGAATGAGTATTCGTTTATTTGTAGTAGATACTTCTGCTTTCGGTGAAGATGATGAATTGGCAATAGAAGAACAGCTGAAATTAAAAAATTTCAAGCGCACTTTCATTAACGCTAAAATGATAAAAGAAGAAGGGGAAATTTGGGGTTTTAATGAAGGTTGTTTAAGTATTCCCGATGTTCGTGAAGATGTTTTTAGAAACGAGAGAATAACCTTAGAATATTGTGATGAAGATTTTGTTATAAAAACAGAAGTTTTTGATGGTTTGATAGCTCGAGTAATCCAACATGAATACGACCACATAGAGGGCATTTTATTCACCGATTTAATTTCATCATTAAAGAAACAATTGATTAAGAAAAAACTACAAAATATTATGGATGGGAAAGCACGCCCTGACTATAGAATGAAATTTTGTAATAAAAAAGGAAGATAATAAATTCAAATAATAGATTAAATTATTAAAAATGACATTAGATAAAATATTAGCAATAGCAGGAAAACCAGGTTTATTCGCGTTAAAAATTCAAACCAGAACTGGTTTTGTTGCCGAATCATTAATTGATGGTAAGAAAATTACGGTTGGATTGAAAAGTAATGTAAGCTTGCTTTCTGAAATTTCTGTTTATACCTATTCAGAAGAAAAACCATTAACCGAAATAATGAGAACTATTGCTATAAAAGAAGATAATGGTCCTGCAATTTCCCACAAAGAAGATAATTCTAAATTAGTAGCCTATTTCCTTGAAGTGCTTCCTGATTATGATCAAGAGCGAGTTTATCCTTCTGATATTAAAAAAATAGTAAACTGGTACAACATGCTTCAAGCAAAAGGTTTGGTTTCTAAAGAAGAACCTAAAATTGAAAATTCGGAGGAGGTTTTAGATCAAGTCGTAAAAGAAGTTGCGACTGAAAAGGCTACTAAACCCGCTAAAAAAAACAAAATCTAAATAATTTTATTACTTTTCGAATATAATTTTATCCTGTCAAGAGGTAATCCTGGCAGGATTTATTATTTTTACACTAATTACTTCAAGAATTTAACTATTTCAAATGAACAATAGAAAAAACCAACTTCAAGCCTTCGATAGATTGTTAACCATAATGGATGATTTACGTGAAAAATGCCCTTGGGATCAAAAGCAAACCTTGCAAAGTTTACGTCATTTAACCATTGAAGAAACCTATGAATTGGGCGATGCTATATTGGATAACAATTTGAATGAAGTTAAAAAAGAACTCGGGGATTTGCTATTGCACATTGTTTTTTATGCTAAGATAGGAAGCGAAACCAAGGATTTTGATATTGCTGATGTTTGTAATGAAATTTGCGAAAAGCTCATTCATCGTCACCCACATATTTATAGTGATGTGGTGGTAAAAGATGAAGAAGAAGTGAAACAAAACTGGGAAAAGCTGAAGTTGAAAGAAGGTAAAAAGTCGGTATTAGAAGGCGTTCCTAAGAGTTTACCAGCATTAGTAAAAGCCAGTAGAATTCAAGATAAAGTTAAAGGCGTGGGATTTGACTGGGAAGAACCGCATCAAGTTTGGGATAAAGTCCAAGAGGAAATCCAAGAATTTCAAATTGAAGTAGCCGCTGGAAACCAAGATAAAATGGAATCGGAATTTGGAGATGTGCTATTTTCAATGATTAATTATGCTCGTTTTTTAAATATCAATCCCGAAGATGCATTGGAGCGAACTAATAAAAAATTCATCAAGAGGTTTCAATATTTAGAGACAAAAGCCCAAGAATTAGGAAAACCATTAATGGATATGACTTTAGCTGAAATGGATGTTTTTTGGGAAGAAGCTAAGAAAATGTAGCTAATTACAAAAAGTTTATTCTGTCATTTCCTTCAATTTACCTCATAAAAAAACCCCGCATTGCGAGGTTTTTTATGTTTAAAATAAGAAGATTACTCTACATTTATACTTCTAATTTGTTTTAGTTTTTCTTTCCAAACATCAAGCGTTTCTTTATGAATAGCAATGTTTTTACGAACTTCTAAAACTATAGAATTTTCTTTTTTGGCATTTCTTGTATTGGCAAAAAACTGAATATTATTTTCTAATTGGAATATTTCGTTTTGTACTTCATCAATTTTACGCATGATGAATATCTTTTCATTCTCCAATTTTCGACTATCATTAGAATCGGATAAATTTCCAACACGGTTAGAAAAACGAACCATTTCAGTTTCTTTTTTGCTTAAGCTTAATTTTTCAAATAATGCATCCAATATTTTATTGAACTTCCCTTCAATATGGCGTCTTGCAAAAGGAACTTTCCCTAAACCTTTCCAATTTTCAATGTGCAATTTAATAGCGTCTAAATCGGCTTTATGTTCCCCAATTAACTGAAATTCTCTGAGTTGTTCTAGATACGCTTTCTTCTTCTCAAACGATTCTACTTCTTCTGAATTGGATTCATTTTTTTGCGCTTTTAAAACTTCGAAATAATGGTTGCAAGCAGTTTTATACTCATCCCAAATAGAATCTGAATATTTTCTAGGTACGTGCCCAACCAATTTCCATTCTTCTTGAATTTGCTTCATTAATGGAGTGGTAGTGGCAAAATCTTCACTAGATTGAAGTGCTTTTGCTCTAGCAACTAATTCCATTTTCTTATTCAAATTATCTTGTTGCTCTTTTTTAATATCCTTGTAAAATGAATTTTTAAAGGTGTTAAAATTACGAACTGCAGTTTTGAATTCATTCCAAGTACTTTCGTTAACTTCGGATGGAACTTTACCTGCTGAAAAAAATGCAGTTCTTAAAGCTTCAACTTTATCTATTTGTGATTTCCATTGACCATGCGCATTCACTTTTTCTGTTGCTAAAACTTCAATTTGAGCAATGATTTCTTTTTTACGCTCCAAATTTTCTTTCTCCGTTCCACGTTGTACTTCAAATAACAACTCTCGCTTATCGTGCATTTGTTTGGTTAATTCGCTAAAACGATTCCAAATTTCTTCACGATGTTCTCTTGAAACTGGACCAATATCTTCTTTCCAAATTTTGTGTAAATCTTGCAATTCACGGAATGCTTTATTAATATCTACTTCTAGAACTAATGCTTCAACTCGTGAAATTATTTTTAGTTTTTGATCTAAATTGTGTTTGAAATCAAGGTCGCGCGCTTCCCTATCTAAGTGTAAATAATCGTAGAAATTCTCTACATGGAAATGATAATTATTCCAAACGTGATTGTATTTGTCCTTTGGAATTGCTCCTGCATTTTTCCAACGCTCTCTTAATTCGTTGAAATGTTTAAGCGTGTCTTTAATATTTTCTTGAGGATTAATAAGCTCTTTTAATTCTTCAACTATTGTCAATCGAACCTCTAGATTATTTTTTAAATTGTTTTGTAAATTTTTAAAGTGGGCATTCTTTTTATCTCTAAAAGAAGAATACAATTGATCAAATTTAGATTTTAATGGAAAATGGTAATGGAATTCTTCTTTTGATTCCGGATTTTCAGCATTAAATTCTTCTTTTTTCTCCTCTAAAAAATGGTAATATTTAGCTAAAAATGAATTTTTTATTTCTTCAACATGGTCTTTAACAGACATTATGTTTTCTATAGTATTCAGTTTTTCCAATTCAGCGATTATTTCTTCCATGGATAACGATTCGTAATCTAACATCGGAATTTCATGACGCTCTTTAAGTGTCTCATCTTCATTTTCAGCTGCATTTTCATTTTCAATAGCAGTAATTGCATCACTTGTTTCAGTAGTAACTTCTTCAATAACTACTTCGGCATCTTCAATTTCAAATTCTGCTATTGGGTCCGTAGGAACTTCTTCAACTTTTTCAACTTCTGATTGAATCACTTCTTGTGATTCGTTTTCTACATTTCCATCTGTCTCGTTTAGTTGTACTGACAGGTTATCATTCTTTTCTTCTAACATTTTTAAAATGTTTAAGGTTCATATTATTTAAAGCACGAAAGATAGCAAAAGAGCAATCAAAATTCAAAGATTTTTTGATATTTAAATTGTTAATTATTTTAAATAGGTAGATAATTTTAAAAAATTTCTAATTTTTGGAATTATTTACTCCATATATCCCAAGATTTTTCTGCCTGAATAACTAACATTTCTAGACCGTTTTTGATTATGGAGCCTTGTTCTTTTGCCTTTTGAAGAAATAAGGTTTCAGCTGGATTGTAGATTAAATCAAATGCAATGTGATTGGAAGTGAAATATTGATATGGAATTTCAGGGCATACATTTGTATTAGGCGAAGTTCCTAATGGTGTGCAATTGATGATTATTAGGTATTCTTTAAATGTTTCAGCGTTTATTTGGCTGTAGCTAATGACGTTTCCTGACGAAGTTCGGGAAACATAAGTTGTAGCAATTCCCATTTGATTTAATGCATACGCAACCGCTTTTGAAGCTCCACCAGTTCCTAATAGCAATGCCTTTTTGTGATGAGGTTTTAATAGTGGTTCGAGTGCTTTTTGAAAACCATAATAATCGGTATTGTAACCTTTTAATTTTCCTTTTTTAGTAAAACGAATTGTGTTAACAGCCCCAATTTCTGATGCTTTTTTAGACAATTTATTTAAGTAAGGAATAATGGCTTCTTTATAAGGAATAGTTACGTTTAAGCCTTTTAAATTTGGATTATTTTTTAGAAAATTTGGCAATTCAGAAATGTTTTGAAAATCTAAATTTTCATAGGAATAATCCAACAAATTTAGCTCTTCAAATTTTTTTGTAAAATGTGCTTTAGAAAAAGAGTAACTGATATTTTTTCCAACTAAACCAAATTGGTGCTTTGCCATTTAGATTTTATTTTGACACTTTATTGATTGCGTTTTGAACCATTTTGCGTGCCCAAACCACAGGAAATGATTCCTCAAGAATAGTTTTTTTACCAAAGTTTAAACGAAGTCCGTTGCTTAAATGAAATTTTGCTTTTTTGTCATCGTGAATCATAAAGTACAATCCCGCCAATCGGTATTCCACTTCGTATTCTTCTGGGAAATATTCAGAGGCTTGCAATAAAGTATGAATTGCGCTTTCAAATTCTCCTAAGTATTGAAGAATATCAACCCAAAACAACCAAGTGTCTATTTGGTAATCACCAAATTCAACTGCTTTTCTGTAGCCAAATTCTGCCTCTTCAAATAAATTCAGTTCCTTATTTATGGCTGCAAAACGCTTCCAATAAAGACGATTTTGGTTGTCGATATTTAAGGCTTTATTTACAAAATAAAGTGCTTTTTCAAATTTCTTTTGACGCACATAAAAATCAGTAATTGCGATCCAGCCTTTGTCTAATAAAGGATCTTCGTGAACTGTTTTATTGAAGTATTTTATTGCTAGTGCCTTTTTTCCTAGTTTCTCATAACATTTACCCATTCTAAGTAATGCATAAGAAGTAGCTTCGTCTAATTCTATTGTTCTGGTGTAACTTTCGATTGCCTCTTCATACATTTTTAGTCTTTCATATGCCTTTGCTTTTTCCATGTAGGCACCGAGGAATTCATCGTCAATTAAAGTAGCATATTCAAAAGCGGTAAGTGCTGCTTCGTATTTTTTCAAACCATAATTTAAACGACCTATCTGATGCCATGCAATTTCACTGTAAGGATTTTTGTCGATGTATTTGGTGAGATATTCTATAGCCTCTTCGTTTTTATCTAAAAATTCAAAGCAATAAACTACATTATATAAAGCGGCTTGGTCTTCGGTATCTTCTTCTAAACACTTAATAAAATTTTCTTTAGCCAATCCTAATTCGTCCATGAAAAGGTATTCCATTCCAATTAAATTGTAGACATCGGCATAATCATCGGTATATTTTAAAGCTATTTTCAGTAATTCAACAGCTTTTTCGTGATTGTCTCTTTTCGAATAAATATTGGCTTTTTGGATATAAATTTCTTCGTTGGTTGGTTCAATTGCGTACAACTCATTTAGCAATTTTTCGGCTTGATCCAATTTGTCCTCAAAAACTAGCATTTCTACTTGAACTAGTTTTAATCCTGAAGATCTTGGGTGTTGTTCTAGGGCTAGTTTCAAAGCTTTTTTTGCCAAAGCTGGCTTTCCCATGTCAAGATAGTGAAGGATAATTTCTTCAAATTCTTCGGAATCAAAAAAGAGTACTTTGTTGGTTTTTAACATTGACTCAAACTTTGATAAGGATAATTTGTACTCGTCTTCTTCGTCGCTTAAATGCATGCTATTTTATTTAATTTATCCTTCAATAAATCTATAGAATATTATTCTAATGATGGAATTTTAATCTTTTTTTTGTGAACAATTTAATTAACAAAAAACGGTCTGGGTTAACGTCATTTTTTAGCCCTGATAGAAGGGAAAATCCCTTAGTATTGCTCAGAATGAAGCAATAGTAAGGATTGGAATGATAGCAGGAATAGCTTCAAAAAAAACTAATTTTCGTTTAAAATTTCATCCATTACTTCGAGAATTATCTTACATCCTTCCTGAATTTCTTCGATAGAAATGGTTAGTGGAGGAGTTATTCTGATGGCGCAACCTTCGAATAATAACCAGAATAAAATGAGCCCTTTATCCTGACATTTGAAGATTACTTTGTTCGTTATTTCGGAATTTTCGGTCATAGCCGCCAACATTAATCCTTCGCCTCGAACTTCTTTAATCAAAGGGTGAACCAAAAGCGTGCGGAAAAGTTTTTCTTTTGCTAAAGTGTCTGTCATTATTGAGGTTTCGGTCAATTCTTGCAATGTTGCTAAACACGCTGCGGCGATGACAGGATGGCCACCAAAGGTGGTAATATGCCCTAGTTTAGGGTTGTCGCTCAATAAATTCATGTGTTCTTCGGATGCCGTGAAACCGCCAACGGGCATTCCGCCGCCCATTCCTTTGCCCATAATTATGATATCGGGAACGACATCGTAGTTTTGAAATCCGAATAATTTTCCTGTTCTTCCAAAGCCAGGCTGTATTTCGTCGAGAATCATTATCGCACCTACTTCAGTGCAACGGGTTCGTACTTTTTTTAGAAATCCGTTGAAAGGTTTAATAAATCCAGCTCCTCCTTGAATGGTTTCAAGAATTATTCCGGCAGTTTTGGTGGTAATTTTCTGTAAATCGTCTTCGTTATTGAAGGTAATAAAATCGACATCGGGAACTAGTGGTCGAAAAACTTGCTTGCGTTCTTCAAATCCCATTACACTCAGCGATCCCATTGTATTTCCGTGATAGGCGTTGTGACACGAAATTAATTGGCTTCGGCCAGTAATGCGTCGGGCCAATTTTAATGCGCCTTCGGTGGCTTCGGTTCCTGAATTAACCAAATAGGTTTTTTTCAATGGATAGGGAAGGTTATCGGCTAAAAGTTTGCAATATTCTACGGCTGGACTTTGGGAATATTCTCCGTAAACCATTACGTGTGAATATTTATCCAATTGATTTTTAATAGCATTGTTCACCCGTGGATTTTGATGTCCGAGGGTGCAAGCGGAAACACCAGCCACAAAATCCAGGTATTTTTTGTTGTTGGTATTGTAAATGTAAGACCCAATGGCGTGCGAAATTTCCATCCCGAGTGGGTAGGGTGTCGTTTGGGCTTGGTATTTAAGGAAATCGTTGTTCAATTTTACTTTTTTGTTTCTTTGTATTCTAAAGTTTCTTTTCGGATTTTCATTGGAACATCTGCTTTGGCTTTTTTGGCATTACTTTCCTTGATGATTTTGTCGTTCATTTCGTTTTCTTCTTTGGTGAATAAATCGTCAATTGATTTTATTCGTTCGTCTTCACGCCATATAAAACCTCGTAATTTTCTCGCGTTTTCTGGTAAATCTTTTTCGGGATAAATATCGCTATCAGGTTTATCAAAAAGCGTTAAAGTATCTATTTTATTTTTGTCTAATGTTAAATTTATTTTGCTGCAAACACTTTTATTGATTCCAATGAGTTCTTGTTTGTCATTTCGCATGTAATAAATTACTTCTGTATTCTTAATTATATCAACGTTATCCAGGGTTTTGTCCTTGAATTTACCATATAGATTTTGCCCTTTCACCTGATTAAATCCTGTTCCAATAGTGTCTTTTGAGACGATAAAAGCATTGTTTAATACCTTTAAAGAATCGAGTTGCTGCGTTTTATTATTTCCGATGAGATGCATCAAATCGCCAGTCATTTGGTTTTCAAAATTCCATAGAATTGGTCTTCCAATGAGTTTAGTCAATTCTTTTTTCTGATCGGAATGAATGGAATCGCACTTACCGCTTAAATTCAATTTGTAGAATTTGGCATCTTTAAAACCCCGAATAATCCTGTTATTTTCTTTACCCGTTATCAATAATTTTTGAGCATGAATATAAACAGAATCTTTTTCAATTAAGCTTATAGCTAAGGCTCTTTTGGTCACATAAACCGAGTCTTTAAACTTGTAAATCTCGGCATAATGTCCCTTGACAATTATTTTATTTAAGGTATCGGTGATCTTTACATTATTGGTAGCGGATGCAAATCCTCGTTTCTTATTATAGAATAGGCTATCGCCTTCTATCAAACTATTGTTGTATTCTATTTTGGAATTTCGTTGCAATCGGGCGATGTCTTTTTTGGTGTCGTAAAAACCATTTTCTGTATAAATTTTGTTGTCCTTCCCATCAATTGTTGAAGGTCCTAACAAATACGAATGACCAGAATTTGTATAATAATCTAAGTGGTTTGATTTTATTGTATTTTCAGGAGTTTTAATTACAACAGCGGTTAAAAATTGATATTTTTTCTGTGCAACATAATACTTTCCAGACTTACTTTTTAGCGTATTCCCTTTGTTGTTAATCACTCCTCCAGTTGTATAATAGGCTTCTTGACTGTTTCTGTTAAAGTTTAAAGTATCAGTAACTAATGACATATCTGTTGATCTCAAAACTACATCACCTGTGGCATACGCTTGTTTAATGTTACCATTGTATTCAGCATATTTGCTTGACATTGTTAGAGAGTCACCTTGAATAATTTGAACGTTTCCAAAAGCTTTTATGTAATTTTCTTTTTGAAACCAATAGGCTTTATTGCAAGTCAAAATTGCGCCATCGTGGTTCACACGAACATTTCCAGTAAGTAATGCAGCATCGGGTATTTGTAGTTGATTGATGTCTGCAAAATCGGAATGTTCGATGATAATTTTCTTTGGTGTTTGTGCCAATACGGTATTGAAACTGAATAGAATGATACAAATATTGATAAAAAATAGGTGCTTCTTCAAAGGTTTAATTTTTTGCCAAATTTATGAAAAAGGATGTAATGCTAATGTAAATTATGATTTATTTATAAATTGCTTTTTAGAAATTACTCAATCTCTTTTTAGATTGAATTTTAAATAGATAAATCCTACAAATGCTGCTATTGTTGAAGCAATTAAAATTGCAATTTTTGAGTTAATACTATCGTCATTATTATTGAAGGCTAATAGACTAATAAAAATGGACATTGTAAATCCAATTCCACCTAATATTCCTGCTCCCAAAATGTTTTTCCATTGCAAACCTTTTGGCAAAACTCCAATTCCTATAAGTACGCCTAAATAGGAAAATAGCCAAATTCCTAAAGGCTTCCCGATTATTAATCCAAGGATAATTCCGATACTATTGGAATGGCTTAAACCTTCGTACCAATTGGAATTTAAAACTATACAAGTGTTTGCTAAAGCAAATAAAGGTAAGATTATAAATGCGACTGGTTTATGCAAAATATGTTGTAATTTATAAGAAATAGTATTATTATTTCCATCTCCAAATGGAATTACAAACGCCAATAAAACTCCCGTAATTGTTGCGTGAACTCCAGAATTTATCATAAAATACCACATCAAAATACCACCGATTAAATAGGGAATTAGGCGGTTTACTTTTAGTCGGTTTAGAATAAATAAAAAGCATAAAATTCCTATAGCAATTCCTAAATTCAAGAATGAAATTGTAGAAGTATAGAAAATGGCAATGATTATAATTGCACCCAAATCATCAATTACGGCAAGGGCAGTAAGGAATATTTTTAGAGAAATTGGCACTCGATTTCCTAAAAGTGATAAGATTCCAATAGCAAATGCAATGTCGGTTGCCATTGGTATTCCAGCTCCAGATTGCGTTGAAGTTCCAAAATTAAAATACAAATAAATAAGTGCTGGAACTACCATTCCGCCAAGAGCTCCTATCAATGGAAATGAAGCTTTTTTTATCGAAGAAAGTTCCCCGATATAAACTTCTCGTTCCAATTCTAATCCAATTAAGAGAAAGAAAATGGTCATTAAACCATCGTTAATCCATTCTACAAGACTGTGATTTCCAATTTCGTAATTCCATAGTTGAAGGTATGCTGTTTGGAAAATTGAATTTGCTAAAAGCAATGAAAATAGAGTAGCGAAAATTAAGATGATTCCACCCGCTTTTTCACTTTCAAAAAAGGCTTTAAATAAATTGGTTTCTTTCATATTAATTTTACTGTAAAGATAAAACGCCTTGATTTCTCAAAGCGTTTCTTTTATTATTTTGTGATTGTTTGTTTACGATCAGGACCAACAGAAATTATTTTAATTGGCACTTCAACTTCTTTTTCAATAAAGTCAATGTAGTTTTTTAATTCAATTGGTAACTCATCATACGTTGTCATTCCTGTTAAATCTGCTTTCCATCCTTTAAATTCTTTGTAAATTGGTGTTACATTTTCAGGTTCTATATTGTAGGGTAAATGAGCAATATTTTTTCCTTTATAGTTGTATTCTGTACATACTTTTAAGGTTGTAAATCCAGATAAAACATCACCTTTCATCATCATTAATTGGGTAACCCCATTCACTTGGATAGCATATTTTAAAGCTACTAAATCCAACCATCCGCAACGTCTTTGTCTTCCTGTAACCGAACCAAATTCGTTACCAACTCTTGCCATAGTTGCTCCATCTTCTTCAAAATCTTCCGTAGGGAAGGGGCCGCTTCCAACACGGGTGGTATAGGCCTTGAAAATTCCATAAACTTCTTTTATTTTATTAGGTGCAATTCCCAAACCGGTACAAGCTCCAGCAGCAGTGGTATTGGAAGAAGTTACAAATGGATACGTTCCAAAATCAACATCTAATAATGATCCTTGAGCTCCTTCGCAAAGTATCGATTTTCCTTCTTTTTGAGCTTGGTGTAAATATTCTTCACTGTCGATGAAAGTCAGTTTCTTTAAATCTTCAATAGCTTCAAAAAATTCAACTTCCAATTCTGCAAGATTGTATTGAATGGCAACATCATAAAATTTAATCATGGCTTCGTGCTTGTCAGCTAAAGCTCTGTAACGTTCATTGAAATCTTCCAATTCAATATCGCCAACACGTATTCCGTTTCTGCCGGTTTTATCCATATAAGTTGGTCCAATACCTTTTAAAGTAGAACCAATTTTGGCTTTTCCTTTAGACGCTTCAGAAGCAGCATCCAGTAAACGGTGCGTTGGTAAAATTAAATGGGCTTTTCTTGAAATGATTAATTTGTTTTTGATATCTAAATTAAAACGCGCCAATCCTTCGATTTCTTTTTGGAATACAACAGGGTCAATTACTACCCCATTTCCAATTATATTAATTGAATTTTTATGAAAAATTCCTGAAGGAATGGTTCTTAAAACGTGTTTTATTCCGTCAAATTCTAAAGTATGTCCTGCATTTGGTCCGCCTTGAAAACGGGCAATTATGTCATATTTTGATGTAAGTACGTCTACAATTTTTCCTTTTCCTTCATCTCCCCACTGTAATCCTAATAATAAATCTACGGTCATTATGCTTGTTGTTTGTGTGTTGTTACTAATTATTGTTGTTTTTATTATTTTTATTGAAAAAGTCAAACTTTAAAAAGTAATTTAACATTCCTAATACTAGGGCAGTCAATAAACTTACAAAAAGGGTTTTTATTAAAAATTTTAAACCAAATAAGTCTAAACCATCAAATAATTGAAATACAATTCGAGAGGTGAAAGAAAAAACAAATACGAATACGAATGTTTTTTTAAAATAGTCACTCGCTTTCATTATTTTAACTTTTTTGTTCCATATAAATACAAAGAGTGATTGTGCACCTCAATATCAAATATTTCTTCAATAGTTTTTTTTATCATCTGAATTCTAGGATCGCAAAATTCAATTACTTCGCCCGAATCTGTCATAATTAAATGGTCGTGTTGCTTGTCGAAATACGACTTTTCATAATGCGCTTGATTTTGACCAAATTGGTGCTTTCTAACTAAACCGCTATCTAATAAAAGTTCAATGGTATTATAAAGTGTAGCACGACTAACTCGATAATTTTTGTTTTTCATCTTCAAATAAAGATGTTCCACATCAAAATGATCTTCACTTTCATAAATTTCTTGTAGTATAGCATAGCGTTCAGGTGTTTTCCTGTGCCCATTATTTTCAAGGTATAATGTAAAAACATTTTTTACAATTTCTTGATTCTTACTATTATCTACGGAAATTAGTGTCATATTCTGCAAAGATAAATTATTATTTTAATAATAAAATGTTTCCACTTGATTGTTAAAAACTTTAATTCTTGTAAACTCGAGTAACCTTATCAATTCCATCTATTTTTCGGATTTTAGCCATCATTTTTTCGAGTATGCTATTGTTTTTAACAATTACTGCAACCTTCCCGTTAAATAATCCAGCTTCGGTAGTAAGAGTAATGCTTTGAATGTTTACGTTCATGTTGCTTGATATAACTTTGGTGAGTTCATTTGTAAGTCCTAAAAAGTCCATTCCTGTAATTAATAAAACGGCTTTAAATTCTTGTTGTGACGAATCGATCCACTTTGCTTTTATAACTCTATAGGCATAATTGGACTGCATACTTAGTGAATTCGGACAATCTTTTTTGTGAACTTTAATTCCTTCATTTATGGTTAAAAAACCATATACGTCGTCACCAATAATAGGATTGCAACAAGCTGATAATTTGTATTCTAATTTATCTTGTTCAGGCCCAAAAACTAATAAATCGTAGGTGGAAATGATTTCATCTTTGGAAATTTGTTCTGTATTTGCAGAAGGAGAACGTTTAATTTTATTCTTGAAGAAATTAATAAAAGAGTTACTTTTAAGGGCAGCAAAATCTTTTAATTTTTGATTTTCGATGGTTCCATTTCCTACTTTATAAAACAAATCTAAGCTTGTTTTAAGTTTAAAGAAAACTACCAATTCATTGATGGTTTTTTCATTTAAAGTAACTTTTAAATGGCGTAATTTCCTGGTTAACAATTCTTTTCCCTCTTCGGCAATTTTCTTAGTATTTTCGTTTAAAACGTTTTTGATTTTTGTTCGAGCTCGAGAAGTGGTTACGTAATTCAACCAATGCGGCGTTGGTTTTTGATTAACAGAAGTGATCACCTCAATTTGATCTCCACTTTTTAATTCATGATTTAAAGGAACTAACCTTCCATTTACTTTTGTTCCTCTAGTGTGAACTCCAATTGCGGAGTGAATACTAAAGGCAAAATCCAATGTTGTTGCTCCTTTTGGAAGTGATTTTATTTCACCGGTAGGGGTGAAAACGAATATTTCTTTGGAATAAAGATTCATTTTAAAATCTTCAACAAAATCAACCGCATTTTTTTCTTGGTTTTCCAATGCTTCCTTCAATTGGTTCAACCAAATATCTAATCCGCTTTCTTCCGTAGCGCCTTGTTTGTATTTGTAATGAGCAGCATACCCTTTTTCAGCTATTTCATCCATTCGCTCACTTCGAACTTGAACTTCAACCCAGCGTCCTAAAGGCCCCATAACGGTAATGTGAAGCGCTTCGTAACCCGTTGATTTTGGTGAGGAAATCCAATCTCTTAACCTACTTGGGCTTGGGCGATAATGATCGGTAACTATCGAATAGATTTTCCAAGCTAAAAATTTCTCATCGTGAGTATTTGATTTATATACAATTCTTAGGGCAAATTTGTCATAAACTTCCTCGTAACTCACATTTTGGGCTTTCATTTTTCTACGAATAGAATAAATTGATTTTGGTCGGCCTTTAATTACATAATCAATACCTTCATCATCTAAAGATTTTTTTATTACATCAGATATGTTTTTGATGTATTGGTCTTGCTCTTCTTTAGTTTCTTTAATTTTGTCAACGATATTATTATAAATTACTGGCTCTGTATATTTTAAACCTAAATCTTCTAATTGCGTTTTGATATTGTAAAGTCCTAAACGATGGGCGAGAGGAGCATAAATGTATAAGGTTTCAGATGCAATTTTTGTTTGCTTGTAATCCACCATCGATTCCATAGTTTGCATATTATGAAGTCGATCAGCCAATTTTATTAAAATAACTCGAACATCATCATTCAATGTTAGAATCATTTTTCTAAAATTCTCCGCTTGCGTCGATGAATTTAAATCTTTCTGTATTTTAGATATTTTTGTCAATCCATCTACAAGTTGAGCTACTTTTGGATTGAACATTTTTTCAATATCTTCAACTGTAATTTCAGAATCTTCAACTACGTCGTGAAGTAAAGCAGCTGCTATTGATGTGGGACCTAAACCTATTTGCGAAGCTACAATTTTTGCGACAGCAATGGGATGAAAAATATAAGCTTCACCAGATTTTCTTCTTTGTTCTTGATGAGCATCAACAGCTACATCAAAGGCTTTCCGGATTAATTTTTTATCTTCAGTGGATAATTTCTGATAACTTATTCGGAGAAGTTCTTTGTATTCTTGGGCAATAGCCTTGTTTTCTTTCTCAATTTCGATTTCTGTCATAGCTATTTTATTCAATCTTTAAAATTATGAATAAGTTATTAGTTGTGCAAATGCTATTAAATTAAAATATATATTAAAATCCTCGTTGTCTTTTTGCTTCAAATATTAAAATGGCCGCTGCTACTGAAACATTCATGGAATCTATTTCACCTTGCATTGGAATAATAATATTTTGAGTGGCATCCTCTCGCCATTCCTTTGATAATCCAGTAGCTTCTGTTCCAACTACTAAGGCTGAGGAAGTTGTATAATCTTGGGTATGATAGGAAGTTGAATTTTGTAATGTGGCACAGTAAAAACTAATCTTTCTTTCTTTCAAAAACGAGATAATTTCAGTAGTACTTCCAGTAGCAATTTGATTGGTAAACAAACAACCCACACTTGATCGTATAATGTTCGGATTGTATAAATCTCCATTTGGATTTGCAATAATTACCGCATCAAGATTTGCAGCATCTGCAGTTCTCAATAGTGCTCCAATATTTCCAGGTTTTTCAGGTGCTTCAGCTATCAAAATCAACGGATTTTCATTTAGTTTTAAATCATTTAAACCAAAACTCTTACTATTTGCAACAGCAATCACACCTCCCGTACTTTCGCGATAAGCTAATTTTTCAAAAACATCTTTGTTAATTTCAATTGTATTGGTTTGGTTTTGAGCTAATTTATTTATTTCCTTTTCTGATATTAATTCTGGGTAAAATAATAAGGTATCAATAAGATAACCGCCTTTTATTGCTAGTGAAATTTCCCTTTTTCCTTCAATTATAAAGGTGCCAGTTTGCTTTCTTACCTTTGCTTTTTCTTGTAATAGTAAAAGTGACTTTATGTAAGTATTTTGAGCAGATGTGATTTGTTTCAAAATGGAAATTTTAATTTATTTATTGCAAATATAATCAGAGAAATTGAGCTATTTTATTAATTGAAACTATTTTGTTAAATACAAATATCCAGTTAATGGTTCGTTATATTCAGCGTCGTTTAATTCAATTACATAATAATAGGTTCCAGATGGAATTTGTTTGTCATCAATTAAAAGTCCATTATTAGCAAAACCGTCCCATTCATTTGAATTGTTATTTCCTGTCCAAACCAATTTTCCCCAACGATTATAAATCGATATCTTATGATTCAAAAAGATGTCTTTTAATCCTTCAATATGAAAGGTATCATTGTAACCATCATTGTCTGGAGAAACAAAATTATTCACAACTGGTGGACAGTTTTTGGTGGTTAACACAAATGAAGTTATACTGTAACATCCACCTCCATTATCCAATCGAATATAAATTATTTTAGGAGTATTTAACGCAATGTAATTTGTGGTGTTTAAAATTGGATTTACGTTATTTTCAGCGTTTGATTGTGTTTCATAGAGACTAACAGTATCTGATGAATTTATTTTTACTAAAGTTTCATAATCGGAAAAGTTAAATACACCCTTTGAATTCCCTAGGTTACAAGATTCTAAATTGGGTACAATATTAAATAACGGCGAAAACGAAAGTTCAACGGGCACAACATATTTATTGTTTATTTCATTTATTTCTGCTACAATTCCCGTTCCATTTCCAATATCATCAATAACTAATTTTAAATCAAAAATAGTCGGAATTGAATTTGGAATTACAACGGTTACTTGACCGGATTCATTTCCATCAATAGGAATATTTGTTTGGGTGTAAATAGTTCTCAGGTAAACATTATTTGCATAAATTGAGATGGGTGTATTGTATGGTAAAACTGCGGTAGAATTTGGATTTATCACTTTGTAATGAGCTAAAATTGATCTTGAATCACATTGTTTGTCGATACTATTTATTCCAATCATAGCATCTGGTAGTTGACTATTTAATTTGGTTACAATAGCATTAATCATTACAAAATCTTGACTTGAAGTAAGCTGAATTTGAGCCGAAGTATCACCAATAGATATGTTATTTTGAATTGGATAAACGTCTAAATCCATATTATATAATACATTCGAATTTGTCAAACTATTGGTACCGTTAAAAGCATTATTAACAGGATTTTGTGGTGGATTACCAATGGGAGTGCCGTTAATTCTTAACGTTTCATTTACTGCAATTCCAGAATCACCTTCCCAAGCTAAAAAACCAATTTTAGCGTCATTATTATCAATAACATTCAAACTATTAAGTGTTATATTTACTTCATCAGGAACAGCTTGCATTCCGTCATAAACATTCAATTGATTTAAGGATAAATTTTGATTTTTATAGATCACAATAATTGCCCAGCCTGCGAAATTTGTACTCCTTTGGGAGTGAAAATCGATAGAAGCGGATACATCAAGATCGGATAAGGTGTAATTTCCGTTTCCAGTAGCTTGAACTTGGTCGGTTACCTCTTTGAATGCGCTGAAATAGTCAAAAACAAGATTTGAAACTAGTCTTTGCAGAATGAATGTTCGATCGGGTCTAATAGGTTGGCCGTTTAATTTAACATCAAAATCAACTGGTCCACATCCAGCCCAATACAGGTATGCCTTTTCAATTTGGTCACTTGAATTTAGTGACAATTGAGCAGAGGAGGAAGTTAATACCGATACCGTGGTTTGGAATGAATTTTCAATAGGATTTAAGGTGTTCCCAATAAAAACAAAATCATACCTTCCGTTAAATTGTTGGAATAATGAGATATCTTGTCCAAAAATGGTGCTAGTGATAAGTAATAAACTCGCAATAAAAGCGTTTTGAATCAGTTGTTTCATTATTATTCAATAATTCATTAAAAATACTAATTTATTTTAATAAAATAATGATCGAATAAAATTAAATGATTAATTTTCCAATGTTTAAAATTTGAAATTGAAAAATTACACAGTAAAACTTTACGAATCTAAATATTTAAGCGATTGGAATGCATTTATTAGCACCGCCAAAAATGCAACTTTTCTATTCAACAGGGATTTTATGGAGTACCATTCTGATCGCTTTGAAGATTTTTCTTTGTTGATTTATGATCAAGAAAAATTAGTTGCGGTATTGCCTGCAAATAGAGTTGGAGCGACTGTTTTTTCTCATCAAGGATTAACTTACGGAGGTTTGGTTTTACCTTTAAATTCCAAGTTATACAATGTAATTTATATTTTTAAAGCCATTTTACTATTTTTAAATGAGAATGGTATTTTGGTACTTAATATTAAAAAAATTCCCTCTATTTATTGTGATACTTTATCAGACGAGATTGATTATTTAGTGTCTATTTGTAAAGGAATTACCACAATGAAACAGGCTGTTTCCGTTATTAATTTAAATTCAAATTTTAAGATTTCCAAATCCAGGCGAGAATGTATCAATCGAGGGAAGAAACTGAATTTAGTCATTAAAGAAGAAGATAACTTAGCATCATTTTGGAACGATATCCTGATTCCAAATTTAAAGGAAAAATACAATGCAAATCCAGTACATTCTTTAGATGAAATAAACGCTTTAAAAACAAAATTTCCACAAAACATCAAGCATTTTAACGTTTATCACAATGATAAAATCGTTTGCGGAACAACTCTTTTTATTACTAAAAATGTTGTAAAACCGCAGTATATTTCTGGAACTGAAAGCAACAATTTACTTGGCAGCATTGATTATCTCTATGACTATTTAATAAATGAAGTTTCAAAAGAAAAATCTTATTTTGATTTTGGACCTTCACATGAAAATAACGGATTGAATATTGTAAATAATATCAATTTTTGGAAAGAAAGTTTTGGGGCAAATACTTTAGTTCAAGATTTTTACGAAGTAGAAACTTCAAATTATCACTTACTAGATACTATTTTGATATGATAAAATTTCTTGACTTAAATAAGATTAATCAACCCTATGAAAATGCTTTTCAAAATAAATTGAAAAACCTTTTAGAAAGGGGTTGGTATATTTTAGGCGATGAAGTTAAACTTTTTGAGGAAAATTTTGCAGCCTACTGTGATTCCAAATATTGTATCGGAGTGGGAAATGGATTTGATGCCCTAACGTTAATTTTCAAAGGTTATATTCAGTTGGGAAAAATGCAAAAAGGCGACGAAGTTATTGTTCCCGCAAACACCTATATTGCTTCAATATTATCAATAATTCAAGCGGATTTAGTTCCAGTTTTGGTTGAACCAAAATTAGAAACCTACACTATAAATCCCGATTTAATTCAGGATAAAATCACATCAAAAACGAAAGCAATTTTAGCTGTTCATCTCTATGGTCAGTTGGCTGAACTAGTTTCTATTAACAAGATTGCGAAAATAAATAATTTGATTGTCGTGGAAGATGCTGCACAATCTCATGGAGCAATTTTGAACAATAGTAAATCAAAAAACACGCAAGCTTTTAGTTTTTATCCGGGTAAAAATCTCGGTGCTTTAGGCGATGGGGGTGCAGTTGTTACCAATGACGAAAAATTGGCCGAAGTTTTGTTTTCGCTACGAAATTATGGATCTGAAGTAAAATATTACAATGATTTTATAGGAGTAAATTCGCGTTTAGATGAATTGCAAGCGGCATTTTTGAATGTTAAATTACCCAATTTGGATTCCGATAATGAACATCGCAAAACTATTGCCAAACGCTATTTGTCAGAAATTAAAAACGTAAAAATAATCTTACCGTTTTGGGATTTTTCTGACAATCATGTTTTTCATTTGTTTGTTATTAGAACGTCCAAAAGAAGTGAATTGCAAGACTATTTAAAACAAAATGGAATTGAAACCATACTACATTATCCTATTCCGTCGCACAAACAAAAGGCATTTAAAAATTGGAATCATTTGTCGTTTCCAATTACCGAAAAAATCCATAATGAGATTTTGAGTTTGCCAATAAGTCCAATTATGACCGCTGATGAAGTTGATTTCGTCATCCAAAAATTGAATTCATGGACATTTTAATAAAATCATTTAATAGACCTTATTATTTGGACAGATGTATTCAAAGTATCTACTTGAATTTTCAAGGTAATGACTTTAATATTATTGTTTTAGACGATGGAACGCCTCAAAAATACCTTGATCAATTATTGAAAAAATTCCCAGTAATCAAGATTTTAAAATCGGATTTATATACTGAAAAATCCAATGCTATTGCAAATGCAAATGCTGATGTCAATATAAAAATACCAATCGATTTATGGGTTAAGGCTGCTGAAAATGCTTCCGATTATTTTTTGTTAATTGAAGATGATTTCTGGTGTACTAAATTATTTAATTGTACTGAAATCGTATCAAATTTGAATACTGACAAAATAAATATGTTAAAATTATGCTGGCTTGGAAATCCAAAATTACTTCCCAATAAAAGCATTGATGTAAACGGAGAATATTCAATTTATAGTCCTGATTTATTCACTCAAAATTCTTTATTATTTAATTTTGTCTTTAGATTCCACCGATTTAAAATCAGAAAAATAGTTACTTTTCTAAAAATTTATAGCCAGGAAAGGTGGTTAGAATATTATACAATTTTTGCAACTTCGGGAGCTATTTTTAAAAAGAAATATTTTTTGGAATTATGGAAAAATCATCAGAACTCTGTAGATGAAGGCCTTCAGTTGAATAATGCATTGAAATATATTAATAAAAAAAGCAAGTTACAATTATTTGGCTTTACCAATTCAGAATTTCTAAAAACTGGGTTTCTTTCTTCGGCAAGTAATCAAAATAAACAGTATGAAAATGTAAATTTTGATCTTTTTTCTTTCAATATGATAATTAATGAAGCATGGTATAATGGTGTTTTTGATGCTATGGAAAATTATCCAAATGACCTTAGTCAAAACAAGATAGAAGAATTATTAATTGCTGCAAATCATCCTGTTGCAAGTAATTTGGAATGGAAAAAATGGGTTTGCGAGTTTAAAAATCAATACGTAACCTTCGGCTGTAATATTGACTAAATGGATATTAAAACCAAAGAAAATTCTCACAAAACGATTCTAAATGCTACTGGCATTTTTGGATTTGCACAAGTATTGAAAATGTTGGTTAGTATTGTAGGGTCAAAGTTTGTGGCCATTTTTTTAGGTCCTTTTGGTATTGGAATAGTAGGTTTATTAAACAATACGATCGCTATAATTAGTTCGTTATCGAGCTTTGGAATCAATATTACAGGTGTTCGTGAAGTGAGTTTGGCCAATGCTGAAAATGACCAAAATAAATTTTCAGAACGATTTATTGTCCTTCAAAGGTGGTCTATTTTCACTAGTATTTTAGGTGCTTTAGCAACTATTATATTTTCTAAGTTACTCAGTAAATTAACTTTTGGAACCACTGATTATTATTTCTGGTTTGTAATTCTCTCAGTAAATTTTGTTTTTTCAAATATATCCACAAGTAGAATTGCACTTTTACAGGGTTTGCGAATGATAAAATCGATAGCAATTTCAAATGTAGTTGCTTCTGTTTTAATTACTTTAGTAACCGTACCGATTTATTATTATTTCAAAATTGAGGGTATAATAGCTGTTATATTGGTTTCTAGTTTGATTAATTTGTTAGTCAATTTCTATTTCACCAGAAATATTAAAATCTCCAAAATTCAACTTTCTTTATCCGATACTTTCCAAAAAGGGAAACCTTTGATGAAAATGGGATTTTTGCTTTCTATAAATGTAATTTTAGGTCAAATATGTAGCTATTTGATAAAATTATATTTGAATGGAAATGGATCAAGTCCAGAAATATTAGGATTGTTTGAAGTAAGTTCTGTAATTTTAATCTCCTACGTTGGTCTAATATTTAATGCGATGGGAACTGATTTTTATCCAAGAATCACGGAAGTAAAAAATAACAATGCTAAAATTAGAGAGTTAGTAAACGATCAAATCGAAATGGGCTTATTACTGATAACACCAGCAATAATTTTCCTGTATTTTGGAGGGCCAATTATTATTAAATTACTCTATTCAAATAACTTTTTAGAGGTTTTATTAATTTTCAAAGCAGCATTATTTGCAGTAATTATTAAGGCAGTAATTTGGCCGTTAGCATATGTAATACTAGCAAAAGGCGACAATAAATTGTATTTCAAACAAGAAATTATCAGTGATTTATTCCTATTAGTTTCAACGGTTGTTTTTTACCATTATTTAGGATTAATGGGAATTGGAATAGCTAGCATGATTCAATTTTTATTGTATGCTTTTTATATAATTCCGATTTTGAAAAATAAATATGATTTTTCAATCAGAAAGGATACTTTCCAAATAATAATAGTTTGTTTTCTTATTGGAATTTCTGCAAGTGCTGTTTCTTTCGCTATCGATTATCCTGATGCTTACTTTCCTTTGGGATTTATTTTAGTTTTTTCAATCTTCTATACCTATAAAGAATTAAACAAACGAGTTGCTATTTATTCTTATTTTATAAAAATTAAAAATAAATTCAAACGCCATGAATAAGGTTAATTTTCCTGCGCTAACAGGAATCCGTGCACTTGCTGCATTTATGGTTTATATTCACCATTACAATCCTTTTTCTATTGAGGTTTTTGGAAAATATACACATGATTTTTTTAGTGAATTTCATATTGGAGTGACCATTTTCTTTGTGCTAAGTGGCTTTTTAATTTGCAACCGATATTATGACGAACCCAATTTTAATTTTAAAAAATATCTGTTAAAACGTATAGCTAGGATTTATCCAATGTATTTCATACTAACTACTCTAACATTTGTCTTTTTTGCTATTGTTTATTTTCAAAATGGCTGGATCGATTTGCAGAATTATTTTTACAATATTACTTTTTTGAAAGGATTTTCAGACAACCTTATATTCACAGGCATTGCTCAAGGTTGGTCTTTAACTGTTGAAGAAGTTTTCTATTTTACCGCTCCTATATTTTTTATTTTAATCAATAAAAATAGAATTTACCTAGTTGTAATTCCCTTGGTTTTCATTGGATTGGGACTTTTATGGGTTTTTTATTTTAGTGGTATTGATGGTAATGGTTATATGAAAACATTAAATTTTATTTTGGATTTTACTTTCTTTGGACGAATATCAGAATTTTTTGTGGGTGTAGGTTTAGCTTTATTGATTAGAAAATATTCGCCTACTTTTAAAGGGATGACTTACTTAGGGTTATTAGGAATTATTTTAAGTATTTGCGCTCTTGTTTCATTGAAAGTTGAAGGTGGTTTTGGAGTAGATACTTTAACCGGAAAAGTAATAAACACAATTGTGCTTCCTGTTTTTGGAATTGCACCCTTATTCCTTGGCTTAATAAAAGAAAAGACTTTTATTTCTGATTTTTTCAGTTCAAATACGCTACAATTATTAGGTAAAAGTTCCTATATTTTCTATCTAATTCATCTGGGTATTTTCGTTACTATTTTGAATAAAATTTCTAACAATCAGTGGTTTGTGTTACTTTCTTTAAATTTAATTTCAATAGTACTTTATCGTTACATTGAAACCCCGATTAATAAATATATCAGAAAAAATAGGGATTAATTCGAATAGTTCTTGAATTTCTTTCTGCATGAAATGGCCAATCGAAGGCAAATATTTTTAAATAATAAATTCAAACTTCTGTTTTTGTAAGAATGAATAATCTCATGATTAATTCTTTTTTGAAGTGCTAAGTCTTCAATTTTAGATCGGTTTAATTGCAATGCCTTTTTTAAAATTTTATAAGTTGAAATATTAATTCTGTTATTTTTCTTATAAAAATTTGTACCTAAAGAGTTCGAAACTGTTCTTTTTTTAACTAAAACTTCATCAATAAAATCAAATTCATAAACGCGCGAAGCTCTGATCCAAGAATCCAAATCTTCATAGGCTAAAGTTTCATCGTAACCACCTAGAAAGTCAAAAACATTTTTCTTTATTAATGCTGACACAGAACAAATACTATCACCACTTGATAATACCGATTTATAAATATCTCCAACATCTCTTTTTGAAATTACTTTCCCATTACTGTTAACAGGAAAATAATAGGACCGAAAACTCCCATCCTCATTAATGATTTCTGCATTTCCATAAACAATTCCTAGGTTTTTAAAAGTTCTTTTTTGGAAAGCAGCTATCTGCATTTGTATCCCATTTGGCATCAATAAATCATCTGCAGCTAAATCAATTATGTATTCGCCTTTAGCAAATTTTAAAGCGTTATTAAATGCTTTTGTATTACCAATATTAATTTCATTTGCAATAAATTGTATTTTTGGGTTTGACAAAAGCCAATTATCAATTACAAATTTAGTATTGTCAGTACTGCAATCATCCACTATAATAAGTTCAATTGGTTGATAATTTTGTTCTATAACTGAATTTAAAGTCTCAACCACAAATTTTTCGTGATTGAAAGCCAAGCAAATTATCGTTACAAGTGGATTTTCTTGCATATTTTTTTAAAAGAGTTATATTTGATACGAAAATAAGAAAACGTTGATGATAATACCTAACAAAAAAACTAAAATTGCTTTAATAGGTTACCGATTAGGAATCGGTGGTGCCGAAAGAGTTATGGCAAATTTGTCGGTTTTTTTTGAAAAACAAGGAATAGAAGTCCATAATATTATTGTTATAGATGAAGTTTCCTACAATTTTTCAGGTAAATTAATAAACTTAGGAAAATTAAAAAACAAGTCAAATGATTTTTTAAACAAGTTTAGACGATTTTCTTTTCTTAAGAATTATTTGAAGGAAAACAAATTTGATTTTATAATTGATTTCCGTTTTAGAAATAAACCACTACAAGAATTACTTATTGCCAAATTTTTATATAAATCGAAAACTATTTATACTGTTCACAGCTACTTGATTGATCACTACATGTCAAATTGGTCGTTTTTAACTCGATTTACCCATAGTGATTCCTTCAAAATGGTTACAATTACCAATAAAACTAAAGAATTGATTGAGAATAAACACCAATTGTCCAATGTTCAAACTATTTATAATCCAATAAATATTGAAGAAATCAATTCAAAGTTCAAAGAATCTATTGAAATAAATTTTGAATATATTATTGGAGTTGGCCAAATGGAAACTGATGTAAAACAATTCGATAAATTGATTATTTCTTATTCGAATTCGAATTTACCAAACCAAAATATTCATCTGGTTTTACTAGGTGATGGAATAAAAATGAAAGATTATTTACTATTGGCAAAGCAAAATAACATTGAAGATAAAGTACATTTTTTAGGATTTAAGAAAAATCCATATCCGTATCTTAGAAGCGCTAAGTTCTTTGTTTTAAGTAGTTTAAACGAAGGTATGCCCAATGTAATTTTGGAAGCATTTGCTTGTGAAACCCCCGTTATTTCTTTTGATTGTTTATCGGGTCCAAGTGAAATGATTTTAAATAAAAATAACGGCTTGTTAGTTGAAAATCAGAATATAGAAAAACTAACAGATGCTATGAATTTATTCATTGATGACAAGGAATTATATACTTTTTGTAAGGAAAATGCGTTACCAAGTTGCCAACATTTTTCAATAGATCGGATAGGTCAAAAATGGATGGAATTAATGCAATTAAATTAAATAAATTATGACTAAAATAAATGATATTCAACTTATTCAAATTCCTACGGTTGAGGATTTACGTGGAAATTTAGCATTTGTTCAAAATGATTTTTTACCTTTTGAATTAAAACGGGTTTACTATTTATTTGATGTTCCAAGCACCGCTTTTAGAGGTGGTCATTCCCACGTCAATCAACATGAAATTTTAATAGCTTTAAGTGGTAGTTTTGAAGTTTTGATCAATGATGGCAAGGAAAATAAAAGTTATTTGTTGAATAAGCCAAATATTGGATTGCATATTCCAACAGGCATTTGGCGCGAATTAGAAAACTTTTCTTCTGGTGCGGTATGTTTAGTTTTAGCTTCGGATGTATTTGAAGAATCAGACTATATTCGTGATTATAATGAATTTTTGAAGACCAAATAATGAAATTACTTTACCTAGTTCCCAATGTAAATAATGAAGGTGGAGTTGCGAGAGTTTTAGCAATAAAAACTTTTTATCTTATCGAGAAATGGGGTTATCAGGTTGATTTTTTGACTCAGAATAAAGGTAGTTTTCCGCATTTTTATAATTTCAATAAAAAAACTGGATTTCACGATATGATTTTAAAAGGTAATCCTATTCAGTTTTTATTAAATTATAGAAAAAAGTTAAACGAACAAATTGAATTATTAAACCCCGATATAATAATTGTTTGTGACAATGGATTTAAAGCCTTTTTTCTTCCTTTTATATTAAAAACAAAAATTCCTATTGTTTTAGAAATTCATAGTTCGTTGAACGTAATTGAAAATGAAAACAACTCAATTTTTAAGTTAATTAGCAACAATTCAGTAATTTTATTTAAAAAGTTTGCCGCTAGATATTTTAACAATTTTGTAGTTGAAACCTCTGAAAGTATTAAAGAATGGAATGTTCCCAATGGAATTGTAATTCCAAATCCACTTTGGTTTTATACCGATAAATTAGCCAAGTTAAATTCTAAAAAGGTAATTGCTGTTGGGCGCCATGTTTATGAAAAAGGGTTTGACAGATTACTTTATATCTGGAAGAAAATAGTTAAAAAACATCCAGATTGGCATCTCGATATTTACGGAAAATCCAGTAGTGACTTTTTTTTACAAAAACTTACATCGGAATTAAATTTAACCAATAGTGTTAGTTTTTTTGAACCTACAAGTGAAATTGTATCAAAATATCAAGAAAATTCAATTTACTTAATGACTTCAAGATTCGAAGGTTTCGGGATGGTATTAATTGAAGCCATGGCATCGGGATTACCCTGTATTGCCTACGATTGTCCTTGTGGGCCAAGAGCCATAATTTCTAATAAATTGGACGGTTTTTTGATTAATAATGGTAACGAATCCGATTTTATAGACGCAACGTTGTATTTAATAAACAATGAAGTTAGGAGAATTGAAATGGGAAAAAATGCGAAAGAAAAGAGTTTAAATTATAATATTGAATCCATTATGCCTTTATGGGATTCTCTTTTTAAAGAAATTAATGCAAAATCAAATTCTTAGAATTTTCATGGCTAATTTTACACAAATAGCCTATTCTAAACATATTATAGAGAAGTAAATTTGGATTTTGCCCTACCAAGTTTTTGATAAGTAATTTTTCTATTATTGAATAAAATATAGAAATTAAATAGGTTAGTTTTAATTTATTTAAAACTAACAATAGTGAAATCAATCTTGAAAAACTTTTATTGATTTTTCCCTCTTCAAACAATACAATTAAATTTTCTAAGGAACTTTTTGATTTGGTAATATAGATTTTATTTGAATCGATATCTCCATGTTCTACGGGGTTTTCAATGTGTTTCAGTCTCAAGTTTAATAAGCTAAGTTGGCACGAAAGCTGGGTGTCGTCATGACCATATTTAGTTAACTGAGAGTCAAATTTTACTTTGTCAAAGCATGCTTTTTTAATGACTGTATTGTTAAATAATAAAGATTGAAAAGGAGCAGAATTTCTTAAATCCACCTTTTTATCTTCAATGTATCTCCCATATTTCCATCGGAGTTTTTGATTGATTGATGGACATTTTTCCGGATGTAACCTGCCACCATAAACAATATCAAAATTAGCCAACCAAGAAATATAACTTGAAATATAATTACTTCGAATTACAATAGAATCGCCATCTATAAAAAGTAAATTCTCATATTTGGCTTTGCTAGCAAGAAAATTTCTATTTTGCCTGTGGGCAATATTTGCTTTAAGTTCGGTAAAATTACAATTGGATAACGAATTTATTTTTTCATTTTCAATATTTAAAACTGAATTTGAGGCGTCATCTTGACATAAAATTTCAAAATCAATATCACATTCCAAACATTGCTTATGAAGTTCCGTAACTAATGGAAAAGCATTGTAATTGTATATTGGAATGAGAATGGAAAGCATTAAACCGTTTTTTGAACTACCTCAAAAACATTACCATCTTCACATTTTAAGGTTTTTGATGGGTATTTCATCAAAAGTGCATAATCATGGGTAGCCATAATGACTGTTTTTCCAAAACCATTTATTTTTCTTAAAACTTCCATGACTTCAATACTTGTTTGAGGATCAAGATTTCCTGTTGGCTCATCGGCTAAAATTAATTCAGGATCATTAAGTAAAGCTCTAGCAATAGCAACTCTTTGTTGTTCCCCGCCAGATAGTTGATGAGGCATTTTAGATGCTAAAGATTTCATATCCACTTTGTCAAGAACTTCATCTATTTTATTTTGCATAGCAATAGCGTCAATCCAACCAGTTGCTTTTAATACAAAAATCATATTATCGTTAATTGATCTGTCAGGTAAAAGTTTAAAATCCTGAAAAACAATTCCTAATTTTCTTCTTAAAAAAGGAATCTCCTCTTCTTTTAAAGCAGCTAAATCAAAATCCACAATATTTGATTGACCTTCGGTTAAAGGTAAATCAGCATATAAAGTTTTCATAAAACTACTCTTACCAGAACCTGTTTTGCCAATTAAATAAATGAATTCACCCTGGTTTACTTCTAAATTAATATTTGATAATATTGCTTTTTCTTCTTGGTAAATGGTTACGTTTTTTAAAAATAAAATAGGTTGTGACATAATAGTTTTGTTTAATTTGTAAAAGTAATAAGTTTTAATGAAATAGCAATTTCAATTTTCTAATATATTGTTTAAAAAGATGTTCATAATAATAATGAGAATAAGTTCGTTATAGGATTATCAATTCGGTATATTTGATTAAAGTAAATTATCATATTATGTTCAAACCATTAAGACTCCTTTTATTATTCTTTTTAATAACAGTAACAGCGGTTTCTGCTCAAAAATCGGAAATTGATACCAATGATTTGGAAGCTTATAATCGGGCATTATCTCTTTTTAATAACAAGCAGTATTTATCTGCTCAAATTATTTTTGTAAAGGTTAAATGGGAAAATCATGGCCAAGAAATTCAATCTGATTGTGCTTTTTATAACGCTATGTGTGCCATTAAACTAGATCAATCGAATTCCGACTTGCTAATGGAAAATTTCATTAATGATTATCCTACAAGTCCTAAAATGAATATCGCCTATATTGAAATTGCTGGACATAATTTTGAACAAGGCAATTTTACGGAATCCTTGAAGTGGTTTGAAAAAGTGGACGAAAGCGGATTAAGTAATAACGAGATTGATAGATTTAATTTCCAAAAAGGTTATGCTTATTTCGCATCCAAAAACAAATTACAAGCAAATCTGTATTTCAACAAAGTATTAAATTCAAAAACTTATGGAGCGCAAGCCAAGTATTATTTAGGTTTCATGGCTTATGAAGGCAATGATTATGAAAATGCAAACAAGTATTTTGATCAAGTGGCAGGGGAAGAAAAATACAAAGAAAAGTTGTCTTATTTTCAGGCTGATATGAGTTTTAAATCAGGTGATTTTCAAAAAGCAATTGACCTTGGTTCAGTAGCTTTGAACAAATCAAATGTTTTAGAAAAATCAGAATTAAATAAAATTATTGGTGAAAGTTATTTTAATTTAAATGAATTTGACAAAGCCATTCCGTTTTTAAATCTGTATAAAGGTAAGAAAGGAAAGTGGAACAATACCGATTACTACCAATTAGGATTTGCCTATTATCAGCAAAATGATTTTGAAAATGCGATTACTCAGTTTAATAAAATCATAGACGGAAAAGACGTTGTTGCTCAAAATGCTTATTATCATTTGGGTCAGAGTTATTTGAAAACCAATGGAAAACAACAAGCTTTGAATGCTTTTAAAAATTCATCTGAAATGATATTTGAGTTAAAAATTCAAGAAGATGCTTTTCTAAATTATGCAAAATTGAGTTATGATATTGGAAACTCTTATCAAAGTGTGCCTGATGTTTTGACCTCTTTTATAAATAAATATCCAAATTCACCTAGTAAAACAGATATTGAGACACTTTTAATAAATTCATTTATCACTTCAAAAAACTACAAAGGGGCATTAGAATTATTAGAAAAAAATAAAAGTTTTGCCAATAAACTAGCGTATCAAAAAGTAACTTTTTATAGAGGTTTGGAATTATTTACAGACGGAAATTATCAAGAAGCATTAGCAATATTTAAGAAATCTATTGGGGAGCAACAAGATCCTATATATACTTGTCGCGCTACTTTTTGGAAAGGCGAAACAGAATTTGTATTAGATAATTTCAACGAATCATTGATAAGTTTTAAACAATTCATGGCTTTCCCTGAATCAAAAAACACTTCAGAATATTTAAATATCAATTACAATATTGCTTATTCTTATTTTAAATTAAAAGAGTACGACCTAGCGGGTGATTTTTTTCAAGGTCATGTTGATGTGGTAAAAGAGGATAAAATCCGTTTAAATGATTCTTATTTGCGTTTAGGCGATAGCCGATTTGTGTCTGCAAAATATTGGCCAGCAATGGATGCTTATAATAAAGCAATCGATTTGAAAAGTATCGATGCTGATTATGCAGCTTTTCAAAAAGCAATTAGCTATGGTTTTGTTTCTAAAAATGACAAGAAAATTGAAGATTTAACGAAGTTAATTGCCACTTATTCAAAATCGCAATACCGTGATGATGCTTTATTTGAATTAGCAAACACTTATGTCGCAGAGAAAAAATTTGATTTAGCAATGAAAACGTATGATCAATTACTTTCTGAATTTAAAAATGGTAGTTATGCTTCAAAATCGATTTTGCGTCAAGGATTGATCTATTATAATAATGAAAAAGACGATTTGGCTATTACAAAATTTAAAAAAGTTGCTGCAGAATTTCCAAAATCTCCGGAAGCTCTAGAAGCGGTTTCTACCGCAAGAATTATTTATGTAGATAACGGAAAAGTTGATGAATATGCTATTTGGGTAAGAACCTTAGATTTTGTTTCAGTAACCGATGCCGAGTTGGATAACGATACATTTGAAGCTGCAGAAAAACAATTTTTGCAAAATAATACCAAACAAGCAATTTCTGGGTTTAGTAGTTATGTTTCTAAATTCCCTAATGGCAATCATGCTTTGAATGCTAATTTTTATTTAGCTCAATCGTATTATGCTGATGGGTTAGAAGCCAATGCGGTTGCTAACTATGAATATGTAATTTCCAAAACTAGAAATGAATTCACGGAGCAAGCTTTGGCAAGATTAGCACAAATTCATATAAAATCAAACGATAGTGAAAAGTTAGTTCCGGTTCTTAAACGATTAGAGGCCGAAGCTGATTTTCCTCAAAATATAACATTTGCCCAAGCAAATTTGATGAAAACCTATTACGAACAAAAGGAATATGCAAATGCAGTTTTATATTCAGATAAAGTATTGAGTAATCCAAAAACGGATGATAAAGTAAAAAGTGATGCTCAAATTATAATCGCAAGAGCGGCTTTTAATTCAAACGACCTAACAAAAGCTCGTCTAGCGTATTCAAAATTATTGACTATTGCAAAAGGGGAATTGGCTGCTGAAGCTTTATATTACGATTTGTATTTTAAAAATTTGGACGGAAAATTTGAGGAATCTAATGTTGTTGTTCAAAAATTAACTAAAGATTATTCTGGTTATAAATATTTTGGTGCAAAAGGTTTGGTGGTAATGGCTAAAAATTTCTACGGATTGAAAGATAGCTTTCAAGCTACCTATATTTTAGAAAGTGTGATCAAGAATTTCACTTCGTTTCCTGATGTGATAGAAGAAGCTCAAAAGGAATTGGATTTTATCAAATCTGAAGAATCTAAGACAAATTCGTCTGTAAGCCCCCTAACACCCAAAGGGGGAAATTAGACTTAATCTTAATTATTTTAAATTATTCACAAAAATGAAACACATAAAATCAAAGTCAAATAATCTCCTATTTACACGTCTATTATCTCTTCGTCTATTATCTTTTAGTCTCATTTTAGTTTCTCAATTTGTTCTCGCTCAAAAGAAAGATGAGAACATTGGAACTGAAGTGGTAAACGTGGTAAAACCATACACTCCAACAATTTCAGATGCTTTTAAAGTAAAGGAAATACCTTCACTTGACGATGCTGATAACTCTAAAAAAGAGGAAATTAAATACAATTATTTCTCATTTCCCGTAGCATCCACTTTTGTTCCTTCAAAGGGAAGAGCTGCTAATGTTGACAAATCAGAAGTAGAGAAATTATATAACAACTTTGCTAATCTTGGTTTGGGAAATTACACGTCACTCAATGCTGAACTTTTTATAACACAAAACATTAGTGATCACGAATATGTAGGAGGTATGTTTAGGCATCTTTCGTCGCAAGGTGGAATAAAAGACGTGACTTTAAATAATGACTTTTATAAGACTTCGGTGGATTTAACCTACGGAAATCAACAACAAAATTTGACATGGATTTCGGATTTTGGTTATCAAAATCAAATATATAATTGGTATGGGATACCTGATAATTTCTCTCAGGTAACTATCGACAGAATTAATCCCAAACATACTTTTAATAATTTTTATGTTGGCACCAATTTAAGTTTGAATGACAGCTTTTTTAAAGAAGCTAGTTTTAAATACAATCGTTTTTGGGATGCTAATGGTTCAATTGAAAACAGATTTTTTGTGAAGCCATCATTCGAATTTGGGCTATTTAATGAAAAGTTAAAAACGAATTTAATTGTTGATTATTTAGGAGGTAGTTTTGAGAGAAATTTCTTTGGAACTAGCTCGATTAAGTATGGTTTTACTAATTTTGGGATTCATCCAAGTATTGCGGTAAATAAAAATGATTGGGCTATAAATCTAGGTGCATCAGTATTCTATAGCGTCGACAATGAAAATAGCAGTAGTAAATTATTTGTATATCCGCAGGTAAATGCTTCTTTAAAATTAGTGGGTGATTTTATGATTTTTTTTACTGGTGTTGAAGGTAGTTTAGATCAAAACTCTTATCGTGATTTTTCTAATGAAAATCCTTTTGTTTCGCCAACATTAACAATTGCTCCAACTGACAAACAATTTGATTTATTTGCTGGATTAAAGGGTAAATTATCTAATAATGTAAGTTACACCCTTCGTGGGTCCATTCAAAATGAAAAAAATAAGCCACTGTTTGTAAGTAATCAATTTAATATGTTTGCAACAAATTCAGAGAGCTATCAATTTGGAAATTCTTTTAGGATAGTATACGATGATATCAAAACCATGAACCTGTTTGGAGAATTGAAAGCCGATTACACTAAAAATGTTTCCATTGGTTTAAATGCTTCCTACAGCCGTTTTTTTACTACCTATCAAGAAGAGGCGTGGAATTTACCAAATTTAAAATTAGGAGCTACTATTAACGTTAATATTACTAAAAAATGGTTTGCTGGTGCAAATGTTTTCTTCGTTGGTGAAAGAAAAGACCTTGTTTACATACAAAGTATGATAACTATTTTTCCACCCGTTTTCTATCCTGAAACAACCATTTTAAAGAGTTATTTTGATGCTAATTTTAATATTGGATACCAACACAGCGATCGATTAACAGGTTTTTTAAAATTTAATAATATCGCCAATCAATCCTATCAAAAATGGATGAATTATCCAGTCCAAGGACTCCAAGTTTTGATTGGAGCAAGCTATAAATTTGATTTTTAATTTTTTTTTGCCACAAAAGACAAAATAAACATATGTTACTTTTGAATTTAACTTTGTGCCTTTTGTGGTTAATTTTTTATTATGACTTTCAAACAAACAATCCATCAGCATTATACTCAGCAAGTCCAAGACAAAATAGATGTTTTTCGGGATATGATTTCGGCATTGACCGAAGATTCTAAGAATGATGCTAAAGGATCAGCAGGTGATAAACATGAAACAGCGTTGTCAATGATGCATATAGAACAGGAAAAACTCAATTACAAACTCAAAGAAGTTTTGGATCAAAAAGAAGTTTTAGATAAAATAGATTCAAGTTTGCCTCATACCACAATTGCTTTGGGAAGCTTGGTTCAAGCCAATGGAATCTATCTATATGTGAGTTTGGCGCTTACAAAAATTAACATCGAACAAGTAAATATTATTGCTTTATCGCCACAATCACCATTGGGAACTAGATTAATGGGAAATAAAGTGGGTTTTGAGTTTGAAATTAATTCTACAAAGTATCTTATACAAAGCATTTCATAACCCCGATTTTAATAATCTGTAACTTCATATATAGATTCCGACTACTTTTACTTTTATATTTACATAAAAATACAAATTTATGTTTATTATTTTAACTAAATAATTCTATTTGGTTTTAATAATAAATTTTTTTGCTCAGTTTTGCAGCTGTAAAAAAATAGATTATGTGTGGAATTTTAGCCATTATCGGAAAAGGAAAAGAAGAGGGATTAGTTAAAGAACTTTCAAAAAGAATGTCACATCGTGGACCAGACGAAAGTGATTTGCATGTAACAGAAAACGGTCATATACTAAGTCACGAGAGATTGTCGATTATAGATTTGCATTCGGGAATACAACCAATTCAGGGTTCAAAAACTGCTTGGATGGTTCACAATGGCGAAATTTACAATCACCAAGAATTGAGAGATGGGATTTTGAAGCACCATACCTTCAGAACCAAATCGGATTCAGAAGTTATAGTTCATTTGTATGAAGAATTTGGATATGATTTTTGCAATATGTTGGATGGAGATTGGGCTTTTGTAATTGTTGACGGTGACGATTATATCGCAGGTCGTGATCCAATGGGCGTAAAACCCTTATATTATGGTTTGGACGAAAGAGGCCGTACTTACTTTTCGTCAGAAATGAAACCAATTGCTGATCAATGTAAAACATTTTCTACATTTCCACCAGGACATTATTATACCCCAAAAACAGGATTTGTAAAATATTATCATCCCGAATATGAAGATTATTTAAAAGCAAATCACGAATTGGATTTAGAATCAATTAGAAAATCTCTAACAGAAGCTACACGCAAAAGATTAATGAGCGATGTACCTATTGGGGTTTTACTTTCAGGAGGTTTGGACTCGTCATTGACATCGGCAATAGCCTCAAGATTGTTAGCGCAAAGCGGCAAAAAATTACACTCTTTTTCAATTGGTTTAGATGCCCAAGCTCCAGATGCTTTAGCTGCCAAAAAAGTAGCTGACTATTTAGGAACTGAACACCATGAAATTCACTTTACAGTAGAGCAAGGAATCGAAATATTAGACAATTTGATATGGCATTTAGAAACCTATGATGTAACGTCCATTCGTGCCAGTACGCCAATGTATTTCTTATCAAAAGCAATCACTGATTTGGGTATAAAAGTAGTATTATCCGGTGAAGGTGCCGATGAAATTTTTGGAGGTTATTTGTATTTTAGAAATGCACCATCAACGGTAGATTTTCAAAAAGAAACTATTGAAAGAGTCCAAAAATTATTTACAGCCGATTTATTAAGAGCCGATAAATCCACAATGGCGCACGGATTAGAAGCTAGAGTTCCTTTTTTAGACAAAGAATTTTTGGATGTGGCGATGCTAATAAAAGCGGAAGAAAAACAACCTAAAACTTATAATGGAAAAGAAAAATACATTCTTAGAAAAGCATTTGATACTCCGGATAATCCGTATTTACCGGATGAGGTTTTGTGGAGGCAAAAAGAGCAATTTTCGGATGGAGTAGGCTACAATTGGATCGATCAATTAATAGAATATTGTTCGTCAAAAGTTACTGATTTAGAATTAGAAGCTTCAGGTTCATTATTTCCTTATAATACACCCACTACAAAAGAAGCGTACTATTATAGAACCATTTTCCATAAATATTATCCGCAATCGAGTGCTGCCGAAACCGTTCGAAAATGGATTCCAAAATGGCAGGAAAATCAAGATCCTAGCGGAAGAGCAAATGCTGCTCATGTAAATGCTGATACAGCTATTGCTAAAACAAGTGTGATTTTTATTTAGTTTTTTTATTGCATCTTGTTTCTAAACGCTTACTATTTAGTAAGCGTTTTTTATTGGTGTAATTTGGCTTAGTAATTAACGGATATATGTTAATAACTTAAGGTATAAAACAAGCGATTTAAGGGAATATTAATTCTTGTTTGACTATATTTGTACGTTAAACAAAAAAATATTCAGAATTACATTAATATGAGCGAAGAAATCAATAAAAATAATTATTCAGCAGATAGTATTCAGGCATTAGAAGGAATGGAGCATGTAAGAATGCGTCCATCAATGTATATTGGAGATGTAGGAGTTAGAGGTTTACACCACTTGGTATATGAGGTAGTAGATAATTCAATCGATGAAGCAATGGGAGGTCATTGCGACACCATAATTGTTGATATAAACGAAGACGGATCTATTTCTGTTGAAGATAATGGTCGTGGTATTCCTGTTGGAATTCACAAAAAAGAAGGCGTTTCTGCATTGGAAGTTGTAATGACTAAAATTGGTGCTGGAGGTAAATTCGATAAAGATTCATATAAGGTTTCTGGAGGACTTCATGGTGTTGGGGTTTCTGTTGTAAATGCATTATCAAATCATTTAAGAGCTACGGTTCATAGTAGTGATGGCAAGGTTTATGAGCAAGAATATGAAAAAGGAAAATCGTTATATCCAGTAAAACAAATTGGTGAAACCACAAAAAGAGGAACCATTGTTACTTTTTATCCAGACCCTACTATTTTTACTCAAACAGTAGATTACTCCTATGATACTTTGTCGGCTCGTATGCGTGAATTGTCTTACCTTAACAAAGGAATTACGATTACGTTTACAGACAAAAGAGAGTTAGATAAAGACGGGAAATTTGTTTCTGAAGTATTTCATTCTACTGAAGGATTAAAAGAATATATCCGTTATTTAGATGGAAATCGGGAACCAATTATTGCGCACGTAATTTCTATGGATTCTGAAAAAGGAGAAATCCCAGTAGAGGTTGCCTTAATTTACAATACAAGTTACACGGAAAATATTTTTTCTTATGTAAATAACATTAATACACACGAAGGTGGAACCCACTTGCAAGGTTTTAGAACAGGTTTAACTCGTTCGTTAAAGAAATATGCAGATTCCTCTGGAATGTTGGATAAGTTGAAATTTGAAATCTCTGGAGATGATTTCCGTGAAGGATTAACAGCTATCATTTCAGTGAAAGTTGCAGAACCGCAATTTGAAGGACAAACCAAAACTAAATTAGGAAATAGAGAAGTCGTTTCGCCTGTAAGTCAAGCTGTTGGAGATATGATTGAAAACTATTTGGAAGAAAATCCAAATGATGCTCGTATCATCGTTCAAAAAGTTATTCTTGCTGCCCAAGCCCGACACGCTGCTAAAAAAGCACGTGAAATGGTTCAGCGTAAAACTGTTTTAGGTGGAGGTGGATTACCAGGGAAATTGTCGGATTGTTCCGAACAAGATCCTGCACGTTGTGAAGTTTATCTTGTCGAGGGAGATTCGGCAGGTGGAACTGCAAAACAAGGACGTGATAGAGCATTCCAAGCAATTTTGCCTTTAAGAGGTAAGATTTTGAATGTGGAAAAAGCGATGCATCACAAAGTTTTTGAAAATGAAGAAATTCGAAACATTTTCACGGCTTTAGGAGTGACAATTGGTACTGCAGAAGATAGTAAAGCACTGAATTTAGAGAAATTACGTTACCATAAAGTAATTATTATGTGTGATGCCGATGTCGATGGTAGTCACATTTCAACTTTAATATTAACCTTTTTCTTCCGATTTATGAAGGAATTGATTGAAAGTGGACACGTTTATATTGCAGCTCCTCCTTTATACTTAGTTAAAAAAGGTAATAAAAAAGAATATGCTTGGAATGATGTGCAGCGTGATCAAGCCAATGAAAGAATGGGAGGTAGTGCCGCTATTCAACGTTATAAAGGTCTTGGAGAAATGAACGCGGAACAATTATGGGAAACCACAATGGATCCTAATTTTAGAACTTTACGTCAAATCACCATTGATAGCATGGTAGAAGCAGATAGAGTTTTCTCAATGTTAATGGGGGATGAAGTTCCGCCAAGAAGAGAATTTATTGAGAAAAATGCTGTTTATGCTAATATTGACGCTTAATTGATGAAAAAGTTCTTATTCCTATTTTTATTCTTAACTAATATTTCGTTTTCACAAACTGCTCAAGAGTTAGAAGCATTTGGTCGTTTACTAAATGATGCTATTTTCTATTGTGATAGATACATTACTCCAGCTTCAGACGCTTCAATTTATCAGGCCTCATCTGGTTGGGTAAGTTCTCCAAAAAAACGAAAATTATGGGAGGTAACCTTAGGATTTAATAATAATGTATTTTTTGTACCAAAAGCGGATAGAGAGTTTGAAATCAAAAATTCTGACTTCACTTTTTTTAGTATATATGATGCCAATTGGGCGCCTGTAAACTCAGCAACGGTACCTTCGACTTTAGGAAATAGCCAGCAATACAATTTGAATGGATATATTGGTAACGAACAAGTGTTTTTTCAAACCCCTCAAGGAGTTAATGCGGAACAAGTTTATTATTCTCATTTCACTGGATCGGTAGCTGTTTGGTATGGAACCGAATTAGTTGTTAAATATTCGCCGGTTACCAAACTAAAAAGTGGAAATTATCAAGTTTATGGCTATGGATTAAAACACAATATTGATCAATATTTTAAATCATTGATTAAAAATAAGATCAATATGTCTGGTTTGGTTTGTTATTCAAATGAGAACCTAAGTTTCGATTTTATTGCACCGGTTTCAAATAATGGTCTTGAATTAGGAATAAATGAAATTAACGGTTTGGTTGATACGTGGCAATTTCAATTTAATGTTTCAAAAGAATTCAAAAGATTTGAAATCATGGGAGGAATAATCGCTAATAAAAGCGATATAAAATATAAATTTATTGGAGAGGTTCCGCCTGGACAAGCCATTCCGTTTCAAGATGTATTTAATGAAAGAATTAAAGATATATACAAAACTAAAACAAACTATTTAGGGGAAGTTTCCTGTAGATATAAAATTAACAAAGTATTTTTACAGTCTACTTTTGCATTTGGTAAATTTATAAATTCAAATTTCGCAGTACAATACGAATTTTAATAAACATAAAACAATAAAAATGAAAGTTACAATAGTAGGAGCAGGGAATGTGGGAGCATCTTGTGCAGATGCAATTTCATACAGAGGAATTGCCAGTGAAGTAGTATTATTAGATATAAAAGAAGGTTTTGCTGAAGGTAAAGCTATGGATATCATGCAGTGTGCTACCAATACAGGTTTTAATACTATAGTCTCCGGAGTTACAAATGATTACTCAAAAACAGCGAACAGTGATGTGGTGGTTATTACTTCAGGGATTCCAAGAAAACCAGGAATGACTCGTGAAGAATTAATTGGTATCAATGCTGGAATTGTAAAAACAGTAGTAGAAAATGTATTGAAATTTTCTCCAGATACAATTGTTGTTGTGGTTTCAAACCCAATGGATACAATGACTTATTTAGCATTAAAAGCAACTGGTTTACCAAAAAATAGAATAATTGGAATGGGCGGAGCTTTAGACAGCTCTCGTTTTAAATATTATTTGGCAGCTGCTTTAGCTTCGCCTTCAAATGATATTTCTGCAATGGTAATTGGTGGTCATGGTGATACTACCATGATTCCCTTAACAAGATTGGCTTCCTATAATGGTATTCCTGTTTCTGAATTTTTATCAGCTGAGGAATTAGAAAAAGTAGCTGCCGCAACTATGGTTGGTGGAGCTACACTTACCGGACTTTTAGGAACTTCAGCTTGGTATGCGCCAGGAGCTTCTGTAGCTTATTTAGTAGATTCTATTTTAAATAATCAAAGAAAAATGATTGCGTGTTCCGTATTTTTAGAAGGAGAATATGGACAAAATGATATCTGTATTGGGGTGCCTTGTATCATTGGGAAAAATGGTGTTGAGGAAATTTTAGAAATCAAATTAAACGATGCTGAAAAAGCGTTATTTGCAAAAAGTGCCGATGCGGTTCGTAACATGAATGCAGATTTAAAGTCTGTTTTAGCATAAATTATAACTCAACTTTTAAAGAAGACTGCAAAAATGCAGTCTTTTTTTTGATATTAATCGATAAATAAATTGGTTAATCTCCAGGAGAATTATATATTTGTCAGCTAAAAAATAGTAAGATTAGATAAAGAAGTTATATTTTATTTAAAATATTTAAAACTTTATTTTTTTTTAACAATTTTAAAAATAATAATAGAATAAAAATTAATTAACTATAGTAATAATGCAGAATAGAGGACTTATTAAATTTTTCGCAATTTTATTTGCATTGGTGAGTATTTACCAACTTTCATTCACTTTTGTTTCTCACAAAATAGAGAGTGATGCTAAAACGTATGCTAATGGTAATTCTGAAAAAGAATTAAAATACTTAGATTCTATCGGAAAAGAAAAAGTATTTAATCTTGGATTTACTGATTTCACCTACAATGAAATTAAGGATAAAAAAATCAACAAAGGATTAGACTTAGAAGGGGGTATTAACGTACAACTTCAAATTTCTGTTAAAGACATCATCAAAGGATTATCTAACAATTCTAAAAATCCAGTTTTTAACCAAGCTTTAGCTGAAGCTTCAAAAAACAGACAAGGTAATCAAGATTACTTAGATGTCTTTTTTGCTGAGTTTGAAAAAGCAGCTGATGGAAAAATAAAATTATCTTCTCCAGATATTTTTGCAAACAAAATATTAGGTGATGAAGTTAATTTCAAAAAAACGGATGATGAGGTTAAGAAAGTAATCCGAAGAAAAGTTGACGAGTCAATTGAAAGTGCTTTTGAAGTATTGAGAAAACGTGTAGATCAATTTGGAGTTACCCAACCTAACATTCAAAAAATTGGGCAATCTGGAAGAATTTTAGTAGAACTTCCAGGTGCAAAAGATGTAGATCGTGCTAAAAAATTATTATCAAGTACAGCTCAATTACAATTTTGGGAAACCTATAAAATAGATGAAATAGGTAATTTCATAATGGCAGCAAATAATACTTTGAAGACAACTGAAAAAGGTGCTGAAAAAGCTAAAGAAACTGCAAAAAAAGGATTAGATTCTTTATTAACTGACAAAGTAAAAGATACTGTTTCTGATAAAAAAGACTTAGGTCCATTATTGAATAAATTTGTTTCTGGAGGTGGAGGTGCTATTTTAGGATTAGTTGAACCTAAAGATACAGCTGTGATAAACAGTTATTTTAAACGTCAAGATATTAGATTATTATTGCCTTCAGATAAACGTTATGCAAAATTTGTTTGGGGTAAACCTTCAACAAATGTTGATGAAAAAACAAAAAAAGTTACCGAAACCGTTGAATTATATGCCTTAAAAGGCAATAGAGACAATCAAGCTGCTATGAGTGGTGGAGTGGTCACTGATGCAAAAGATACTTTTGACCAATTAGGAAAACCAGCAGTTACGATGCAAATGAATGGTCAAGGAGCTAGAGCTTGGGAGGAATTAACAGGTAGAGCCTACACTCAGAAAAGTTCTATTGCAATTGTATTGGATGACATAGTTTATTCGGCTCCTGTGGTAACAAGCGGACCGATTTCTGGAGGTAGATCTGAAATTACAGGTTCATTTGACGTTACAGAAACCAAAGATTTAGCAAACGTATTAAGAGCAGGTAAATTACCAGCTGCCGCTGAAATAGTTCAATCAGAAGTGGTTGGTCCATCTTTAGGTCAAGAAGCTATTGATAATGGTACCAATTCAGCTATTATAGGTTTATTAATTGTATCACTTTGGATGATGATTTACTACGGTAAATCTGGGTTTTATGCTAACATCGCTTTGGCAATTAACTTATTGTTCTTATTTGGTATTTTAGCTAGTTTAGGTGCGGTTTTAACACTTCCTGGAATTGCTGGTATCGTTTTAACAATGGGAACTGCCGTAGATGCGAATATTATTATTTATGAACGTGCAAAAGAAGAACTTCGAGCAGGTAAAACTATTGATGATGCAATTAAAGCTTCATTCGGTTGGAAAGGAGCTATGCGTTCAATCGTTGATGCTAACGTAACTCACGTTTTAACAGGAGCCGTTTTATTAATTTTTGGTACTGGCCCAATTCAAGGATTTGCAACTACATTATTAATAGGAATTGCAACCTCATTATTTACCTCAATTTTTATCACAAGAATACTATTAGATTGGAGCGTTAATAAAGGAAATAAATTAACTTTTGTAACTGGTTTCTCTAAAAACTTCTTTACAAACTTCCATTTTGATTTCTTAGGTGTAAAAAAATACACCTATATCTTTTCAAGTTTAGTAGTTGTTGTAAGTATCATTTCCCTTTCTACCAATGGTTTGAATCAAGGTGTTGACTTCGTTGGAGGAAGAACATTCCAAGTTCGTTTTGAAAAACCGGTTTCTGCTGAAGAAGTAAAATTAGAATTATCGAAAGCATTTGAAGGAAGTGCCGAAGCCAAAATATTTGGTAAAGACAACCAATTAAAAATTACTACAAAATATAAAGTTGCCGAAGCAGGAATGGAAGCAGATCAGGCAGTTAACAAAATTTTATATGATAACTTAAAAAAACATTTCAACGCATCTATTACTTACGAGAAATTTGTAAATAATTATGATGGTAAGATATACGGTATTGTTCAAGCCTCTAAAGTAGGCCCGACTGTTGCTGATGATATTAAAACAAATTCCTATTGGGCGGTTATCGGTGCCATGTTAATTGTAGGATTATACCTTGTAGTTAGTTTCAGAAAATGGCAATATTCCCTTGGAGCTCTTGCTGCTGTTGCACATGATGTTATCTTCGTACTAGGAATTTATTCTTTATTATGGAAATACATGCCATTTGGAATGGAGATTGACCAACATTTTATCGCTGCAATATTAACAGTTATCGGATATTCTATGAACGATACGGTAATTGTATTTGATAGAGTTCGTGAATATTTAGGAGGTAAAGCAAAAGGTAATTTCAATTCTATTGTAAACCAATCGATTAATTCAACCATGTCAAGAACTATTAATACCTCATTAACAATGATTTTAGTATTGTTGATTATGTTTGTATTTGGTGGAGAATCTATCAGAGGATTTATCTTCGCGATGTTAATAGGAATAGTTGTAGGAACTTACTCTTCGCTATTTATTGCAACACCAGTATTAGTTGATACCATTTCTGATGCTGAACATAAAAGAATTGAACAGGAACACAATTCTTAAAGAATAGTAGTTTTATATAAAATAAAGCCTCGCAATTTGTGAGGCTTTATTATTTAAAATAACTAATCTTATTTTTCTACATTCTCTTTAAACGCATTTAAGAAGTTTTCTTTTTGTCTAAAGGAAACGGGTAATTTAATTCCATTATAAAGTTCTACCTCTAAAGAAGCTGATTTATTTAATCTAACAATGTAATTTAGATTTACTAAGTATGATTTATGAATTCTATGGAATAAATTTGTCGAAGCAAGTTGATGTTGAATATTTTTTAGGGTTTTAGCCAATATAATTTCACGACCATCTACACAAAATATTCTGCAATAATTACTATCTGCTTCACAATACAAAATAGAATTTATATTAATGAATTCATAACCTGTATCTGTAGAAAATGCAATTTTTTTTATTAAATTATCACTTGATTTCGTTTCTATCAAATTAGTATTTGTGCTTTCCTGAACTATTTTTTTATTTTCAAATCTTCTTATAGCAATAGTTAGATATTTCAGGTTAATGGGTTTTATCAAATAATCTAATGCACCTACTTTAATAGCTTTTATTGCGTATTGATCGTGAGATGTTGTAAATATAACTTCAAACTTTACAGATTTAATTTCTTTTAATAATTCGAATCCATTCTTATTTGGCATTTCAGTTTCAAGAAAAATAAGGTCTGGTTTATTGACCTCAATAGATTTTTTTGCAGAATTTACATCCTCACAAATTGCTACAATTACATATTTATCTGAAAAATTTTCTGTTAAATATTTTTCTAAATTTATTCTTGATTTAGAGGCGTTGTCAACAATTATTATTTTATTCATTGTGCGAATATAAATATATATATTTATAAATTCTATACAATTTAGTTTACGTACGGGTTTGATTATTTAACGTTAAGTTTAGTAGCTTTTTTTTAATTTTTTTAAGAATATAAATATTAATTAATTGTATTTGTTAACTAAATAGTATTATTATTTATATGATTTAATAAAAAAAGCCGAACAATATTGTTCAGCTTTTATTTGCTATAAATAGAAATTAATTATTCTAAAGTTGCCAAATATCTTTCGGCATCAAGAGCTGCCATACAACCTGTACCTGCAGCAGTAATAGCTTGACGGTACACGTGATCTGCGGCGTCTCCAGCCACAAATACGCCAGCAATATTAGTTTTAGAAGTTCCTGGTGTATTTATTATGTAACCGGTTTCGTCAAGATTTAAAAAGTCTTTGAAAATAGCTGTATTTGGTTTGTGGCCAATAGCAACAAAAAATCCAGTTGCAGGAATGTCAAAAATTTCTCCTGTAGTTTTGTTCTTTGCTTGAACTCCAGTTACAACTTGATTGTCTCCCAAAACTTCTACCGTGTCATGATTCATCAAAATAGAAATATTTTCAGTTTTACGAACTCTTGCTTCCATAATTTTAGAAGCTCTGAAGTTTTCACTTCTAACCAACATTGTAACTTTAGAACACATTTTTGATAAGTAATGGGCCTCTTCACAAGCAGAATCTCCCGCTCCAACAATAACTACCTCTTGATTTCTATAGAAAAAACCATCGCAAATAGCACAGGCAGAAACGCCTCCACCAGTTTGTAAATAATGTTGTTCTGAAGGTAATCCCAAATATTTTGCTGTTGCTCCGGTAGAAATAATTACAGTTTCACAATGCAATTCTTTGCTGTCATTAATCCAAACTTTATGAACATCACCTGAAAATTCAACTTTTGTTGCCCAACCATCACGAACATCAGTTCCGAAACGTTGCGCTTGACTTTGTAATTGAACCATCATTTCAGGTCCTGTAACACCATCAACATAACCTGGAAAATTTTCAACTTCGTTTGTAGTTGTCAATTGACCTCCTGGCTGTGTTCCTTGATATAAAACGGGATTCATGTTAGCTCTTGCTGCATATATTGCTGCGGTATAACCCGCTGGTCCTGAACCTATAATTAGGCATTTAATTTTTTCAATTGTGTTTGACATCTTCTTTATTTAATAAAAATTTTTAGAAGTACAAAGGTAAGTTTAAATTAAAATATTTCATATAAAATTTCATTACTAATTTAAATGAAAAATAATAAAATCCGATTTCATTAAATCGGGTTGTATAAACGAAAAATAATTATATATTTGCAATCGCTCACGGAGTGTAGCGTAGCTCGGTTATCGCGTCACGCAGGGCGTGAAGGCCTACACTTTCGAATTGTTATAAAAATATTGAGATTATCAAAAGATAGAAATATCTTTTACGGGGTGTAGCGTAGCTCGGTTATCGTGTCACGCAGGGCGTGAAGGCCTACACTTTCGAATTGTTACAAAAATATTGAGATTATCAAAAGTTAGAAATATCTTTTACGGGGTGTAGCGTAGCTCGGTTATCGCGCCTGCTTTGGGAGCAGGAGGCCGCAGGTTCGAATCCTGCCACC
>JARXAC010000020.1:0-43023 GCA_029866065.1 Flavobacterium sp.
TGGATCAAATCCAATATAGGTTGCTGTCATTTCTTTCAACAATTGTTCTTCAGTTCCCGGCATAATATCGTGAACCAGTCCACGCCATTGCAATTCTTCTATAATATTCTTCATTTTTATAACAATTTAAGCAAAGATAAAATTTAATGTTGATTTGTTGTTTTGTTTGTTCGGTAATTCGAAAAAAAATATGTTTCCTACTTCCTATTTTGTACTTTCGTAGTATGATATTAATAACAGGCGCAACGGGTTTAGTAGGTTCTCATTTGGCATTGCAATTGCTGGAAAATGGAGAGAAAATTCGAGCTATTTATAGAAATCAATCTTCTATTTTGGCAACAAAATCGCTATTTGAATGGTATGAAAAAGGCCATTTATTTGATAAAATCGAATGGATTCAAGCCGATATTACCGATATTCCTTCCTTAGAAATCGCTTTCGCAAATGTCGATTCGGTATTTCATTGCGCCGCGTTAATTTCATTTGACCCTAATGATGAGGATTTACTACGGAAAACCAACATTGAAGGAACTGCAAATATGGTGAATCTTTCCCTTTCAAATGGGGTAAAAAAAGTAGGATTTGTAAGTTCGATTGCCGCTTTGGGAGATTTGAAAGAACACGAAACGATTAACACCGAAGAAACCGAATGGAATCCTGAAAAACACCACAGCGATTACGCGATTTCAAAATATGGTGCCGAAATGGAAATTTGGCGAGGCCAACAAGAAGGGCTTCAAGTCGTGGTTCTCAATCCTGGGATAATTTTGGGTCCTGGGTTTTGGAAACAAGGCAGCGGAAAACTTTTTACGGCTGTAGCCAATGGATTAAAATTCTACACCAAAGGGACTTCTGGGTTTGTATCGGTCAACGATGTGGTGAATTTATTGATTATGGCGATGGCGAAAATTGATGAAAAAGAAAACGGCCACCGCTATATTGCTATTGAAAACAATTATTCTTACGAAACAATATTTAATGAAATTGCGATTGCTTTAAAAGCTAGAAAACCCAAATTCTACGCTGCATATTGGCAAACAGAATTGGCGTGGAGATGGAATTGGCTGACTTCAATTCTATTGAATAAAAAAAGAATGATTTCGAAAGAAACAATGCGCTCCAGCCACCAATTGGATTCCTATTCCAATGAAAAAGTGAGAAACAAATTTGATTACCAATTTATAAATGTGACTTCGTATATTTCAGAGATCGCTAAATACTATTCTAAATAAAACTACTTAACTGGCATAGGTGCCGGAGAAGTATTTAGTTTTTTTGACGCTTCTATTTGGTCTTCGATTCTTTTATTAACCGCATCAAAAATTTCCTTGTACTTTTTTACATCTGAAGCGTAATATTTATCGCTTTTAGCAAACTGAAGGCTGTCGATGTTGTATTTCTTATAAATATACGTGTTTGGGTTGATTTTATTGGCCTCTAAAACTAACGTCGTTTGAGATTTCATGGCTTCCAAAACATTGATATCAAACATAATATCGACCATTTTATCTTGATCAATTAAATTGTCCGGTTTTTCAATTGGAGCATTTTGGCAACTTCCAAATAGTGTAAAACAAAATAATAAAACACCTACATTTTTCATAATTGAAATTTATAAAATACTAACGATCAAACAATAATCTTTTTCCACGACGAATATCTTTCACTTTAAAATTGTGATATACCAATTCGCCATTTACAAAGGTATGGGTAATTCTCGATCTAAATGTAAAATCTTCAAATGGTGACCAACCGCATTTTGCAAAAATATTGTCCTTTTTAACGGTCCATGGCAACCCCGAATTTACAATCGCCAAATCGGCATAATAACCCACTTTTACGAAACCTCTTTTTTCTATTTTAAAAAGAATCGCAGGATTATGTGCCATTTTTTGTACGATTTTCTCCACTGAAATTTTCCCTTGAAGATACGCCTCAAACATGGCTACCACTGCATGTTGAACTAATGGACCACCCGAAGGAGCCTTTAAATACGACTGTTGTTTTTCTTCCAATGTGTGCGGCGCGTGGTCTGTTGCAATCACATCAATTCTATCGTCAAGCAACGCTTCCCAAAGTGCATTTCGATCGTTTTCTGTTTTTACCGCAGGATTCCATTTTATAAAATTCCCTTTGGTATCATAGTCTGCATTGGTAAACCAAAGATGATGAATACAAACCTCAGCAGTAATTTTCTTTTCTTCCAACGGGATTTTATTGGTAAACAAATCCATTTCTTTCGCAGTGGAAAGATGGAAAATGTGCAATCTTGCTCCCGTTTTTTTTGCTAAAGCAATTGCTTTTGAAGAAGATAAATAACATGCCTCCTCACTTCGAATTAAATGATGCGCTTGAACAGGAATGTCCTCGCCATATTCTTCCTTGAATTTTTCTAAATTGTTTTTAATGGTCATTTCATCTTCACAATGAACGGCAATTAGTAACGGAGTACTTGAAAAAATGCGCTCCAATACTTCTTCATTATCCACCAACATATTTCCTGTTGAGGAACCTAAGAATATTTTAATTCCAGCAACATTTTTGGGATTTGTTTTTAAAACTTCGGCTAAATTATCGTTGCTAGCACCCATCATAAAAGAATAGTTTGCAAAAGAATTGTTCTCCGCAATTTGGTATTTTTCTTCTAATATTTCTTGGGTTAACGCATTTGGAATGGTATTGGGTTGCTCTATAAACGAGGTAATTCCTCCGGCTACCGCTGCCCGAGATTCCGATTCGATATCGCCTTTGTGAGTCAATCCAGGTTCTCTAAAATGAACTTGATCATCAATGGCACCCGGAATTAAGAAATTTCCTTCGGCATCAATTATTTTACAATCGGATGATTTTGCGCTAATGAAATCGGCAATTTCGACTATAAATTCATTTTCTATTAATACATCACCTTCAAAAATTGATCCTTCATTTACAATTTTTGCGTTTTTGATTAAAATTCTGTTCATTGTTTATTGCTTATAATCTATTAAATAATTGGCGTATTCTTAAGGATATAACTCCAAAAATAGCTTCTTTAATTATTGAATTGCTCATTTTTGATTGTCCCTTAGTTCGATCCGTAAAAATTATTGGAACTTCAACTATTTTTAAATTTTTACAATAGGCCCTGTATTTCATTTCTATTTGAAAGGCATACCCAATAAATTTTATTTTATCTAAATTTATGTTTTCCAATACGTTTCTTCTGTAACACATAAATCCTGCGGTGGCATCATGAATTTTCATTCCAGTTATTTTCTTTACATAATAGGAGGCAAAATAAGACAATAATATACGACTTAAAGGCCAGTTTACCACATTTACTCCGGTAACATATCTGGATCCAATTGCAACTTCTGCCCCTTCTTCACAAGCTTGATATAGTTTTTCTAAATCGGTTGGATTGTGAGAAAAATCGGCATCCATTTCAAAAATATAATCGTATTTTCTATCTAAAGCCCATTTGAAACCAAAAACATAAGCAGTTCCTAGTCCTGATTTTTTTTCTCTATTTTCTAAAAATAATTGGTCTTTAAATTCCGATTGAAGTTCTACCACTTTTGCGGCAGTTTTGTCAGGTGAATTGTCATCAACAACGAGTATATGAAAAGATTTATTCAACGAAAATACCGTTCTGATGATGGTTTCTATATTTTCAATCTCGTTATATGTAGGGATTATAACAATACTATTGCTCATAATTAATCAGTCAATTTCTTTGCAAAAATAAACTTTTTATGTTTTAAGAATCATAATAATACTATAATAAATGAAACGGTTGAAAAATTTAGTAATTTTGCACCGATATGATCGAACAGGTACTACATCCTCGAATAGTTGAAAATAAAGATTGGGCAACCGCTTTGTTTTTATTTTCATTAGTGTTAATTGCTTTGTCAAAATCACTTTTTGAAAACAGATTTAGTGAGTTTATTAAACTAATTGTTTCTGATAAATACTTAAAAGTTTATAAAGATTCAGGACTCATGATGAGTTGGTTTACAATATTTTTATTTATTGTTCAGATACTCTCTTTTTCGTTTTTTATCCATTTACTTTTAAACAGTTTTGGATATACAATCAAAACCGATTGGATTTCATATATTCAAATATTTACCTTCTTAACTGTTTTCATTTTATCGAAGTATCTAATTGAAAAAATTATAGGCACCGCATTTGAAATAGAGGAATTTGTGGAACAATTTAACCTTCAAAAGGTTAGTTACCGAACATTTATTGGTCTTTTTCTGTTGCCTATTAATTGTTTTTTGTATTATAATGACTCCATTTCACGTAATTTAATATTGTTTTTTCTATTTATAATACTGATTACTAATGTTTTAACTTACTTATTGTCTATAAAAAATTATCAAAATATTCTCTTTGGCAACTTGTTTTATTTTATTTTGTATCTTTGCGCACTTGAAATAGCTCCCTACTATTTTATGTATTATTGGTTTACAAAAAATTAGCCTATTTAGAAAATGTCAAGTATGAAAGTGAAAACAATTTTGGTGTCACAACCTGAACCTAAAGTCGACAATTCCCCTTACTTTGAGTTGCAACAAAAACACAAAGTGAAAATTGATTTCAGACCTTTTATTCATGTGGAAGGGGTCAATGCAAAAGAAATTAGACTTCAAAAAATTGACTTAAATAATTTCACAGCAATCATTTTAACTAGTAAGAATTCTGTGGATCATTTCTTTAGGGTAGCTGATGAAATGCGTTATAAAATCCCTGAAGGTTTGAAATACTTTTGCCAATCTGAAGCGGTAGCTTTCTATTTGCAAAAATATGTGGTGTACAGAAAACGTAAAATCTATGTTGGTCAAAAAGACTTTATTGATTTAACTACTTTATTGAAAAAATATAAAGAAGAAAAATTCTTATTGCCAGCTTCAGATCAATTGAATGCTGAAGCAAAAATTATATTAGACAATTTAAAAGTGAATTGGACTCAAGCAGTATTTTACAAAACTGTAATGAGCGACTTAACTGATTTATCGGATGTTTATTTTGATATTTTAGCGTTTTTTAGTCCAACAGGAATAAAATCGTTATTCAAGAATTTTCCTGACTTTAAACAAAATAATACCAGAATCGCTGTATTTGGTAGTTCTACGCAAAAAGAAGCTTTAGAACATGACCTTCGAGTAGATATTATGGCTCCAACGCCTGAAGCCCCTTCAATGACTATGGCAATTGATAAATATATTACTAAAGCAAATAAAGAAAAATAATCTTTTCAAACATATAAAAGTCCTGAGAAAACTCAGGACTTTTTTTATGAATTAATAGTATCCTATAATTGTGGCCCTGCTTTTACTAAGTTTTTACCTTCCTCGTTATCGGTATATTGAATAAAGTTCTTAACGAATAATTGTGCTAGATCACTTGCTTTGGAATCCCATTCTGAAACATCGGAATAGGTAGTTCGAGGATCTAAAATTTCAGAATGCACTCCTTCTAATGAAACTGGCACTTCCAAATTATATATAGGAATAATATGACTTTCGGCTTTTTCAATAGAACCGTCAAGTATTCTATCGATTATAGCTCTTGTATTTTGAATGGAAATTCTTTTTCCTGTGCCATTCCATCCGGTATTTACCATATAGGCAGTGGCTTGATGTTGTTCCATTTTCTTTACCAATTCTTCTCCATATTTTGTAGGGTGCAAACATAAAAAGGCTTTACCAAAACAAGCTGAAAATGTAGGTTCAGGTTTAGTAACTCCTCTTTCTGTACCAGCTAATTTCGCGGTGAAACCTGAAAGAAAATAGTACTTTGTTTGTTCCGGAGTTAGTTTAGAAACTGGTGGCATCACCCCAAAAGCATCTGCTGTTAGAAAAATTACTTTTGAAGCATGTCCCGCTTTTGAAATCGGCTTAACAATATTATGAATGTGATCAATTGGATACGAAACTCTAGTATTTTGTGTTTTAGAACCGTCTTTGAAATCAATTTTACCATTGGCGTCAAGCGTAACATTTTCAAGCAAAGCATTTTTGGTAATTGCTCCGAAAATATCCGGCTCATTTTCCTTACTTAAATCGATGGTTTTGGCATAACAACCTCCTTCGTAATTAAAAACTCCTTCCTCATCCCAACCGTGTTCGTCGTCGCCTATCAATTCTCTTTTTGGATCGGTAGATAACGTAGTTTTTCCTGTTCCCGACAATCCAAAAAAGATAGCTACATCGCCATTCTCCCCTTTATTTGCAGAACAATGCATCGAAGCAATTCCTTTCAATGGCAAATAGTAATTCATCATTGAAAACAATCCTTTTTTCATTTCACCACCATACCAAGTTCCACCAATTAATTGGATTTTCTCGGTTAAATTAAAGGCGATGTAAACTTCAGAATTCAAATTGTGACTTTTATATTCTTTGAAACAAGTTTTGGAAGCATTCATAACTACAAAATCCGGTTCGCCAAAGTTTTCTAATTCTTCGTCTGTAGGTCGGATGAACATATTTTTCACAAAGTGAGCCTGCCACGCCACTTCCATAATAAATCGAACTTTTAATCGGGAATTTTCATTTGCACCGCAAAAAGCATCTACAACAAATAATTTTTTGCCGGAAAGTTGATCAACAGTTGTTTGTTTTAAAGCATTCCAAGTATCTTGAGAAATGGCTTTATTATCATTTACCGCTTTGTCTGAGGCCCACCAAATGGAATCTTTGGTAATTGGATCATTTACAATATACTTGTCTTTTGGAGAACGACCAGTAAAAACTCCTGTCATAACATTTACAGCTCCCAACTCTGACAATTGCCCTTTTTCAAAACCCACTAAATTAGAGTTTAATTCTTCATTGTATAATAATTCAAATGTGGGATTATAAATTACATTATCGCTGTTATTGATACCATATTTTTCCAACGAAATCGATATAGTAGATTGGCTGTTGTTGTGCATAAATTTGAATTTATTATAAATATTTATTTCACAAAAGTAAATATTTAAAACAATCTATTTTACATTTTTGATAAAAATTAATGCTTTTTTCTGTGATAATTAACAAATAACCAAAACCAAGCGATCAAAAATAACAATCCTCCAATTGGGGTGACAAATCCAAATGGCTTAAAATTGAAGGGTAAGAAGTTATTTAAGGCTAAAAAATACAACGAACCAGAGAAAAGCAGAATTCCAGATAAAGTAGTGAAATAAATGACTTTTTTAGCAACATCAGAAATTGCATTGGAAATTCCAATAAACATTAAAAATAGCGCATGGTACATTTGATATCTAACCCCTGTTTCAAAAGTAGTAAGCTCTAAAATCCCAACCATTTTCTTTAAAGTATGTGCTCCGAAAGCTCCAAATGCAATTGCTATAAATCCTAAAATAGCGGCTGTTTTGATTATTTTTTTGTCCATGATGATTAAAAATGTTTCCACAAAAATAAGCTTATATAATTTAATATTGAAAAATTACCCCATTTTAACTTTCAAATATAAATTTCATTTTTTAACAATATAATAGTTATAAATATAACAAATTATTACATTTGTGTTATAAATTTAAATATGAGAAATATCTTAATCATTGGAGCTGGACGATCTGCTTCTTCTTTAATTCAGTATTTACTTGGTAAATCAGTTGATGAAAACCTACACCTAACCATTGGAGATATTTCGTTGGATTTAGCCAAAAGAAAAACCAAATCGCATCCCAACGCAACAGCAATTGCCTTAGATATAGTTGACGAAAATCAAAGAAAAACTCAAATTCAAAAGGCCGATATTGTCATTTCAATGTTGCCAGCCCACTTACATATTGAAGTCGCAAAAGATTGTATTACTTATAAAAAACACCTCGTTACCGCTTCCTATGTCAGCGAGGCAATGCAAAGCTTAGATGCTGCAGCAAAAGAAAATAATTTGGTTTTCATGAACGAAATTGGGCTTGACCCAGGAATTGATCACCTAAGCGCTATGAAAACTATAGATGAAATTCGGGACAGAGGTGGAAAAATGATCTTATTTGAATCTTTTTGCGGCGGATTAGTAGCACCAGAATCAGATACTAATTTATGGAATTACAAATTCACTTGGGCGCCAAGAAATGTAGTTCTTGCCGGTCAGGGTGGCGCTGCAAAATTTATCCAAGAAGGCACTTATAAATACATCCCTTACCAAAAAGTTTTCAGTAGAACCGAGTTCATGGAAGTGGAAGGTTACGGCAGATTTGAAGCTTACGCCAATAGAGATTCGCTGAAATACAGAAGCGTTTACGGACTGGACGAGGTATTAACTTTATACCGTGGCACGTTGAGAAGAGTGGGTTTTTCAAAAGCGTGGAACATGTTTGTTCAACTTGGAATGACCGACGATTCCTATGTTATGGACGACTCCGAGACCATGAATTACCGCCAATTCACCAACTCCTTTTTGCCCTATCACCCAACAGATTCTGTAGAAATTAAATTACGATTGAACTTGAAAATCGATCAAGACGATGTGATGTGGGACAAATTAGTAGCGTTGGATCTTTTTAATCCAAACAAAATTGTGGGTTTAAAAAACGCGACACCCGCCCAAATTTTAGAAAAAATACTCAGCGATAGTTGGACGTTACAACACGATGATAAAGACATGATTGTGATGTACCACAAATTTGGTTATGAAATAAACGGTCTAAAAAAGCAAATCGATTCCAAAATGGTTTGTGTTGGCGAAGACCAAACCCAAACCGCAATGGCAAAAACCGTGGGATTGCCGGTAGCAATTGCCACCTTACAAATTTTAAACGGAACAATAACCACTCCAGGAGTACAACTTCCTATAACAAAAGAAATCTATTTACCCATTTTAGCCGAATTAGAAACCCTTGGCGTGGTGTTTAAAGAAGTTGAAATGCCTTACGAAGGCTATAATTCCAATAGTGTAGTGAATTAATTTTTTTTGGAGCTATTTCCCGCTGTCATCCCAATCCGTGTTGTTGTTCGTGCCTCACATCAACACGGGATTTTCCCTTCCATCGGGGCTAGAAAATCATAATTGATAAAATTAAAGTATATTTTGTATTTTTGCTTTTCAATTATAACCAAAAATACAATTTAGGTTGAAATACAAAAGTCATGAAACTCAATTCACAAACCGTAGAAATAGACGGAATCGACAAAGAAATCCTTAGAGATTTAATGGAAGATGCCCGAAAACCCATTCTTCAAATCGCCAATAAAATTGGAATTTCTGGTGCAGCAATTCACCAAAGGTTGCGAAAATTAGAACAATCGGGAGTAATTTCAGGTTCAAAATTCACGGTTAACAACAAAGTTTTGGGCTACAGTACCATGGCATTTGTAGGAGTGTACCTCGATAAAGCCGCTCGAAATTTGGAAGCCGTGAAAGAACTTCGAAAAATCCCAGAAGTTTTAGAATGTCATTATACCACCGGAAATTGGTCGATATTAATCAAAATTATTTGTCGCGATAACGAACATTTAATGAATCTATTAAACACTAAAATTCAAACTATTGAAGGCGTTTCAAGAACAGAAACCTTCATTTCCTTGGACCAACAAATAGAACGACAAATCCAATTGTAAGGAAGTCAATTTGGTTATGCGTTAATTTGGTTATAAAAAAGTAAAAAAACTTTGCCACGAATTACACTAATTTTCACGAATTCAATTTTAAAAATTTGTGGCAATTCTTGTAATTCGTGTTTAAAAAAAGCGGGGGGCTATAATGCTCCCCGCTTTTCAAATTTTATTTGACTACCGATTATCGTCTGTTCATGTAAATCATGATATAGTACAATAATGTAGCGATTGAGCCAATTGCAGCAACTACATAGGTTCTTGCTGCCCATTTTAATGCGTCTTTTGCACCAACTTGTTCTTCGCTTGTCAGCATATTTTTGTTTTCCAACCATGCCAAAGCTCTGTTGCTCGCATCGTATTCTACTGGTAGAGTAATAATTGAAAACAAAGTGGTAGCTGCAAAAAGTACAATTCCAATTAATAATAAACTAGGAAATGTTTTCATCATGAAAATTCCACCAATTAAAATCCATTGAACATAATTAGATGCAATATTTACCACAGGAACCAATTGAGAACGCAATTCCAACCAACTGTATGCCGTAGCATGTTGCACTGCGTGACCACATTCGTGAGCAGCAACGGCTGCAGCAGCGGCATTTCTTTGATTGTAAACGGCTTCACTTAAATTTACTGTTTTGTCTGCTGGATTGTAATGATCCGTTAAACGTCCCGGGGTAGAAATTACGGTAACATCTGTAATTCCGTGATCGGCGAGCATTTTCTCAGCTATTTCTGCACCCGACATTCCGTTATTCAATTGTAATTTTGAATATTTTTCAAACTTATTTTTCAATTGGTTACTTACCAACCAACTGAACAACATAATTAAACCTACTAATAATAAAGACATAATGTTATATTTTAAAAAGATAAAGTTACAAAACCTACATCAAATTACAAGCCAATTTTTTGAATGTCAAATTGACATTTATTCTAACCCACCAAGTTAATTACTTTTCCTGGCACAATAATTACTTTGTTTGGCGTTCTTCCTTCTAATTGTTTAATGGTGCGTTCGTCTTTCATGATAATTTCTTGAATTTCTGCAACCGATAAATCCAATGATAATTCTATGGTAAAACGCATTTTTCCATTGAAAGAAACTGGATATTCCTTGCTGCTTTCTACTAAATATTTCTCGTTCACAACAGGAAAATCAACTGTTGAAATTGATTCAGAATGACCTAATTGACTCCACAATTCTTCAGCGATATGCGGTGCATACGGTGAAATTAAAACTGCCAATGGTTCCAAAATGGCACGGTCATGACAATTTTGCGCAGTCAATTCATTTACACAAATCATAAACTGAGAAACCGACGTATTGAAAGAGAAGTTCTCAATGTCTTCATTTACTTTTTTGATGGTTTTATGCAAACTTTTCAAACTCTCTTTCGATGGCTCGTTATTGGTTACAACCCAACCCATATTGTCATCATTATACAAACGCCATAATTTTTTTAAGAACCCAAAAACTCCCGAAATCCCAGCCGTATTCCATGGTTTTGATTGTTCCAAAGGCCCTAAAAACATTTCATACAAACGCAATGTGTCCGCGCCATATTCGTTACAAATATTATCTGGAGTAACTACATTGTATTTGGATTTCGACATTTTTTCGATTTCACGACCGACAATGTATTTTCCGTTTTCTTCGGTTATAAAAACAGCGTCTTTGTATTCTTCTCTAGAGTTTTTAAACGCCTCAATATCCAATTCATTAGTAGTTTCGTTAATTAAAGAAATATCTACATTTAGTTTAATTGATAAATATAATCTTAATTCTAATTTTTCAAATATCTTATTTTTTATTAATATTGAAAGTTGGTTGTGTAATTCATTAAATAATTTTATTGAAATTATATCATTATTATAAAATACCCCATCTTTAGTGAATATAAAAGAGCTACTTTTTTTTAATTTATTTACATCATAATAATTTTGAATTTGTTTTAAAATAGTTTCAGAAATCAAACAATTAAAATTAAATATCATCTGATCAATATTAATATTCCCTGATAATCTATAAATATATGCGCTATTCCCCAATATCATTCCTTGATTGATCAGTTTTTTAAACGGTTCTTCGGTTGGTGCAAAACCTTTGTCTTTCAAGAATTTATTCCAAAAACGAGAATACAATAAGTGTCCTGTTGCATGTTCGCTTCCGCCAATGTACAAATCGACATTTTGCCAATAATCCAATGCCGATTTGCTTGCAAATTCGTCATTATTGTTTGCATCCATATAGCGCATCCAATACCACGAACTTCCCGCCCATCCTGGCATCGTATTTAATTCAAGAGGAAAAATCGTTTTATTGTCAATTGATTTTGTGTCAACTACTTTACTATTTATGGTGTCCCAAGCCCAAACTGGAGCGTTTCCTAAAGGCGGTAATCCGTCTTCAGTGGGAAGATAATTTTCTACTTCTGGCAAGGCGATTGGCAAATATTTTTTGTCAATCATTTGCGGCAAGCCATTTACATAATATACTGGAAATGGTTCGCCCCAATAGCGTTGACGGGAAAAAACAGCATCGCGCAATCGGTAATTAATTTTGCCCTTTCCTTGGTTTATTTTTTCTAATTCTTCAATGACTTTCTTAGTTGCTTGCTTATAATTCATCCCATTTAGGAAATCTGAATTAGCAATAACTACATTGTCTTTAGAGCCGTATGCTTCTTTTGAAATATCAACATTGTCAAAAATATTCTTGATTGCTGGCATTCCGTTTTGCCCTTTGAAGAAATTTGCAAAAGCAAAATCTCTTTCGTCTCCACACGGAACCGCCATTACAGCTCCCGTTCCATATCCAGCAAGAACATAATCGCCAATCCAAACCGGAATTGGTTTTTTCGAAAAAGGATGTTCGGCATAAGCACCAGTAAAAACTCCAGAAATGGTTTTTACATCCGCCATTCTTTCGCGCTCGGAACGCTTTGCTGTTTTTTCAATATAGGCTTCAACAGCTGCTTTTTGCTCTGGAGTTGTTATTTGGGAAACCAATTCATGTTCGGGTGCCAAGGTCATAAATGTAACTCCGAAAATGGTGTCGGGACGGGTGGTAAATACATCAATAAACCTCACCCCCAACCCCTCTCCAATGGAGAGGGGAGCAAGCTCGATAGTTTTAAAAGAATTTCGAAGACTTAACTCATCTTTAATCTTAGATAATACGGTACTTATATCGTTAATGACTTCATTATTTGTGAAACGAATCACTTTGAAAAGATATTTTTGTTCAAGTTCTAATGTTCTTTCTTCATCTAATTCAATTTGTTCGCTCCTATTATGATATTCTCCATCAACCTCAATAATTAATCTTTTCTCAAGACATATAAAATCAGCTATAAAATTACCTACATAATGCCGTCTTCTAATTTTATAACCCAAATTATAGTTTCTAACTTCTTGCCAAAGTGTATCTTCAGCTTCAGTTGGATTTTTTCTATTTTCTCTTGCATTACTAACCAATTGCTTAGCAATTTCGGGATTAGCTGTCATAAATCCACTTTCAGGAACTATGCTCCCCTCTCCATTGGAGAGGGGCTGGGGGTGAGGTTTTATTGCAAACGAAACCATCGCTCCCACTGATTTTCCAATCCAATTTCGTTGACTTTCTTTGATGCTTTCGCTCCAATCGATATCGTTTAATCCTTGTAACAAACGTTCAGCATAAGCAGAAATTCGCATGCTCCATTGGGTCATTTTTTTACGAATAACGGCATGTCCGCCACGTTCTGAAACACCATTTATAATTTCGTCGTTGGCCAAAACAGTTCCTAAACCGGGACACCAATTGACTTCGGTTTCGGCGAGATAGGTTAATCTATATTTTAAAAGGATTTTTTGTTGTTCGTCTGATGAAAAAGAGTTCCATTGCGAGGCAGAAAATTCTTGAATTACATCGTCACAAACTGCATTTAATCCCGAAGTCTCGGGAGCATTTCCGTCTTTTTCGAAAATAGAAATTAAGGTTGCAATGTCTTCTGCTTTGTCAGAATTTCTATTGTACCAAGAGTTGAACAATTGAATAAAAATCCATTGCGTGTGTTTGTAATAATCAGCATTTGAAGTTCGAACTTCCCGAGACCAATCGAATGAAAATCCGATTTTGTCAAGTTGTTCGCGGTATCTGGCAATATTCTCTTTGGTGGTTTTATCAGGATGTTGCCCTGTTTGAATCGCATATTGTTCGGCTGGTAATCCAAAACTATCGTAGCCTTGCGGGTGCAAAACATTGAATCCTTTGTGGCGTTTAAAGCGGGCATAAATATCGGAAGCGATGTATCCTAAAGGGTGTCCCACGTGCAATCCAGCCCCTGATGGATAAGGAAACATGTCCAAAACATAGTATTTTGGTTTAGCTACGCTCAGTTCGGCTTCGCCTCGGGTTTCAGAATTATTTTTTGCAGCAAATGTTTGGTGTTCAAACCAGTATTTTTGCCATTTTGATTCTACTTCAATTGGGTTGTATTTCATTTAATATGTGTTCTTCTTATTTATGCGGTTTTTGCTTTTGCAAATGCTAATCTGAATGCAAATTTACATTTATTGTACGAAAATTGAAACTTTGGGCGTTATTAAGTTTATATAAAGAAATACTTTGTTATTTTTACACTTTAATTTTATGATATATGGGTTCGTCATTCGATAAGTTTCAAAAGCGCAGGTTAATTTCTTCCTATTTTTCAGTAGTACTGAGTATATTTTTAGTATTATTTTTAGTTGGTATTTTAGGATTGTTTGTACTGAATTCCAAGAAATTATCAGACGATTTTAAGGAGCAAATTGTAATGACTGTTTTCTTTAAAAATGAAGCAAACGATAGTGTTATTAAAGCGTTTAGTGCGGAATTAAAAACTGCAAAATTTGTAAAATCAAGTGTGTATGTGACTAAAGAACAAGCTGCTAAAGAACACGAAAAAACTCTTGGAGAACATTTTACGGAATTCTTGGGCGCCAATCCACTTTATAATTCATTCGATGTGCATTTGAAAGCAGATTATATAGACACCGATAATATTAGAAAAATCGAAAGCCATTTTAGATCAAATGAAATGATTGCCGATATTGTTTATGACAAACAATTAGTAAGTTTGGTAAATGACAATATCAAAAAAGTAAGTATGTGGATATTAATTATTAGCGGATTCCTGACTTTTATTGCGGTGTTGCTAATTAATAGCTCGATGAGATTGTCAATCTATTCACATCGATTTATCATTAAAACCATGCAAATGGTGGGCGCCACAAAAACCTTTATTAGAAAACCATTCATTTGGAAAAGTGTTAAATTAGGTTTAATAGGTTCGGCTTTAGCAGTAGTTTTTTTAATTATTACGCTACTTTATTTAGATTCTAGTTATCCTAATTTAGGTATTTTAGATGAAAAATTGATGATTTCATTAGTATTGATAAGTGTTGTGGGAATTGGAGTTGCCATTACATGGATAAGCACTTATTTTGCCACTCAACGCTTTCTAAATTTAAGAACAGACGACTTATATTAATGGTTATTCGTTGATTTGGTAATATGTTTAATTGAACTCTTTACCATTCAACTTTTAAAATCAATAAATAAAATGAAAAACAACGATCAAAAACCGGAATTTCTATTTGGAAATGTAAATTACAAAATACTATTAATCGGTATTGGAGTAATCGCATTAGGTTTTATTTTGATGTCAGGCGGAGGAAGTGATGATCCAAAAGTTTTTAATGAAGCGGTATTTAGCTTCCGAAGAATTCGATTAGCGCCAACAGTGGTTTTAATCGGTTTTGGAATTACCATTTATTCGATTTTCAAATCTCCAAAAAAGTAATTAATGGATGTTTTTCAAGCAATTATTCTTACTGTTATTGAAGGGGTTACAGAATATCTTCCGATTTCTTCTACAGGACACATGATTTTTGCAAGTTCTTATTTTGGAATTCAAAATGATGATTTCGTAAAATTATTCCAAGTTTCTATTCAGTTTGGGGCTATTTTGGCAGTTGTGTTTTTATATTGGGAAAAGTTTTTTGACTTCTCAAAATTCAATTTTTACATCAAACTAGCTTGTGCCGTAATTCCTGCTTTAGTATTAGGAAAGTTATTTGACGATAAAATAGAAGCGGTTTTAGGTGATCCAATCCCAATAGCAATTGTCTTGATAGCAGGTGGAATTGTTTTATTATTTATTGATAGCAAATTCCAAAATCCAACCGTTGCGGTAGAAGAAGACATTACAATTAAAAAAGCGGTGACCATTGGTTTTTGGCAATGTTTGGCAATGATGCCGGGAACAAGTCGTTCTGCAGCTTCTATAATCGGAGGAATGCAACAAGGATTAACACGACAAGCGGCGGCTGAATTTTCATTCTTTTTAGCGGTTCCAACGATGATGGCGGTAACGTTGTATTCGGTGTTTTTGAAAACCTACGAAACTACTCATTTGAAAGGATACGAATTACTTTTGCAATCGAAAGACAATATTAAATTGTTTTTAATTGGAAACGTTGTTGCTTTTATAGTTGCTGTTTTAGCCATAAAATTCTTTATCGGAATCATAAAAAAATACGGTTTCAAACCCTGGGGTTATTATAGGATAATTATGGGAGTTTTTCTTGTAATTTATTTTTCTTACTTCAAATAATACAAATTTGACTACAGCTGAAGACTATCAAAATGGACAGATTTTATTGATTGACAAACCATTGAATTGGAGTTCCTTTCAAGCGGTCAACAAAATTAAATATGCCTTAATTAATAAAGTTGGTCTCCCAAAAAAATTTAAAATTGGTCACGCAGGAACGTTAGATCCATTAGCATCGGGACTTCTACTTATTTGCACAGGCAAATTCACCAAAATAATTTCTGAATTGCAAGGCCAAGCCAAAGAATATACAGGGACATTTTATTTAGGCTCAACCACTCCTTCCTACGATTTAGAAACAGAAATTGACGAAACCTTTTCTATTTCTCATGTTGATGAAGACTTAATTCAGCAAACGGTAAAACAATTTTTAGGAGAAATAGATCAAAAACCACCTATTTATTCAGCAATTAAAAAAGACGGAGTTCGACTATATGAACACGCTCGAGCAGGAGAAATAATAGAAATTGAATCCCGAAAAACAACCATTCATGAATTCGAAATTACAAGAATCGACTTGCCAGAAATAGATTTTAGAGTCGTTTGTAGTAAAGGAACTTACATTCGTTCATTGGCTTTCGATTTTGGTAAAGCATTAAATTCCGGCGCCCACTTAACCGCATTAAGAAGAACAAAAATTGGTGATTATCATGTTGAAAATGCGGTAGATGTAATTCAATTTGAAGAAAATTTATGAAGGCATTAAATCCATAATTTCCTTTTGTGTAGAAAGTCCTTTGTCGTGTAAATACCACATTTGCAATTCTGCTTTTATGGTATCGTCAATTACTCCAAATTTATCTTTGTAATTCTGAACCAAATCAATAGCGCCTTTTGGTCTTGGCCCCCAATGTGCAATAACATCCAACGCGTTTTTATCTAAAATAATCAATTTTGGAATTGACTTGCTTCCATTGGAAAGAAATAAATTCATAAGAGCTTCATTTTTATCCCGAAAAACAATTTTAAAATCAACTTGGTCTGAAACTTCACTCATTTTATTGAATATTGGAAGTAATTGAGCCGCGTCCCCGCACCATCCTTCAGAAATTACAAGCCAAATGTATTTAGATTGAATTGCTTTTAATTTTGTAATTATCGCTTCATCAATAACTATAGTTTTATCTAAACGATGCATTCTCGTCTCGTTCAAACGGCTGTAATTAACAAGAGCTTCGGATTGAATTGCGCCTGATGATTTTCCTTCTTGCAATAAATCAGTTACCGTTTTTCTATAATCTTGGTAAGAATAACTGTTGTTTAATGCGTTTTTTAGTATCTCTTTCATCGAAAAATTTTTACAAATTTACAAAATAACCCGATTTTAATTATGAAAAATAGCACATCCAAATAAAATGCTACTTTTAGAAAACTAGAAAGGTCAAAAAAATTGCGAACACTATTTAATAAAAAAAGAATATGTCTATATTTGCATCATACAACTCAACTAAATTATGAAATACAAAAGAATTCTTCTGAAATTAAGTGGCGAAGCGCTAATGGGTGACCGACAATATGGAATTGACCCAGCAAGATTGGCAGAATATGCTGAAGAAATCAAAAAAATTCACGATCAAGGTGTTCAAATTGCAATTGTAATTGGTGGTGGAAACATATTTAGAGGCGTTGCTGGAGCTAGTAATGGTATGGATCGTGTTCAAGGCGATTACATGGGAATGCTTGCTACTGTTATAAATGGAATGGCTTTGCAAGGAGCTTTAGAAGAAAAAGGAATGTTAACTAGATTGCAAACGGCTTTAAAAATTGAAGCGATTGCAGAACCCTATATTAAAAGAAGAGCGGTTCGTCATCTTGAAAAAGGGAGAATTGTAATTTTTGGTGCTGGAACTGGAAATCCCTATTTTACAACAGATACAGCAGCCGTTTTGAGGGGGGTAGAAATACAAGCTGATGTGATTTTAAAAGGAACTCGTGTGGATGGAATTTACACTGCCGATCCTGAAAAAGATCCAAGCGCAACCAAATTTGATTCAATTTCATTTGATGATGTAATAAAAAAAGGACTGAATGTAATGGACTCAACGGCATTTACATTAAGTCAAGAAAACAAATTACCAATTGTAGTTTTTGATATGAACAAGGACGGTAATTTACTTAAAATTTGCGAAGGCAAAAATATTGGAACAATAGTAAACGTATAAGTTGATTGCTACAAAAGCATAAATAAGTTAGATAAAATGACCGAAGAAATTGAATTTATTTTAGACAGTACCGAAGAATCCATGCAGGGTTCTATTGCGCATTTAGAGAAAGAATTTCTAAATATTCGTGCTGGAAAAGCTTCTCCTGCCATGTTGGGAAGTGTATTTGTAGATTACTATGGCGCAGCAACTCCACTTTCACAAGTATCAAAAATTAGCGTTCCCGATGCTAGAACGATTACGCTACAGCCCTTTGAAAAAAACATGTTGCAAGCAATTGAAAAAGCAATTATGATAGCAAATATTGGATTTAATCCCATGAACAATGGCGATGTAATTATAATTAGCGTGCCACCATTAACTGAAGAACGTCGAAGAGATTTGGCAAAACAAGCGAAAGTTGAAGCCGAAGAGGCTAAAATTGGCGTCCGTAATGTTCGTAAAGATTCCAATAATGAAATTAAGAAATTAGAAAAAGACGGAACTTCAGAAGATATTTGCAAAAGCGCTGAAGAAGAAGTTCAGAATTTAACGAACAGTTTCATTCGAAAAATAGACGAACTTTTGGTTGAAAAAGAAGCTGAAATTATGAAAGTATAAATTTATTAAAATATTTAAATCCGCTACATGCGGATTTTTTATATAAAAAAACCCATTTCTTTCGAAATGGGTTTTTTAAATTTATGAAAAATCTCGTTATTATGCTTCGAATGGAAGAATAGAAACGTAGGATTTATTTTCACCTTTTTTCTGGAACTTAACAAGACCATCTACTCTAGCATGTAGCGTGTGATCTTTACCCATGTAAACATTTTCACCTGGATTGTGTTTAGAACCTCTTTGTCTTACGATGATGTTACCAGCAATAGCAGCTTGTCCACCAAAAATCTTCACGCCTAAACGTTTTGATTCTGATTCTCTACCATTCTTCGAACTACCGACACCTTTCTTGTGAGCCATGACGTATAAGTTTTATAGTGTTATTATTCTTTTGTATCTTCTTTTTTAGCTTTTGGAGCTTTTTTTACTTTAGGTACTGCTACTTCTTCAGTCGCTACTACTTCTACAGCTGCTTTTTTAGGAGCTGCTTTTTTAGGAGCTGATGCCGAAATTCCTTCTATTACAATTTGAGTAAGATACTGACGGTGTCCGTTTCTTTTTTTGTAACCTTTTCTTCTTTTCTTTTTGAAAACGATTACTTTGTCTCCTTTTAAGTGTTGTAACACTTTGGCTTCTACTGAAGCACCTTCTATAGCTGGGGCGCCTAAAGTGATTGAACCGTTATCATCTAACAAAAGAACTTTATCGAAAGTAATTTTCGATCCTTCTTCACTTGCTAAACGATTAACATAAACCTTTAGATCTTTGCTAACTTTAAATTGATGCCCTGCTATCTCTACGATTGCGTACATAACAATATTGTTTAATTAATTTTTAAGAGTGCAAATATACCAATAAATATTTAATGTGCAACCCATTAAGTAAAAAAACCTTATTTATCTGTAATTATTAGGGTTTTCATAAATACGAAGTTACTTTTTGAACAAAAAAAAGTTAAATTCTGTTAAATAAAAAGCACTTTGAGTAACTCGTAATTGAAAAAAAGTTATTTTTGAAGGTCTATTTAATAGAAATAGAAAAAATACAAACCAATTTATTAATCTTTTATGAAAAAATCATTAATGGCTTTAGGTACAATGCTTATGCTAGGCGGAGTTGCTTCAGCGCAAAAAGTTGCTTTTGAGGAATACACTTTAGACAATGGTCTTCATGTAATTCTTCACAACGATGCTTCGGCACCGGTAATCATTACTTCGGTAATGTATCATGTAGGTTCTAAAAACGAAAACCCAGAACGAACTGGATTTGCTCACTTTTTTGAACATTTATTATTTGAAGGAACAGAAAATATTAAACGTGGCGAATGGTTCAAAATTGTTACTGCTAATGGGGGAACCAATAATGCCAACACTTCTGAAGACAGAACGTACTATTACGAGGTTTTTCCATCAAATAGTTTAGAATTGGGACTTTGGATGGAGTCAGAAAGAATGATGCATCCTATTATTAATCAAATTGGTGTAGACACTCAAAATGAAGTGGTAAAAGAAGAAAAACGGCTACGTGTTGACAACCAGCCTTACGGAAGTTTAATCGCTGAAGTAAAGAAAAACATGTATTTTAAGCATCCTTACCGTTGGGCTACCATTGGTTCAATGGATCATTTAGATGCAGCAAAATTAGAAGAATTTAAAGCATTTAATAAAAAATTCTATGTTCCTAATAACGCTGTTTTAGTAGTTGCAGGAGATTTAAATGACATACCAAAAACAAAAGAATGGGTAAATAAATATTTTGGTGCTATTCCAAAAGGAAAAGAGGTTGTGGTTGAAAAATTTGTTGAAGAACCAATTACTTCTACTCTAAAAGCTAACTATCAAGATCCAAACATTCAAAAACCAATGATTGTTGCTTCCTACAGAACTCCTTCAATGAAAACTCGTGATGCGAGAGTTTTGGATATGATTTCTACGGTATTAAGTGAAGGCAAAAGCTCAAGATTGTACAAGAAAATCGTTGACGACAAGAAAATGGCGCTTCAAATTGGCGCTTTCAATTACAGTCAAGAAGATTACGGTTTGTACATATTATACGGGATGCCTCAAGGAACATTTACTTCTGATGATATTGTTAAAGAAATCGATGAAGAAGTAGTAAAACTTCAAACCCAATTATTGACAGATAAAGAAATGCAAAAGCTTAAAAATATCTATGAAAATAATTATGTAAACGGTAATTCAAATGTAGAAGGTATCGCTGAAAACTTAGCTTCCTATTATCTTTTACATGGTGATATTAATTTGATCAATACAGAAATCGAAATGTATCGCTCCATAACAGCTCAAGAAATTAGAGAGGTTGCCAAAAAATATTTAAATCCAAATCAGAGATTGTTATTGGATTATGTTCCATCAAAAGACAAAGCTCAAAACTAAGAAATTATATCATGAAAAAAATAATTATAGTATTATCAGGCTTGTTTTTAACTTTAACTATGCAAGCACAAGATCGAACTCAGCCAAAACCTGGACCATCTCCAGTAATAAACATTAAGAAACCTCAATCATTTACTCTTCCAAATGGATTACAAGTATTGATCGTTGAAAATCACAAACTTCCAAAAGTTTCTTTCAGTTTGAATATAGACAATACTCCTTATGCCGAAGGGTCTAAAAAAGGGGTTTCTAGTTTAACAAGTAGCTTGATTGGAAATGGAAGTAAGAAAATCTCAAAAGATGCTTTCAATGAAGAAATTGATTTTCTTGGAGCAGATTTAAGTTTCTACGCTTCTGGAGCTTCAGGAAGTAGTTTGTCTAAATATTCAGGAAGAATTTTAGAATTAATGGCTGATGGCGCTTTAAATCCTAACTTTACTCAAGAAGAATTTGACAAAGAAAAAGACAAATTACTGGAGAACTTAAAAACACAAGAAAAAAGTGTTGCGGCAGTAGCTGGGAGAGTTCAAAATGTTTTAGCGTTCGGAAAAGACCATCCATATGGAGAATTTTTGAGCGAAGAAACCATTAAAAATGTAACGCTTGCAGATGTTGAAAATAATTATTATACCAATTTTGTACCTGAAAATGCTTACCTAGTTATTATTGGGGACGTTAAATTTAAGGATACAAAAAAGGCAGTTGAAAAATTATTTGGATCATGGGCAAAAGCAAGTGCACCATCAATGAAATATACAGATCCTGTAAATGTTCAATATTCTCAAATCAATTTTGTGGATATGCCAAATGCAGTTCAATCGGAAATTTCATTACAAAACACAGTGAATTTGAAAATGACTGATCCCGATTATTTTGCTACAATAGTTGCCAATCAAATTCTTGGAGGCGATTTCAATAGCTATTTAAATATGAACCTTCGTGAGGCTAACGGATGGACTTATGGTGCTCGTTCAAGCATTGGCGGAAGCAAATATGTTTCTACATTCAGAGCTTCTACACAAGTAAGAAATGCCGTTACCGATAGTGCAGTGGTAGAGTTTTTCAAAGAATTGAAAAAAATTAGAACGGAGAAAGTAACTGATGAAATGTTGTCAAACGTGAAAGCGGGTTATGTAGGTAAATTTGTTATGCAAATTGAAAAACCACAAACTGTTGCTGGATATGCTTTACGCATTAAAACTCAAGGACTTCCTGAAGATTTCTACGAAAATTACATCAAAAACATCAATGCGGTAACTGCTGATGATGTTCTGGCTGTAGCCAAAAAATATTTCCTTGAAGACAATATTCGAGTTGTCATAGTAGGAAAAGGAAGTGATGTTCTTCCAGGTTTAGAAAAATTGAAAATTCCAATGTTCTATTTTGATAAATTTGGAGCTCCATCAAGTAAACCTGTAATGAAAAAAGATGTTCCAGCAGGCGTTACCGTGAAATCAGTTTTAGATAATTACATTAAAGCTCTAGGTGGTGAAAATGCAGTTAAAGCCGTAAAAACTATTGCAATGACAGGGTCAACTTCTATTCCTCAAGCTCCATCACCATTGACATTTACTTCAAAAGTAGATTCAAAAGGAAAAATGATGGTTGAATTAGCCATGGGAACTATGAGTTTGATGAAACAAGTTGTGAATGAAAAAGAAGGTTATGCGTCTCAACAGGGTCAAAAAATGAAATTAGAAGGAGAAGCTTTAGCAAAAGCAAAAGCGGGTGCAGTTCCTTTTGAAGAATTGACTTTTGCAACTAGAACAGATCTTGTTTTGACCGGTATTGAACCTATAAATGGCAGTGACGCTTACGCTCTTAAAAATGGCGACGCAACCTTGTACTATGATGTGAAAAGTGGCTTGAAAGTTGCCGATTCTGAAACTCAGGATCAAGGTGGTAAAAAAGTTACAATGATGACTTATTATAATGATTACAAAGACGTAAAAGGACTTAAATTTCCATTTAACATTATAAAAAATGTTGGAATTGAATTGGATATTAAAATAGCTGATGTTAAAATCAACGAAGGGGTTTCTGATGCAGATTTCAAATAATAAATAAAGTAATTACTTTAAGAAGGCTATCTGAAAAGGTAGCCTTTTTTATTTTTTAGAAGATAAATAAACTCCAATTAATATAATAAAGGCACCTAAAAACTGAATTGGCGTAAGCATTTCGTTATCTAATAATCCCCAGAAAAATGCTACAATTGGAATTAAATAAGTTACCGATGTCGCAAAAACTGGTGAAGAAATTTGAATTAATTTAAAGAAAATAATGTTTGCAATTCCAGTTCCAACAACTCCCAAAATTATAATAAAGAGAATTGAATGTTGTGTTTTTTCCAAAACTAAAACATCAGAAAATCCAGATAAATACAAAATCAAACAAGCCGGAAGCAACATTACAGCAAAATTTCCAGTGGAAATAGAAAGCGGACTTAAATCGGACAAATATTTTTTAATCAAATTCACATTAATTGCATAACAAATTGAAGCTATTATTACCAAAATTACATAGTAATAATTTTGTTCTGGATGATGAAAAGCACCATTAAAAATGAGAAGCATACTGCCAACTAATCCGATAATAACTCCAAACAACTGACTTCTTTTGAAATTTAATCCAAAGGCTAAAACCCCCAAAATCAATGTGTTTAATGGCGTTAAGGAATTAAGAATAGCGCTTACTGAACTATCCATTTGAGTTTGGGCAATAGAAAAAAGAAATGCAGGGACGAAGGTTCCAAACAAAGAGGTTATTACAATATATTTCCATTTCCCTTGTGGGATATTTGGCAAGGTTTTAAATCCAATAGCTAAGAGAAATACTGCGGCAAAAATAATTCGCAATGAACCCAATTGAAATGGTGTTAATCCAACTAATCCTCTTTTAATAAGTATAAATGAACTACCCCAAATTAAGGCTAGTACTAACAAAAAAAACCATTTAGTGTGCTTAGAATTCATAGTTATAATTTATTATGCAAATTTTGTAATAATTTTAAGAATATTGCCTTTAAATTTTAGTTATTTTTGTGAAAGAACTTAAACAAGTTTTTAAATTTAACCCTATTTAACACTAAAATTATGCGTTTTACTCCCTCATTTTTGGCAATTGCACTTTCTAGTTTATTGTTTTTTAGTTGTAAAAAAACGGAGGTTTCTCAAACTACAACAACAGAAAAAACTATTAAATTAAATTCTAAATCTATTGCTGCAAAACCTCAAATGGCTACTTTTACTATTGAAGGAATGACTTGTGCGGTTGGATGTGCGAAGACAATTCAAGAAAAACTAGCATCAATGGATGGAATTCAAAGTGCAACTGTAGATTTTGACAAGAAATTTGCAACAGTAGAATTTGACGCATCAAAACAAACACCGGATCTTTTATTAAAAGCAGTTCAAGAAACGGGAGACGGTAAAACTTATGTGGTTTCAAATATGAAATCGGAACCAGTAAAAAAATAATTTATTTCGCTTTTAATTTTTCAATAACCCCATTTTCAATTTTTTCTTTGATTTTTACAACCTCATCTAAATTGTCATTTGGAACAGTCATTGACAATACATAATGGGCAATTTTCCAAGTATTTCCTTGCTTAATTAATACTCCGGAACCTCTACAAATTTTCATTTGAGTATCTAATAACTCATCGAACCACGCCGTATTTTGAGATTTATCAAAATAGATGTTTCTTTGTAAACATTTAAAATCCCAAGCTTTTCCCTTATCAAAATAGGGCTTTGAGAAAGCTTTAAAAGCATCCAATTGCCAGTTTTCTGTTGCATCTGTTCCAATAAAAACACCATTCGTAGTCATGTAGGAAAAATAGTTGTCAAACTCCATATTTGCAGCCGCTTTATGCCAAGAATCAAGTGTGGTATTAATCTTTTTTTTATCGCTATCAGTGTTTTGAGAAAATGATTTTGATCCCAATAGCAAGATGCAAAATAGTAGTACCGCTTTTTTCATTTTATTTATATTAAATTAGTTTCAAATATAATAGCTTTAACTTAAATTTCACTTATATTGGTCTGAAAATAAATACAATAAATAATTTACTATAATATTACTGTTTAAAGATTTTTAAACACAACTAGTTTAAATAAATAATACAAGAAAAATCAATATATTTCGTCTAAAAATTAAAATACAATCCTTATGAAAAAAATTACCCTACTATTTATTTGCTTAATTGGCAATTTCGTTTTTTCACATACCATCAATTATGAAAATGTTGTATTGAGACATTGGTCTATCGAAAAGAAACACCAATTTATTGATGGCTCTTTTATGATTTACAAAAATGGAACCGTATTTATTGAAGATGCCAATAATAAAATTTCTAAAATTGCCTTTTCAGATTTATCCGAGGAAGATCAAAAATTTGTAACAAGCAAAAACAGTTGGGTAAAAAATTTGAATACTATTACACCTGAAAAAAAGGAAAGTACTCAAAATATTTTTGATTTTAAATTTTGGATAATCCTTTTCTCATTAATCGCTTTTGGATATTATATCTACACTATTTCTGATAGAAAAAAACTAAAATTTCTCTATCCTGTTTTGTTTCTAGGGATACTTACTTCTTTGTATGGTTTTACAAAAAAAGCAATATCTACTACCGATCCTGCATTTCTTACTTCGGCATTTTCACAATTTGCTTCTACAGTTAGTACCACTTATGATGCCAATTTTTTCTATGTGAATTCAACTGGAATTCCAAACCACACGATGATGGTAGGAATTTCAAATCGAGGATGGCAACAACAAGTTCCAACTTCAAAATGCTATATCAATTCAAATCATTGGACGATTCCTTTAAATCCAGTAATTGCTACAACACCTGTTCCTGTTTCTTCAACACATTTCTTGAAAGGCGCTATTGCGATGGCAGTTAATGGAGTGCCAATATTCAATTACCATACGAATACAGGAGTGGACAGTTTTCTTGACGGACAACTCGATAACTATGGTGGACATTGTGGAAGAGGCGACGATTATCATTACCACACCGCGCCATTGCATTTAATCACTTTAGGTCAAGCATCAGCTACTTTACCCATTGCTTTTGGACTCGACGGATATGCGGTTTATGGAAATTTAGAACCTAATGGTACGGCAATGACAACTCTTGATGCCAATCATGGGCATTATGGAACCAACGGAGTTTATCATTATCACGGTACCGCCGCTGCTCCTTATATGATCGGAAATATGGTTGGAGTGGTTACGGAAGATGCCAATTTGCAAATTATTCCTCAACCACAAGGAACGGCAATTAGAACTGAAAATTGGACGCCCCTGGCTGGTGCCTTGATTACTTCTTGCGTTGCCAATGCAAATAATGGGTTCAACACCGCCTATACTTTAAACGGCGTTTCAGGTTATGCGACTAATTATACTGCTACAACGGCTGGATTATACACTTTTCAATATGTTACTCCTACAGGTACTACCTCAACGAATTATAACGGCCCGGCTCAATGTACTGTTCCTAATTTAGGTTTTGATGAAGTCGCTTTTTTAGACAATGCTTTCACAATTTATCCAAATCCAACAAGCGATGTTTTAAATATTAAATTACGAAAAGACATCAATGAAAATGATATTCAAGGGGTTTCAATTTATGATTTAAAAGGACGTTTAGTAACAAAGACTGCAAATTACAAATCAAATATTGACATTAATAATCTTTCTAAGGGAACTTATGTTGTAAAAATTGAATTTCTAAAATACCTGATTTCTAAAAAAATAATGGTGAAATAATAATTTCATTTTAAACCCATTTTATGACAAAATACTTCTATTTATTGTTATTATTTCCAATTTTTTCAAGTGCGCAATACCTTGGAACAGGATCGGTTACTCAAGGTTTAGCAACAGCCACGTCAGGTAATCTTTATTCTTGTACAAATGGAAGAATTGCAGCTGTTGGAACCATTACGGCTTCAGATAATACCGTTTGGACTGTTCCTGCAGTAACCAATTTTACCAATAATTTATTTCCATTTGCGTCCAATTTATACAATGAATGTACTGGTAATTTATATGCAAATTCAACTGCAGCTTTAGCGGCTTTGAATGGTTCCGATATTGTAACTGTTGATACCAATGGAGAAATAATTACGGCTTATATTTTTGCTGATAATTATTTTGAAATGTACATCAATGGCGTTCCTGTAGGAAAAGATAATGTTCCATTTACTCAATTTAATTCCAATATTGTCCGATTCAAAGTCAATCGCCCGTTTACAATTTCGATGCTTTTAGTGGATTGGGAAGAGCGTTTAGGTGTTGGAGGAGAAACCAATGGAGGCTTTAATTATCACTGTGGTGATGGTGGTATGGTAGCTGTTTTCAAGGATGCTAGTAACATTATAATTGCAAAAACAGGAAGCGATTGGAAAGCACAAACTTTTTATACTGCACCTATAATGAATTTATCGTGCCCAACTGAAAGTGGTACTTCACGCCTTTCGGCAAATTGTAGCACGGCAGATTCTAATGCTGGAACAGCCTATTATGGATTGCATTGGGCAAGACCCTCAAGCTGGACATTGGCAACGTTTGATGATTCTTCTTGGCCTGCCGCTACCACGTTTACAAACGCAACAATAGGCGTTGATAATAAACCAGCTTATACTAATTTTACCACTATTTTTGATGATGTTTCCAATGATGCTCAGTTTATTTGGAGTAAAAATGTAATTTTAGACAACGAAGTTATTGTTAGAAAAACAGTTTCTTCTTTGTCGGTTTATGATTTTGAAAACGTAAATTCAAAAATTAATATTTATCCGAATCCAACAAAAAATCAATTTAATTTAGATTATGATGCTGCTGTTTTTCCAATAAATAAAATTCAAATAATAAATACTTTAGGCGAATTACTATTTGAAACAAATACCATTTCAAATACCATTACATTTGGTGCAATTCCATCGGGAATGTATTTTGTTAAAATAATTTCAAATACCTTTGAAATTACAAAAAAATTGATTGTTGAATAATTTTAAAACGTATTTCAAATGAAAAAAAAATTACTTTTTGGATTCCTACTTCTAAATTCAACTTTGTTTTTTGGTCAAAGTGTTTCTAAAACTATTCAGTTATTGCCTGACACTGGACAAACCCAAAGCTACACTACTACATTTGGCGAAGACCACGATTATTTGATAAATATGCCTTCATTTACCAATAATAATAATTTAACAATAACAGATAATGTAACGGGATTAATGTGGCAGAAAGGTGATGGTGGCGAAATGACCATTGAAAGCGCTATTACATATTGTGATAATTTGGTTTTGGGAGGATATTCCGATTGGAGATTACCTATTCCTATAGAGGCATTTAGTATTTTGAATCATCAAAATTCGAATCCTGCAATTAACACAAACTATTTCACTTTAACAGCTGCAGAATATTGGTGGACAAGCGTTTTTGAATTGAATTCTACAACGAAAGTTTGGTGCACCAATGCTGGTGGTGGAATTGGAAATCATCCCAAAACAGAAACAATTAGTGCCGGTGGAACAAAAAAATTCCATGCTAGAGCAGTTCGAAATGTTACCACTCCAACAACCATTACCAATCATTTTACAGATAATGGGGATGGGACTATAACCGATAATTTAACACAATTGGTTTGGCAAAAAATTCCAACTACAGAGACATTTATTTGGGATAGAGCTTTGGTTTATGCTGAAGGACTCACGATTGGAACAAATTATGATTGGCGATTGCCGAACATCAAAGAATTGCAATCGATAAACAATGAATTGGCAACAAATTCATCTGTTTTTGCACCTTTTTTTACAGGATTAGGAGTTCACAATTATTGGTCTTCAACAACACTTCCAAACCAAACTTTAAGTGCTTGGTATTGGAACACACAATTTGGAATTACTACTTATGATACAAAAACAAACCCTAATTATGTAATTTGCGTGAGAGGAAATCCTTCACTTTCTTTAAACACTATTGAACCTCATACATCAATAAAAATTCATCCAAATCCATCTTCTGATTTTGTTTCCATTTCATTTCCACGCTACACAACTTCAGCAAAAATTGAAATCGTCGATGCGATGGGAAAAATAGTTCTAAGCAAAGAAATTGTCGTCAATTCTAACGAATACTTATTAGACACAGAAGGAATTTCAAGAGGAATCTATTATTTATCAATAATAAATGGAAATAATAAGAATACGTATAAAATCATAATGAAAAAATAATGAAAAAAATAGTTGTACTATTATTTCTATTGGTAATTAGTAATTCCAATTTTGCGCAACAACACAATGTAATTTTTGTTATAGCAGATGATATTGGAGCCGACTATTGTGGATTTTATTCCAATTATACACAGTATAGCCCCATTCTTGATACCATTGCAATGCCAAATGTTAGGCGTTTATTAAGCAGAGGTGTTCGATTTAAAAATGCGTGGTCAAATCCAGTGTGCTCGCCTACTCGTGCTGGAATGATGACGGGAAGATATAGCTTTAGAACAGGAGTTGGAAATGCAATTGGAGGTGGCACTACATCGGTATTGAATACAAATGAAATTAGTATTCCACAATTATTAAATGTGTATTCTCCAAATGGAATTTCAAAAGCATTAATAGGAAAATGGCATTTACAATTGCCGTCGGTCGCTAATTATAGCAATCCAAATATAATGGGGTTTAACCATTACGAAGGAAGTCTATCGGGTGGAATTAACGATTATTTCGATTGGCAAAAAATTACAAATGGAGTCGCCTCTACCAATACAAATTACGCTACAACAGAGGTGGTAAACAATTCTATTTCTTGGATTTCCGCACAGCCAACTACAAAGCCGTTTTTTCTTTGGATGGCATTCAACGCGCCACACAGTCCCTTTCATTTACCACCAGCTGGAATGTATTCGGATACCACTTTGAGTGGAACAGCGGCAGATATTTCGGCTAATCCAAAAAAATATTATAAAGCTATGGTTCAAGCCATGGATCGTGAACTTGGTCGTTTATTTGATTATTTACAAAGTAGTGGAAAATGGGCAAATACAGACATCGTTTTTATTGGGGATAATGGAGATGATCCTGCAATTAATCAAGGTTCTGGAAGTGCAAAAGGGAGTGTATATCAGAAAGGGGTAAGTGTGCCTTTTATTATTTCAGGACCAACAGTTGTAAATCCAAACAGAAGTAGTGATGCGCTTGTTAACACCGTCGATTTATTTGCAACAGCATTAGAGTTATTTGGATATTCCAACTGGCAATCGCAAATTCCTTCAAATAGACCAGTGGATTCAAAAAGCTTAATACCGATATTATTAAATACTGCAACAGCTGTTAGGCCATGGGCATTTACAGAGGTTTTCAAAGATACTCCTACATCCGGAGATGGGAAAGCAATGAGAAATACGGAGTATAAATTGATAAAATTTGACGATGGTACAGAAAAATTTTTCAATTTAACGACGAATCCAACAGAAACTATAAATCAAAATTTACTTCTAGGAACTTTAACTACTACACAAATTTCCAACTACAACTATTTGTGTACCGAAATGACAAATTTAGTTGGAGGAACTTCGTTTTGTAACGCTTTAGGAGTTAATGATGTAGGGCGACAAATTAATGTAAGTCCAAACCCATTTCATAATTTTATCTCCATAAAATCGGGTTCAGGAAATAAGAATTACAAACTGTATTCTAATTTAGGCCAACTTATTTTCGAAGGAAAAGATATTGAAAATCAAGATTTTTCTTCGTTAGCAAATGGAATTTATTTCTTAAAAATAATGAATAAATCAACTTCAACTATCAAACTGATTAAAGAATAAATGACCAGTTTAGAATCCCTTTATACTTATTTTCAACTAGGTTTCACGCATGTTATTCCTTTAGGTTTTGATCATATTCTATTTATATTAACTTTGTTTTTTTTGAGTTCCAATATAAAAACGATGCTAATTCAATGTTCCGTTTTTACCCTTGCCCATAGTTTATCATTGGCTTTAGCCGCATCGGGATTGATAATTCCAAATGCAACTATTGTGGAACCTTTAATTGCCTTTTCCATTTTATTTACGGCAATTGAAAACATCGTTCACAACAAAATAAACCCTTGGCGATTGGTTCTAATATTTGGTTTCGGATTAATCCACGGATTAGGATTTGCGAAAGCGCTAAATGAAATTGGAATGCCAAAAAATCAATTTTTTAGTTCGCTTTTGTCATTTAATATTGGAGTTGAAATGGGTCAGGTTACCATAATAGTAGCGGCCTATTTTATAATCAGCAAGTGGTTTAGTAAAAAGATTTGGTATAAAGAAAGGGTTGTTTATCCAATTTCTTCGCTTATTGCTTGTATCGCTTTGTATTGGGTAATAGAAAGAATTTTATTTCCAAATTAGTTTTTTACAATCAATAATGGAATGCCAATTTTATGGCGCAATTTATCTACGGTTGTTCCAAAAATTAAATCCTTGAAACCTGTGTGTCCATGGGTTCCCATTACTAAAACATCAAAATTACCTTCATTTATAATTTTTGGAATTACAGAATATGGTTTTCCAAACCCTAATTTAGTTGTTACTTTGAACCCTTTATTGGTCAACATTTCTTGGTATTCTTTCAATAATTTTTCATCTATTAAAGTTTCATGGTCATCAATATTCTCTCCATAAATCATTGCCCCAACGGTTTCAACTATATGAATTAGAGTGTAATTAGCTTGTATTCCACCAAGTTCAAAAGCGCTATTTATTGCAATTTCATCCGCATTTGTAAAGTCAACTGACACGGCAATATTCTTTTTACTATACGTTTCGGAAGCCTTGAATTTTAAAACTAAATTGTGAGGAGAATGGTTTTCAATATTGTTTTTTGATTTTTTAAAAAACGGTTGGAAAACAATGTAAAGTAATAAAATCAAAAAGCCAACCGCCAACGGAACCACTGTTAACCACAAAATAATAGGATTTTCCGATATTTCCATCCAACCTTGAATTTCGTTGAAAACCAATTTTGCATTCAGCGAAACTATAATTGTAGCCACAAGCCATGAAGCAATTTGAGTGATTTTAGAAATTTGAAAATCTTTCATTTTTGATTTATCACTAACAAAATGAATCAGTGGGATAATGGCAAAACCCAATTGTAAACTCAAAATTACCTGACTGAAAATCAGCATTTTTCCGGTTACGCTTTCTCCAAAAAGAGAAATTACAATCACGGCTGGTACAATGGCTATCAATCGCGTTATAATGCGTCGAACCCAAGGTTGAATCCGTAAATTCAAATAGCCTTCCATAATAATTTGACCCGCTAAAGTTCCTGTAATTGTCGAACTTTGTCCTGCGGCTATTAGCGCAATGGCGAATAATATAGGTGCCCATTGAGTGCCTAACATTGGTTCTAACAATCGGTGTGCATCTTGAATTTCGGCCACTTCGAACAAGCCATTTTTGTAAAAAGTAGCGGCTGCCAAAATTAAAATGGCTGCATTTACAAAAAAAGCCAAGTTCAAGGCAATCGTACTGTCTAGGAAATTATATTTCAATGCTTGTTTTATTCCTGCTTTGCTTCTATCAAATTTTCGGGTTTGAACCAGAGAAGAATGCAAATATAAATTGTGGGGCATTACCGTAGCGCCAATAATTCCAATCGCAATGTAAAGTGCTTCTTCGCTCGGCAAACTCGGAATCAAACCCTTCAATATACTTCCAACTTCTGGTTGCGCAAAAATCATTTCGAAAACAAATGAAAACCCAATAATAGCAACCAAAGCAATAATAAAAGCTTCCATTTTTCGGATGCCTTTATTGATTAAAAACAGCAATAAAAAAGTGTCTAAAACGGTAATCAAAACACCCTCTAAAAGCGGGATTCCAAAAAGCAAATTCAATCCAATTGCCATTCCCAAAACCTCTGCCAAATCACACGCTGCAATTGCTATTTCGGCTAAAAAATAAAGTATGTAATTAATGGATTTTGAATAGGTTTCTCTGGAGGCTTGTGCCAAATCACGTTGGGTAACAATTCCTAAACGGGCGCTCAAACTTTGTAAAAGCAACGCCATAATGTTACTCATTAATAAAACCCACAGCAAAGCATAACCAAACTGACTTCCACCGGCCAAATCGGTTGCCCAATTTCCAGGATCCATGTAACCCACACTAATTAAATAAGCAGGTCCAAAAAAAGCTACTATTTTTCTAAAAACAGTTGTTTTATTTTGTGTTGGTACCGATTGGTTTACTTCTTCAAGTGATTTGCTCATAATTTATTGTAAATTTATATATAAATTTTCTGCTATTTTATTGGAAATAGAAATAGTCTTTGCGTTCAAAATAATTGTTAATGACTTATCAAATTCTTCACAAGAGATAACTTTTATTGTTGAACCTAGATAAATATTTTGTTTGTCTAAATATTGCAAAAACACAGCTGACGAATTTTTAACCCCAACACATAAATAATCAGTATTTAATGTCGCTTCAGACAATAAAAATTTGTCTATTTTCTCTATTTCCCCCTTTGCATTAGGAATTGGATCTCCATGGGGATCAAACATTGGAAATCCAAGAAACGCTTCCAACTGATCTACTAATTTTTCAGATCTAATGTGTTCTAATTCTTCTGCAATTTCATGAACTTCATCCCAAGAAAAATTTAATTTATCAACTAAAAACACCTCCCATAATCTATGTTTTCTAACTATCATTTTTGCCGTATACAATCCTTTTTTAGTCAATGTTACCCCTTGGTATTTTTGATAAGAAACTAGGTTTTTTTCCGAAAGCTTTTTTAACATGTCTGTTACTGAAGATGCTTTGGTTTCTATCATTCCTGCGATTGCATTCGTGTTTACACCTTTTGGAGAAACTAACGATAAATGATAAATTACTTTGATATAATTTTCTTCTGACACAGTCATGATAAACATTTTTTTTACAAATGTAACAATTAATTTTATTTAGATTAAAATAATTTTTAGATTTGTCTAAAATTAGTACTATGAAAAAAATTGTCATTTTCTTTATGATGTTTGTGGCTCAAACTTTTGTGGCTCAAATTAACGAACCTATTCAAGCGGACAGACCCGATCAAACTGAAACACCGGCAATTGTTCCAAGAGGAATGTTTCAAGTAGAAACTGGATTTACTTTTCAGAAAAATGATGAAATTAGCAAAACCAATACTTTACCAACTGTTTTATGGAAATATGGTGTCAATGAAAATTTTGAGTTGAGATTAATCACCGAATTTATATCAGAAAAAATTGACGAAAATACACAAGAAGGTTTAGCGCCAATATTTATAGGTTTTAAAGTAAAATTGGCCGAAGAAAAAGGCATTGTTCCCAAAACATCTTTTATTGCACATATTGGTCTCCCGAATGCTGCTTCCACAAAATACAAAACTGATTTTTATGCCCCCGAATTTAGATTTGTAATGCAGCACACTTTATCAAATAAATTTTCTTTAAGTTATAATTTGGGAGCCGAATGGGACGGATTTTCTGCTGAACCAACTTTTATTTATACATTAACAACAGGTTATTCAATAACAAAAAAATTAGGATCTTATATTGAATTATTTGGGTTTTCTCCACAAAACCAAAAAACCAGTCATAATTTTGATGGTGGTTTAACCTATTTGATAAACGATAATTTTATGTTAGATTTGTCTTCGGGCTTTGGTATTACAAAAAATGCCATAAAAAATTATTTTGCAATAGGATTCTCCTTCAGAATATAACACATGAAACATTACAATTACATATTTGCAGGTGCAGGTTTGTCGGCTTTAATGACGGTGTATAAAATGGTGCAATCGGGGAAATTCTCTGATAAAACCATTTTATTATTAGATGAGAACAATAAAAAAATCAACGATAGAACTTGGTGTTTTTGGGAAGAAAAAAGTGAAACTTGGGATACTATAGTTACTAAAAAATGGAATCCAGCTCTTTATGCAAACCCAAACCGATTGGTAAAAATTGATTTAGCGCCCAAAAAATACAATCAAATTAGAAGTATTGACTTTTATAATTTTGTTTTAGATGAAATTTCTAAACAACAAAATATCACATTTGAAAATCAAAAAGTAGTAGAAGTTCAAGAAGTTGAAAATCAAATTACTGTCCACACAAGTTCGGAAATTTATACTTGCGATCAATTATTCAACAGTATTCTAAATCCTTTTGAAGTTGAAAATCAAAAACAATATCCGCTTTTGAAACAGCATTTTATAGGTTGGTTCATTCAAACAGAACAGGAAATCTTCAATCCGGAACAAGCAATGGTCATGGATTTTTCAGTGGAACAAAAAGGAAATACAAGGTTCATGTATGTGCTTCCAACCTCAAAAACCGAAGCACTTTTAGAATATACGCTTTTTTCGCAATCGCATTTAGAAACTTCAGAATACGAATCGGAAATTGAACTTTATATTCAAAAATTAGGAATTACCAATTATAAAATTGTCGAAAAAGAACGCGGAAGCATCCCTATGTCGTGTTTCCCATTTTGGAAAAACAACACCAAAAGAGTATTAAATATTGGCTCTGCAGGAGGTTGGACAAAAGCAAGTACCGGATATACTTTCAAAAATGCCGATAAAAAATCAACGCAATTGGTTCAATTTCTTCAAAATAAAACAGACTTCAAACAGTTTCATAAAATAAATAAATTCTGGTTTTACGACTTGTTATTATTAGACATTTTATACAGAAAAAATGAAAAAGGGGCAACCATATTTTCTGCGCTATTCACAAAATCAAATCCCCAGTTGAATTTCAAATTTTTAGATGAAGAAACCTCATTTTGGGAAGACTTACAAATCATTTGGAAATGCCCAAAAGGGCTTTTTGTAAAGGGTTTATTTGCCTTAATCTTTAGATATTCATTTAATATCAAACTATAACAAAACTTTATAATTGAAATAAAAATTAAATTGTATTTCTATTTATCTTTGTAGCAGATTTTACAATCTAAATTCAGAAATCAACAATCTTAAATCATAAATAATTATGTACCCAGAAGAAATGGTAATTCCAATGCAAGCTGAACTTACAGCTGCTGGATTTCAAGATTTACACAGTGCCGAAGCGGTGGAAAACGCCTTAAAACTAGAAGGAACAACGCTTGTAGTTGTAAATTCTGTTTGTGGTTGTGCGGCAAGAAACGCACGCCCAGGAGTAAAAATGAGTTTGGATGGTGCTAAAAAACCAACCAACTTAATAACTGTTTTTGCAGGCGTAGACAAAGATGCCGTTGATGCCGCAAGAAAACACATGTTCCCTTTTCCACCCTCATCGCCAAGCGTGGCTTTGTTCAAAAACGGCGAATTGGTTCACATGTTGGAGCGCCATCACATTGAAGGTCGCCCTGCAGAATTAATCGCGGAAAACCTACAAGACGCGTTTGCAGAATTCTGCTAGTTTAAAAATAAATTACAAAAACCTCTTCTAATTAATTTATGAGAGGTTTTTTTATTTTCAAACTGGTTCGTTTCCAAATTTTCAAATTATCTTTGTTCCAGAATTCTTCTATTTAGATTTCACATAATTTCTTAACTTAAATTGTTTATAGCATGCAACTGTACAACACCTTAAGCGCAGAAGAAAGAGCCATCATGATTGATGATGCCGGAAAACAAAGACTTACTTTGTCTTTCTATGCTTATGCGCAAATTTCAAATCCCGCACAATTTCGTAATGATTTATTCCTTGCTTGGAACCCACTCGATGTTTTAGGAAGAATTTATGTAGCTACAGAAGGAATCAACGCCCAGCTTTCCCTACCAGCAGACACTTTTTACGCCTTCAAAGACAGCATCGAAGTCTATGATTTCATGAAGGGAATCCGATTAAATATTGCTGTTGAACAAGACGATCTTTCTTTTTTAAAATTGACTATAAAAGTTCGTGATAAAATTGTTGCCGACGGATTAGCAGACGATACTTTCGATGTAACCAATATCGGAATTCACCTTAAAGCAAAAGAATTTAATGATTTACTCGAAGATCCAAACACCATTGTGGTCGATATGAGAAATCATTACGAATCGGAAATTGGACATTTCACCAATGCCATAAAACCTGATGTAGATACCTTTAGAGAGAGTTTGCCAATTATTGAAAACCAACTTTCCGATCACAAACAAGATAAAAAATTATTAATGTATTGCACCGGTGGCATTCGATGTGAAAAAGCCAGCGCCTATTTTAAACACAAAGGTTTTGAAAATGTGTACCAATTGGAAGGCGGGATCATAGAATACACACGACAAGTTAAAGCAGAAGGTTTACAAAGTAAATTCATTGGTAAAAACTTTGTTTTTGATCAGCGATTAGGGGAAAGAATTACTGACGATATCGTTTCGCAATGCCATCAATGTGGCGCTCCTTGCGATGTGCATGCCAATTGTGCCAACGAAGGGTGTCATTTATTGTTTATACAATGTGACTCTTGCAAATCCAATATGGAAGGGTGTTGTTCAACAGAATGCGTGTCGACAATTCACCTTCCTGAAGACGAACAAAAAGCCATTCGTAGAGGAATAAAAAATGGAAATAAAATTTTCAAAAAAGGAAAATCTGACGTTTTAACCTTTAAAAGTAATTTCGATAACCAAACTGTTTTTGGAACCAATGGAAATAAACCAATTGCTGTAAAAGCTCCTAAAATTAAGAAATTGTACATTGGAAAAGGAGAACATTATTTTCCAAAATCTAATATTGGACAATTTTTAATTGAAGAAAATGAAATTAATATTGGCGACCAACTTTTAATAAAAGGGGTTACAACGGGAGAACAAAAAATTGAACTTACGGAAATGCTAGTCAATGGAACCGATTCTAAAAAAGCCCTTGCTGGTGACATTTGTACCCTTAAACTGCCCTTCCGAATTCGATTATCAGACAAATTGTATAAAATCATAGAATAGCTATTTAAATTAATTTGAAAAACCGCTATCACTACTATTGTTATGGCGGTTTTTCTGTTTTAGATAAAGTTTAAAGTTTTAAAGTTTTAAACCTAAAATTAAAATAATATCTTTACACATTAATCGTTATGAACTTACGTTGTGCAAGTCACAACACCACAATATAATTATGGCATGTACAAGTTGTTCAACTTCAGATGGCGGAGCGCCTAAAGGTTGTAAAAATAATGGGACTTGCGGCACCGATAGCTGCAACAAACTAACGGTCTTCGACTGGCTTTCAAACATGAGTTTACCTAATGGTGAAGCTCCTTTTGACTGCGTTGAAGTGCGTTTTAAAAATGGTAGAAAAGAATTTTATAGAAATACCGAAAAACTAACCTTAAGCATTGGAGATATTGTGGCTACAGAATCTTCTCCAGGTCACGATGTTGGTATTGTAACTTTAACTGGTGAATTGGTAAAAATTCAAATGAAGAAGAAAGGGGTCAATCACACTAGCCCAGAAATTCTAAAAATGTACCGAAAAGCATCGCAAAGGGACATCGATATTTGGTCGGCAGCCAGAGACAAAGAAGAGCCAATGAAAGTTCGAGCTCGTGAATTGGCAATAGCTCAAAAACTAGAAATGAAAATTTCTGATATTGAATTTCAAGGTGACGGACTAAAAGCGACCTTTTATTATACTGCCGAAGCAAGAATAGATTTCCGTTTGTTAATTAAAGATTTTGCCAAAGAATTCAACACCAGAATTGAAATGAAGCAAGTTGGTTTTCGCCAGGAAGCCTCTAGATTAGGCGGCATTGGTTCGTGCGGAAGAGAATTGTGTTGTTCTACTTGGTTAACCGATTTTAGAAGCGTAAATACCTCAGCGGCGCGTTACCAACAGTTGTCGCTTAATCCTCAAAAATTAGCTGGACAGTGTGGTAAATTGAAATGTTGTTTGAATTATGAGTTGGATACATACATGGATGCGTTGAAAACTTTCCCTGATTTTGACACTAAATTGAGTACCGAAAAAGGAGATGCTGTTTGTCAAAAACAAGATATTTTTAAAGGGTTAATGTGGTTTGCCTACACTAATAATTTTGCCAATTGGCATGTGCTAAAAATCGATCAGGTTAGAGAAATTATGGCGGAAAATAAATTGAAAAATAAAGTTTCTTCTCTTGAAGATTTTGCTTTAGAAATTGTTTCTGAACCTGAAAAAGATTTCAATAATGCCATGGGGCAAGAAAGTCTTACGAGATTCGATCAGCCTAAGAAAAAGAAAAAACCAAATAGAAATAACAAACGCCCGGGTGAAAATGTAATAGTGGCTAACAACAATAATAATAAACCACAGCAGCAAAAAAACCAAGGAAAACCGTTTGGAAATAACAAAATCAGACCTAACGAAAATACCATTAAACCCAATATTAATAATGAGCCTAAAGAGTAGCATTCTTTTAATTATTATTGCCGGACTCATCATTTCGTGCGATAAAAAAAGGGTCTTTGACGAATACCAGTCAGTGGGTAGCGCATGGAATATGAAAAAAGAAATCGTTTTTGAACTTCCAAAAATGGATACTTTAAAAAAATATAATTTGTTTATTAACCTAAGAGCGAATGACGATTATAAATTTAATAATCTATTTTTAATTGTTTCCCTTGAGCAACCAAATGGACTTACCAAAGTGGATACACTAGAATATGAAATGGCCGATGTAGATGGTACGCTTCTTGGTGAAGGCTTTAGCGACATAAAAGAAAGTAAATTGTATTACAAAGAAAGTGTGAAATTTAAAGCTTCTGAAAACAATAAAATTCACATCAAACAAGCAGTACGCCAAACAGGAAAAATCGAGGGAATTCAAGATTTAGAAGGAATTACTGAAGTTGGTTTTAGAGTAGAATCATTAGAATAATAGTATGGCAGTTAAAAAAAATAACACCCCTGTAAAAGACATTAAATACTATAAAAAGAAATTTTGGAAAATCTTTTCTTATAGCCTTATTGGTATTTGTGTATTTTTCCTTTTGGCCTCATGGGGTCTTTTTGGATCTATGCCTTCCTTTGAAGATTTAGAAAATCCAGATTCTAATCTTGCTACAGAAGTTATTTCTGCAGATGGTGTTACCATTGGAAAATTTTACAATGAAAATAGAACTTCTATAAAATACCAAGATTTGCCAAAACACCTCGTTGATGCTCTTGTAGCAACCGAAGACGAGCGTTTCTATGAGCATTCCGGGGTAGATGGGCGTGGAACTTTACGTGCTATTGCCAGTTTTGGAACTAGCGGTGGCGCAAGTACATTAACACAACAATTAGCCAAACAATTGTTTCATGGCGAAGGATCAAAATTTTTACCATTTAGAATTGTTCAAAAAGCAAAAGAGTGGATTATCGCCATCAGATTAGAACGTCAATACACCAAAAATGAAATCATTGCAATGTATTTTAATAAAGCCGATTTTATTAATACAGCAGTTGGAATTCGCTCTGCAGCAAAAGTATATTTTGGAAAAGAACCTCGTGATTTAAATGTAACCGAAAGCGCAATGCTGGTTGGAATGCTAAAAAACCCTTCTCTTTATAACCCAATTCGCCGACTTGAAAAAGTGCAACAACGTAGAAATGTGGTTTTAGGTCAAATGGTAAAAAATCATTTTTTAACAGAAAATGTTAAAGCCTCATTGGAAAAAGAACCTATTGTTTTAAAATTCCATCCTGAAAGTCACAAAGACGGAATTGCAACCTATTTTCGTGAATATTTGAGAGAATTTATGAAAAATTGGTTGAAAGAAAATAAAAAACCGGACGGATCGGAATACGATGTTTATAGAGACGGACTTAAAATTTATACCACCATAGATTCTAGAATTCAAGCTTATGCTGAAGAAGCGGTAACAGCGCATTTATCCAATTTACAAAAAGAATTTTTCGACCAATCAAAAACAAATAAAAACGCTCCTTTTGTAAATATTTCTAAAGACGAAACCGACAAAATTTTGATGCAAGCCATGAAATCTTCGGATCGTTGGAGAGAATTAAAATTGCAAGATAAAAGTGACGATGAGATCATAAAATCCTTCGGAATAAAAACTAAAATGACCGTTTTTACTTGGAAAGGAGAACGTGATACTATAATGACGCCAACGGATTCTATTCGTTATTACAAACATTTCCTTCAAACCGGATTGATGTCGATGGAACCGCAAACCGGACATGTAAAAGCGTGGGTTGGAGGAATAAATTATAAATATTTCCAATACGATCACGTAGGCCAAGGCGCACGTCAAGTAGGTTCTACCTTTAAACCTTTTGTATATGCTACAGCAATCGAACAATTAAAAATGTCTCCTTGCGATTCCATTATAGATTCACCTTTTACAATTCCTGTTGGAAGGCACCACGTTACAGAAACTTGGACGCCTGCAAATTCAGACAATAGATACCGTGGAATGGTAACCTTAAAAAAGGCATTGGCCAACTCTATCAATACCGTTTCGGCAAAATTAATGGACAAAGTAGGTCCAGAAAAAGTAGTTGAATTAGCACATAAACTTGGAATAAAATCAGAAATTCCATTGCAACCCTCAATAGCATTAGGAGCCGTAGATATAACCGTTCAAGATATGGTTGCAGCCTACAGCACTTTCGCCAATCAAGGGGTTTATATCAAACCACAATTCATCACAAGAATTGAAGATAAAAACGGAGTGGTACTTTACGAACCAATCCCAGAATCGCACGATGTGTTGAATAAAGACATTGCTTTTGCAGTAATAAAATTACTAGAAGGAGTAACCGAAGAAGGCTCAGGATCTCGATTGAGAACCCAAGGTGGCGGAAACGGATACAATAGAGTTACCGGTTATCCGTATGTATTTACCAACCCAATTGCAGGAAAAACTGGAACCACACAAAATCAATCCGACGGTTGGTTTATGGGAATGGTGCCCAATCTCGTAACCGGTGTTTGGGTAGGATGCGAAGACCGTTCTGCCCGTTTTAAAAGCATCACTTACGGTCAAGGAGCCGTGGCGGCATTACCAATTTGGGGCATACTAATGAAAAAATGTTACGCTGACGAAAGCCTAACCATTTCAAAAGAAGAATTCGAAAGACCTGATAATCTGAATATAAAAGTCGATTGTTGGTCGCCACCAGTCAAGAAAGATTCCACAGAAACCGAACAAAATACAGACGAATTTAGTTTGTAGTTTTTTGGAGCTATTTCCGGCTGTACGTTGCAATCCACGAGATTGCTTCGTGCCTCGCAATCACGTGGGATTTCCACTGCCATCCGGGCTAGGAATTCAGGTCACTTCAAAATTATAGTATAAATGAATAAGTAGCCTCAAAATCAGAATTTGTGATTTTGAGGCTACTTATTTTATAGAAAATGATGAAAAATTGATTAATAATTCGTTATTTTTGAAGTAAGAAAAACTAAGAATAAACGAACAATGATTAATAAAAAAGTACCTACCGTTCAAGACGCCCTAAACGGGATTGAAAACGGAATGACTATACTGCTTGGTGGTTTCGGATTGTGTGGAATTCCCGAAAATTCCATTGCCGAATTAGTAAAAAAAGGAAATGACAACCTAACCTGTATTTCTAATAATGCCGGTGTGGATGATTTTGGACTTGGTTTACTATTACAGAAAAAGCAAATCAAAAAAATGATCTCTTCCTATGT
>JARXAC010000041.1:0-12983 GCA_029866065.1 Flavobacterium sp.
ATGATAATTAATAAAATAGACGCGGAATTAAATGGGTTATTTTAGTCTAATAATTATTTCTAAACCAAACTTTCATCCATTCTCTTTTTAATATCAAAAAACAAACTTGCTCGGATAAAATAACTAAATCAGAGCCGTCTAGTTTTTTAATTTGATCTTCGGGAACATCAATTATGTAAAGTAAATTGAGGTATTCTGCGAATTTACATTGAATCAATCGGTAAATTTTCTCGTGCAATTCCCCTTTTAATTCTTCCGCTGTAATTGACATTGGAAAATCGATAGGTTCATTGGCTAAATTGAAATCTTTATTGATTTGCTCAATTAATTTATAATATAAATTGACGTTTGAAGCTTCGCTCAGTAATAAATCTGAATTTATGGGTGCAATAAATGTTTTTGAACTCATTTAAATTATACTTTTCGCCCCATTAAATTTTCACCAAAAGTTCTAAGCATTTCCTTTTTGTCGTTATCAATGCTAATATTCTGTAAGGTATCAAAAGCTTTAAAGGTAAAATCTTGAATCGCGTTTTTTGTTTCCTGAGCGGCACCAGTTGCCACGAATATTTCTTTAACCGCAGCAATTTTAGCCGTATTGTCTTTTGGATGAACCGAGAATAATTGGGCTAATTGCTGGGCTTGATCATTTGAAGCAAATTCAAGTGCTTTTAGATACAAATAGGTTTTTTTGTTTTCGATAATATCGCCCCCAACTTGTTTTCCAAAAGTCTCAGGGTTTCCAAAAGCATCTAAATAATCGTCTTGCAATTGGAAGGCAAGTCCTAAATTCAAACCGAAATCATAAATTAAATTGGCGTTTTCTTCAGAGGTTTCTGCGATAATAGCACCCATCTTCATTGCTGCAGCAACCAATACGGCCGTTTTATATTGAATCATTTTCAGGTATTCTGGAATTGAAACATCGTTTCGCGTTTCAAAATCGACATCCCATTGTTGGCCTTCGCAAACTTCCAGCGCGGTTTTGCTAAAAAGTTTTGCTAATTCCTTAAAAATAGCGGGTTCGTATTTTTCAAAATATTGATAGGCTAAAATTAACATGGCGTCTCCAGAAAGAATTCCAGTATTGATATCCCACTTTTCATGAACGGTAACATTTCCTCTTCGCAAAGGGGCGTCGTCCATAATGTCATCATGGATGAGCGAAAAATTATGGAAAACCTCAACAGCAAGTGCTGCTGGCAATGCTTTTTTATAATCGGCATCAAAAGCTTCAGCACTCATTAACGTTAAAACCGGACGCATTCTTTTTCCACCTAATCCTAAAATATAATGAATTGGATCGTATAAATTTTTTGGTTCTTTAGTTTCATACTGAGATTCTAAATAGTTCGCAATAAATTCTTGATATTGATTAATAGAATGCATGCTCCTTTGATTTGTTAATAGTTTTAAAATAATATTTGGAAGTGCTTGTTCGGCTTGAAGATTACAAAGAAACTCAAAAAAAATTGAACTATAAACTTTCTTAAATGTTAAATAATTGTAAATACAAAGGAAACTATTTTGGTATTCAAAGTTTCCGTTGTAAGTTTGCACCAAATTTAAAAATTTCCCCTATCAAATGAGAGAGAAAATTATGTCTAAAGCCAGTGATTTGTTCATGAAACTAGGTTTCAAGAGCGTCACTATGGATGATATTGCGGGAGAAATGTGCATTTCTAAAAAAACCATTTACAAGTATTTTAGCAATAAAGAAATTCTAATTGAGGAAATTACCGATACGATTCACTCTGAAATTCACGAGATTGTTGGTCAAATTGTAGCTGTAAATTACAATGCGATTGAAGAAAACTATCAAATCCGAAAAATGTTCAAGGAAATGTTCAAATCGGCTGATACTTCCCCTGTTTATCAATTAAAAAAACACTACCCATCCATTTTTGAAAAAGTAATGGAAAAAGAAATCAATGAATGCAACACTTTATTCAAAAAAAACATTGAAAAGGGAATTGCTCAAGGCTTATATAGAAATGAAATTCCTGTGGAAACCTTTGTTAAATTTTACTACAATTTGATATTTAGTATAAAGGAGCAAACCGTTTCTGAAAAAGAAGGGCAAAAATTAGAATTACAAATATTAGAATACCATACCAGAGCAATTGCTACAGCCGCAGGAATTGCAGAATTAGAAAAACAATTATTGAACATCGAAAAACAATGAAAAAATTAATTTTTATTAGTGTATTATCTTTTGCCTTTATTGCCAATGCGCAAGAAAAACCAAAAAGCAACTCTTTTAGTTTAGACGAAGCTATTAATTATGCATTAAGCAATAATTATGAAGCTATTAACTCTCAAAGGGATATTGCTTCTGCAAAAAGTAAAAAATGGGAAACTACAGCCATGGGGCTTCCGCAAATAAACGCTAGTTTAGACTATCAAAACAACTTTGAATTACAAAAATCACTTATTCCAGCTGAATTTTTTGGCGGAAATCCAGGAGAATTTGCCGAAGTCGCTTTTGGAACGAAACACAATATGAACGCTAGAACCACCTTAAGTCAGTTGCTTTTTGATGGTTCGTATATCGTTGCACTTCAAGCTTCCAAAACTTATTTGAAATTTTACCAAAATTCTAAAGAAAAAACAGATCTGGAAGTTAAAGAAATGGTAATTAATGCCTACGGAAATGTTCTGTTAGCAGAAGAAAACATATTGATATTAGAAAAAAATAAAGCAATCTTAGAAAAAACATTGTTTGACACTAAAGAAACTTTTAAAAACGGTTTAATTGAAGAAGAGAGTGTAGAGCAACTTCAAATTACACTTTCAACAGTAAATAGTAATTTGAATAATGTAAAAAGACTTAGAGAAATAGCATTAAATATGTTGAAAATTTCTTTAGGATTAAATATTGACGATGAATTAAAACTAAAAGACAAATTAGATACTCTTGCAATAAAGAATTTGGATGCGGCTTTTTCTCAAGTAGAATTTACACCTACTCAAAACATTTATTACCAAATGGCATTGAATTTTCAAGAACAACGCCAATTAGAATATAAGCTGCAAAAAACCAAGTCCTTACCTTCATTAGCTGCTGTGGTAAATGTAGGTTATAATGCATTTGGAAATCAGTTTCAATTTTTTACAAGCAATCAAAAATGGTTGAATTATTCCAATATGGGAATTAATTTAAGTGTTCCAATATTTAGCAGTTTTGCAAGAACTGCTAGAACGCAACAAGCAAAAATTGCGTTTGAAAAAGCCAAAACACAACTTACGGAAACAGAACAAAAATTAAAATTACAATATGCGAATGCTAAAAGTGAATATGAATTTAGCATCGAAGCATTTGCAACAGCAAAAACCAATTTGAATTTAGCCGAGCGCATAGAAAAAAAGCAAGGCGTCAAATTTAAAGAAGGTTTGTCATCTAGTTTCGACTTTAGTGAAGCACAACGCCAATTGTATGCGGCACAACAAAATTACCTTCAATCGATGGTCAATGTTATCAATAAAAAAGCAAGTTTAGAAAAAGTAATTAATAAAAAATAATCAAGAAAAAACCTTTAAAAATGAAAAAAATAATTTTAATCGCAACCATTTCCGCACTACTATTTTCTTGTGGAAAGAAAGAAGACAACGCCAATATTGATTCGTTAATTTCTTCAAAAAACTTGGTTTCTATAAAAGCGAAAAGAGCGGAATTACAAACGCAATTAACAAAATTGGACAATGCAATAGCCGAATTGGATGTTAAAAAAACGGAGGAAGCATTGGTTTCTGTGGCAACGGTAAAAGACACTATTTTCAGTCATTATTTAGAAGTTCAAGGAAATGTAAACACCAAAGAAAACCTAATTATTTACCCTCAATTTGCAGGAATATTAAATACTGTAAATGTAATTGCAGGACAAAAAGTGACTAAGGGTCAAGTCCTGGGAACGATTGACGATGGTGGATTAAGTCAGCAATTGGGGCAATTAGAAAATCAATTGGCTTTAGCAAAAACAACTTTCGAAAGACAAAAGCGTTTATGGGATCAAAAAATTGGTTCTGAAATACAATATTTACAAGCCCAAACCAATATGGTTAGCCAACAAAAAGCGGTTTCTCAAATGAAAGCCCAAATGGCAAAAACAAGAATTATAGCTCCATTTAATGGTGTGATTGATGAATTAATTGCCGAAAGAGGACAAGTAGTTGGGCCTGGACAAGGATTGATGAGAATTGTTAATTTGAACAACATGTTCGTTTCAACAACGGTTCCTGAAAGTTAAATTGGAAAATTAAAAGTTGGAACTGAGGTAAGCGTTTATTTGGCATCTATAGGAAAATCATTTAACGGTAAAATTCGTCAAGTAGGAAATAATATCAACCCAAATAATAGAAGTTTTGGAATTGAAGTTTCCGTTCCTAATGCTGAAAATTTATTGCGCCCGAACCAAGTGGCGAAACTTAAAATTACCGATTACACCAATGCTAAAGCGGTTGTGGTTCCTTCCAATGTGATTCAAGAAGATGCTGACGGAAACCAATTTGTTTTTGAAGTTTCATCAGTGAAAGATAAAACTGGAATTGCCAAAAAGGTTATGGTAAAAGTGGGTAAAACTTCTGATAATTTCACTGAGATTTTAGGAGGATTAGAGCCAAAAACAATGGTTGTTGGTGACGGTGTAAAAACAGTATCAGAAGGAATGAAACTCAATTTCTAAGACCCTAACCCCCGAAGGGGAATCAAAAATGTCAACTATTGAATTCAAAATTTATCATTTAAAATTTATAATAACTCTTATATAATGAGTCATCAAAAAAAAGAATTTAGCATTTCAAGTTGGGCTGTAGATAATCGAATTACGGTTTACATTCTAACTTTTATTATTATCGTAATGGGAACGATGGCCTATATTAATATGCCGCGTGAAAATTTCCCTGAGATTTTAGAGAACAAGATTTACGTTTCATCTGTTTTTCCAGGAAACTCTTCTGAAGACGTGGAAAAATTAGTTGTAAAACCGTTGGAAGATCAGTTTAAGAATATTTCAGGTGTTACCAAAGTTACCTCAAGTTCGTTTCAAGATTACGGAATTGTAGTAGTTGAATTTGAACAGAAAATTTCTATTGAAGAAGCTAAAATCCGAATAAAAGATAAAACCGATATGGCGAAAGCCGACACCGATTGGCCAAATCTTGATAATGGAAGTAAGGTAGAGCCGAGTATTTTTAATATCAATATTTCGGAAGAAGTGCCGATTTTGAATATTAATTTGAAAGGTAATTATACTACTCAGCAACTTAAAAAATACGGTGAATATTTAAAAGACGAGATTGAAAATGTCCCAGAAGTAAAAAAAGTAGACATTCTAGGTGTGGATGATAAAGAGGTTGAAATTGCAATTGATGTGTTCAAAATGAACGCTGCAAAAGTGAGTTTTGACGATATTCAAAATGCGGTGAAATATGAAAATATGACGCTGTCAGGAGGAAATTTAATATCACAAGGATCGCGAAATAACATCCGAATTGTGGGGGAAATTAAAAACCCAAAAGAACTAGAAAATGTGGTGGTGAAATCCTACGGAGGAACGGTTTACCTAAAAGACATTGCGGTTATAAGCTTTAAGGAAAAAGAAAAAACGACTTACGCCCACGAAAGTGGTCAAGAAGTGGTGATGTTAAATGTAAAAAAACGTTCTGGTCAAAATATGATTTCTGCGTTGGATCAAGTTAAAGAAATTGTAGCCAAAGCTCAAAAAACGGTATTGCCAAAAGATTTGAGTGTCAAAATGACCAACGATCAATCCAATAAAGTAGAACACCAAGTAAGCGAATTATCAAACCACATTATTTTCGGAATTATCCTGGTTATGATTGTGTTAATGTTCACTATGGGATTACGAAATTCCTTATTTGTGGGAGCCGCAATACCTCTTTCTATGTTGATGGCCTTTGCCATTTTATCCGCTTTTGGATACACCTTAAACACCATGGTTTTATTTGGATTAGTAATGGGATTAGGGTTACTGGTTGATGATGGAATTGTGGTGGTTGACAACGTTTTTGCCAACATGAAAAAAGGTTTGGGACGAATTGAAGCGTCAAAAATTGGTATTGGCGAAATCGCTTGGCCCGTTATTTCATCAACGGCAACCACATTAGCGGCTTTTATTCCATTGGCTTTATGGCCAGGGACAGTGGGTAAATTTATGGTCTATTTTCCTATAACTTTATCTTGTGTGCTGGGCGCTTCGCTATTCGTAGCAATGGTTATTAATGCCGCTATGACTGGTGGTTTTATGGATATTGAAGATAGAAATATCTCTAAAAAAGCCTTGAAAAAATACACGATTATATTTATCGTTTCAGGATTGTTATTTGTAATTCCAGGAAATATTTCTGATAAAGTTTGGATGAAAGCCATTGGACATTTAATCATTATTGCTTTGATTTTAATGTGGGCGTATCATTTGTTTCTTTACAAATGGACTCAGGATTTCCAACACAGTTTCTTCCCAGGATTAGAAAAAAAATACCAAGTATTTCTGGGTAAAATTTTAACTGGAAAAAAAGCGCTAACTGCCTTAGTTGGTATTATTGGATTATTAATTTTCTCCGTTGTATTATTGAACAAGTTCCCAAGAGAAACTTTGTTTTTTCCAAAGAACATTCCAAATCAGGCGATAGTTTACATTGAATATCCACAAGGAACAGAAATTGAAAAAACCAATAAAGCCAATTTATTTGTTGAAAAACAAGTGATTGCCATTTTAGAAAAATACGTTGAAAATGACAAAAACTATTTGGCAGAAAGTATCGTTTCACAAGTGGGGAAAGGTGCTGGAAACCCAAATGTAGATTCAGGAAATCAATCGGAAACGCCTTATAAAGGAAAAGTAACGGTAAATTTCACAGAATATAAATTTAGAAAAGGCGTAAATACAAGTACTATTTTAGAAGAAATTCGTTCCAAAGTAAAGGCGATTGCTGGGGCAAAAATAATTGTGGAGAAAGATTCTAATGGCCCGCCTTCGGGATATCCAATCAGTTTACAATTGTCGGGAACCAATTACGATGAAATGTTAGTTGAAGCCAATAAAGTGATTGCATTTATCAATTCGAAAAACATTGAAGGGATCGAAAAATTAAATATCGATGTCAACAAAGAAAGTCCTGAAATGGAAGTAAATGTAGATCGAGTAAGCATTGGAAGTTTGGGCGCCACTACAGGACAACTTGGATTTACTATGCGTAGAGCTATTTACGGGCAAGAAATTTCAACTTATAAAGAAGGAAAAGACGATTACAATATTGTGATGCGTTTACAAGAAGACCAGCGCAAAAACGAAAGCGTATTGTTCAATCAACCGGTGACTTTTAGAAATCAAAACAACGGGCAAATTATCCAAGTTCCGATTTCGGCTTTGGCAACAACAGAGAAAAAATTCACGTTCAACCAAATTAAACGTAAGAATTCAAAAAGAGTGATGACCATTTATTCTAATGTGATTACTGGATTTACTGGAGACGGAATTACCAAGCAAATTGAAGCATCATTAAAAGCTGCCAATTACAAAATGGGTGGTGACCTCACTTATTCGTTTTCTGGAGAACAAGAACAACAGAAAAAAGATTCCGGTTTCTTATTTGGCGCGTTACTTTTAGCATTAGCAAGTATCACAATTATCATTGTATTGCAGTTTAATTCTATTTCGAAAACGGCCATTATCATGTTCACTGTTTTACTAAGTTTCAGTGGGGTTTTCTACGGATATGTATTTGCAGGAATGGATTTCGTGATCTTGATGACGATGATGGGAATTATAGCACTTTCAGGAATTGTGGTAAAAAACGGAATCGTATTAATGGATTTCTTTGTGTTATTGATGGACGAAAAAGTGAGTGAAAATAAGCAAACTTCACATGATGATTTAACCATTGCCGAAATTAAAGACGTAATTATTCAATCGGGAAAATCTCGTTTGCGTCCGGTGTTATTAACGGCATTAACGGCAATATTAGGATTGATTCCATTGGCGATAGGGTTGAATTTCGACTTCTTCTCATTAGTAACCAATTTAAATCCGCATGTATATGTTGGAGGGGACAACGTGGTGTTCTGGGGACCTTTGGCTTGGACCATAATCTTCGGACTGACTTATGCTACGGTATTGACTTTGGTGATGGTTCCGGTGATGTTCTACCTGGTGAAACGAACTAAATATTGGTTACGAGACCGAAGATTGGCGAACGAGAATTAAATATAAATGAATTAAATCCCTGTTGAAAAACGGGGATTTTTTTTGGTTTTTTAGCCCTGATAGCAGCGGTATCCCTCGCTTTTGGGCGAGGATTTAGCGGATAGCAGGATATAGCTCCTAATAAAAAGTCAAAAGATTTCGAATACCAAAAATATAATTGTTAATTTGTGTCATCAAATTTAGAAACGCATGTTGAAAAACAAAATCAGAACTATTTTTATTTTATTGGCACTTAGCGTTATTGGTTGTGCCAAACGAGGATCGATTTCTGGCGGGTTAAAAGATACTATTGCCCCCGTTTTGAAAGCGAGTTTTCCGAAAAATTTAAGTGTGAATTTCAAAGCAAAGGAAATAAATTTGACGTTTGACGAATATGTGAAATTGAAAAATGTTGCCAAACAGTTGATTGTTTCCCCTCCAATGAAATACAATCCTGAGGTTTCTCCGATGAATCCGAGCAAAATGATTACTATAAAAATTAAAGATACTTTACAAGAAAATACAACTTATAGTTTCAATTTTGGGCAAAGTATTGAAGATAATAATGAGGGAAATCCGTACAACCAATTCAAGTATGTTTTTTCAACGGGCAGCTACATCGATTCGTTGAAAGTGGGCGGTACCATTAAAGATGCGTTGAATAAAAAAGAAGATTCTTTTGTTTCGGTTATGTTGTATGAAGTGAATAATAAATTCACTGATTCAGCAGTTTATAAATCGGTTCCAAGATACATTACCAATACGCTTGACAGTTTAAAAACGTTTAATATAGAGAATGTAAAAGCGGGAAAATACCTATTGGTTGCTATGAAAGATGAAAATAGCAACAACAAATTTGATCCTAAAAAAAACAAAATTGGGTTTAGAAAACAGTTAGTTACTATTCCAAATGACAGCCTATTTGAATTAAAATTATTCAAAGAAGTATTGGCTTTTAAAACAAATAAACCGGTTCCAACTACAGGAAATAAATTGCTTTTGGGTTATGAAGGTGATCCGAAAAACTTGAAATTAGTGCTTAAAAAAGGAAATGAAATTATTCCTACAATAGTAACAAAATTCCCTGCTAAAGATTCGATTCAGGTTTGGTATAAACCTATAAAATCCGATTCACTAAGTTTGGCTGTTGCCAATGGAAATTACAATAAATCGTATACTTTCAAGAAAACGGAGCAAAAGAAAGATACCTTAAGTTTTTCTCCAAAAACAAGTTTGGGATTGTCAAAATTAGATCAATTTACCATTTATTCCTCGCGGCCTTTAGTAAAATTTGATGAATCTAAAATTAAGGTTACCGATAAAGATTCTGTGAATGTTAAGTTCAGCACGAGTTATGATATTTACACTCAAGAATTGAAATTTGATATCCCAAAAGAGCCATTGCAAAGGTATAAATTTCATTTACTCCCTGGCGCATTAACCGATTATATCGATCAGAAAAATGATACGTTATCGTATAAAGTAAATACAAAAAATTCGACCGATTACGGGAATTTACGGGTGAATTTGTCCAATGTAAAACAGTTTCCAGTTATCGTTCAATTGACCAATGAAAAAGGGGATGTCCTCGCTTCTGAATATTCTGACAAAGCCACTTCGGTAGATTTTATGTTTTTGGAACCTGCAAAATTTACCCTTCGAGTGATTTATGATGCCAATGGAAATAAGGAATGGGATTCTGGAAATTTCTTAGAAAGAAAACAGCCCGAAGAAGTGATTTATTTCCCCAAAGAAATTGATGTTCGTAGCAATTGGGATGTGGATCAAACTTTTGATTTATCCAAATAAACTACATTGTAAACGTATCGCGATCGTTCAAAAAACCAAACTTTTGACGGGTTGCTACCAATGTTTTTTTGTTTAAAGTCGTGATAAAAATGCCCTCGATTTCTTGCGGTTCAATTAAATAATTTCCTAAACAATCGAACGCTTGTGAATGCCCCGGGTAATGGTGTTTGTTGGGGTCTTCGCCAATTCTATTTACTCCAATGGTATAACACATGTTCTCGATAGCGCGTGCTTTTAGTAAGGCATCCCAAGCGTTAATTCTTGGTTTGGGCCAATTGGCAATATAAATTAATACGTCATAATCTTGGGTATTTCTTGCAAAAACTGGAAAGCGCAAATCGTAGCAAATGAGCGGACAAATTTTAAATCCTTTGTAATCAAATAGTAATTTTTCAGTTCCAGAAGTGTAGGCTTTATCTTCGCCCGCAAGGGTAAACAAGTGTTTTTTATCGTAGGTTTTAATTTCTCCCGATGGAAAAACAAACACCAACCGATTATAGAAATTTCCATTTTCTTCAATTACCAAACTTCCGGTAATGGCAGCGTTTTTGGCTTTCGCCAATGCTTGTAACCACAAAACGGTTTCCCCTTGCATTGCTTCGGCAACGGAGTTTGGATTCATGGTAAACCCGGAGGTGAACATTTCTGGAAGCACAATCAAATCGACATTTTCCCTAATGGAATTAATTTTGTCTTCGAAATAATTCCGATTTTGGATTGGGTTTTCCCAGAGTAAGGGTGCTTGGATTAAGGCAATTTTCATGGTTGAATTACTTAATTGTTATTTCATCGATGAAAATAAAAGCATCGCCACCAGCGCCTTGATGCCAATCGGGAAGTTTTCCAAAATTGTAGGCTTTTACTTTGATGTATTTTGCTTTGATCTCTTGAGGCGATTGGTATTCGAAATTTTCAATTTTGTTTACTGAGTATTTTGGGCTGATTGAATTATTTACACTTCCTACCAGGATGAAATTCAAGTTATCATTCGATACATAATAATCGACTTTCGTTGGCATTAAAATCCACGAACCTGAATCTTGCAGAAAAGTGGAGCTAAAATTCGAAACGTTTTTCTCTATTTGCAAATCAATTATCGCTTCAAAATCCTGACTTTGATACCCTTGCCACTCTCCTTTTCTCCAATTTTCCGAACCGTTAATTCCGTCGATAATTCCTTCATCGCCACCGGCAGTATATTGCGGATTGTATTTTGATTTTATTTCGATGCTGTAATTGTTTGGTTTTTTGTAGAACGTAGCATTAATAAAAGCACTTGGTTGTTCTCCGTTTTTAGCGACTGCAATAATCTTGGTGGTTTTAGCAATTTCGATACTTTGAGTGTATTTCACTAAATTGCTTGGAACAAATTGGTACGGTTTGTCATCTATGTAATAATATAAATCGCAATTGGGATTTTGTGCAATTAACTCCACTTTCATGGTGCCTTTAAACGATTTACTTTCCGCTTGAATTACAGGAACGGGAGTGATTAATTGATTGGGGAAATGATCAACGCCTTCACTTCCAAATTGGGGTAAAATACCTCTATCATATGGCAAGTGAAGATAATTTGGTTTACTCCCGTCAATACTAACTTTTGCATCTAAAAAAGGTTCATTAATTTCCCAAACAGGCTGTCCTGGGGTTACATCGTAAATCCCCATCGAACTCAACACATACCAAGCACTCATTTGACCGCAATCTTCATTTCCAATTAATCCATCTGGGGCATTTTTGTAGAAATTATCTAAAATATAATGAACTTTTTCGGTTGTTTTTTCGGGTTTTCCAACGTAGTTGTACAAATACGCCATGTGGTGACTCGGTTCATTTCCGTGCGCATATTGACCTATTAATCCAGTAACATCGGCTTGCTCACGACCGGTAGTTTTGCTTTCGCTGTTGAACATTTCGTCGAGTTTGGCTTCAAATTTTGCATCACCGCCATAGGCTTCAATCATCCCAGGAATATCTTGAGGTACAAAAAAGGAATATTGCCACGAGTTCCCTTCGGTAAAATTATTATTGATTTCCTTTGGATCGAATGGCTTGTTCCAACCGCCGTTTTTCTTTGGTCGCATGAAACCGTCATTCCAATCGAAGACATTTTTCCAACTTTGAGAACGCTTCATGAAATAATTGTAGTCTTCTTTTTTGTTTAAAATTTGGGCCATTTGGGCGATACACCAATCATCATAAGCATATTCCAATGTTTTGGAAACGCTTTCGTGTTCGTCGTCCATCGAAATAAAACCTTGTCTTTTATACGCGTCCAATCCTAAATGATCGAGCATGGCTGAATGTTTGGCCGCTTCAAAACATTTTTCGTAGTCAAATCCTTTGATGCCTTTTGCCATCGCATCGGCCATCACCGAAACCGAGTGGTAGCCAATCATACAATCGGTTTCATTGGAGGCCAATTCCCAAACGGGTAACCTGCCGCCTTGTTCGTATTGTTTTAAAAAGGTATTAATGAAATCGGCAGTTCGTTTTTTGTCAATCAACGTGTAAAGTGGGTGCGCAGCGCGAAAGGTATCCCAAAGGGAGAACACCGAATAGTAATCAAATCCTTCGGCAACATGAATTTTGTTGTCTCTGCCTCGGTATTTTTTATCTAAATCTTGTGCAATATTGGGTTGCATCATCGTGTGGTACAAGGCCGTATAGAAAACCGTTTTTTTGTCGTTGTTATCCGATGTAATTTGGATTTTCGACAATTCTGAATTCCATTTTTGCTCCGCTTCTAATTTTACTTTTTCAAAATCCCAACCTTTAATTTCGGAACTGTTTAGTTTTGCTCCTTCATATCCGGATGGCGATAGCGACACTTTCACTAGGATTTTTTCGCCTTTTTTAACTTGTTTGGAAAAGTTTAAGGCTATTTCATTTCCTTTATACAGCCCTTCCAATTTTGTATTTTCTCCTTTTGCTAAGGTCACTTCCAAGGGCACGTTAAATTCAATTCGC
>JARXAC010000011.1:0-38059 GCA_029866065.1 Flavobacterium sp.
ACCCGGGCAAACAATTGCCATTGTTGGAGCTACAGGAGCTGGTAAAACGACCATTATCAATTTACTAAATCGGTTTTACGAAATCAATAGCGGAACCATTTATATTGATAATCAGAACATACACGACTATACTTTGGATTCACTCAGAAAACAAATTGCAGTGGTTTTACAAGATGTTTTCCTTTTTGCCGATACGATATTAAACAACATCACGCTGAACAATCCGGAGATTTCTCGTGAGCAAGTAGTGGCTGCAGCCAAAAAAATCGGTGTCCATGAATTTATCAATAGTTTGCCCGGTGGTTATGATTATAATGTAAAAGAGCGTGGCGTAATGTTATCCTCAGGACAACGCCAATTAATTGCATTTTTACGCGCCTATGTTAGTAATCCGAGTATCTTGATTTTGGACGAAGCAACCTCATCAATCGACATGTATTCAGAGGAATTAATACAAAAGGCAACTGAAACAATTACCAAAGGAAGAACATCAATAATCATCGCACATCGATTGGCAACAATCATTAACGCTGACAAAATTGTAGTGATGGACAAAGGATTAATTGTTGAACAAGGAACCCATCAAGAATTATTAAATGTAACTTCCGGTTATTACAAAAACTTATACGATTCGCAATTTGTTTTAAATTCATAAATGGCATTATAAAATTGGTTAACTAATTGCAGTTTTCCTATTATCAAATAAAAATTAATTCATAAATTTGCAACAGATTTTTAATAAAAAAATATAAAAATGAAATACGATATAATAGTTTTAGGAAGTGGACCTGGAGGATATGTAACTGCAATTAGAGCCTCACAATTGGGTTTTAAAGTTGCCGTTATTGAAAAAGAAAACTTAGGTGGAGTTTGCTTGAATTGGGGATGTATCCCTACAAAAGCATTACTAAAATCGGCACAAGTTTTCGATTACCTGAAGCACGCTTCCGATTATGGTTTGTCGGTTTCTTCATTTGATAAAGATTTCACCGCTGTGGTTAGCCGTAGCAGAGGAATTGCTGACGGAATGAGCAAAGGGGTTCAATTCCTAATGAAAAAAAATAAAATTGATGTGATTGATGGTTTTGGTAAAATGAAACCAGGTAAAAAAGTGGCGGTTACCGCTGCCGATGGAAAAGTAACTGATTACGATGCCGATCATATTATTATAGCAACAGGAGCGAATTCTCGCGAATTACCCAACTTGCCACAAGACGGTGTAAAAGTTATCGGTTACCGAAAAGCTATGACATTAGAAAAACAACCAAAATCAATGATAGTTGTTGGTTCTGGAGCTATTGGGGTTGAATTTGCACACTTTTATAACGCAATGGGAACCCAAGTTACGATTGTAGAATTCCTTCCAAATATTGTTCCACTTGAAGACGAAGACATTTCTAAACAAATGGAACGTTCTATGAAAAAAGCGGGCGTAACTATTATGACCAACTCATCTGTAGAAAGAATTGACACTTCAGGAAAAGGTGTAAAAGCCTTTGTAAAAACAGCTAAAGGGGAAGAAATTCTTGAAGCCGACATCTTACTTTCCGCTGTGGGAATTAAAACCAACCTTGAAAACATTGGATTAGAAGAAGTGGGAATTGCAACCGACAGAGATAAAATTTTGGTAAACGATTTCTACCAAACCAACATTCCTGGCTATTATGCTATTGGCGATGTCGTTCCAGGCCCAGCATTGGCCCACGTTGCTTCTGCCGAAGGTATTACTTGCGTAGAAAAAATAGCAGGATTGCACGTCGATCCTATTGATTATGGAAATATCCCAGGTTGTACTTATGCAAGTCCAGAAATTGCTTCTGTAGGAATGACTGAAAAACAAGCAATCGAAAAAGGATACGATTTAAAAATTGGAAAATTTCCATTCACCGCTTCAGGAAAAGCAAAAGCTTCAGGAACTCCTGACGGATTTGTAAAAGTAATTTTCGATGCCAAATATGGCGAATGGCTGGGCTGCCACATGATTGGTGCTGGTGTTACCGATATGATTGCGGAAGCAGTTGTAGCTAGAAAATTAGAAACTACAGGACATGAAATTCTAAAAGCGATTCACCCACACCCAACAATGAGTGAAGCAGTCATGGAGGCTGTTGCAGATGCTTATGGCGAAGTGATTCACTTATAAAAAAAATCTAATTGTACCAATCCGATTTGTGAATTCAAAACGGATTTTATTTATTAATTTATTTATTAATAGTAATCAAAAAAAATAATTTACATTTGTTATATAAAATTAAATTATTCCATAAAATTAGTTTCAGCACCACAAATTCAAAAAGTTATAAATAATCAAACTCTAAGAATTTATGAATAATATAACAGTTATTTTAGGCAATTACTTCGACACTTACTTTAGTTCAAAAAACACCCGTAAAATAGAATTAATAATACTTCGTTTTGCTGTAGTATCATTTTTGTTACATTTAGCACTTATATTTTTAGGTAACAATTTTTTATACTTTGAAAATTTTCAGCACAGTTACTTGAGAGCAATTTACACCCCATTTAGTTTCATTCTTTTTTATGAAGTTTTCCTATTAGTTATAATAATTCCTAAATCAATTTCTGAATTTGTTGGAAAACAATTTGAAGTAATTACATTAATTACCCTACGAAGTTTCTTTCACGATATTGCCGAACTTGATTTAAAAAATTCTATTAATATCTTTAATCCCGATTTTATAAGCTTAATGTATGATCTTTGCGCGGCACTTGTTATGCTTAGCTTGACGATTTTATACTATAAAATATATCAACATAATGGAAAAGCAGAGGTCGTTAATCAGCTTACTAATTTTATTAATATAAAAAAAATGGTTTCCTTGGGAATGATAATAATTTTATTATTGCTAAGTATAAGTAGTTTTTATAATTGGAGTACTGAAATGATAATTGCTTTACAAACTGGTAAAAACTTCCCAAATTCAAACGCTGTGTTCTACTCCGATTTTTTCTCCATAATGATTTTTGTTGATGTATTGCTATTGATTATTTCATTTACCTATCATTTTTCTTTTTTCACCATTTTTAGAAATGCCAGCTTTATAATCACCACCATTTTAATAAGAATGTCGCTTACGATTGAAAAACCAATGAACTACATCATTATCTTAATAGGGTTTTTATTTTCTATTTTCTCCTTCTATCTTTTTGGATTAAGAAAAAAAATAGGACAATAGCATCTAAAATAGATTATTTTTATCAACACTATTTTTGTCAATTGCAGCAATTGCATTGTTATAGATCCAACTTTCAAAATAGTAAAAGTGCTAATGGCGGTCTAAAATCGTATATTTGCAACTAATTTACATTTTATGACTACTTTCGAGCAATTCAATCTTCCAAAATCGGTTCAAAAAGCAATTAACGATTTAGGGTTCGTGACGCCAACTCCAATTCAGGAAAAATCTTTTTCTGTGATTATGTCAGGGCGCGATATGATGGGAATTGCACAAACAGGTACCGGGAAAACTTTTGCGTACTTGTTGCCATTATTGAAATTATACAAATTCACCCCTACCGATACTCCTAAAATTGTTATACTTGTTCCAACCCGTGAATTGGTGGTGCAGGTGGTTGAAGAAGTTGAAAAATTAACAAAATACATGTCGGTTAGGATGTTAGGCATTTATGGAGGGGTTAACATTAATACACAAAAGAAAGCAGTTTACCAAGGAATTGATATTTTGGTAGGAACACCTGGACGGGTTATGGATTTGGCTTTGGACAGCGTAATCCGTTTTGACGATACACAAAAATTGGTTATTGATGAATTTGACGAAATGTTGAATTTGGGTTTCCGAGTTCAATTGACTTCTATTTTGGCAATGATGACAAGAAACAAACGTCAAAATATTCTTTTTTCGGCTACAATGACCGACGAAGTAGATGCGATTTTGAATGATTTTTTCGATTTTCCTGAAGAAGTTACGCTTGCAGCATCAGGAACTCCATTGGAAAATATAAAACAAATTTCCTATAACGTTCCGAATTTTAATACGAAAGTAAACCTCTTAATTCATTTGCTTGAAAGCGATGAATCGATGGAACGCATCCTAGTTTTTGTGAACAATAAGAAGATTTCCGACATGCTTCATGAGCGTATTGAAGAACAATTTGACGGACAATTTGGAGTAATCCATTCCAATAAATCTCAAAATTATCGTTTGAGTACAATGGCTTCATTTCAAGAAGGGGAACTGAGAGGAATTATCACCACAGATATTATGGCGAGAGGTTTGGATATTTCCAATATTTCTCACGTAATTAATTTTGAAGCTCCTGAAATGCCTGAAATGTATATGCACAGAATTGGTAGAACGGGTCGTGCTGATGCTACCGGAACTGCCATTAGTTTTATAACACCAAGGGAAGAAGATTTCAAAACTGAAGTGGAAGAATTGATGGGGCAAGTGCTTGAAATAGTTGAATTTCCTGAAGTTGTAGAAATTTCATCTAAATTAATTGAGCCTGAAAAAGACAAACAACCAATTAAATTTTTGCTTAAAAAACCAAAATTAGATGGTGAAGGTGCTTTTCACGAAAAATCAAAAAAGAATAAAAAAGTAAACCTTGGAGGTCCTTCAAAAACAAAAAAGAAAGTTTCTGGTTCTGTAAATAGAAATATGCTTAAAACGAGAGATAAGAAACGTAAAGATAAAAAATAGTTTATCCTTCTGTAAAAACTAAACAAACAGGCGAGCAAATTTCTATTCGTTTACCAGTATCGGTAAGACTTCCTGTATCTTTATTTATTTTAAAAATTACAATGTTATTAGTGTATTGGTTTCCTACTAGTAAAAAATTTCCTGTTGGATCAATCGTGAAATTTCTTGGCCCTTTTCCTTGTGTACTTGTTCTTTCTTTAAATACCAAACTTCCATCCTTTTGAATTTCAAAACAAGAAATATCATTTGCAATTCCTCTATTTGAGGCATATAAAAAATGCCCATTCGGTGAAATATGAATATCAGCTGCGCTAGAATCTCCTTTAAAATCAGGTGTAACAATAGTAGTTTCTTGAAACTTAATTAATTTGCCTTTACTATTTTTATAAACGGTTATAGTGCCGTCCAATTCTTGTAAAAGATACACTAAATTCCCTTTTTTATTGAAGGTCAAATGCCTTGGTCCACTTCCTGGTTTAACCGAAACACTGTCTTTAATTGATAACATCTTTGTTTTTGAGGCCGAATTATAACTATAAATGTAGATTTTATCCTTTCCTAAATCTGTTGCAAAAACAAATTTCTTATCTGGTGAGAAATGAGCCAGGTGAACATGAGGACTATCCTGTCTTTTAGGATTTATACTTTTGCCATAATGCTGAAATACTTGCTTTAATTCGCCTAAAGAACCGTCACTGTTTTTTGAAAATGCCGCCAGGCTTCCACTGCTATAATTAGCAACAATTACATTTTTTTTATCATTTGTAATATAACAAGGATTGACACCACTAGAATTTTGAGCATTCATGAAATCCAATTTTCCTGATTTAGAATTGAATTTAAAAGCGCTTATACTATTTTCATTTTGAAATTGGTTTACACTATAAACAAAATTCTTATCTGAAGAAATAGTTAAAAAACTAGGATTGTTTATTTTCTCCGTATTGGATTTTAAAAAAAAATCCCCATTATTTATATCAAAATCATAGGTGTAAATACCACCACTTTCACATGATTTAGTATAGGTGCCAACTATCAAATTCAAATGTTTATTTTGGGAATATCCGATAGAAATTGTTGTAAAAAGCAACAATAAAAAAAATCTTGAGATCATATTTTAAATATTTAAAACAAAAATAAGGGTTTCCTTCTAATTAAATCGATTAATAAAGTAAATATGATTTGAACAATCAGAAAAAGTAGTATTTTTGACAAACAAAAGTAAGAATGCAATTTAAACATCCAGAAGTACTCTATTTTCTTTTTGTGTTGGTGATTCCAATTCTGGTCCATTTATTTCAATTACGTCATTTTAAAATAGAATATTTCACCAATGTTCAATTCCTAAAAGAACTTTCAATTCAAACCCGTAAAAGTTCAAAAATAAAAAAATGGTTGTTATTAATCACTCGATTATTACTATTAACAGCCCTAATTATTGCTTTTGCACAACCTTTTTTTAAAGCCAAAGATTCAAAGAATATTTCAAACGAAATGTATATTGTTTTAGATAATTCCTATTCGATGCAAGCCAAGGGAAATAAAGTCGAATTATTAAAAAGAGCGATTCAAGAATTATTAGAAAACACCCCAGAAAATCAAACTTTTTCATTGATTACCAATACCGAAACATATTGGAATACCAACATTAAATCCATTCAAAAAGAAGTTCAAAATATCAGTTATAGTGCACTTCCATTTCAACTAGAGAGCGCAATGGCAAAAATTAAATCTAGAAAAAGCGCCAATAATAAAGATGTAATTATCATTACCGATGCTATTGGTTTAAAACCAAAACAACTCAAAAGTATCGATACGAATTTTAGTACTTACTTCATTAATCCTGAGGCCGAGCAAAAAAATAATATCTCAATTGACAGTGTTTATATGAATCAAACGCTGAATGATTTTTATGAAATTGGTGTCAACCTAAAATCATTTGAAGAGCAAGATAATGCGATTCCAATTGGTTTGTACAATAATAATAAACTAGTGGCCAAAACATTAGTTAAATTTGAAAAGCCTGAAAAGTCAATCAATTTTACAATTCCAAAGAAAGATTTTAATGGTTACGTTTCCATAAATGATGCTAGTTTGAAATACGACAATATTTATTATTTTAGCATTATTAAGCCTGAAAAAATTAATGTAATTAGCATTGGAAAAACAGAAAAAAGCAGTTTCTTAAATCGTATTTATACTTCTAACGAATTCAATTATAGTAATTCTACCATTGAAACATTAGATTATAATAGTATTGAAAAGCAAGATGCTATTATTCTAAATGAACTTGAAAATTTACCTCAAGCACTAGTAACCAATTTAAAATCCTTTGTAGAAAAAGGTGGAAATTTAATATTTATTCCATCTTCAGAATCTAAAATTGCTGAAACCAATCGTTTTTTAGGAACTCTTGGACAAATACAATTTGGAAACAACCAAAATACCAATAAATTAATCACTAAAATTGCATTTCAACATCCATTATTTCAGTCCGTTTTTGAGAAAAAAATTGACAATTTTCAGTATCCAAGTACCAAACAAAATTTTCAGCTAAATACTGCAAACCCACCCATTTTGAGCTACGAAGACCAAAGTTGTTTTTTAACTTCCGTTCAAAATCAGGTTTCGAGTGTCTATGTTTTTGCTGCTCCAATTAATAAGATGAACTCTAATTTCCAAAATTCACCTTTAATTGTTCCTGTATTTTACAATATGGTTCAAAATACTCAAAAAACAGGCATAAATTCGTTAACAATTGGAGAAAACCAACCGTTTTTAGTTGCTACAAACTTATCGAAAGATGAAATTTTAGAGGTACAAAATGAAAATGAGAAATTTATACCAACACAACAAATATTAAATAACAAAGTTAAATTACAATTCAATGATTACCCTATCTTTGCAGGGAATTTTAAAATTTACAAAAAAGACGAAATTGTCCGAAATATAAGTTTTAATTACAATCGTTCAGAAAGTAATTTAGAGCAATCGCAAAGCCAATTATTATCTGATTATAAGGTAGAAAAATCTATCGAAACTATATTTAACAGTTTACTTTCTGACCGAAGTAATGATGAAATTTGGAAAATATTTGTAATATTGACCTTATTATTTTTATTTTTAGAAGTATTAATTCAAAAATTAGTAAAATGAACCTAATTATCCGTGAAGCTACAATAATTGATTCTAAAAGTCCTTTTCACAATCAAATGGTTGATGTGAAAATAAAATCAGGAACAATTGAAAAAATTGGAAGTAAAATCCCAAATGAAAATGGTTTTGAAGAAATAAAATTAGAGAATTTGCATCTTTCCCAAGGTTGGTTTGACAGCAGTGTTTCTTTTGGAGAACCTGGTTTTGAAGACCGAGAAACTATTGTGAATGGATTAAATGTAGCTGCAAAAAGCGGTTTTACAGCGGTGGCTTTACAGCCCAACTCCTTCCCAATTATTGACAATCAAGCGCAAATTAATTTTGTAAAAAATAAAGCAAAAGGAGCTGCAACGGAATTATATCCCATTGGCGCTTTCACAAAAGATAGTGAAGGAAAAGACATGGCTGAATTATTCGATATGAAAAATGCTGGAGCTATCGCTTTTGGGGATTACAATAAGGATATTGACAATGCTAATCTACTAAAAATAGGTTTGCAGTATGTTCAAGATTTTGATGGTTTACTAATTGCCTATTCTCAAGATGCGAGTATTAAAGGGAACGGCGTAGTAAATGAAGGGGTTGTTTCTACAAGATTAGGATTAAAAGGTATTCCAAATTTGGCCGAAGAATTGCAAATATCTCGCAACCTATTCCTTTTAGAATACACTGGTGGAAAATTGCATATTCCAACTATTTCAACCGCAAAATCATTAGAATTAATACGAAATGCAAAAGCCAAAGGCTTAAATGTGACTTGTAGCGCATCGGTTCATCATTTGGTTTTAAATGATGAGAAATTAGAAGGATTTGATACAAGATATAAAGTTTCTCCGCCTTTAAGAACTGAAGAAGATCGAAAAGCTTTAATCGAAGGAGTTAATGACAATACAATAGATATGATTACCTCTGATCATAATCCAATTGACATTGAGCACAAGAAAATGGAATTTGAAGGATCTAAAAACGGCACCATCGGATTAGAATCAGCTTTTGGAGCTTTAACAAACCTATTAACTCTAGAAAAAATAATTGAAAAATTTACCTCAAGTAAAATACTCTTCGGAATTGAAAATTCATCAATAAAAGAAGGAGAAAAGGCAAATATTACCCTTTTTAATCCAAATGGAAATTGGACTTTTGAGAAAGAAAATATCCTTTCAAAATCTAAAAATTCAGCCTTTTTAGGAACTGATATGAAAGGTAAGGTATATGGAATATACCATCAAAACAAATTAGTTTTATCATAAATATAAAGTATTCAAAAATGGAAAATTCTGTTGAAGAAGGAAAAACAATCGCTATTACAAGTTATATTTTAATTGTAGGAGTACCAATAGCAATGTCGATGAATAGTGAAAATAAAAATTCATTCGCTTCTTTTCATATTCGTCAATCATTAGGCATATCATTAACATTCATATCTTTGGGATTAATTATTAGCAATTTTAACTCCCTTTTAATTACGGTGCCAATGTGGATTTCGGTTTCAGTATTGATGACCTATGGAATAGTTAGTGCCATAAATGGGTCAGAAAAACCAATTCCAATTTTAGGTCACTATTTTCAAAATTGGTTTAAAGCCATTTCATAATAATGGAATTATCATTAGAATATAAAGTTCGAGAACCAAAAATCCTTCTAGATAAAAACCCATTATTGCTTTTATTGCATGGTTATGGGAGCAACGAAGACGATTTATTTTCATTTGCTTCTGAATTACCCGACGAATATTATGTTATTTCTGCCAGAGCACCTTATGATTTACAATATGGAAGTTATGCATGGTATGCAATCAATTTTGATGCCGATCAAAATAAATTTTCAGATCACGATCAAGCAGTACTTTCAAGAGATTTAGTGGTTAAATTCTTAGAAGAACTAAAATTAAAATTCCCAATCGACAATTCCAATATTACCTTAATCGGATTCAGCCAAGGCTCTATTTTGAGTTATTCTATCGCACTTACTTATCCTAATATTGTTCAACGTGTTGGAGCTTTAAGTGGGTATTTAAATTTGGATATTACTACTGAAAACTACCAAAATAATGATTTTAGTGGTTTGAAAATATTTGCTTCTCATGGAACAGTCGATCAAGTAATCCCTGTAGAATGGGCACGAAAAACAGACCCTATATTAAAAAGCTTAGGAATTAATTCAACCTATAAAGAATATCCTATTGGTCATGGAGTTTCTCCTCAGAACTTTTTTGATTTGAAAGATTGGTTGCTGGGATAATAATAGCCACAGATTCACAGATTAAATATTCTGAATTAGTCGCAATATAAAATATTACTTTTTTGGAAACATCAAAGATTGGTTTACTTCAAAGGAAATGCTTTTGTCTTCTTTCACAAAATACTTCAATAAGACTTCTCCATTGTTTTCACCATCACTAAAATCAGCTATAATCCATCGGTGGTTGATGACTTTAATTTTGTTAATGGTAAATTTATTCAAACCTAACTTTTCTTGGCCGACATAAGGATTTCCATTTTGGTTCTCATTAAATTTCAATAATGCTTCTTTTAAAGAAGGGATTAAAGTTGTAATATCACTTTTTTGATCAGGGTTTGAAGTAAAATAATTCTGCGCTTTTTCATTATTTTCAAGTGAAAAATAATTGGCATCTTTAAGTTTAGAATTAAATTCCAACTCCTTTTTTTTCAACTTTTTAGTCAGTTTCTCTATTTGAGTACTTTGAAATTGAACTTGATTTGAATAGTAGGCATAGGTAAATATAGTAAACAACAAAGAAAGAATAAAAAGGTAAAGCAAAAGTGAATGTTTCATTATAATAAATTTATTTCAAGATTATCGTAAGCCAAATGAATTGTATCAGGTAGTTTATTTTGAACTTCATCATGAAATCCAAGGTGGTAACTAATGTGAGTTAAATAGGCTTTTTTAGGTTGTACCAATGCGATGAAATCCAAAGCTTCTTGCAAATTAAAATGGGTATTATGATGCTCCTCACGTAAGGCATTTACCACTAAAACGTCAAGATTTTTTAATTTTTCAATTTCTTGATTATTAATGGTTTTAACATCAGTTAAATAAGCGAAAGATTCAATTCGATAACCAAAAACTTGAAGGCTTCCATGCATCACATTTATAGGAATAATTTCTTTTCCACCCAATACAAATGATTCCTTATTTACCACTTCAATTGGAGAAACTGTTGGAGCCCCAGGATACTTGTTTTCAGTTTCAAAAATATAATCAAAACGTCTTTTTAAATTATTTAAAACTCGCTGGTGTGCATAAATTGGAATATCGCCATGTTTAAAATTAAAAGGTCGAATGTCGTCCAATCCAGCAGTGTGATCGGCATGTTCGTGGGTATATAAGATAGCGTCCACTTTTGAGCATTTTGAGGCTAGCATTTGTTGTCTAAAATCGGGACCACAATCGATAATTAAAGAAAAGTTATCCCAAGAAACCCAAACAGAAACTCTTAACCGTTTGTCTTTAGGATTATCGCTCAGGCAAACAGGATTATTACTCCCAATTACTGGAATTCCTTGCGAAGTACCTGTGCCCAAAAAATAAACTTTCATCTAATATTTTTTACAAAAATAATATTAAAATTCTTTAATTGAAGTCGTATTTTACTAACTTTGTAAACAAGTTTATTGTAAATCATAAAAAAGTGACTGAAATTAAATTAAAAGGTGACAAAGTCATCGAACAAATCCCTTCTATTAAAGATAAAGCACTTCGTATCAATTTAAACGAAAATATCTACGGTACTTTTGCGGAAATCGGAGCTGGACAAGAAACAGTAAGGCATTTTTTTAGAGCTGGTGGTTCCTCTGGAACAATTGCAAAAGCAATGTCTGCCTACGATAAAGATTTTAGTGACGCTATTTATGGTGATGAAGAAGATGGAAGATACGTAACTGAAAGTCGATTAAAAAAAATGCTTTCTCATGAATATGCATTAATTGAAAACCGATTAAGCAGAGAAAAACATCCCAATAAAATGTTTTTTAGTTATGCCAATACGGTAGCAACGATTGACTTTGCAAAAAAATTCAAAGGACATGGTTGGATGGGAATTCGATTTCAAATTGAACCAGACGAAGCAATAAACGAAATTATAATTCACATTCGTTTTAAAGAAACGGATGCTAGATTGCAACAAGAAACTTTAGGCATTTTAGGAGTAAATTTAATTTATGGTGCCTATTACAAATACAATGATCCTAAAAAACTACTTCGTTATTTATACGACCACCTTGATAAAGACCAATTAGAGATTGATACCATCAATTTTTCAGGACCTCGCTTTGCTAATGTGGACAACCGATTAATGAGTTTACAATTGGTTAAAAACGGCATGACCGACGCGGTAATGTTTGACCCAAGCGGTAAAAATATATTGCCTGCAGCGATTTTATACAAAAAAAATATCTTGGCATTACGTGGCAGTTTTAGGCCGGTAACCAAGGTGAATATGGACATGTACGAGCATTCCTTAAAAATGTTCCTCAAAGAGAATAAAGTTGATAAAGAAAATACATTAGTTGTTTTTGAAATTACACTTTCCAATTTGCGTTCTGATGGAGAAATTGACGAACGCGATTTCATGGATCGAGCTGAATTACTTTGTTCTTTAGGCCAAACCGTAATGATTTCTAACTTTCAAGAATTTTATCGTGTGGTTGAATATTTCTCAAATTACACTAAAGCCAGAATGGGATTGGCAATGGGAGTAAACAACTTAATTGATATTTTTGACGAAAAATACTACCGCCATTTAAGTGGTGGGATTTTGGAGGCGTTTGGAAAATTATTTTACCGCGATTTAAAAGTTTTCTTATATCCAATGATTGCCGAAAACAAAGAGATTATTAACTCTGAGAATTTAAAAGTTCACCCAAGAATGAAAGAGTTGTACAAATTCTTTAAATTCAATGGTAAAGTAATAGATATTGAAGATTACGATCCTCAAAATTTAGAAATTTTTTCTCGAGAAGTTCTAAAAATGATTAGCGACGGAAAAACTGGGTGGGAAAGTATGCTTCCGCAAGGAATTAGCGAAATTATTAAGAAACACCATCTTTTTGGTTACGACCCAAATAAAGTTTTGGAAATCAATAACTAAATAATTATAAAGCCAGGATATTTCTGGCTTTTTTTTGTTTTTGTCATGCTGAACTTGTTTCAGCATCTAATAGAATCTGAAATAAAATCCCATTGACAAATCAAAGATGTTTTCAGTTTGAAAAATCTAAACATAAAAAAACTAGCCCCGATAGCAGCGACATCCTGTTGTGGCGGGGTTCGCCACAACAGATACAGCGAATAGCGGGACTAATCGTGAATGGAAACTAGAAGTTTTGCTCCAAATAATTAAAAAACTATTTTAAAATTTGGCTGGCGTGTTCTTTGGTTTTCACCTCTGAAATTACTTCGTCAATTAGGCCGTTTTCATCGATAATGAAAGTCGTTCTGTGGATTCCGTCGTACTCCTTACCCATGAATTTTTTAGGTCCCCAGACTCCGAATGCCTGAATTACCGATTTGTCTTCGTCGGCCAAAAGTGGAAAAGGAAATTCAAACTTGTTTTTAAATTTGGCTTGGTCTTTTTGAGAATCGGCGCTTACTCCCAAAATAGCATAATTGTTAGCTTGGAAACGCTCGAAATTATCTCTTAAATCGCAGGCTTCAGCGGTGCAACCTGGAGTATTTGCCTTTGGGTAAAAGAAAACTACTAACTTTTTTCCGCTGTAATCGGATAGTTTATGAGTGGTTCCATCTTGATCAACTCCTGAAAATTGTGGGGCTTTATCGCCTTTTTTTAATGTGGTCATAGTATCTAATTTAAATTAAAACTGCTTATTTGAAAATGAAATTTAGTAAAAATATTGTAGTAAATTTACGATTCAAATTTAACGAAAAATGAATAAGCAAGAACGAATAACATTTGTTATTAATACGTTAAAAGAAAAATATCCGAGTATTCCCATTCCGCTTGACCACAAAGACCCGTATACTTTGCTAATTGCCGTGTTGCTTTCGGCGCAATGTACCGATGTTCGGGTGAATCAAATTACGCCTTTGTTGTTCGCTAAGGCCGATAATCCCTATGATATGATCAAAATGTCTGTTGAGGAAATAAAAGCAATTATTCGTCCTTGCGGATTATCGCCGATGAAGTCGAAGGGAATTCATGGCTTATCGCATATTTTAATAGACAAACACGATGGAAAAGTTCCACAGGATTTCAAGGCGCTCGAAGCGCTTCCTGCTGTAGGACATAAAACAGCAAGTGTGGTGATGTCACAAGCTTTTGGATTTCCTGCTTTTCCAGTAGATACGCACATTCATAGGTTAATGTACCGCTGGAATTTAACGAATGGGAAAAATGTAGTTCAAACGGAGAAAGACGCGAAACGAATTTTTCCAGAAGAAATTTGGAACGATTTACACTTACAAATTATTTGGTACGGACGTGAATATTCCCCAGCTCGAGGTTGGGATTTGGATACCGATATCATTACGAAAACCATTGGTCGTAAAACGGTGATTGAGGAATACTACAAAAAAAAATCCCGATAAAGTTATCGGGATTTTAATTAGTTAGCTAGTATTTCGAAATTTTTATTACCAATTTTAATGATATTCAAGGCTTTTGAATAGTTTAATAAGAATTGAATTGTTTCTTTTTTTGGTAATTTTTTTGAAATTTCTAAAGCTTCTTTAGAGTAAATTTTCGCCATAATTTATTAAGAATTAATTTCTATTTTTATTATAACGAAAAAGGTATTCAAATAGTATTAATTTGTTAATATAATTTGATGTTTGTCAACAACTTTTCTTAAGTTCATGATTGCATAACGCATTCTACCTAAGGCAGTGTTGATGCTAACCCCTGTTAACTCAGAGATTTCTTTAAAACTCAGGTCTTGATACATTCTCATAACCAAAACTTCTTTTTGATCTTCAGGAAGCTCTTCGATTAATTTTCTCAAATCGCTTTCTACTTGCGAAGTGATCAATTGAGATTCGATATTGGGTACATTATCTGACATAATAGAAAAAATAGAAAAGTCCTCAGTTTCTCTAAACATTGGCATTTTTTTATTTCTTCGGTAATGATCAATGATAAGGTTGTGAGAAATTCGCATTACCCAAGGTAAAAATTTACCTTCTTCATTGTAAGAATTAGATTTCAGGGTTTTAATTACTTTAATAAAAGTATCTTGAAAGATATCATCTGCCATATCTCTATCCGATAATTTAGAATAGATAAAACCGTAAATCTTAGATTGGTGTCTGTTGATTAATATAGACAAGGAATTTTCATCACCTGCTATGTAATTTTTTACCAATAACGCGTCTGGGGTTTGTACATTAGCCATAAAAATACTTTTTAGTTGTTAAAATAAATTGGAGAATTATCTCTAAAAAGTAGTTTTCTGAATAGGCAAATGTTAAATTAGAATTAATATTAAAACAAATATAATATAAAATTTATTTATAAAACAAATTTAATTTGAAAATTTAACATTTATAATGCAATAAAAATTAAAAAAGCGTGATAAATGTTTAATGAATCAAGGGAGAAGTTGAATAATAATCAGCTATTGGTACACTTTTATGTAATCTAAGATAAATTGCTGTGGAAAAACCGATTTATCTACTTCTGGACCGCCAAAATTACCGCCCACAGCTAGATTTACAATTAGGTAAAAAGGTTGGTTAAACGGCCAAGTATCGTCGTTTTTTATGCTCGGTTGAAAGGTATAAACCAATTTGGAATCTACGAAAAATTCAATTTTATCTTTCGTCCAATCCATAGCATATATATGATAACCTTGTTCGATAGTATCAAATTTCGTTTTCTTGGTATTGATCGTTTCCCCATGGCTGTCTTGGGTGTGCAAAGAAGTAAAAACCATATGTGGCTCACGGCCAATGTATTCTAAGATATCAATTTCACCGCATTTTGGCCATCCAATTGTAGAAATATTAGAACCCAACATCCAGAAAGCAGGCCATAAACCATGGCCAACAGGTAATTTAGCTCTCGCTTCAAAACGACCGTAAAGGAATTGCTTTTTGCCTTTGGTTGTTATTTTAGTAGAGGTAAAAACATCATTTTCTAGTTGGGCTTGAATAATTAAATTCCCGTCTTTTAAAGTATGGTTTGTTTCCGTATAAATTTGACGTTCGTTGTTTCCCCAACCGCATAAATCCGGGCATCCATTTCCAATATCAAAATTCCAAGAATCACGATTTAGCATTTTAGAATCGAAATTCTCTTCCCAAACCAATTTTCGATTTTGGTTTTGAGCATAATTTAAACTACTAATAAGAACGAGAACAATAAGAAACTTTTTCATCAAGCTCGTTAATTTATAAATTGAAAACTACCTTCAAGAGTAGTAATTGAGCTTCCGCCAATGAACACTTTAAAATCTCCTGGTTCGGTTTCCCATTTTGAATTTGCAGTAAAGAATTCCAGTGTTTTTTCGTTGATAGTGAACGTTACTTCTTTTGATTCATTCGGCTGTAATTCCACCATTTCAAATCCTTTGAGTTCTTTTACAGGTCTTGTAGAACTAGCCACTAAATCACGAATATACAATTGAGCTACTTCTTTTCCAGCTACTTTTCCAGTGTTTTTGAGGGTAAAACTCACTTTAATTTCACCATTTTTTGAAAATGAATTTTCACTTAATTTTAAGTTAGAATATTCAAATTTAGAATAACTCAAACCATAACCAAATGGGTACAGCGGCGTGTTTTTTTCATCAGAGTAATGGGACCAAAATACACTTTCTGGTTCGTTCATTGTTGGTCTACCAGTATTTTTATAGTTGTAATAAATTGGCACTTGACCTACATTTCTTGGAAAGGTCATCGGTAATTTTCCACTTGGATTGTAATCACCATAAAGTACTTGTGCAATCGCATTTCCACTTTGAGTTCCTAAATGCCAAGCTTCAACAATTGCAGGAATATGAGCATCAGCCCATGGAATTGTTAAAGGTCGTCCATTATTTAAAACTAAAACAATATTCGGATTTACTTTGTAAATTTCTTCTAATAACTCTTGTTGAACACCAGGTAAACCTATTTCTGTTCTACTTCTTCCCTCTCCTGTTTGCAAACCGTGTTCTCCTAAAACCATTACCACCACATCTACTTTTTTTGCTAAAGCAATCGCTTCCGCAAATGCTGATTTGTCTGTGGTGTTAATTTTAGTTTCCCAAACAAATTGGGTTCTTCCAACAGTTACATCAGCACCTTTAGCGAAGGTAAGTTGGTTGTCTTTGTATTTTTGTAACCCTTCTAAAACAGAAACTGCTGTATTGTCATCGGCTGCGATTCTCCAACTTCCTAATGGACTTGTTTTATCATTTGCCAAAGCACCTATTAATCCGATTTTTAAACCTGATTTTTTAAGTGGTAAAACTTCATTTTCATTTTTTAAAAGTACAATCGACTTTTTAGCAACATCTAAAACTCCGTCATGAAAAGCTTGTTTTCCAACAGTTTGTTTTTCGTTGTTTTCATCACAATATTTATATGGATTTTCGAATAATCCCAATTCAAATTTAACTTTTAGTATTCGCCCAGCGGCATCATTAACTTTGCTTTCACTTACTTTACCTTCACGAACAAGGTTGACTAGATTTTCAACATACGCATTGGATTCCATATCCATATCTGAACCTGCATTCACGGCTATTTCAGTGGCTTGTTTGTTATCTTTAGCATAACCATGATTGATCATTTCTCCGATGGAACCCCAATCAGAAACTACAAAACCATTGAAATTCCATTCTCCTTTTAGAATTTTTCTTTGCAAATAGGAATTTCCAGTTGACGGAATACCACTAATTTCATTGAAAGAATTCATGAAAGTTCTTACTCCAGCATCAGAAGCGGCTTTAAATGGAGGTAAAATAATATTTTGCAAAGTAGATTCACTTATATCAACTGTATTATAATCGCGACCCGATTCTGCGAAAGCATAGCCAGCAAAATGTTTGGCGCAAGCTATAATAGACTTATTCGAACTAAAATTATCACCTTGAAATCCTTGAACTCTAGCAATTGCTATTTGGCTACCCAAATAAGGATCTTCACCCGCACCTTCCATTACACGACCCCAACGAGCATCACGAGCAACATCAACCATTGGAGCAAAAGTCCAGTTGATACCTAACGAAGAAGCTTCTTCAGCTGCCATAGAAGCCGAATTTTTTATTGCTTGTAAGTCCCAACTTGCTGCTTCAGCTAATGGAATTGGGCTTATTGTTTTGTAACCGTGAATCACGTCAAAACCAAAAAGCAATGGAATACCAAGTCTAGTTTGTTCAACAGCAATTTTTTGAATGGCACGAACCTCCTTAACTCCTTTAACATTAAGCATTGCTCCAACCAACCCATTTTTCAAATCGGCATATTTTTTTGCTGCTTGACCGTCTTTAGGTGTTGGTCCAGTACTATCCCAAAAACCATTGTACTGATTCATTTGACCTACTTTTTCTTCTAGAGTCATTAGTTTTAAAATAGAATCCACTTTTACATCAATTGGATTTATTTTAAAACCAGAAACAACCACTGCTTTTGGAGCAGAGCAACTTAAAAAGAATAAGGCAATAAATACAATTAGAGATTTGAATAGGTTTTTCATTAAAAGATAATTCATAAATTCATAAAAACAACAAGCAGTTAGAAACTACTTGTTGTTTTAAATATTTTTTTTATTGGTAAACTCTAACGTAATCAACAGACATTGAAGATTGTGTGAATGCAGGATCTACGGCTCCTCCAAAAGTACCACCCATAGCTACATTCATAATTAAGAAAAAGTCGCTATTGAAAGGAAGTGAATTTGTATTTAACACAGAATGGAACAATACATTATCTACATAAAAACGGATGGATTGTGGACTCCAAATAACTTTGTAAATATGATAAGTACTAGAAACATTCGTTGAAGTAACTCGTGACGTAACTGAATTACCACCTGAACGACCCGTGTAATGAACCGACCCAAGAATTACATTTGGTTGGTTTCCTTTGTGTTCCATAATATCAATTTCACCACAAGCAGGCCAAGTGTTCGTTGCGTAATTTTGTCCTAACATCCATAAAGCGGGCCAAGTACCAGCTCCGGCAGGCAATTTTGCTCTAAATTCAACTTTACCATATTTAAATTCGAATTTATTTTCTGATTTTAATCTTGCAGAGGTATAAGAATTTCCAGTTTTTACAGCGGTAAGTACTAAATTTCCACCTTGTACCAAAGCATTTGTTGGACTATTAGTGTAGCTTTGAAGCTCACCATTACCCCAACCACCAGCACCTAAATCATAACCCCATTTGCTAGAATCGGGAGCTCCGTCTGTTGAGAATTCATCTGAAAATACCAAATTAGAATAATCGGTTGCATCTTGTGTAGGTTGAACTGAGGTAAAGGTATGGTACCAAGCTAAAGCCGGATTTCCTCCCATTACGGCACGAACTACCATTCTAGTTTCGGTAATTGATAAAATTTCATAAGAACTTTGACCAATATAGTAACCCATAAAGCCACCGTCAGAGAAATTCATCATGGTACCACGTGTACGTGTAGCCGCACTAGGACTTGCCATAACCACTGATTCAGAAGGTCCTAGGTTTACATTTTTCAACCCACCTGCATTGTAGTTATAACAAAAATCGTAACCGGCAGTTCCACCAGCAACACTTTGGAAATCTTTATTAAAAAAAGTTTGTCCTTGATTGTTTAATTGGAATTTTAATTGGTTACCCACTTTTGAAAAAACCAATTCATTCCCGTAAAGACAAGCGCTATCAGGAGATGCTGCTTTTTCCCAAGGCGCTGCTTGGTACCAAAATGGGAAATAATTTTGAGTGTCGTCAGAACTGTTTGGACCAACACCTAAATGTCCTGGCTCAGCAGCTGAAAAATACCACGTTTTTTGAGAACCTCCAGTTAAGAATTGAACTGCTTCAGGATCTTCAAAATTGCTTAAAACAGTTACGTCAATTGTTGTAGTAGCTGCTACCCCCCCTTTTCCTGTAGCAATGACAGTTACAGTAAAAGTATTTAAACCTGTTTGATTGTATCTTTTTTCAAAAATACCTGAAGGTACATTGGTTGTAGTTCCATCACCAAAAATATATCGGTAGGAAATTGCATTGTCCGCTTTAGCTGTAAAAAGTACTTTTCCACTTCCATCTCCATTTGGAGCAGTTGTAGTATTCTGACCTAAAATTTGGGCAGTAACTACAAAATTTGAGGGTGTATCAATAGTTCCAAAAGTGGCAATATCTTCCTGGCAACTTACCATGAAGAATAATGTAATTATGGATATAATATTTAATATTTTTTTCATTTTATTATTTTTTAGTTTATGAAAGTCAATCATAATTAGTTAGTCAAAATTATATTGTCAAAATAGAAGGTATAATTTGCAGAAGCGTCTCCAACCGTTCCTAAATCAAATATAAAAACTAATTTTTGGTAGGAATTGGTTGTTGAAATAGCAGTGTAGTCGAAGGTTAATTCTTGCCAAGCGTTTGCGGTTGTAATTGTTACCTCTTTTTCAAATGAGATTCCACCGTTGGTTAAATTTTCTACTTTTAATAATAATTTTGCGCCAGCTCTAGGAGAATATACTTTAACTTTAAATTTTTTGTTAACAGAAAAATCTATCGGTGAAGAAAGTGATAATAAACTTCCGCCCCAAACTTGTCCAGGTCCTTTGATCATTTTTCCAACAAATGCCGAAGTATTTATTCCTGATGGAAAAGGATTGGCTACTCTAGTAGAATTTCCACCATCAAAATTCAAGAAAGTATAGGGAGTTGAAGTCGATTCAAAATCAACAGGTAAAAGTAAAAGTACCGATCTTGAAACAGTCACCATTCTTGTATATGGAACTGCGGATTGAGCGCTTCCACTCACTGCGTAAACCCTAACTTGGTAAGTCCCAGGATTGGTATAAACGTGCGTTTTTGTTTCTCCTTCTAAAAATGTTTCAGGGATTTCATTAGGATTTTCACCATAATAAATTTTAAAATTCGTTTGAAAATCAGCTGTTGCAGTAACATTAATCTCCATTGTATTTAACGTTGAAACATTTAAATTAACCGCTAAGTTTGTTGGTGGAAAGAATGAAATCGCCAAAGGAAAAGTTTTTTCTGTTTTTTTACCATTTAAAGTAATTCCTACAACTCTTAGAGTATAATTTCCTTCATTATATCTATGAGTTGTCGGAACTCCAGCACCCAATAAAGCAGGTTGAACAGTTGTATCCCCATAATATACCTCAAATTGTGAAATTCCTTCTCCTATTGGAATGATGGTTACGGTTCCTGTATTATCGGGAGCAATTGATATTTTTGCAGAAATATTGGCAGGTGCAGCAATAACATCTAAATTTATTTCTTCACTGTCTTTTGTACATCCTGTTAGAATGGTCAAAACGAATAGGCTAAGTAATAGTTTAATATTTTTCATAGTTCTAATTTTTAGTATCCAGGGTTTTGTTGCCAATTTCCATTTGAAAATTGAATTTCTTCGAATGGTATTGGGAATAACTCGTTTTTATTGGCTGCAAAGCCAGTAATTTTTCCAACCGCTTTTCCAGTACGAACTAAATCAAAGAAACGGTGGCCTTCACCTAATAACTCTAATCTTCTTTCTGTCCAAATGGCATCAGTTAATGATTGACCTGTAAGCGTAATTCTATGGTTGGTATCACCAAATGCTCTATCTCTAACCACATTGATGTATTGTTGTCCTTTTGAATTATTGCCAGAACGGCTATACGCTTCAGCTGCCATTAGCAACACATCAGCATAACGAATTGAACGATAATTATTTGGGTTAGTTAAGTTTTGATCACCAACATTAGCATCACCTTGACGAGCAATGTATTTTCTATTGAAAAAACCCGTGTGTTTGTATCCAGTTCCATAAGAAACTCCCGTGTTTAGTGTCGCCCAAGCGGTGATATTCAATATAGCAACATCTCTTCTATTATCTCCTGCTTCAAAAGCATTGTAGGCTTCTTGTGTTGGAACGTTGAAACTATATCCAGAATCAAAAAGTGGCCCTACATAATTTCTAATTCCATTAAAACCAACTGCTACGTTTCCTTCACTACATTGGAGACATCCAAAACTAGCACCTTCGGCATCGGTGTATTGTACTTCGAATACTGATTCGGAATTGTTCTCACCTGAATTTTCAAAAATAGTATTGTAGTTACTTACTAACGAATACGAGTTTGAGGTAATTAAAGTTTCTAATACCGCAGCACTTTCTACAAATTTATTTTGGTACAAATAAACTTTCCCTAATAACGCTTGAGCAGCACCTTTAGTCGCTCTACCTTTTTGTGAAGCAATTGGATTTAGGTTATTGATTGCAAATTGTAAATCAGCTTCAATAGACGCATAAACATCGACTGTTGAAGATCTAGGTATGGTTTTTTCATCATTCACACTGAATCTTTTATCTCCTTTCAACGGAATTCCACCGAAGAATTTAACCAATTCAAAATGGTAATAAGCTCTTAAGAATCTAGTTTCTCCGATAACTTGATTTTTATTTGCAAAATCAGTTTTGTCTTTAAATTCCATAATGTAGTTGCAACGTTGAACTCCTGCAAACATCCAGTTCCAAACGTCTTTTAAGTTTGGATTTACAGCAGTTTGCGTCATTTCATCTATTTGTTGAATGCCAATAACGTCGGTAGCACTTTCACCACCAGATAAAGTATTATCTGAAGCAATTTCACCTAACATAACGTTGATGTAAGAAGATTGCAACATATCATAAGCACCGATAAGCGCTTTATTATAATCCGATTCCGAGTTGAAATAACTTTCAGAATCGATTGTGTAAGGTGCTTCTTCATTTATAAATTCCTTAGAACAAGACACAGTTAAACCTGAGGTTGTTACTACTAATAAAGCGGCTAGAATTGTATATTTTTTCATTTTAAAGAGATTAAAAATTAACATTTAGACCAATTGAAAATATTCTTGGTGCTGGATAAAATCCGGAATCAATACCTCCAGCAATTGGATCTCCTGTATTGGCAGTAGCGTCAAACCCTCTGTATTTGGAGAAAGTATAAACGTTATTAATAGACCCATAAAATCTGAATTTAGAAATTCCAAAGCTATCAATAACCTTTTTAGGCAGTGAATATCCCAATTGGATTGTTTGAATTCTTAAAAAAGAAGCATCTTCAACAAAATAGCTTGAGAATAAATTATTACTTGATGCGCCAGTAGTTACTCTAGGAACAGAATTGCTTGTTCCTTCACCAGTCCAACGATCCAATATATAATTAAGTTTGTTCAACTTGTTTTCTGTTCTTTCATAATTTCTTATTAAATCATTTCCTACAGAAGCATAAGCATAAGAAATTAAATCGAAGTTTTTGTAATTCAAGTTAATATTGAAACCTAAAGTATAATCAGCAATTGATTTACCAATATAGGTTCTATCTTTAAAATCAACTACACCATCACCATTCACATCTTTAAATCTAAAATCACCAGGGGAAGTTGGCGAACCTAAATTTTGAGCAGGTGCTGCATTAATTTCCGCTTGATTTTGAAAAATTCCGTCAGTTTGTAAACCGTAGAAAACTCCTATCGGTTGACCCACTTCCATTCTTGTAGGAGGCAATTGACCAATTGCAAAAGCGCCACCTTCAATATAATTGGTAGAGTTTTTAACTTCCAAAACCTCATTATTGATTGTTGTAATATTAAATCCTAAATCGTATTTAAAATCTTTGATATTATCTTTATAATTCAAAACCAACTCGAACCCTGAGTTTTTCACTTTACCTGCATTTACAGATGGTGCTCCAGAACCCGGTGCATAACCTCCATTAATTCCAGAAATTGGAACACCATTAATAATTAAATCAGTTCTTGTATTATTAAAATAATCAGCTGTAACTTCTAATTTATTATCGAATAATTTGGATTCAAAACCCAAATCGATTTTAGTATCCGATTCCCATTTTAAATCTTTATTAGGAATTGTACCAACAGCTACACCTGTAGTAATTACATTATCAAATACATAAACCCCTTCACCTGACAATTGAGATCTGTAGGCATTTGACGGAGCAACATCATTTCCTAAAGTACCGTAACTTCCTTTAAATTTCAAGAAGTTAACAATTCCATTTTTATTGAAAAAATCTTCTTGTGAAACCAACCAACCTCCTAAAATAGATTTGAAGTAGGCTACGCTATTATTTTCAGAGAAACTACTTGATTGATCTCTTCTGAAAATGAAAGACAACAAATATTTCTCTTTATAATTATAATCTAAAGTAGAAAAAATTGAAGGCCTTTTATAAGGAGTGGATTTATAAGATCCATTAGTTACAATACCAGGTCTAGGTAACGAGTTAGGGTCAATTTCCAAATCTACAAAAGTGGGAGCACCTGCCAAAGCAATATCTGCGAAATCCCATGAATTGTATGGGACGTTAAAACCGGTTGCAAATAAACCTTCTCCTTTATTTTCAAATAAAGTACCTCCAACTGTCAATTTAAATTTATGATCTTCATAAAATATTTTTTCATATTCTCCAAATAAATCAAAAGTAAAACTACTAAAACGGGTTGCTTTTTGAGAAACACTATTGTTTGTTACATTAAACACTTTTGAATTACCATAATCAATTCTTTTGCTGAAAGATTTTCCAACATCGTTTGCAGAATCAAAACCGTATCTAGTGGTAATTTTTATATCACTAGTAGGTTTGTATTGCAATACAAAATTACCATTGATTCTTTGTTGGTTATAATTGTTATAGGTATTTTCAATTTGAGCCAAAGGATTAATTACTTCATTACCAAAACCAGGAGTAGCAGGTACAAGCGTATAATTTCCATTTGCATCATACGGAGTTAATGTAGCTGGAGTATTAATTGCATTAAATAAAACCGAACCAATACCATTTTCACTTAAACTCTTTCTATTGTAATCAGTGTAAATTAAGTTGGTTGAGAAATTTAATTTAGGAGAAATATCAATTCCTAATGATATTCTTGCATTGCTTCTATCAAATCCAGATTTATCCAATCCAATGATCCCATCCTGAGCAATATTTGAAGCACTTAGCGAAAAAGTAATTTTATCTGAGCCACCAGTTAAAGAAAAATCTCTGTTTGAAATTCCTGCTTTCTGAAAAACTTGATCTTGCCAATCCGTTCCTTTTCCTAAACCAGTAACAATTGGATAAGGCAATGCTTGTCCGCCATTACCATAACTTTCGTTTAATAATAGCGCATATTCAGTAGCATCTAAAACACTAATTTTTTTGGTTGTTTCTTGGTAACCAAAATAAGAATTAAATGAAACTTTTACTTTAGAATTCTTCTTTCCCATTTTAGTTGTCACTAAAACAACACCGTTTGCCCCTTTAGAACCATAAACTGACGCTTGTGCATCTTTTAAAACCGTTACCGATTCAATATCAGAAGGGTTTAACAAACTTATATCACCTTCATAACCATCTATTAATGTATATGGAGCGTTGTTTGAGTTAGAAGAAATACCTCTAATTCTAATATTAAATCCAGAACCTGGAGCACCAGAACCACTAGTAACTACAACACCAGCAACTGTTCCTTGTAATGCTTGAGTAGCATTTATAGGTTTTAAATCATCAATTGTTTTACTAGAAACTACGGAAACCGACCCAGTTATATTACGTTTCTTTTTAGAACCGTAACCAACCACCACAATTTCTTCTAATGTTTCAGAAGAAGCTTGCATCTCTATTGTAATTTTTTGAGATTTATTGGCCTTAAATTCATAATTTTTATAGCCGATAAAACTAAAAATTAACTTAGAACCAGTAGGAACTTTAGAAAATTTAAAGTTACCGTCAACGTCGGTAATTAAAAATTGTGAGGAGTTTTGAATTTCAACATTTACTCCTACTAATGGAGCATTTGTTTTAGAATCAATTACCTTTCCACTAACTTCCACATATTGGGAATAACCCATTGAAGAAAAGAGTACAAAAGCAATAATTAATAATTTTGATTTCATAATAATTTATTTGTTTTAAGAATTATAAAAATATTGCTAAGTAGTGATAAAAAAATAAAAGTCACCACAACAAAAATCATACAATTTGAAATTATATTTAAAGTAGGATTAAATGGATGTAAAAATCAATTAGATAAGGCTTTTAAAGAGATTATTCAGTAAATTATATTTAAAAATAAATGAAAAAATAGTAGTAAAATAGTTTAATGTTGTGGCATTGTATAGTTAAATAGCTACTATTAAAACAGCTCTATATTGATAAAATATACTCAACAAGACCTTGTTCGTGCGGCAATTCCATTTTTTTACGCAATCGATAGCGTTTAATCTCTACACTTCGAACAGAAATGTTAATCAAAGGCGCTACTTCTTTCGATGAAAGGTTCAATCTTAGGTAGGCACAAAGTCGTAAATCATTAGGAGTAAGAGAAGGATGTGCCAATTTTACTTTCTTTAAAAAGTCCTTATCTGCATTATCAAATGCCTCCTTAAAAACAGTCCAAGAATCCTCTTCTGAAATGTTTTTAGTGATGTTTTTAATTACCGATTTTATACTATTAGTACTTTCTTCAGAAGTGTTTTTTAAATCTTCTTTAATTAGTGATAACAGTTCGTTTTTCTTGATTAAACTCATTGTTGAAACCGCCAACTCTTTGTTTTTAGTATCCACATCTTGAGAAAGTTGTTCGTTTCTAATTTTCATTAATTCTTGTGAATTCTCTAACTCTTTGATTTCGAGTAACAAGTTGTTTTCTTCAATTAGTTTTTCCCTTTGAGTATGGTAATAGTTTTTGTATGCTTTATTAATAAAATGTGCTAAAACCATAATTACGATCAAATAAAAGATAATTGCAAAATTGGTTGCATACCATGGTTTCAAAATCACAAAAGTATAGGTAGCCATGTTTTCGGGAGAAGAATTTGCAATTTTAGCTCTAACTTTAAAGGTATATTCACCTGGTGATAAATTCTTAAAACTTATAGTTGACTTTGCATTCCATTCACTCCATTCTTCTTGAACGCCTTCAAGCAAGTATTGATACTCAGCATTTATATATTTATTATACTCGGGAACAGTATAATTTATGGTCACATTATTTTCGGTATGTTTAAACTCCCCTTCTTCGGTTATTGGAGCAAAAAAGGAAGGTTCATTTAGTTTGTTGACGCTAATATTAGTAATTGAAACATTATAATTTTTGAAGCTCAAATCGTTGATATTCATGGTGTAATAACCATCAGTGGTTCCAATTAAATAACCATAATTAGAAATTTGAGTACTATTTTCAAAGCCCGACATTGAATTAGTTAATGCTGCTGGAATTGGAATGTTATTTTGTTTTAGATCGGAACTTAATTTGCTTAAAGTAAAATAATGAATGTAGTTTTTAGAGAAAAGCCATATTTTATTTGAATTATCTACTATCATCTTCCCTGATGTGTATTCATCATTCTCGAAAACAGAACTCAATAATTTGTCTTTTTCAAATTCATACGTTTTTGAATTTAATTTTAAAATTCCGTCTTTGTATGCATAATAAATTTGATTATTGAATTTAACCAAACTCGCATTTTTTCCTTTGGTTGGAGTTGTGTAAGTAATGAATTTATTAGCTTTTAAAAGATTTTCATCCAACCTAAATCGGAATACGCCTTTGTATTCATGGCTTACAAAAACATCAAGAGAATTGGTGATTTCAAAATAGCGAGAAGAATAATCGAATCCTGTAATTTTATTTCTGAAAACCCACTTATTGTTGCGATTCTCCAAAACAGAAACGCCATAATAATTACCTTGAAGTAATAAATTATTATGATTTGGAACTTTCGAGAATTTCCAAGTACCCGATTGAGAGAAAATACAAGTTGCAATACCTGAATTCACTGTAAAAGTTCCCGAATCATGTCCACAGAAAAGAGTACCTTGATTTTCATATAACGACCAAACCTGCCCTTTTGTACCATTAATAAATTGGAACTCATCATTTGTTCCAAAACTTTTACAAAACAAACCCTGATTAGTACCAATATACAATTTACCTTGATGAACAATTGAAGTATATACTGTTCCCAGAATACCTGTATTATCAGAAAAACTTCGAACTGGCGATTGAATATTAATACAATTAATTCCGTTGTCTAAACCCAGCCATAAATTTTTATCTGAATCTTCAAAAAGCGATAAAACAGTATTATTAATTAGCCCTTTATTTTGAGTTATGTGGTATTTTACCTTTCCCTCTTTTGATACTATAAAAATTCCTTTAGACACCGTTCCTAAAGCAAAACTTCCATCGGATAAAATTTTACAACTATAAATTGAAGTTGATGCAATTTCTGGATCAGAATTAATACTTGATTTAAAAACATTTCCAGCAATAAACCTATACAATCCATCATTTTGAGTTTGGATTAACAAACCTTCAATTGTAGAGAATACGGATACTATTCTACCTTTTTGAAAAACAATATTATTAGAGATTAATTTACTTTTTCCATTTTCGATTTCAAAGAGTCCATCGCCAGGAGATTGATAATAAATGGAATTATTGGTTCTAAATGATTTTACAATTCCGTTTTTTGGAGCTATAACATTGAATTTTCCCGTTTTGGTGTCGTAAATAAATATTTTATTTAAGGACTGAAAGATCACCCATTGGTCGTAATTCAAAATATTCCAAAACTGTTCGTCGTCTTGAATCTTGTTTTTTAAAGATTTACTAAGTGACGTATATTTTAATTGACCATTTGATTGACGAATCCAATAACCAAATTCCATGTAACAACCCGTATAAATTCTATTATCGATTACATTAACAGATCGGATAATAGTTTCGTTGGGCGATGGATATAAACTCCATGTGGTTCCATTGTATTCTAATAATCCTTCGTTATTTGCAAAATAAATAAAGTCATTTCTATCCTGCGAAATCATCCAGTTTTGATTTCCAGCGCCATAAGTTCCGGGATTGTATTTTACAATTGGTGGCAACTCTTGACAGAATGAAAGTTGATAACTTAGTAAGTATACTATTAAAAAATAGAATTTATTATTAAACATGGTGATATATTAATTTTAAGGGATATAAAGATAAAAAAAAATCAAATTAAACAATATAAAACTCATTATTTATTAAATTCATTTTTATTTAATTCTAATTAATGTAATAAAAAAAACACGTTCTTTTCAGAACGTGTTTTCTATATAATTAACTAATTTATAAACTAATTTTTAACTAATCTTGAAGTTGCAGTAACTCCTCCGATCATTGTTTTAACAACGTAAACACCAGTTTGAAGATTGGCAACGTCTAAAGTAACTGAATTACTATTAGAATTTCTTACTAGTACTTCTTGACCAAGAACATTGTATAATGAAACATTTTCAATCACATCATTCGCTTCAATTGTGAAAACAGCAGAAGTTGGATTTGGATACATTCTGATGTTTGAAGCCTCGAAAGAAGCAACTCCCAAAGAAGCACCAAATTTCATATCGTCAAAATAATAAGTTTGACCTGATCCAGCTACACCAAAATTGAAGAAGATAGATGCTTTATTATATGGGAATGCAGCATTGAAAGCAGCAGTTCCAGCAGCTTGATTGTTGAAATTGAATTCCATTGTTTGCCATCCGTTAGCTACAGTCGTTAATGCTTCTGTTTCAACCGATTGAGTTGGCTGACCTGAAACTTCCACTTTTAAACGTACTGGAATTCCAGCAGTTGGCGACCAAACTCTTACATTCATTTTTCTTTCTGTTGCAGTAAAAGGAATAGCAGGGCTAAATCCTAGTTCAGCAGCACCTGTAACCGTAGTACCAGCCCATGTTTCTGGAGCATTTTTGATCACTCTAGCCACTTTGTTAGTAGATAAAGTAGGATCAACAATTACAGTTGAAGCAGTACCACCAAAAGAAATTAAACCATAATCAACCGTTGTAGAATCAAAAGTAACTGGTAAACTCATTTGAGTTAAAACTGGTCCTACAGGAGCAATTAAACGAATGTCATCAACTAAGAAAGTAAAGTTAGCAGATCCATCACCAGCAGTGCCAAGATCAAATATGAAAACTAATTTTGTGTATACATTAGTAGTTGAAACTGCTTGATAATCGAATGTCATTTCTTCCCATGCATTTGCAACAGTTCCTACCACTTCTCTTTCAAATGGAACTACCCCAGCAGCACCTTCCACTTTTAATAAAAGTTTAGCACCAACTCTAGGAGAATACACTTTAACTTTAAATATTTTATTTACAGTGAAATTAATTGGAGCAGCTACTGCAATTAAACTTCCTGCCCAAGGTTGACCAGCACCTTTAACAATTCTACCAACGTTAGCAGAAGTATTGATACCACCAGAATTAGGATTTGCAATTTTTGTACCTACACCGCCATCAAAATCAGTAAATGTATAGGCTACAGTTGAAGATTCGAAATCAATTGGTAACGACGGAGCAGCTAAAGCAGCAGGATTTTTCCAGAAATAAATATTATCTAAATAAACTGTTTTACCTGGAACAACTGATTCAAATTTGAATTGGATAATAGCAGCCAAATTTGGAACTGTATAGCTTGTTAAAGCAATATCAAAACTATTCCACCCAGAAAGTGTAGGAGTTAAAGTAACCGCATTTTCACCACCACCTATTAAAGAAACTTTGAAAGAAGTACAATCAGGAGTCCATAAATCAAGGTGTAATGTATTCATTGTAGAAACATTTTGAGCTGCAGCAAACTGAGCACCTTGGTAATTTAAATTAGCCATTTTTCTAGTTGCATTTCCAGCTACTAAAATTTCTGTAGCTACTGTAGTTTGTCCCCATCCTGGATTCCAATCTGTACCAGCAATTTCTGTGTAAGCACTACTGTAATAATTCATTACATCCGTAGCAACTCTAGTAGGAGGTGTTGGAGCTGCAATCATAGGAGGGCCATAAGTTACATTAAATAATGCCGTTGTGCTTCCAGCTAAATAAGATCCAGCAGCAGCTTGATTAGCAGTAATTGTAGAAGTACCAACTCCTACAACTGTGATAGTGCTACCACTAATTGTTGCTACAGCAGTATTGCTACTTGTGTAAGAAAATGCTCCAGTACTATTACTTGTTGGAGGTGTAATTGCAAATGGGGCATCACCCATTAATTTAGCAGGAACTGCGAAACCAGTAATTGTTGGTGTTCCAGAAGCAGCGGGTGCTTTCCAAAAATAAATGTTATCTAAATAAACATTAATTGGAGTAGTACTACCCGCACCATTCGCAGCAAATTTTAATTGAATTACAGAATCCCATGTCATTCCCGTAAAAGAACTTTTAGGGATATCAATACTTGCCCAAGAACCAGAAGTGTAATTTACTGTAACCAAAGTTTCAGCAGTTCCTGTACCACCACCATTAATAGGGCTTACTTGTAATATTGAAGCAGTTGGATTTGCAGCACACCAAACATCTATGTGAAGAAACTCCATAGAAGAAGCGTTTTGAGTGGTTAATAAAGTTCCTTGGTAATTGAAATTAGTGTAAGCTAAAGCTACATTAGTTCCAGCACCAGTTGGATTAAAAGTAGTGTTAACTGTTCCAGATTGACCCCAACCTGGGTTGAAGTCGGTTGCAACTGAAGTATAGCTATCACTAAAAATTGAAATAACATTCGCCTGCAAACGGCTTGGAACCGGTGCGTTTGTTGTTGGTTGTGAAAATCCTAAAGACGATACTAAAAGGATAATCAAAAAAGTAATTTTTTTCATGTTGATATTTTAAAGAGTTAATATCCAAATTTAATAGACTTATATTTTATTTAAATTAAATACTACTATATAAAAACTATACAAGTGAAAAATAATTAAAAGTGCTTAAAAAATGAGTGTTTATTGTGGTTATAAGCTAATTAAAAAAGTATAATAGATTTACAAATTAAAGATTTTGTTGAGGCAATGTTAAGTTTTACTATTACGTTTTCGTATAATTTAAGAACTTAAATTTTATAAAGAAGGATGAAAAAATGACAAAAAAAGCAAAATCAATAAAAATGAATACTATAAAAAATAGATTAGTATTTTATTATTTCAATAAAAAGTATGTAAAAATTATATAGAATTAACAGTTTAACTTTTGTTGGAAGTTTGTGTTGTTATATTTATTTATCTTTGCATACATTAAAATTGACCATGATTAAAACTGATATTACAAAACTAGAACCCAAAAAAAATATTATTATCAAAGGGGCTCAAGTTCACAACTTGAAAAACCTTGATGTAGCTATTCCTCGCAACAAATTGGTGGTCATTACTGGATTGTCCGGATCAGGGAAGTCAAGCTTGGCATTTGATACTTTATATGCTGAAGGACAGCGAAGGTACGTTGAAAGTTTGTCCTCCTATGCTCGTCAATTTTTAGGGAGATTGGACAAACCTAAAGTGGAATACATTAAAGGCATAGCTCCAGCAATTGCTATTGAACAAAAAGTAAATACTACCAATGCTCGATCAACGGTGGGTACTTCAACTGAAATATATGATTATTTGAAGTTGTTATATGCAAGAATTGGGAAGACCTACTCTCCTATTTCTGGCAAAGAAGTTAAACGAGATTCTGTTTCAGATGTCATAAATGAAATAAAAACTCTTGAAATTGATAGCAAATGGTTGCTTCTTTCACCTATTCATCTTGAAAGAGGAAGAAAACTAGAAGAGAAACTATCCGCTTTATTAAAAATAGGGTTTTCAAGAATATTAGTTGATAATGAAACGGTTCGTTTGGATCAAATGGAATCTATATCACTAGCTAAAAAGGAAGTTTTACTGATCATTGATCGAATTGTAATTCAGGACGAAGAAGATTTTTACAATCGCCTTGCCGACGCTGTTCAAACCGCATTTTATGAAGGAAAAGGGGTTTGTTATTTACAAGAAGTAACTACAAATAAAAGGATAAACTACAGCAACAATTTTGACTTGGATGGAATCTCATTTTTAGAACCCAACGTTCATTTATTTAGTTTTAATAATCCTTATGGTGCTTGTCCTGTTTGTGAAGGTTACGGGAGCGTAATTGGAATTGATGAAGAATTAGTAATTCCAAATACCGCTCTTTCAATCTATGAAAACGCAATTTTTGCTTGGCGTGGGGAAAGCATGAGCTGGTACCGAGATGAATTGGTTAACAATGCCTATAAATTTGATTTTCCTATACACAAGCCCTACTTTGAACTATCTGAAAAAGATAAAGCGTTAGTTTGGGAGGGAAATTCCTACTTTACAGGATTGAAGAATTTCTTTAAAGAATTAGAAGAAAAAAATTACAAAATTCAAAATCGTGTAATGCTTTCACGATATCGTGGTAAAACAAAATGCCATAGTTGTAAAGAAAATCGGCTTAGAATTGAAGCTTCTTACATAAAAATCGGTGAAAAAACAATTTCTGATTTGGTTCAAATATCAATAAAGAAATTAGTTGCCTTTTTTGAAACATTAGAAATTTCTGATTTTGATCAAAAAGTGGCCAAACGATTATTGGTTGAAATCAATACTAGATTAAAGTTTTTAGTGGATGTAGGTCTTGATTATTTAACTCTAAATCGAAATTCTGCCTCGCTTTCGGGAGGAGAATCACAGCGAATAAATTTGGCAACTTCATTAGGGAGTAGTTTAGTGGGATCGATGTATATTTTAGATGAACCTAGTATTGGATTACATCCAAAAGATACCGAAAGATTAATAAAAGTGTTGCTTTCACTTCGAGATCTTGGAAATACAGTTATTATTGTGGAGCACGATGAAGACATCATGAAAGCCGCCGATATGATTATAGATATTGGTCCTGAAGCTGGAACCCATGGTGGGGAATTAGTAGCTCAAGGCACATTTGAAGAAATTCTAAAAGAGAACACTTTAACTGCGAACTATTTAAATGGTAATTTAGCAATTGAGGTTCCTAAAAATAGAAGAAAATGGTCCACTTACATTGAAATTATTGGGGCACGAGAAAATAATTTACAAAATGTAACCGTAAAATTTCCACTTGAAGTTCTTACAGTAATTACGGGAGTTTCTGGAAGTGGAAAAAGTACTTTAGTAAAGAAAATTCTATTTCCTGCGATGCAAAAAAAATTAGATGGTGTAAGCGATAAAGCTGGGCAATTTACCGATATGGAGGGGTATTATCATAAAATAAGGCACATTGAATACGTCGATCAAAATCCTATTGGTAGAAGTTCTCGTTCAAATCCGGTGACTTACATAAAAGCATATGATGACATTAGGGATTTATTTGCCAATGAAAAATTATCAAAAATTCGAGGTTACCAACCCAAACATTTTTCATTTAATGTAGATGGCGGTCGTTGCGAAACCTGCAAGGGCGAAGGTTCAATCAATGTAGAAATGGTATTTATGGCTGATGTTCAGCTGCCTTGTGAAACTTGTAAAGGTAAAAGATTCAAAAAGGAAGTGCTTGAAGTAGCTTTCGAAGGAAAAAATATTGACCACATCTTAACCATGACTGTTGACGATTCTTTGGAGTTTTTCAAAAAAACAAATAGGTCTAAAATTGTACAAAAATTACAACCACTACAAGATGTAGGTTTGGGTTATGTTCAATTAGGACAATCATCATCAACACTTTCTGGTGGTGAAGCACAGCGTATTAAATTAGCGACTTTTCTGGTAAAAGGAAGTACCAAAGACAAAGCGTTATTTGTTTTTGACGAGCCTACTACAGGTTTGCATTTTCATGATATCAAAAAATTACTAACTTCATTTGATGCATTAATTGAAAAAGGTCACTCAATTATTGTAATTGAACACAATTTAGATTTGATAAAATGTGCCGACCATATAATTGATTTAGGCCCGGAAGGTGGAGAATTGGGTGGTCAAATTTTAGCAATTGGAACACCAGAAGAAATAGTAAAAAGCAAAGAATCGATTACCGCTAAATACCTGAAAGACAAACTAATTAGTTAATTATAATTTTCTTAGTATATTTATTTTTTCCAGATTCAATTACTGCCAAATAAATTCCTTTTGGAATTTCTGAAATTGAAATAGATTCATTTTGATTAGCCATTTCAAATGACTTATTTAAAATAGTTTTTCCTAAAAGATCAATCAATTTAAAAGTATAATTTCTATCTAATTTTCCGCAATTTACATATAAAGTGTCATTAGCAGGATTTGGATAAATAGCTCCTTGAAAATTAGATTCAAATTCTTCATTTGACAAAGAAGTATCTACAACCGCAAAATGTAACATTGCACCAATTGCCGCTTTGGCCACATTATAATTGTAGGTTGGATCCATATTTACTAAAAAATCGGTTGGGGTATGCTTGTGTGTAGTCTCGTTTCTTTCAAAAAAACCAGTGATTACCTCATTATTACTTTGAAAAGACATATAATCAGAAGCATAGGCCCGGTCTAAAAAGGTATTTAAAGGAGAATACAAACCAACACAAGTTATCAACTCATTAGTAACTAGAGCAGAAGCGGCATTATTGGATGTTGGTGAAGACATATCTCTTTCGCAAGTAATGGTATTGTTAACCATTCCTGCAACTCCTCCAACCTCATCTAAATTAAAAACCAACTTGATATTCATCTTTGGAGTTGTTGCGTTAACAACTGCCGAAACAAAATGTTGACTACCATATAATCCATCTTCCTCACCACTGAAATTGATAAATTTAATAGAATATTGTGTAGGAATATTTTTCAATAATCTGGCTACTTCTAATATACAAACCAATCCACTGCCATTATCATTGGTTCCTGTGCCATTTATCGAATCGTAATGACCATCAATAATAATGAACGTATTTGGATATAAATTACCAATTTTAGTAACTACAAGATTCTTGCAAACTGCTGTTGACCCCGTATAAGTATATGAATCTTCGGTGATTTGACTCGCTGTATAACCGTAACTTAAATATTTGTTTTTTAACCAAGTTAAGGTATTGTCTAGGGCAACAGTCCCTCTTCTTTTGACACCTAAAGCCTCATATTCAGTTAGGTTATTCAGGATATTTGTACTTGAACATTGATTTACAACAGCTGCATAATTGGCATTATAAACTTGACTGTACGATTCTTGAGAAGAAAAATAAACTAAAGTTATAATAGAAAAAAAGTAAAATATATTTTTCATGTTGGATTAGATTCAAATATTTAGGGCGAAGATAATAAGTAATCCAATTATAAAAAAATAAATTATAAAACTTGAGATCACAATGTTTTTCTATTTAATAAATTAGCTAATTTTTCGGTCAAGTTTTTTCTAGAATATTTTTGCAATCCTACGCCATTGGTTTTTAAATTCCCTTCCAAAAATAAACTAAAGTAATTGGCAATATAATTCTTCAACTTTTCTTTTTCTGAATAATCCACAAAAACACCAGTATTGGTATCTATAATTATTTCGGCAAAGTCAGATCCTTTTGGGCCTAGGCCAATAATAGGTCGTTCGGAAACTAGGTATTCAAATAATTTACCAGGAATTATACTTTTGGTGTCTTCTGAATTAATTTCAATAAGTAACAATATTTGAGATTTTTTTTGATGAACAATAGCTTCATCGTGAGAAACATATCCTAAATTATTTACATAATTCTGCAGCTGAAATAAGGCTATGGAATCTAAAACTTCCTGACTCACGGCACCAATCAATTTCAATTGGAAATGTGATGCAAATAATGGATTTTCTCTTATAAGTTCAGAAATGCTCTCCCACAAAATCCTCGGATTTCTTTCCGATAAAAAGGAACCTATATGAGCTAATGAGAATTTTTTATCTACTATCTGATTTCCAATTTTCTCAACATCATATCCATTGGTTATAACTTCAATAGGTTTCGATGTTATTTTTTTGAATTCTGCACGGGTTGATGGACTTGTAACCAAAATCAAATCGGCATTGTTTAACACTTTACTCTCCAATTGCTTGTGTTTATTAGCAGCAAATTCTGATAATTTAAGTGCTTTGTGATATCCTATTGTTGTCCAAGGATCACGAAAATCAGCTACCCATCTAACATTTAATTTTTGTTTTAATTCTAATCCAATTAAATGCAAACTGTGCGGGGGTCCCGAAGTAATAATTGTGGTAATTCCATTTTCAGATAGGTATTTTTCTAAATATTTAACCGATGGTTTTACCCATAAAACACGAGCATCTGGAATAAATACATTCCCTCTTATCCAAAGTAATACTTGATCTAAAATCGTTTGTTTTTTATTGTTTGGAATAATTCCTGAGCTAATGTTTTTGGTTTTATTTTTTGATAAAAAAGAGGCCCATTGATAGGGTTCTATAATTTTATTTCTCAAAATAATAGTTTCATTTGAAACTTCTAAAAGGAGATTTTCGTCAATTATTGGATACGATGGATTTTCAGGAATATAAACTATCGGTTGAAAACCAAAATCAGGTAAGTACTTTGCAAATTTTAACCAACGCTGAACGCCCGGCCCACCAGCTGGAGGCCAATAGTAAGTGATAATTAACAGTTTATTATTATCCAATGCCCTATTGTTTATTGTTTAGCTTTTTTCTCTCAAAATAAATAGCTCCTCCCAACAACAAAATCATCAGTATAAAACTAATCAAGGAGATGGTACTTCCTGTTTTTACCACTTGGGGCTCAAACTTGAATTCTATAGTGTGTTTACCAGCTGGGATTTTCATCGCTCGAAGCACATAATCCGCTCTGAAATGAGATACGGCTTTCCCGTCAATTGTTGCATTCCAACCCTCAGCATAATACATTTCAGAAAAAACTGCTAATCCAGAATTGGTGTTATTAGAAAAATATTTCAAATGATTTGGTTGGTAACTTAATAATTGAATAGTGGCTGTTGAATCTACATTGAACGAAGTTAAATCACCTTTAAAAAATGGACCAAATTCATATTCATTTACCAATGCACTATTTTTAGAATCTAAACTGTCCAATGCTTTCATTTCTTCATCTGGTGAATTTACAAATTTCACTTTTTGAACAAACCACGCATTTCCATTAGCATTTGGGTTTTGAATTGGAAACGCAGCACCAGTCGAATCCGTTTGAATAATGTATTTTGTATTCAACATATTCAAAACTTCTGAATTGTTTTTTGCAATTTGATAATCAAATAATTG
>JARXAC010000018.1:0-16079 GCA_029866065.1 Flavobacterium sp.
TCCATAATGAAACACTCAAAGCATTATTATTAAAAGCTGGTTGAACATTATTTACAGTTAAATTATCTGTCAATGTCGAAAGTTCATAGGCACTATTTGCATTTCCAAATCGGTCATTTATTAGGGTAGCTCCATTGTTAGTTCCATTATTTCCATTCCCACTAACATCATTAGCATTCCCATTGAATGACCAATAACCAACAAGTCCATTCGAAGGAACATACGAAGGCACTTGTGCATTACCAATAGAAACATATAATAAAGCAAAAAAGAGTAGATGTTTTTTCATGATTTTTAATTTTAAAACTTTGCTAAGTTAGCAAAATGTATTATATCCTAGTTTAAGAAAATAACAAATTTAGTTAACGTATGTATTTCGTTATTAAACGTTTAAATGTTTAAGCAGAATATTTATAAAACATGAAAATTAACCTTAGGGATTGGTTGGGAGGATTCAATAATTTTACTAAAACATTACACTAATCTAAATTGTTGGAAATTTCGGGTAATAATTTAGTATGTACAATTAACAAAAAAAGCCTCACAATAAAAAATAAACCCCCAAATGGAGATCTTTTATATTGCAAGGCTGATTAATTTAATGTTATTACTTGTCAGCTTTCAAATTAACATTGATTGCTTTTGTCTTAACCTTCTTTGTGTTTCCTGTAGATAGATCTACAATCCAACCAATTATTATAGTAGGATCTAATAAATTCAATAAACTTACTGCGTTGAATCCGCCTTTAACACTTGTAGTTTGAGTGTCATAACCTTCTTTTTTGATTGTAACTAAATCATTAGGGTCTACTTTAACAAAAGTTAAGTCTTTACCCTCAAAGTTACCATTAACAAATACCTCATAGCCTTTAACGTTTGAATTAATAGGTACATTAGCAAACTTGTTAGATGGTGAAAAAATAGTAGCACAGCTTGTAAATAACATTGATGACACAAGCAATGCTGAAATAAATTTAATCTTCATATTATGTTGTTTTTTAATTGTGCCTACTTCTTATTTAAAGTCCATGTTCAGCTTATTCAGACATTATTTTTAATTTCAAATATAATAATCTTTTTTAAATTATAGATTAAAAAAATAACAAACTTAGTTAACGTATGTATTTCGTTATTAAATGTTTGGAATATATAAGCAGGGGATGTGCCCAACTTAAAAATCTTTACTAGGGGTTTTGGTAGGGAGGCTGCTATAATTTTACGTATACAATAGACTAACAAAACTAGTTAGAAATTTTGGAAAATAATATTTTTGGTTAAGTGGAGAAAACAATCAAAAAGAGCATCTTTATGCTATATATATTATTTTATGTTACCAAGAACTGGTTTTTGCTTTAGAAGGTTGATTTAGGTAGTGAAGTGTGTACAGCTTGAAATCAACATTCATTTAAAATTGTTCTCTATACTCATCCTGAAAGGTGGTCAAATTTATAACTAAATTAGTTATTTTATTTTGCTACAAGACCATACATTTTTTTGGATATTTAAAGATTACTTTTTAAATTTGCAGTCAACCCTTTCTGATATATCAGATTGTACAGCTGTCTAACTGAGGATTCCTAAAAAAGAATTACAGCAGCTCAGAAGTTGGATTGTAGCTACCGCCTTGAAATAATAGGTAATCATAGTAGTGAGGTTTCTCCGATAGGTTGAAAAATGGAATCATTGCGAAAGCAGTAGGTTGGAACATAACACAGAGTAATAAGTGTCCTGAATTAACAGGGGTTTTAGGTTTCCAATGTGGGTGTAAATAAGTTAGTTCTTATGACGTACAGTACTGTATAAGCGTGATTTTAAAAGCAGAATATCTCTATCCTGCTAACCAAAGTGAAAATTTGGAAGGGGATTTTTATGTTTTGTTGGGAACAATGATTCTTCAGTACAATTATAGTTGTCGCTACTTCAATTTTATCTTCTATAAGCAATATTGATTGTATATTTAGATTTTATATTTACTTATAGAAGACTAAATTCATTCATCCTTTACAGATAGATAGTTACATAATCACATGTTGATGCATTTCATCGATTACCTTAGCTTCAAAAGAGTCTAGGTAAATGTTAGTTATCTTATTTCCGTACTCATGACCAAGTGATTCAGCGATTAGCTCATTAGAATAGCCCATTCGCTTAGCTATGGTTCCCAGAGAATGCCTTGATGTGTAAGTTGTAGTAGGAGAACTTAGACCAACATGCTCGGATAAACGTTTGAGGTACTTATTGGTGGTCTTGATGCATTGCTGAATGATTCTTTTAGCTCTTACACTGTCTTCTGTAACACCAATTGGAATAATAGGCAGTAGATAATCACTTCCAGGAGCATGCATTTGATTGATTATAGATTCTGCCTCAGGAAACAGCTTTACACTATAGTTTTTGTGTGTCTTTCTTCGCTTGTATTCAATCCTACCATCAATGATGTTTGAATGCTTTAAATAAGCTAAATCTGTGAAAGAGATTCCACGCAGATAGAAGCTCAACATGAAGTAATTTAAAGGCCTCCAACAGGTAGAATTCTTCTCTACATGAATTTGTAAGAGCTTGGTAATATCATCCTTTAAAATAGCTCTTTTTGCTGTCTTTTCACTCTTGATACTGATATCATGGAAGGGATAAAATGACCTATCAACCACCTTCATTTTAATAGCCTTATTGTAGATAGCTCGAATGGATCTAAAATAGTTAGACACGCTGTTTATTTTGAGTCCTGAGGTGGTTAAATGATGGCTAAATTGGTCTAAGAGCTTGTAATTAACCTCTTCGAAAGTAACATCCTTCCCACAATAGGCAATAAGTCTGTTAACTGCTGTTTGATAGACCAATGCGTTCCCCACTCTGTTAGCTTCCATCATTTGTTGAATGATTTTATCAGCGAACACTTGGAATGTTTCAGGAGCTACACCTTGTGGCTTCCCAGAGAGCATTGCTTTGAGCTTCTCAATAGAGAATTCATCATCTAATGAGAGAACAGCTTGTTCGATTTTAAAGAAGTGCTTAGAGAGCTTGATGTTAAGAAGCTTGGCATTTGGATATTCTTTTGCAACTTGTCCTTTTCTTTCATCCCAACAATGCTGTTGAAGTGCTACCCCTGAATTAATGGTGTAGACTTTATTGTAATCAGTAATTCTAAAGATGATGTTGAATGTTCCATCTGATTTTGCTCTACGAAGGTCTAAGAGCGTTTTAATGTTTGCCATAAAAGGTTAATTTATGGTCTTGGAAAGCCAAGTTGTGCAAAATATGTGCAAAAAATAAAACAAAAAAGACCTCACAGGAATGTGAAGTCTTTTCTTTGTTGCTCCCCCTCTTGGAGAAAGTTACAATTTTAGAGAGATGATAGTTTATTTAACAATCAGAAAAACAAAGAGTTAGTGTAAAATAAAAATCAAAATTCTAAATAATTTTGTATTTTAGCAAAAAAATAGTTGTTTGCCTTTCGGCCGATTTTAAAAAAAACTATAAATGAAAATTGAAAGTAAGTGCTTCTAAATTAGCTACTTTGACAAGCTGGGAAACTTCATAGTTAAGTTTATTGCGAGAAGATTAAACCTATTAAAAATAAAAAAGTCTATTAGTAAACATAGTATGAATAAATATTTACAATTTAGTATTATGAGAATTTTTATTTCTTTATTAGTGTTGTTGTTTTTATCGTGTGAAAAAGACAACTCGGCAAACCAGCCTAACCCAAATACTTCGGCTTATAGAATTACTAAATCTATTTCTTACAATAGTGTAGGCGTAGATGTAATAATTGACAAACCTGAAGGAAATGAATTTGATGTATTAATTATTTATCACGGTACCGTGCAAAGTGATTCAAATATTTTACCTGCAGCCAATAATACTCTTGACAAATTCAAGAGTATTTTAGACAGAAATGATATGATGATTGTAAGTGTGGCATATCCCCAAGAAAATGTATTATTAGGCGACAATATTGTTCAAGGCGAAGCCGCATTGTTATGGTTGAAAAATAAAGCAAGTCAAGAATTAGGGATAACTGTAAAGAAAGTATTCTTAGGCGGACACTCTCAAGGAGGCTATATGGCGACAAGACTTAATACAATGCATCAAACAAATGGCGTTATTGCCAATGCACCAGGGCCATTAAATCTTGTTTATAGATGTCAATTAGAGGAAAATGGGCAAGTTCAATCAGGTGCTGTCTGTAGCAAACTTAAAAATGTATATGGCACGACAACAAGTAACCCCAATGCCTACTTTCAAAGGTCATTACTTAATTTCACAAATGGATTCAAGTCTGACATTTTATTTGTTCAAGGACTAAATGATACGCCTATTCAAATGTACTCGTGGTCAACTTTTAAACAAGATGTACTAAGTTGCACAAGTTGTCAGAACAGACAGTTTGTTGAAATTGTAGGTGGTGAACACGGTTCTCTATTTGAAAGTCCAACGGCAAAGGCTGAATTTAATAACTTTATAAATAGCCACTAAATATAAAACTTACCGCATACAGCCGTATGGCAAGATTGGGTTTTAGACTTAATTTAAAGATGGTTTTATAAAATTGTAGAAATAAAAAAGAGGTCAATAACGACCTCTTTTTCATTTGCTCCCCCTCTTGGAGAAAGTTACAATTTTAATGCGATGGTAATCTATTTAACTATCAGAAAAACAATGGCTTAGTTAACAAGTATTTTCTAAATTGTTAGGTTTGTATAATTATATTTTCTTACATTTGAATTGAATTTAATCAAAAACTTAAAATTATGAAAAAAACTTTTTTAACAACAACATTTTTAGTTTTGTTCTCAATACTTTCTTTTGGGCAAACAACTTATTACAATTACGGTACATATGGTCAGAAACAAAGAACCGCTACAACTCAACAAAACGGTAATGGCGGGACTGACGTTTATTCCTACGGACAATATGGTCAGAAAGAAAGAACTGCCACAACTCAACAAAACGGTAATGGTGGGACTGACGTGTATACCTACGGACAATATGGTCAGAAAGAAAGAACTCGAACATATGAAAAAAATAGCAATGGCGGCTACGACGTTTATGAGTATGGGCAATACGGTCAAAAAGTTAAAATTGGAACAACAGAAAGATAAAAACCAACAAGAAAATATATTATAATGAATGAAATATCGGCTTAATACAAGACCTAAAATTGGATTTATTATGAAAAATAATAGTTTAAATCTTTTGTAATTTAATTAAAAGCAACCTAAACAGTTGCTTTTTTTTATTTAGCAAATATTCTAAATTTCACGTTATATCTATTATAGACAAAAATAGATAAAATGGCAATAGGAATTAAAGCGGGTGGTAGAAACTGCGGGAACGGAAAACAAGACAACTAAAGAGATAAGAGTGGTCTTAAAAGAGGTAATCAATAACGAGTTGCTAAACATTGAATCCTTACTTTGTGAACTCCAACCCAAAGAGCGTTTAGAATTGGTAATAAAATTGATGCCTTTCGTATTGCCTAAATTAGCACCCGAGCCAATAGAGAAACCCAAAGAGGATATTAAAGAGTTTCAAATTGTTGTAGTTGATAATAGCAACAAACATTTATATTTGAACAAATCGGAAAAATCAGAAAGTGAATGATGTATTGGAAATAAAATTAATGCCAAATCACTGCCAAATATTATATATATAAATTTATATATTTGTAGCATTACTTGAAATCAATAAAAAAAGCCCCTACAATAATGTAAAGGCTTTTGTTTTGCTCCCCCTCTTGGGCTCGAACCAAGGACCCTCTGATTAACAGTCAGATGCTCTAACCAACTGAGCTAAGGAGGAAGGCGTGTTGCCTTTTAAAGCGGTTGCAAATATAAGTTAAATTATCTTTTTTGCAAATAATTTGAAATAAAATTAGAAAAAAAATTACTTCCCTACAATTGCCTTATAAATATCGTTCCCATTTGCAAAAAGCAATAACGAGATAAGTAATACAAAACCAACCATTTGGGCATTTTCCATGAATTTATCACTTGGCTTTCTACGGCTAACGATCTCATATAATAAGAACATTACATGCCCTCCATCTAAGGCCGGAATAGGCAATAAGTTCATCACTCCTAGCATTATAGAAAGCAAAGCGGTAATGCTCCAAAACGCTTCCCAACTCCAAGAAGCAGGGAAAATGTCAAATATTGCTAGGAATCCACCCACGCCTTTATAAGCGCCTGTACTTGGAGTAAAAATCATTTGTAATTGTTTCCAATAGCCAACTAACTGGTCTTTCCCACGCTCAATTCCCACAGGAAATGATTCTAAAAAACCATAGTTTTGCTTGCGAATAGGGTACAATCCCAATTTTTCAATATTATCATAAGGCAATCTTGCTGCATATTGAATTCCCATTTTTGAACTGTCGTTCACAACAATTGAAAGCGCCACTTCCTTCCCATCTCTTTTTACAATAGCAGGAACCGTTTTGCCTTTCAACTCTTTTACAGCAGAAATGATTTGATCAGCATATTGAACCGAAACCCCATTAAAACTGGTGACAACGTCTTTTTCTTGTACTGAACTTTTGTTTGCTGAATTTTCTTCTACCCCCGAAACTATAAAGGGCAACCGAAGTTCTACCACTGATATTTTTTTACCATCCATCAATTGATTGATAAAATCTACCGGTAAATTCACTTTTTGTTCGGTACCATTTCTTTCAACAATTACCTCTTTTCCAAGTAAAACTTTTTCGTTAATTTCATTGAATCGATCGATTTTAACTCCATCAACTGCAATAATTTTATCCCCTGTTTTTATCCCTGATTTTTCAATTACTGGATTGGTAATCCAAACTCCGTCTTTAATATCGCTATTGGAAATGAATAATTCACCATAAAAAAAGGTCATCCCGATATAAATAATAAACGCCAAAATGAAATTTACAGTCACTCCACCAAGCATAATTATTAATCGTTGCCAAGCCGGTTTCGATCGGAATTCCCATGGTTGTGGGGGCAATGCCATTTGCTCTTTGTCCATACTTTCATCGATCATTCCTGAAATTTTTACATAGCCCCCAAGCGGTAACCATCCAATTCCGTATTCTGTATCTCCGATTTTCTTTTTTAACAAAGAATATTTAATATCAAAAAATAAGTAGAATTTCTCTACTCTGGTTTTGAATAATTTTGCAGGAATAAAATGTCCTAATTCGTGAAGTACAATCAACAATGACAAACTCAATAAAAACTGACCTAATTTGATAACTATTTCCATTTTTTAATTTTCGTATTTTTAATAACCAACAAAAGTAAGGTTTTCTATAGTATGTTTTCTAAAAATTAAAAAGTTATGTTTTAAATATTTGTTAATTATTTATATCTCTATAAATGATAGCGTTTTTACATTTCAATATTAAAAAGGGTCGTTTTAACCTATTCTTTAACAAACTTAAATTGTTTTGTTCCTTTATTGGTTTGAATAGTTAGAAAATGGATTCCCGATGAAAACGAAGTGATGTCCCAAGTTTTTTGAGATTTAGTTTCCATAATTTTTTGGCCTAAAACGGTATAAATATAGGCATTTTCAATTTCGATATTCTCAGGAATTGAAATTGAAATAGTTGTTGAACTTGGGTTTGGATAAATTTGAATAGCAGTATCAAAATCGAAATTGGCATTTTCTAAAGTTACCGTACTCATTCTTGAAATTATATTTTTATTTGGATCAAATTGAACTCCGGTAACCGTAAATGGCACCGTAATATTAAATTGTTCTCCGTTTACGGTATTATTAACCACGACATCTTGTGATTGACCGCTTGCACCTAATAATCTTACAGGAACAGGCATTTCAAAAAACGGAACAGAGTTATGAGAAGTGGTTTGAGCAACAGTAATTCTAGCTTGACCGGCAGTTGTGTTTTGAACGGTAATGTTATAAATAGGATACCCTTGATTGTAAACCCAATCGTTAAAAAACTCCGTTAAACTACTTCCGTAAACGGCCTCTAAATGCGTTTGCAAATTTGATGTTATGGCATATTTATAAGCCAAATTAACATCCGCTAAATAGTTTTTTATTCCTTGAAAAAATATTGCGTCGCCTAATTTAAAACGGAGCATGTGTAAAACCATTGCTCCTTTATTATAACTCAATCTGCCACTGAAAATTCTATTTGCATCTAACGCCTGGGCATCTGTTAAATATACTGCTCCATTTAGAGACGAAGTAATATTGTTAATCATATTCGATTTATCTGCAATAAATGCTGCTTGACCATCAAAATTTTCAATAACCAATGAGGCAAGATAGGTTGCAAAACCTTCATTCAACCAAATGTCTTTCCAAGTCCCACAAGTAATTTTATCACCAAACCATTGGTGTGCTAATTCATGTGCAATCAAGCTGCGATTAAAATCACCCATAAATGAGACCGTGGTATGCTCCATTCCTCCGCCCCAGCCAAATTGTGCATGTCCATATTTTTCATTATGAAATGGATAGGTCTCGAATAATGTTTCAAATAGATTCATAATTGGAAGTGTCTGAGCCAATAAAAAAACACTCGTTGCATAGCTTTCAGGATATAAGTAATTTACAATTGGAAAGTTATTCGGGGAAATACCAGCTTGTTGCGTAAAAACTTGGTAATTTGTAACTGCAATTGCAATTAAATAGGCAGGAATTGGGTAATTATGACGAAAATGAGTGGTTTTTTGAGAGCCAATTGTTACTGGAGCTTCTGGCTCAACCCCATTTGAAGCACTGATATATTGTGACGGAGCAGTTATATAAACATCAATACTACTTATTTTATCATTTAAATCTTGTTTGCAAGGCCACCAATCTCTTGCGCCATAAGGTTCCGAAAGGGTCCATAACACCGGTGTACCATTATGCGTTTCTGATGAAAAAGAGGTAAAACCATTTACTGGTGGCACCCCAGAATAATTAATTTTAACGCTTGCCGAAGTTCCAATTTGTTGCAAACTTGGCAATGTGATTATCAATTCATTGTTGCCACTTTCGGAAAATGTTAACGGCATCCCATTTTTTGTGACTGATGTCACCGTCAATTCGTTAGCCATATCAAACGTAATTGACGACATGTTTTCAAGGGCAGTATAGGTTGTGGTTACTTGACCCGTTATAAAACATATTGCAGGATCTACTGTAAATTCTAATTTATGATACGTTACATCATAATTTTGAGTATTTGGATTAACCAATAAATTCATAAGCCTTTCGGCAGATTTCATTTCAGATTTTGCAATTTTACATATTTCAGAAATTGACTCTTGTCCATTTGTTGAAACAAAACAAAAAAATAAAAACGCAACTATTATGTTTTTCATGATACCATTATTTTTTTTCCGAAGATAAAAAATAAATTATTTGTAAATAGTTAAATTTTTATTTTATTTAAGAATTTCATATAAAAAAAGTCCAAAAAATTAATTTTGGACTCTTTAAGTATTTTAGAAAAATAATTTAGTTAATTACTTTCGGGTATAAAATTTCAAAGTCTCTACCGTCTTTTTTCTTCAACGTAGAACCATATTTAGCATTAATTGCATCAATAAATAAATTGGTAATTAAAGCATAACCTCTTGCGCTTGGGTGAACTCCATCTAAAGAGAAAGATCCGCCAGTAACATATGTAGAAGTCATGTTATATGTATTGAAATTTAATCCAGTAGTACTTAATTGGTCCATAACCGCTTTAGCATCAACAAAAGCCAAGTTGTTGGCAGTTGCTGCCGCTTGAATTACTAAATTGTAAGCATCAGTTGCTGCTTTAACTTCCGCAACTTCATCAGACGAAAGAACCCATTTGTCAACTAATGGAACTGAAACTCCATTTATTTGAGCTGGATTACCACCTACTGCCGTTCCAATGATTGATCTAGATGGCAATACTAATAAATCTGCACTTGTAGCTTGTCTGTATGAAGGCAAACCAAGAGCACTTAAGTTTGTTAAATAACTATCTACCATTACTACTGCATTTTGACCTGCTGCGAAAGTAATTGTTCTTCTTGTTTTTTCAGCCGCAGTAATTAATCCCATAGTTTGTGCTACTACTAAACCTCCATTATATTGTGCATATCCACTATTTAATTGCGTTGCAGTAGCTGCGTTTAAAGGAACTGCATTAAAAGGTACAGCTGTAAAATAAGGTAAAGCCGTTACGTAAGGTAAATTAGCAACTACTCCTTTTCTTCCATTTGCTGAAAGCTGAGTAGCTAATGCATTATAAGCTGCTGAGAAATTAGCAGTTGGAGTTAATTGATCTAAAGTTGCATCTCCACCATTAGTTGCATAACCTAACTCATCATTTACACCAATCCATAAAGAGAAGAAGGTAGGGTTTTGAGCCAATGCATCTCCTAAAACGGTTGCGGTTGGAGCTGAAGCCATTCTATTAAAATAAGGATTCAAAGGCGCGTAGCCATTGAAAAGTAAGTGAAAACTTTTAGCACCTGGAATACCCATATTATTAAAAGACCCAGTTAAACGCTCTGTAAGCGTGTTTGCTGAAACTCCAGGGACTGGAGTAGGAGTATTTGTTGCAGTGTCAAGAAACAATCTTGGAGAAACTACTTGAACACCTCCAGCTGAAAATCCACCAACGTTGTCTGCGGCCATAAATGGACTTGAGAAATTACCTCCTCCAGCGGCAGCAAATTGTTGCGCAAGTAAATTTGGATAGGAATTTGATTGTCCTTTTTTGAATAATGCACCATCAGAATAACCCGCAGCGAAAGAATCTCCTAAAGCTACATATTTTGTAAAATCAGCGGTACCTGTGGTTACTGGTGCCTCACCAGTAACAACCGTATCGTCATTTGTACATGCCATAAAGGTTAAAGAAACCAGTACAACCCATTTGAAATTTTTTATCATAACGTAAGTTTTTATATTAATAATAATTATGGTTTAATAGTCCAAGAAGCAAAAATTTGTTGCCCTATTAATCCCGCTCCTAATACTTGGAAGTACTCTTTTCCTCCTAAGTTAGCAGCACCAATTTTGAAAGCAGATTTCATACTTGGAACGTTGTAAGTGATTTGTGCATCAATTACAGTAGCTTCAGGAATTACACCGTCAACCATTGTAGATTCCCATGTGTATTGGGTATTCCATCTTCCGCTTACATTAAACCCAAAGTTTTTGAATAATTTTTCGTTCCCAAACGACGCTTTTACTCTGTGTTTTGGAGTATTGAAACTCGCTTCGAAGCTTTCATCTTGAGATTTATCAAAATCAAATTCAGCATAGTTATAGTTTACACCAAACTCGAAATCTTTGTATACTTTTTTAGAAAGTCCAAGTCCAAAACCAAGTGATTTAATTTCAATTTTAGTATTGGTATACAATTGATAAGCTCTAAAGTTTCCATTTTGTAATGCGTGAATGGATTGAGTTCCAAGATTTGTTGGACCACCCGTAGCACTAGGAGAATCTACTGCTGTTCCGTAGTAAGGAGCAACAACGTTAATGTTTCCAATGAAATTATTATAAACATTATAATATCCATTAATATCAACAGAAACATCATTAACAACAGATCGGTATCCTAATTCTAAAGCTTTTACCTCTTCAGGTTTTACATATTCTAAGTTAGTTTTTCTTAAGTCAGCTGGGTTACCAGATGCTGATAAAGCAGCTACTGAGGAAGCAGTATAAGAGTTATTGTATGCATTTAAACCGGTCATAACAACTGATGTTCCGCCAGCAAATAACTGACCTACAGTAGTACTTACAGGTAAAGTTTCAGTATATCTTATTAAGTTATCAGGAGCTGAACCAAGTAATATTGCACTACCTACGTTAAATCCGATGTACTGGTCTTGAGTAGATGGGTTTCTGAAACCGGTTTGGAAGGAAGCTCTGAAATTGTGTTGTTTGTTCTCACCAGCAGAGTATACAGCAGAGATTCTTGGAGAATAATTGCCCTGAAAGTTTTGAGATTTATCATAACGTATAGACCCTGAAAGTTTTAAACGGTCATCCATTAATTTCTTTTGCAATTGAGTGTAAGCACCATATTCATTATAATTTATTGGACCATTTGCATCAGTATAAATTCTTCCCTTAGAATTCAATTCATACAATCGGTAAGATCCACCTACTTGAATTTCAGCAAATTTAACTTGATCCTTAAAATTATAATTAACATCTGAATGGTAAATTCTAGAGTTGTCTACTAATTTAGATCCAGAAAGTACACTAGCTTCGGAAGTTACTTCGCTAAATGCCGTTTTAAACGCATCTGTACCAGGAATTAATCTTCCTGTATCTGCAGTATTTCTCGCAATTTGATGTGCTAGGGTAGGAGTTGCACCACCTAATGTTGATTGTACATAAGCTCCAGCATATTGACCAAACCATGTTCTATCATCTTTCCATTTTCTGTTGATGTTTATCCCTGTAAACAACATGTCGTATGAATTTCCACCATCTTCAGTGGTAGTATATCCTCTTACGAAGAAGTTCTTTCCTTTGAATTCTAATTTATGTTGTTGCATAAAAAAGTTATTCAAATAGTATCTGTTGGCTCCTTGGTAAACGGCATTACCAAAACCAAATTTACTTTGCCAGATAACTTCCAAATTTTCATTTCCAAATGGTCTCAAGTGTAAAGAGAAATCCAGTTTTGTGTTTGAAGCTTTGTTATCTGTTAATTCAACTTCTTTATAACCGGTTCTACTTACATTGGAGTTTGGTAATAAATTTACTGTTGAAGCAGGAATTAATCCAGCGGCAGCTAAACCTTGACCTACTCCTCTTAAGTTAGTTGAAACTTCATCACCATATACGTTGATACCGTTATAATTTGGATTTGTTCTATCTATTCCTATAATTTCATCACCATTTGCTGCGTTTATACTATTATAATTAGTAGCGTACCAATCGGTACCTTTCATGTAAGTATAGTTTGCTTTAGCAGCAAAATAGTTATTAAATTTATGAGCTACTCTCACCCCATAATCTGAAAAACTATTTACACCAGCAGCTTGTTGGTTAGTTTGTCCGTATTTCACATAACCGTTTACCCCTTCGCTAGTGAATGGATTTTTACTATTCATAAAGAGTATACCATTAAAGGCATTTGCACCATACAATGCAGAAGAGGCTCCAGGTAATAATTCTACGCTTTGAACGTCAATTTCTGAAATTCCAATCATGTTCCCTAGCACGAAGTTTAGCAGTGGAGAAGAGTTGTCCATTCCATCTACTAATTGCATAAATCTAACATTTGCAACAGTTGCAAACCCTCTAGTATTGATTGATTTAAATGTCAAACTGCTGGTGTTCATTTGAACCTCTTTCAGGTTCTCTAAACCGTCGTAGTAGGAAGGGGAGGCTGTTTTTTTAATGTCCTTTAGTCCCATTCTTTCAATTGTAACTGGCGACTGTAAAACTTTTTCAGGAGTTCTAGAAGCAGAGACTACAACCTCATTTAGTACTGTGTTTTTAATTGAATCTGAAACTACTTTTTGTGCAAACGATACGCTGCAAAAAAACAATGTCAAAATTAGTAAGTGTTTTCTCATTGTGGTTTAAAATTTGTTTGTTAGTGTAGCTAAATTAGTATTTATTTTCATATTTTTAAATATTAGCTTAAGAAATTTGATTTTTAATATATTAACTCCGTTTATTTTAGTAATTAATCAAATTAAATCTTTAAATTTTTCACATCGTTTTAATTTAATCTGTTAATTTAATTTGAAAAAGGCTTTTAATTTTAACATTTCATTAAGTAATTCGTAAAAATTTAGCTTATTGATATAAATAAAAAAAGCGCCCAAAAAATGAGCGCTTTTTTATTTATTTTCTATTTTTTACTCCACCGTCACCGATTTTGCCAAATTACGAGGTTGATCAACATTACAATCTCTCATCACCGCAATGTGATAGGACAATAATTGTAATGGAATTGTAGTAATTAATGGGGATAATGCATCGGGTGTTTCAGGAATTTCAATTACATAATCGGCTAAATCTCGAACTTGTGTATCTCCTTTGGTAACAATTGCAATTATTTTTCCACTTCTTGATTTTATCTCTTGAATATTACTAACCACTTTGTCATAATGCCCTAATTTGGGTGCAATTACAACTACAGGCATGTGCTCATCAATTAAAGCAATTGGTCCGTGTTTCATTTCTGCTGCAGGATAACCTTCCGCATGAATATAGGAAATTTCTTTTAATTTTAGTGCGCCTTCTAATGCAACAGGAAAATTGTAACCTCTGCCTAAATACAAACAATTGTTTGAGTTTTTAAAAGTTGCAGCTATTTCTTTCGCTTTATCATTGGTTTGAAGTGCTTCAAGTACTTTTTCTGGAATTAATTCTAATTCTTGTAAATACCTATGGAAATCAGAATTGGACATGGTTCCTTTGGCTTTTGCAATTCTCAAAGCAATCATGGTTAAAACGGTAATTTGTGTCGTAAATGCTTTGGTAGAAGCCACTCCAATCTCGGGTCCAGCATGAGTATAAGCACCAGCATGAGTTTCTCTTGAAATAGAAGATCCCACCACATTACAAACTCCAAATACAAACGCACCTCTTACTTTAGCTAATTTAATTGCAGCTAAAGTGTCAGCAGTTTCACCAGATTGTGAGATTGCAATAACCACATCACCTTTATTGATTATAGGGTTTCTATATCTGAATTCAGAAGCATATTCAACTTCAACCGGGATTCTTGTAAATTCTTCTATTACGTATTCGGCAACTAATCCTGCGTGCCATGAAGTTCCGCATGCTACGATTAATATTCTATCAGCGTTAAGAAATTTCTCGATATTATCTTCTATTCCTGCCATTTGAATCAAACCTGTATTGGCATGTAAACGACCTCGATAAGTATCTTTTATTACATTTGGTTGCTCAAAAATTTCTTTTAACATAAAGTGATCGTATCCTCCTTTTTCAATTTGCTCTAAGTTCATCTGCAATTCTTGAACATAAGGATCAACTAGAGAATCATCTTTAATTTTTCTAATTTTTAAAGGTTTATCCAATCTCACAATTGCCATTTCTTCATCTTCAAGGTAAATCGCATTGGAAGTATATTCTATAAACGGAGAAGCATCTGATGCAATAAAATATTCGTTTTCACCAACACCAATTGCTAATGGACTTCCTAAACGGGCCACAATTATTTCATTTGGTTTTTGTTTGTCAAATACACAAATTGCATAAGCACCCACCACCTGATTTAAAGCGATTTGAACCGCTTTACCTAATTTTAAATTGTCTTTCTTTTGAACGTCTTCAATTAAATTTACCAAAACTTCAGTATCTGTATCTGAGTGAAAAACATACCCTCTATTAATTAATTCTTTTTTTAGAGGAGCATAGTTTTCAATGATTCCATTATGAATAATTACGAGATTCCCAGAATTTGAAACATGAGGATGTGAGTTAACGTCATTTGGAACCCCATGTGTTGCCCAACGGGTATGCCCCATTCCAATAGTGCCATTTGTAGTTATATTTGTAGAACATAATTCTTCTAAATCGGAAACTTTACCTTTTGTTTTACAAACTTTAAGATTTTTTCCGTCAAAAAGCATTACTCCAGCGCTATCGTATCCTCTGTATTCAAGTCTTTTTAAACCTTTAATTACAATAGGAAAGGCTTCTCTATGTCCAATATAACCAACAATTCCGCACATATATTTTATAGATTATAAATTAGTTTTTGGTTTTGTATAGTAAATTTCCAGTTTTAAACGCTTCGTATAATTTGGATCTGTTGCAGGAATGTTGTTTCCAAATAAAACAGTTCCAAGTGGATTATAAACCGAAGCCGATGGATATTTATAAAAGGGATTTACAACTGGAATTGAACTTCTTAACATTGCATTTGTAGCAACACCTATTGATTCAGTTACCACTAATCCTAATCTTACATTGGTAGAGTCTTTACTTATCAAATTTATCATGTGATTGGTAAGTCGAATTTTATATTTTATTCCACGTTTGTCATAAGCCGATGCGGCAGCAGTTTTTTCAATAATACCTCCATGTACGTATTTATTATTTTTAGAATTGGAGGCAGCGGAATAATCTAAATAGTAATCAATTATTGGGCG
>JARXAC010000028.1:0-33670 GCA_029866065.1 Flavobacterium sp.
ATGTGGAATTACTAGTATTTCATTTTTATAAAAAAAACCTTTTAGACGTAATTGTTTAAAAGGTTTTTTTTTGATAAATATTTTATTTTAATTTTAAAACCTATATTTGTTTGTTATCAACTAAATCTAACGATATGAAAAAGTGGCTATTTATTTCTTTGTGTTTTACCTCATTTGGCTTTTCTCAATGTATTGTTGGAGATTGTGAGAATGGCGAGGGAACCTATATTTATGAAGATAAAACAAAGGTAACCGGTCAATGGAAAGATAGTAAAGCCATTGGAATTTGTCAAATATTTTATGCCGATGGTGCGATTTACAATGGTGAAATGAAAGACAATATGATTAATGGTTTAGGTAAATTAATTACTAAGGAAAATGTTGTTTTTGAAGGTTCATTTGTAAAAGGAAATCTAAATGGAAAAGGGAAAACGACCTATCCAGACGGATACGAATTGGAAGGAAATTTCGTTAATGATACTTTAACTGGAATGGGAAGTATTAAATATACAGACGGATCTATTTACAAAGGAGAAATATTTAATTTTACGAAAAATGGTCATGGAATTCTAAAAAAATTAAACGGAGATTCGTTTGAAGGAAGTTTTAAAAACGATAAAATTCATGGCGAAGGGATCTGGAAATATGCCAAAGGAGGTATTTTAAAAGGAACTTGGATTGAGGGCAAGTACATTTCAGGTCCAACTATTTCTAATAAAAATGAGAATAAACTTAATTTAATCCCTACCGACGGAGGCGTTTATGAATTGAACGTTACTTTTAATAGAGTACTTAAAATTGATATGATTTTAGATACAGGAGCAGCTGAAGTTTTTTTAACCCCCGATATTGTTCTCACTTTGTTTAAAGCAAAAACTATTGGTGAAGAAGATATATTAGAAGGTGGTTATTTCATGGATGCAAGCGGAAATGTAAATAAAAGTGTCCGTTTTAATATGAAAGAAATTAAAATTGGATTAATAACTATTGAAAATGTATCCTGCGGAATCAATACTAAATTAGATGGAGTAAATTTATTCGGACTAAGTGCTTTAAAAAAATTAAAGAATATCAAATTTGATTTTACGAACAATACTTTGGAGATTGAATAATTTTACACCCCTAAATTTCTAAAATGATAGATTATTTGATTGTTGGTTCTGGATTAGCAGGTATTTCATTTGCCGAAACGGCGATGCAAAATCAGAAGACGATTCTAATAGTTGATAATCAATCGCAAAGTTCTTCTTTAATTGCAGGTGGTTTATACAATCCTGTCATTCTAAAGCGATTTAGCGAAGTATGGCAAGCCCAACAACAATTACAAGTCTTAGATAATTTCTATCAAAAACTGGAGTCCAAACTTCAAATTAAAGTGGATTATAAAATTCCAATTCTACGTAAATTTTTTTCGGTCGAGGAACAAAATAATTGGTTTGCGGCTTCCGATAATAAAATGTTAGCCCCCTTTTTATCCTTGGATTTAGTTAAAAAAAAATACTCAGGAATCAATTCCCCTTTTGATTATGGGGAAGTATTACAAACTGGTTATGTTGACACTAAATTATTGTTAGATGCTTATAAAAAGTATTTACAAGAAAATAATCTCTTACTTCAAGAAACGTTCGATTATCAGACCATTCAATTTTTTGACAACTGTATTGAGTACAAAAACATAAAGGCAAAACAAATTGTCTTTGCTGAAGGTTTTGGGTTACATGCCAATCCGTATTTCAATTATTTGCCATTAGACGGCACTAAAGGGGAGTTGTTTATCATAAAAGCACCTGAACTTAATTTAGACGTAATTGTTAATACAAGCGTCTTTATTTTGCCTTTAGGAAATGACTTATTTAAAGTGGGTGCTACTTATAATTGGCAAGATAAAACAAGTAACCCATCGGAAGAAGGAAAAACAGAACTCCTTGCTCGTATTAATGAAATTTTAGATTGCGAGTTTGAAATAATAAATCATTTTGCAGGTGTTAGACCCACTGTAAGAGACAGAAAACCACTTGTGGGAACCCATTCCAATTTTCCTAGATTACATATTTTAAACGGACTTGGAACTCGGGGCGTAATGTTAGGACCGGCATTGGCAATCGCCTTATTTGATTCAATTGAGTATCAAAAACCCCTTGATACACCAATTGATATTAAAAGATACGATAAGAAAATATAGTTATTTTTTGAAATTCTCATCGTAAGTCACAAACATATTGATGTAAATATTTCTAGACAATCGCAAAACATAAGGAAAAGCAACTACCATTGAGATAATGATTGCAATAAAAGCTTGCTTCAAACTAGAATTAAAAAACACATTAGATATAATAAAAGCGGCAACACCTACTGCCACATTTAACCCGTAACTCACATACATTGCACCGTAAAAAAAGGAAGGTTCAATCTGGTATTTTAAACCGCAATGCCCACAATAGTCATTCATCGATAAAATTTTTGTCAATTTAAGCCTATTTTTTTCCTTATACATACTTTCTTTTTGACATTTAGGACAACTTCCTGTTAAAATACTATTTAATTTGGATCCTTTTTTTAACATTTGCAAAAAATTTTAAATTACCAGTTTTGGTATACAAATTTAATCATACAATTTTAAAAAAATCATAATTAATGCTTAATATACATAACTTATCAGTTTCTTTTGGAGGTACTTATTTATTTGAAGAAGTAACCTTCCGTTTAGGCGCTGGTGACCGAGTGGGTTTGGTGGGGAAAAATGGCGCTGGAAAATCTACCATGTTAAAAATATTAGCCAGAGATTTTGCTCCCGATTCGGGTGTGATTTCACAAGAAAAGGAAGTTAGGTTGGGTTTTCTCCGTCAAGATATAGATTTTGAACAGGGAAGAACCGTTTTGGAAGAAGCCTATGAAGCATTTACAGAAATTAAAATTGTAGAAAAAAAGCTGGAGCAAATAAACCATTTATTGGTAACTAGAACCGATTATGAAAGTGAGGAATACAGCCAAATCATTGAAGATTTATCCGATTTTACGCATCGATTTGAATTATTAGGTGGTTATAATTATGTAGGAGATACCGAAAAAATCCTACTAGGTTTAGGATTTAAAAGAGAAGATTTCAATAATCAAACCGAAACTTTTTCAGGTGGTTGGAGAATGAGGATTGAATTGGCCAAATTGTTACTTCAATCCAATGATGTTTTACTTCTCGATGAGCCTACCAACCACTTGGATATTGAAAGTATCATTTGGCTAGAAAGTTTCCTGAGAAATTATCCTGGAGTGGTAGTAATTGTATCTCACGATAAAATGTTTTTGGATAATGTGACCAATAGAACTATAGAAATTTCTCTCGGAAAAGCCTACGATTTTAACAAACCGTATTCTGAATACTTAGAATTACGCCATGAAATTCGCGAAAAACAATTGGCTACCCAAAAAAATCAAGCAAAGAAAATCGAAGAAACAGAAAAACTAATTGAGAAGTTTCGTGCCAAAGCATCCAAAGCTTCCATGGCGCAATCGTTAATTAAAAAATTAGACAAAGTTGAACGTATTGAAGTGGATGAAGATGATAATTCAGTAATGAATATCTCATTTCCAGTTTCAAAAGTGCCAGGAAAAATAGTTATTGAAGCTGAAAAAGTGACTAAAAATTACGGCGACAAAACCATTTTAAAAGACATTTCTCTGTTAGTAGAACGCGGAAGTAAAATAGCTTTCGTTGGTCAAAATGGGCAAGGAAAATCGACATTTATTAAAGCTATAGTTAACGAATTTGAATTTCAAGGGGAAATTAAATTAGGACATAATGTACAAGTAGGTTATTTTGCTCAAAATCAAGCAGAATATTTAGATGGTGAAATTACATTGCTTCAAACTATGGAAGACGCTGCCAATGACACCAATCGATCTAAAGTTCGCGACATGTTAGGCTCTTTTTTATTCCGAGGGGATGATGTGGAAAAAAAGGTAAAAGTCCTATCTGGAGGGGAAAGAAACCGATTGGCATTGTGTAAATTATTGTTGCAGCCTATCAATGTTTTGGTAATGGATGAGCCTACAAATCACTTGGATATTAAATCTAAAAATGTCCTAAAGGCAGCTTTACAAAAATATGAAGGTACCCTTTTGTTGGTGTCTCACGATAGAGATTTTCTTCAAGGAATGTCGAATTTGGTTTACGAATTCAAAGACCAAAAAATCAAAGAATATTTAGGTGACGTAAACTACTTTCTTGAACAACGCAATTTAGAGAACATGCGGGAAGTGGAGAAAAAAAGCCCCCTAACCCCCAAAGGGGGAACACAAAAAGTAGATAAAAAATCACTTTCTTATGAAGACCAGAAGAAAAACAAGTCGCTTTACAATCGTTTAAGTAAAATTGAAAGTCAGATTAAACAATTGGAAATTGACATTCAAAATGACGATAAAATGGTGTCCTCAAACTTTGATAAGCACATTGAAAACGCCAATTTTTTTGTTGCTTACAATAAAAAGAAAGCGGAATTAGAACAATTACTTTTTGATTGGGAAGTAGTTCAGGAAGAAATTGATAGCTTATAGTTTATTTAAAAGGATTTCTTTCTGTCCATTCCATTTTAGGTTCGAAAAAGTGAAATAATTTTGGGATAAATAAATTGATAAAACGATTGTTGTGTCTCATAAATCCATGTAAAACCTCTGGATTTGCCCCAACTGAACTTTTTATTTCTAATGCCGTTCTAGCAAAAACAATTCGTTTGAATCCTTTATTGATAGAATACGCAATCATATCATAAAGCATATTCAAATACAACATTTTCTCGCGTTGGCATTTTTCATCATAACCCAAAAAATAGGTGTCGATATCGTTGCCGTTTTTAATCAAAGTATTGAATCCGATTAAAGTTTCATCGTTAAAATAGCCATAAAATAAAAATTTATCATTTAATGCTTTTTTGAAAATCTCAAAATGATCATCATTAAGATAAAAAGTGTTAAAAGTGGCTTTTTTCGCAACATTTAAATACAATTCGACAATTCTTTCTTTATAATTTTCAATGTCTTCTATTGAAAACTTTCGTTTGGTAATCCCATCCGATTTTTTACGGGCTCGTTTAAATTGGTCACGATATTTCTTGCTTAAATCCGTTACATAATCATCAAAAGTATTCCAATGCTCTTTAATAGAAAATAGCATGTTGGGCTGTGTAGTAAAATTGTAAAATGAACTAAATTCAGGTAATTCGAATAAAGGAACCTGTAATTCAGGAAAATCTTTGTAAATCACAAGGTGCACTTTTTGCCCTTTTTTTTCAATTTGTTTCTGTAATTCTTCCACCGCTTTATAGAGTAAATTGATTAATTCTTTTGCGGGTACTTCTTTTGAAAAACAAAACGTATTTTGCCCAGTTAAAGTATTGTTTCCTACTACAAGTACGTTGGAGCTAAAATTTTTAAAAACGACAGTTCTAATTTTGGTTTTTATACAATTATCTCTTTCGCCATAAGAATTCACCAAGCTTAAATTGTTGAATTGCGTTAATGCAACGCCAACTAATTTTTCATTTTGGAATAATCCAATGAAATTACTTAAAATGTTATTGGGCGAAGAAACTTCTAAAATATGTAAATACTCTTTTGAAAAGAAAATATTATTTGCAGAAAAATCATTCCAATTGGTTGGAAATTCTGAAGTGGAAGAGTATATTTTGAATGAAAAAGAGGCGCTCAATGGGTATTAATTTTTTGAGGCACTAAAGTACTATATTAAGTTAATGTAGAAAACAATTTCGCTTTTTTTAACTAATTTTGTAAAAAAATTAGTAATGAAAAAATACAATAAGGAAGAAGTAGCGCCATTGCTTTTAAATTTGAACGATTGGCAGTTTAATTCAGAAGGTATTGAGAAAAAATTTCAGTTTAAAAATTTTACTGAAGCACTTGGATTTATAGTAAAAGTTGGAGTAGTTTCTGAAAAAATGAACCACCATCCAGAATTATTTAATGTTTACAATAAAGTCAACATCCGTTTAACAACTCATGATGCAAGCGGTGTAACGGATAAAGACATTAAGTTGGCTTCTGAAATAGACGTTTTTTTATAAGATTTAACTGGTCTTTTTTAAATAAATTCAATGTAATTAAACTTGTTTGGGTTGCAAAAATTTTATATTTTTGCAACCCAAATTTAGTATGTAAATTAAGAAAGAAAATGGATATCAAAAGAGTAGCAATAAATGCTGTAAATGAAGTAATTATATTGAAAGTAGTTCACATGGATTACAAAGGACAAGTACAAAAAAGAATCAATGAAAAAATGCCATTGGCAACAGTAAAAGGTTTTAGAAAAGGGGCTGTGCCTAGAGATTTAGTTGAAAAACAATACGGAAGAGCAATTAAAATTGAAGAAGTTAAAAAAGTAGTTGATTTAGCTTTAGAAAGATACATTCAATCAGAGCGTTTGAATCTTCTTGGTACTCCATTAGCAAAAGAAAATATCGATTTTCCTTGGGATGATGAAGAAATGGAATTTGAATACGAAATTGGATTGGTTCCAAATTTTGATTTAGATCTTGAAGCAAAAAACAATATTATTAAATATGTTGTAAGGGCAGATGATAAGTTAATTGACGAGCAAGTGGTTCGTATCCAAAAACAATTTGGAACACCAATTCCTCAAACTGTTGTTGAAGAAAGTTCGGATATTACGGGAACTTTTACCAATTCTGAATATGGAATTAACGCACCACATACCTTCAATATTTCTATTTTTAAAGATAAAAAAACAGGAGCAAAATTCGTTGGTAAAAAAGCGGGTGATGTGGTAACTGTTAATACAAAAGGTCTTTTTGACGATGATCATCAATTGATGGACATTTTAAAAGTAAGTCATGATGAAGTACATGGTTTAGCTATTGACGTAGATTTTACTATTGAAAGTAGTAATGGAACTGAACTAGCTGAATTGAATCAAGATTTATTTGATAAACTTTTTGGTCCTGGAACAGTTTCTTCATTGGAGGATTTAAAAGCTAAAATTAAAGAAGATGCTGAAGCGCAATTTGCTCAACAAGCAGATCAAAGATTATTATCAGATGTAACTAATTTTCTGATTGAAAACACCAAATTTGATTTACCGGCTGATTTCTTGAAAAGATGGTTACAAACCGTTGGTGAGAAAAAATTATCAGCAGAAGAAGCTGTAGTTGAATACGAAAAATCGGAGAAAGGTTTGCGTTACCAATTAATTGAAGGTAGAGCACTAAGTCAATCAAATATCCAAGTTACATTTGAAGATTTAAAACAATTTACCGCTAAGTCAATCAAACAACAAATGGCACAATTTGGACAAATGAATCCTACTGATGAAGAGGTACAAGGAATTGTAGCTAGAGTATTGGCAAACCAAGAAGAAGTTAAAAAACTATCTGATCAAGTGGTAGGAGAAAAATTATTACTTCTTTTCAAAGAAAAAGCAAATGCGAAAGAAAAGAAAGTAACTTACGCTGAATTTATTGCTGCTTTCTACGGAGAATAAATTCTAGATTACTCAGTTTTCATTTGATAAACAATAAAAAAGAATTACATTTGAGTGTCAGAAAATTATTTTTTGGCACTCTTTTTTTAATGCTTTGCATTAACTTTGTACAGAATCTAGGCATTATTTTAAATTTATAAATTAAACAAAATGAATTACTCAAAAGACCCGAGAGCCGCGCTCGAACAGGCGAAGCAATTTAAGAAGTTTGCTACAAAACATCAAGGAGTTAATAATTTGTACTACGATAAACTTGTAAATGCAATGACGCCAAAGGGGATGACCCCATATATTATTGAAGAACGCCAATTGAACGTTTCTCAATTAGACGTTTTTTCAAGATTAATGATGGATAGAATTATCTTTTTGGGTACAGGAATTGACGATCAAATTGCCAATATCGTTCAAGCACAATTGTTGTTCTTAGAAAGCGCAGATTCTTCAAAAGACATTCAAATTTATATCAATTCTCCTGGAGGTAGCGTTTATGCTGGTCTTGGGATTTATGATACCATGCAATATATTAAACCTGATGTAGCTACAATTTGCACTGGAATGGCTGCTTCAATGGGAGCTGTTTTATTGTGCGCAGGAGCTGCAGGAAAACGTTCGGCATTACCTCATTCAAGAGTCATGATTCACCAGCCATCAGGAGGAGCGCAAGGAGTTGCTACCGATATGGAAATCAACTTGCGTGAAATGTTAAAGCTAAAAGACGAATTGTACCAAATAATTTCTAAGCATTCCGGACAAACATTTGAAAAAGTACACCTAGATTCAGAACGCGATTATTGGATGATTGCTGATGAAGCAAAAGAGTACGGAATGATTGATGAAGTGTTGAGAAGAAGTTAAAAATCGCAGTTACAAGTTTAAGGTTTAAAGTTTAAGGTTGCTCGAGTAACTTTAAACTTTAAACTTTTAAACTTTAAACAATAAATAATGGCAAAAGAAAAATTAGAATGTTCCTTCTGTGGAAGAAAAAAACCAGAAACCAATTTATTGATTGCTGGAATAGATGCGCACATTTGTGATAAATGTATTGAGCAAGCGAATGGCATTGTGGTTGAGGAATTAAAATCTAATGTAAAATCTAATATTGGTGATTTAGTCCTCAGAAAACCAAAAGATATTCGTGCTTTTCTTGATAAATATGTTATTGGTCAAGACCAAACCAAAAAAGTTATGGCAGTTGCTGTTTACAATCATTATAAAAGGTTGATGCAACAAGAATTAGAAGATGAAGTGGAAATTGAAAAATCCAATATCATCATGGTAGGTCAAACAGGCACTGGGAAAACGCTGGTTGCCAAAACCATTGCAAAAATGCTAGACGTACCATTGGCTATTGTTGATGCAACTGTTTTAACCGAAGCAGGATATGTGGGAGAAGATGTGGAGAGTATTTTAACACGCCTACTTCAAGCTGCCGATTATGATTTGGCCAAAGCCGAAAGAGGAATTGTTTTTATTGACGAAATTGATAAAATTGCCCGAAAAGGCGATAATCCTTCAATTACTCGAGATGTTTCTGGAGAGGGAGTTCAACAAGCTTTGTTGAAATTATTGGAAGGAACAGTTGTAAACGTGCCACCAAAAGGAGGTAGAAAACACCCCGACCAAAAATTTGTAGAAGTAAATACCCAAAACATATTGTTTATTGCCGGAGGTGCTTTTGATGGAATTGAAAAAATAATCTCTAAAAGATTGAACCGTCAAGCGATGGGCTACAGCACGTCTAAAAATGCTGATAATATCAATAAAGACAATTTATTGCAATATATCATTCCAAAAGACATCAAAGATTTTGGTTTGATTCCTGAAATTATTGGTCGTTTACCTGTGTTAACTCACATGGATCCATTGGATAGAGAAACGTTGCGTGCTATATTAACCGAGCCTAAAAACGCCTTAATTAAGCAGTACAAAAAGTTGTTTTTAATGGACGAAGTGGAGTTTAACATCACAGATGAAGCTTTGGACTTTATTGTAGATAAGGCATTAGAATATAAATTAGGCGCTCGTGGATTGCGCTCTTTATGTGAAGCGATTCTTACTGATGCGATGTATGATTTACCAAGTTCCGATGAAAAAACTTTGGATATTGATAAAGAATATGCACAACATACATTGAGTAAAAACTTACTAAAACGCTTGGAAATAGCTTCGTAATTCTAAATAAAAAACCATCTAATTTTAGACGGTTTTTATTTTATAATCTGCATTCCCTTCAATTTTTCCAAATAATCCCTTTGATTTGAAAGTCTCGGGATTTTGTGTTGGCCCCCTAATTTATTCTGGTCTTTCAGCCAATCATAAAATAAATTGGGACGTGCAATATTTATTTGCAATGGATTTAAAGTCATGTTATTGTAGCGTTTGGCCTCATAATCTGAATTTAATGTTTGTAACGTTTCATCCAATATTTTTGCAAAAGCAGCCGCGTCTGAAGGGTTATTCTTAAATTCAATCATCCATTCATGAGATCCTTTTTCTTTACCTTTCATAAAAACTGGAGCTACAGTATAATCCACCACTTCAGTATTGGTAATTTGACACGCTTTAGCAATAGCTCGGTCGGAATTTTCAACCATTAACTCTTCGCCAAAAACATTAATGTGGTGTTTGGTTCTACCAGTAACTCTAATTCTGTAGGGGTTTAACGATGTAAATCTAACAGTGTCCCCAATCATATAGCGCCACAAACCAGAATTTGTAGTTATTACAATCGCATAATTTTTATTTAACTCAACATCGCATAAGCGAATGGCATGTTGGTTTGGTGTTCCAAAAACATCCATTGGAATAAATTCATAAAAAATACCATAATCCAGCATTAGTAATAGTTCATTGGAATCATTACTATCTTGAATGGCAAAAAATCCTTCGGAGGCATTGTAAATTTCGTAATATTTGAAATCGGAATGGGGAACTATTTTTTGATACTGATCTCTGTAAGGATCAAAATTGACACCGCCATGGAAATAAACTTCCAAATTTGGCCAAATTTCCAATAGATTGGATTTTCCAGTTTCTTCCAATACTTTATTTAACAATACTAACATCCACGAAGGAACTCCAGCAAAACTCGTTACATTTTCGTTTTTTGTTTCATTGATTATCGCAGTAATTTTCGTTTCCCACTCACTCATCAAGGAAATTCTATTGCTTGGAGTACTTATAAATTCAGCCCAAATTGGCATATTTTCAATTAGAATAGCCGATAAATCACCAAAAAAACTATTGTTGTCTTCATAGATTTGAGAACTACCACCCAATCGTAAACTTTTTCCCGCAAATAGTCCTGAATTTTCATTATTATTTAAGTACATGCACAATAAATCTTTACTGCCCTTGTAATGACAGTTTTCTAATGCTTCATTACTCACAGGGATAAATTTACTTTTTGCATTAGTGGTTCCACTAGATTTTGCGAACCATTTTACAGAAGTATTCCAAAAAACATTTTGTTCTCCTAATCGGGTTCGCTCAATTAATGGCTGTAAATCCTCATAGGTTGAAATAGGAACGCGTTCAATAAAAGTGGCATACGTTTTAATTGATTCATATCCGTATTCTATTCCGATAGTGGTTTTTTCAGCCGATCGAATTAAACTAAAAAGTAATTCTTCTTGTACTTCATTTGGGTATTTTAAAAAAAGCTCAATCTGGTGAATGCGCTGTTTTAAAACCCAAGAGGCGAAGGAATTGATTATAGAAATTGGCATTTCAACTTTAGATTTAGTTTTCGACTTTTAGATTTGTTAAACGATAAACAAATGCTAACTTTACCAAAAATAGCAAATTTTACGGAACTTTAAACTTTATACCTTAAACTTTTCAATAATGACATACGAAGGCGTTCTAAATAAAATGCAAACACAGTTTGAAACTCCAATTCAATATTTCTTGATTTTCCAAGATAGTTTTCTAAATATGAATCAATTATTGAATAAAAATATTAAGATCAATTTTGTTGGTTTCCAATGTTTGAATTGTGGAAAAAAGAAGAAAATTTTTCGTCAAGGTTTTTGTTATGATTGTTTTTTCTCAAGTCCCGCTGTAGGCGATTGGATTATGAAGCCTGAATTAAGTACTGCTCATTTAGGAATTCAAGACCGAGATTTAGCTTATGAAGAAAGAGTTCAATTGCAGCCACATATTGTTTATTTAGCTTTGTCTAGTGAGGTAAAAGTTGGTGTAACCCGTAAAACGCAAGTCCCAACTCGGTGGATTGATCAAGGTGCAGAAAAAGCCATTTCAATTGTGGAAGTTCCCAATCGCTATTTAGCAGGAATTACCGAAGTAGTTCTAAAAAACCATTTTGCCGATAAAACCAATTGGCGTAAAATGCTTACCAATGATATCGTTTTCACGGATTTAATTAAAGAACGAGAAAAACTCTTGCCTTTATTGCCAGATGAAGTTCAGGAATATTTTCATTTAGAAAAAAATGATTTGTTCGAAATGAATTACCCGGTTATTGAATATCCTTCAAAAATAAACAGTTTAAGTCTGGATAAAACGCCAAACTATAAAGGTAAATTAATAGGTATAAAAGGTCAATATCTAATTTTTGAAGACGGTACGGTTTTCAATATTAGAAGTAATGAAGGGTATATTGTTAGAATTGAAGTGTAATTACTTTCTAAACAACCCTTTCATTAAAACTGTCAAAGTGTTTTTCGTTGAACATTTATTTATTAACACTCATTTCAAATATAGTTTTATTCTCATTTTCTTTTGTTAATTTGCAGTAATTATGAAATCTCAAAATCAGTCCATTTTATCGATTGGCAGTAATCAAGGCAATCGTCTAGAGACTATTCAAAAGTGCATTCAATTGATACAACTGGAGATTGGAACGGTATTTTCAGTTTCAAAATTATACGAATCTCCTTCTTGGGGCTTTGAAAGCGATGCATTTTACAATTGCACCATTGCAATTCACACTCACAAATCACCACAAAAAGTATTATCAGGGATTTTAAAAATTGAAAAACAACTTGGAAGAATCAGAACTTCACAAGACGGTTACCAACCTAGAATTATTGATATTGATATTATCAGTTTTGAAAATGAGGTTATAAATACGGCAAGTCTAGTTATCCCTCATCCCCAAATGCAAAAACGACTTTTTGTTTTACTGCCAATGAAGGACTTACAATTGGAATTTGTTCACCCAGTTATGAATAAATCTACTCAAGAATTAATTGATTCTTGTGAAGACAAAAGCAGCTGTAAAGTTGTTTCTAATTTGGAATTACCTATTGAAAAGTACCATTTACAGCAATACAATTATATTGCAATTGAAGGAAATATTGGCGCTGGAAAAACGACACTCGCAGAAAAAATTGCTCAAGATTTTAATGCTAAAACGGTATTCGAGCGTTTTGCCGACAATCCGTTTTTACCTAAATTCTATAAAGATCAAAATAGATATGCCTTCCCGCTTGAAATGTCTTTTTTAGCCGATAGATACCAGCAATTATCTGATGATTTAGCGCAATTTGACTTATTTAAAGATTTTATTGTTGCCGATTATCACATCTTTAAATCGCTAATTTTTGCAAAAGTAACTTTGCAGGATGATGAATTTCGACTCTATAAAACCTTGTTTGATATAATTTATAAAGAAATGCCAAAACCCGATTTGTATGTTTATTTGTATCAAAATACAGATCAGTTATTACAAAATATTAAACGAAGAGGCAGAAGTTACGAGCAAGAAATTCCAGGGGATTATTTGGATAAAATCAACAAGGGATATTTAGATTATATAAATTCCCAAACCAATTTAAACGTCTTAATTATTGATGTTTCCGAGAGAGACTTTGTAAAAAATCAAAGTGATTATGTATTTATTTTGGATGAAATTAGAAAAAAAATGGAAGAGTAATTACCTCATTTTTTTGAAAAAATCCCAAATTACAATTCCTGCGCTAACCGCAATATTCAAGGAATGTTTGGTTCCTAATTGTGGAATTTCTATTGTTCCATTACAAATTTCTACTGCTTTTTGAGACACCCCAAAAACCTCATTTCCAAAAACCAAAGCGTATTTTTGATTTTTTTCTATTTCAAAATCTTGCAAAAATATAGAACTCTCCACTTGTTCAATTGCAAAAACTTTTACGCCCTCTGATTTTAACTCTTCAATTACCTGAAGTACATTTTCAGAATGTTCCCAAGCTACAGTTTCGGTAGCTCCCAATGCCGTTTTATGAATTTCTTTATTTGGGGGCGTGGCTGTAATTCCACATAGGAATATTTTTTCAACTAAAAATGCATCCGAGGTTCTAAAAACGGATCCAATATTGTTTAAACTACGAATGTCGTCAAGAACAATAATTAAACGTGTTTTTGAAGCGTCTTTAAAATCATCAATTGATTTTCTATTTAATTCACTATTTTCAAGTTTACGCATAATAAAATTTAAGATTAAAAAAAAAGCTCCCTGATAAAGGAAGCTTTTATTATAAAATAATATACTTTTAGCTTTTTGGTACCGCAGGAGTAGCAGGAGTAGGATCTGGTAAAACAGTTCCTTTAATTGTCAATACTTTTGTAGGTTGACCCTCAGCATTTGATGATACAGTTACTGTTTTTGTAAAAGGACCCACTCTATCAGTTGCATAACGAACACCAATTTCGCCTTTTGCTCCAGGAGCGATTGGTTCCTTTGGAGTTGTTGGAACGGTACAACCACAAGATCCTTGTGTATTTGAGATGATTAATGGTTTGTTTCCATTATTAGTAAAAACAAATTTACGAGTACCTTCAGCATTGTGTTCAATTGTTCCGTAATCAATAGTTTCTGTTTCAAAAACTATTCCTGCACCTTCTAACTTTGTAGAAATTGTTTTAGTCTCTGAAGAACCTTTAGCTTTTTTTGAATCTTGAGCGTTAGAAGTAGTAACTCCTAATACTGTTAACATTGCAAATAAAAATATCTTTTTCATTTTAATTTTAATTTAATTACAGAACAAATCTAAAGAAAAAAATCAATTCTTGATATAAAATTATCTTAAATTTAAATTAATTTTCGAAACGCCCAATTTCAGTTTAAAAATAATTAAATTCGCTTTTAAAAAAATCATATCCATTTTATAATTAATTCAAGTTGGCAGCTAAAGAAAAAGAAGTTAAGGAAACCCCATTAATGAAGCAATACAATGAGATCAAAAGGAAATATCCTGATGCTTGTTTGTTGTTTCGTGTAGGTGATTTTTATGAAACTTTTGGCGAAGATGCTGTTCGTGCTTCAAAAATACTTGGAATAACACTCACCAAAAGAGGCGCTGGCTCGGAAACAGAAACCGCGTTAGCAGGGTTTCCACACCATTCTATAAACACGTATTTGCCTAAATTAGTAAAAGCAGGTCTTAGAGTTGCTATTTGTGATCAATTAGAAGATCCTAAAATGACTAAAACTATTGTCAAAAGAGGCGTTACGGAATTGGTTACTCCCGGTGTTACAATGAATGATGAGGTTTTACATTCTAAAACTAATAATTTTTTAGCTTCCATTTATTTTGGTAAAAAAGCAATTGGAATTTCTTTTTTAGATGTTTCTACAGGTGAATTTTTAACTGCTCAAGGAACGGAAGATTATATTGATAAATTATTGCAAAATTTTAACCCTAGTGAAGTCTTAATTCCTAAAAATAATAAAAATGATTTTAAAGAAATATTCGGTGAAGAATACCATAATTTTTATTTAGAAGATTGGGTTTATAAAGAAGATTATGCATTTGAAATCCTAACTAATCATTTTAAAACCGTTTCTTTAAAAGGATTTGGAATTGAAGAATTGCCCGAAGGAATTATCGCTTCTGGCGCTATTTTATACTATCTTTCAGAAACACAACACAATAAATTACAACACATTTCTTCAATTCAACGAATTGCTGAAGATGCTTATGTTTGGATGGATCGCTTTACAATTAGAAATTTAGAATTGTATCACAGTTATAATCCAAACGCGGTCACTTTATTGGATGTTATCGACAGAACGCTTTCGCCAATGGGGGGAAGACTTTTAAAACGTTGGTTAGCATTACCATTAAAAGACATAAATAAAATTCGAAATCGACACGAAGTAGTTTCTTATTTAAAAGACAATCAAACAATTTTAAAGCAAATCCAACATCAAATAAAGCAAATTTCTGATTTGGAACGATTAATTTCAAAAATTGCAACTGGAAAAGTTTCGCCTCGTGAAGTGATTTATTTAAAGGAATCGTTAGACGCGATTATTCCAATTAAAAAAATTGCGTTGGAAAGCCCACAAGAAGCCGTTAAGGTAATTGGAGATAAATTACACGATTGTGAATTGCTTCGGGAAAAAATTAAAACCACTTTAAATCAGGACGCGCCAGTTGCTATTGCTAAAGGAAATGCTATTGCAAAAGGGGTGAATGCTGAATTAGACGATTTACGGGCAATTTCAACTTCGGGAAAAGAGTTTTTGGAAGGAATTGAAAAACGGGAATCAGAGAATACAGGAATTTCTTCTTTGAAAATTTCCTTTAATAATGTTTTTGGCTATTATATAGAAGTTAGAAATACCCATAAAGATAAAGTTCCCGCCGAATGGATTCGAAAACAAACATTAGTGAGTGCGGAACGCTATATCACCGAAGAATTAAAAGAATATGAAACTAAAATTCTGGGTGCCGAAGAGAAGATCCATAAGTTAGAATCGGAATTATTTGAGCAGTTGGTGGGTTGGATTACTACTTATATAAAGCAAGTGCAGCTGAACGCCAATTTAGTCGCGCAGTTGGATTGCTTGACTTCTTTTGCTCAATTAGCGATTGAAAATAAATATGTTTGTCCTGAATTAGATGAGACCTATGAATTAGACATTAAAAACGGTCGCCATCCTGTAATTGAAAAACAATTACCTGTAGGAACACCGTACATAGCAAACGATGTTTTTCTAGACCGGGAAACCCAGCAATTAATAATGATTACGGGTCCAAATATGTCGGGAAAATCGGCAATATTACGTCAAACGGCTTTAATTGTATTGTTGGCTCAAATGGGAAGTTTTGTCCCAGCAGACCAAGTTAGAATGGGAATTATTGACAAGATTTTCACTAGGGTAGGAGCTTCAGATAATATTTCGATGGGGGAATCCACTTTTATGGTAGAAATGAATGAAACGGCTTCTATTTTAAATAATTTGTCCGATAGAAGTTTGATTTTATTAGATGAAATAGGAAGAGGAACCAGTACTTATGACGGAATTTCTATAGCTTGGGCAATTGCAGAATTTTTGCATGAACATCCTTCAAAACCGAAAACGCTTTTCGCAACGCATTACCATGAACTAAATGAGATGAGCGAATTGTTACCTCGAATTCAAAATTATAATGTGTCTGTGAAAGAGTTAAAAGACACCGTACTTTTTATTCGAAAATTAGTAAAAGGAGGAAGTGCTCATAGTTTTGGAATTCATGTGGCTAAAATGGCTGGAATGCCACAAACCGTGATTTTGAAAGCGCAAAAATTATTAAAGAAATTGGAGAAAGATCATTCTGGTGATGCCTTAACGGGAATCAAGGCGGAGAAGGAAGAATTGCAAATGAGTTTCTTTAATTTAGACGATCCTTTATTAGAGGAAATAAAAGAAGAAATCTTAAATTTAGATATAAATACCCTGACACCCATTGAGGCCATGATGAAACTCAATGAAATTAAAAGAATGTTATCTAAAAAATAATATATTTTTAATTTAAAGTTTTCGTTATCAGAAGGTTAAATGGAGTGCCTTATTTTTTAAAGAAAAGGCTTGTTTAATTGAATAATTGTATTAAATTTGCCTCCGCAAACAAGTTCAACAAACGGCTTTGTATTTAAAAGTTAGGTGCGTTAATTCAGAACAAGTTAGGCGGCTCTTTGTAAAAATTGAAATGCGAAAATAGCTCAGTTGGTAGAGCGCGACCTTGCCAAGGTCGAGGTCGCGGGTTCGAGCCCCGTTTTTCGCTCAATACTATAGAAATTAAATTTTTAATTTCAAAAGCTTGGGTGGTGAAATTGGTAGACACGCTGGACTTAAAATCCAGTGACTGTAATGGTCGTACGGGTTCAAGTCCCGTCCCGAGTACTAAAAAGCTTCAAACTTAGTTTGGAGCTTTTTTTTTAAACAAGTTGACCCTATGCCCTAAATCTAAAATCTTCAATTCAATGGGTGCTTTTGTAATTAGTAAAAGATTTGATGATTTTTATAAGTTTATTTTCACTTCTCGTAAAGGAAAAACAATATTTACTAGCTTTCGCTACGAACTCAAATTTGAATGTGAGGAAGGAATAGAATATTTTAAAAATGCGATTGATTCCGTTGTTTTTGAAAAAGTAAAATCGGCAGGAGGGAAGTTCTTTTTTAAAATTATACTTGAAAACACTCATTTTGCTAAGAGTAGAAAATACAACACCGAGTTATTATTGGAAAAAGGAATAAAAGAAATTCAGAACTACGCTCATAAAGCTGAAATTCTAGATTTTTCTTTGAACGAAGTTATATTTCCAGATTAATTAGGATAATTATATATAAAAAAAAGCCACGCATTGCGTGGCTTTTCAAATTCTTAGAAAGTTTCTAATTATTTTTTTGCTTCTGGAGCAGCTTCTGGAGCAGTTGGTTCAGCAGCAGGAACTTCAGCAGCTGGAGCAGCTGGTGAATCTTTAGCCATGCTATCAGTTTCTACTGGTGCAGCTTCTACAGGTGCAACTTCTGCTGGTGCAGCTTCTTCTTTTTTACAAGAAACAGTTGCTAAAACAGCAACAAATGCTAAACTTAAAAGTACTTTTTTCATCTTACTTAGTTATAAAAGGTTAATTATTAATTCGAAGCAAAGATATAAATTTTTTAATAGTAAAAATTATTTTTTAATTTTTTTTAAAAAAAAATATTTTGCAACTGTTAAATTATTTAACAATTACTGTGCCAAAAATTAAAACACATAAAAAAATATTTATATTTTTTAATTTATTGACTAATCATTTGTTTTTCAGTGCTTTATTTTTTTTGGATGTACTAATTTTAATTCTTCAATTAAATTGGTTGCTCCGGCATATTTATCAATTATGAATAAAACAAATCGAATATCTACCATAATATTTCTACAAATGCTAGGATCATAGTTTATATCACTCATTGTTCCTTCCCAAACACGATCAAAATTTAAACCTATCAAATTTCCATAAGCATCAATTGCTGGACTTCCTGAATTTCCTCCCGTAGTGTGATTGGTACCGATAAAGCAAACGGGCATTTTATCGTTTTCACCATATTGTCCGTACTCTTTCTTTTTATACAAGTCAATTAGTTTCGTAGGCACATCAAATTCATAATCTCCTGGTATGTATTTTTCCATTGCGCCATCTAAATAAGTTACCGGAGTATATAAAGTAGCGTCTTTTGGTGCATACCCTTTTACTTTTCCGTAAGTAACTCTCAATGTGCTATTGGCATCAGGAAATATTCTCGATCCTTTGTTCAATTCCAATTGTGCTTTCATGTAAGTTCTCTGTAAAGCAGTAATTTTCAAATTTATTTCATCATATTTTGGAGCTACATCTTTCAAGAATTTATCCGCCATACTTTTAATTACTATAAAACCTTTATCCGCATTTAAATTGGCTAATATCGTTTTTGAATCGCCAGTTAGCAACTCTTTAAGGCTATTATAACTTACTAATTTCGAATTACTATAAACATCATTTGCAAGTTGAGTTGCATTTATCTTGCTTAAATTAGGTGGTAAAAATTCTTTTGGTGATTTAGTCGAATACAAATTAATCAACTGCTCAAATACTTTTTGATCTACATTCGCATTAAAATCTTTATAGAAATCGGCTAAACCAGATATTAAATTGTTTTTTCTATCATTAAATGCTTGTTCTCCTTTTGAATTGTATACTTGCTCTAATTGGTATAATTTATATCCTACACTTAAAAGTTCGGTATTTCTTAAAGCCACTTCCATAAAATAATCTCTCGCTAAGGCATACGATTTTATTTCAGTATAGTTTTTATCAAAATCGGTCAATAAATTTCCGTATTCCACTTGTTTTTCAGCTTTTACTACTTTTTCTTGAAAGGCAACTTCCTGCTTTCTTTTGATTTCAACCGCATTTGATTTTGTTAATCCCTGGGTTTCACCAATCCATTTTTTCCAATAATTAGCAATACTTGCATATTTTGAAGCATATTGTATTTTGATGGCATTGTCTTTTCGCATAAATCCATCGGCAACTTTCAAGGCTTGATCCCGAATTTCGATTTTTGCAGGATTCAATTCGTTAACAATTTGCGCAATCGCAACTGCTGGTAAATACTCATTTGTTTTCCCTGGATAACCAAAAACCAAGGTAAAATCGTCCTCTTTTACACCGTCTAATGATATTGGTAAAAAGTGTTTTGGAGTATAAGGAACGTTGTCTTTTGAATAACTCGCCGGACGATTGTTTTTGTCGGCGTAAATTCTAAACAATGAAAAATCACCGGTATGTCTTGGCCAAACCCAATTGTCGGTATCCGAACCAAATTTTCCAATTGATGATGGAGGCGCACCAACCAAACGAACATCTTTATAAGTTTCGGTAACAAAAAGCATGTACTGATTTCCTTCGTAAAAAGTTCTAATTTTGTTTTCCTGCCAACTTTCTTTTGGTAATGAGTTACTTAATAAAGTAATATTTTCTTGAATTTTCTTCTGTTTTTCCAATTCAGTTGCCAATGCAGCAGTTCCTTCTAAAACTTTTGAAGTGACATCTTCAATTTTAACAATGAAAGTCACTACCAAATCTTCATTTGGTAATTCTTCGGACATCTTATACGCCCAAAAGCCATTAGTTAAATAATCATGATCGATAGAAGATTGATTTTGAATGGCGTCAAATCCGCAGTGGTGATTGGTTAACAACAATCCTTTTGGTGAAATAACCTCAGAAGTACAACCGCCATTAAAATGAGGAACGGCATCTTTCAAACTCGATTTATTCACGGAATAAATATCGGCAGCTGTCATTTTCATTCCCAAATTTTTCATCTCTTTTTCATTCATTCCTTGCAATAGAGAGGGAATCCACATTCCGCCTTGTTGCGCTTGAACTTGAACAAAAAATAATAATAGAAGTAATTTTAAATGTTTCATTTTTAGTTTTTTTAATCGTTAATTTTTTTCTGGATAATATAATTCATTATAGTTTCTGTAGCATTTTTATTCATTTCTACAAAGGTGCTACAAATATGCCCTTTTTCAAAGCGAACGGCTTCGTTTTGAATTAAATTGTCAAATGCTTCGTTCAATTCTTCTTGAGTTGAAATAGAAATACAACCTTCCATATTTACCAATGCAGTAGCTTCTTGAAAATGCGAATAATTGGGTCCAATAACAATTGGAACGCCAAAAGTCGCCGGTTCTAATATATTATGAACCCCCGGATTTCCAAATCCACCGCCTACATATGCAATATCAGCATAACGGTATATTTTGGTTAAAATACCAATGGTGTCAATGATAAATACATCGTAATCTGCCAATTTTGAAGCACCAATTTCATCAAAATTAATAGAAGAAAATAAGATGGTTTTTTTTGAAATTTGATTTTTCAAATTAGCAATCAGATCTTTATTAATGTTATGAGGAGCAATAATAAATTTTACTTTTTCAGCAGAATTTATATACGAAACTAACAATGTTTCGTCTTTTGGCCAAGAACTTCCAACCACGACTGTTAAGGAATTATTTTTGAATTCCCCAATAAAATCGAGCTCGTTATTTTGATTTAAAATTGCCGCAACTCGATCAAAACGGGTATCTCCAGAAACCGTCACATTTGTTTTACCAAGTTGTAATAACAACTCCTTAGAACTCGAATTTTGAACAAAAAAATATTCAAATGCGTCCAGCGCTTTTCTGTAAAAACCGCCATACCATTTAAAAAAGACTTGCTTTTCCCTGAAAATGCCTGAAATTAAGTACGTCGGAATTTCTTTATTCCTTAAGGCATTTAAATAATTAGGCCAATATTCATATTTAATGAAGAAAACCATATCGGGACGAACAATTTTAATAAATTGTTTTACATTCGATAGCGTGTCTAATGGCAAATAAACAGTTACATCAGCAATGGTGTTATTTTTACGAACTTCATATCCCGAAGGTGAAAAAAAAGTCAATACAATCAAGTGATTTGGAAACCTACTCTTCATCCGTTCCATTACCGGCAACCCTTGTTCATATTCTCCTAAAGAAGCGGCGTGAAACCAAATCGTTTTGTCGTAGGCCTTAATTTTATTTGATAATATTTTAAAAACGGGCTTTCTGCCTTCAACAAAAAGACTAATTTTTTTGTTGAATAGCGCTACGATTTTTAAAATAAAATCGGCCAAAACCACGATTAAATTATAGATAAATAACATTGATTGCATTTTGTGGGGCTAAAATACATCACTTTATAGAATTTTCATTGATATAACTCATTAAATAACTATTTTTGTATTCGGTTTGAAGAAAAAGGGTTAGAAATTAGCCAATAGGATCTTTGAATTTCAAAACTTATATAATCTATTTATTGATGAAAAAAATCCAAATGGTTGACCTGAAAGGGCAATACGAAGCTATCAAAGAAACGGTAAATAACTCTATTCAAGAAGTTTTAGATACCAATACTTATATAAATGGACCTCAAGTTCAGCATTTTCAAAAAAATTTAGAAGAATATCTGGATGTAAAACACGTAATTCCTTGCGCAAATGGAACCGATGCGTTGCAAATTGCAATGATGGGTTTGGATTTAAAGCCTGGCGATGAGGTAATTACTGCCGATTTTACTTTTGCTGCAACCGTTGAAGTAATTGCTTTATTGCAGCTAACACCCGTTTTAGTAGATGTAGATTTGGTGAATATGAACATTTCTATCGAGGCCATTAAAAAAGCAATTACCCCAAAAACTAAGGCGATTGTTCCCGTGCATTTGTTCGGTCGCGCCGCCAATATGGAAGCGATTATGCGCATTGCAAAAGAATTTAATTTATACGTAATTGAAGACAACGCTCAAGCTATTGGCGCCAATTGCAAGTTTTCTGATGGCGCAAAATTGAAAGCTGGAACAATTGGCCACGTAGGATCAACTTCCTTTTTTCCATCTAAAAATTTAGGTTGTTATGGAGATGGAGGAGCAATTTTCACTAATGATGCTGCTTTGGCGCACAAAATTCGTGGAATTGTAAATCACGGAATGTACGTTCGTTACCATCACGATGTGGTGGGCGTAAATTCTCGTTTAGATAGTATTCAAGCCGCAGTTTTAAACGCAAAATTACCGTTGTTAGATCAATACAATACGGCCCGTCAAAATGCGGCACGCAAGTATTCTGCAGCTTTTGAGGGACATAAAAATATTGTAGCACCAAGTATTTGCGACATTTGTGATTGCCATGTTTTTCACCAATATACCTTAAGAATCATCGATGGTGATCGCGATGGATTGATGCAACATTTATTGGATAAAGGGATTCCATGTGCCATTTATTACCCAATTCCCTTGCATTCTCAAAAGGCCTATTTGGATGCGAGATACAAAGAAGAAAATTTTCCAGTAACGAATTTATTGGCAAAACAAGTAATTTCTTTACCAATGCACACCGAATTGGACGACGAACAAATTAAGTTTATTACCGATTCAGTTTTAGAATATTTAAAATAATTTTTTCTGGAGCTAATCCTGCTATCCGCTTAATCCACGCCCAAAAGCGTGGGATACCGCTGCTATCAGGGCTAAAACCAGTACAACCAATTAACAATAATATGAAGATTTTAGTAACAGGAGGTTTAGGATTTATAGGTTCGCATACTGTGGTAGAATTGCAAAATGAAGGGTTTGAAGTGGTTATCATTGATAATCTTTCCAATTCTTCGGAAACTGTTTTAGACGGAATTGTTGCTATCACGGGTAAAAAACCCGTTTTTGAAAACCTAGATGTTAGAGAAAAAACTGCTGTTCAAAATTTCTTTAAAAAACATAATGATATTGCAGGAGTTATTCATTTTGCTGCTTCGAAAGCAGTGGGCGAAAGCGTTGAAAATCCACTTTTGTATTATGAAAACAATATCAATTCTTTAGTTTATCTACTTCAAGAATTACAAAATAAACCCAATTCCAATATCATTTTTAGTTCTTCTTGTACCGTTTACGGTCAAGCGGAAGAAATGCCAATTACTGAAAATGCGCCAATACAGGTAGCGATGTCTCCTTACGGAAATACCAAACAAATAGGTGAAGAAATAATTCGTGATGTGGCGAAAGTATCCAATATTAAAGCGATTTTGTTGCGTTATTTTAATCCAATTGGAGCACATCCATCAGCAGAAATTGGAGAATTACCCCTTGGAGTTCCTCAAAATTTAGTACCATTTATTACCCAAACCGGTTTAGGATTACGAAAAGAATTATCGGTTTACGGTAACGATTATGCAACTCCTGATGGAACGGCTGTTCGCGATTATATCCACGTAGTTGATTTGGCGAAAGCCCACGTAATTGCATTGCAACGCTTATTAAAAAATAAAAATTTGAGCCCGGTTGAAACCTTTAATTTGGGAACAGGAACAGGAAGCTCAGTTTTGGAAGTAATTCAAGCATTTGAAAAAGTAAGTGGTCAAAAATTGCCTTACAAAATTGTAGATAGGCGAGAAGGCGACATCACTTCAGCTTATGCCAATACTGATAAAGCGAATAATGTACTTGGCTGGAAAGCGGAATCTTCCCTTGAAGAAGCAATGGCTAGCGCCTGGAAATGGGAGCAAAAAATCCGTTCGTAATTTGATTCTATTACCATGTATCAAATTCAAAATATACTTGTAATTGGTTTCGTTTGGCCTGAACCAAATTCTTCAGCAGCAGGCACTCGAATGGAGCAATTATTAGTTTTATTCAAGCAATGGGGTTGGAAAGTTACCTTCGCAACGCCTGCTGCAGAAAGTGATTTTATGATTGACTTAGCTGCTATTGGAGTCGAAAAAAAAGCCATAAAATTAAATTCTTCCAGTTTTGATATTTTTATCCAAGAGTTAAATCCCACGATGGTATTTTTTGATCGGTTTTTGATGGAAGAACAATTTGGGTGGCGCGTGGCTGAATTTTGCCCAAAAGCCTTGCGAATATTAGACACAATCGACCTGCATTGTTTGCGATTGTCGCGTCAAAAAGCATTTAAAGAAAAGCGGAAATTTGAATTTCATGATTTATTAACTGAAGAGATTTCAAAAAGAGAAATTGCAAGTATTTTACGTTGTGATCTTTCCATTATGGTTTCGGAAGTGGAAATGGATTTGTTGCAAAATACCTTTAAAATAGATTCTGATTTATTGTATTACTTGCCTTTATTTTTAGATCCAATTTCTAAAGAAGAGAGTGAGAATAGGTTGCCTTTTGAAGATAGAAAGGATTTTATATTTATAGGAAATTTTGTTCATGAACCCAATTGGAATGCGGTTCAATATTTAAATGAAACGATCTGGCCCTTAATTAGAAATGAAATGCCGGAAGCCAATTTACTTGTTTACGGGGCTTATCCATCACAAAAGGTGTTGCAATTGCACCAACCAAAAAAAGGATTTCATATTTTAGGTCGTGCTGAAAATGCGCAAGAAGTAGTTTCAAAAGCTCGAGTGGTATTGGCACCTTTGCGATTTGGAGCAGGAATAAAAGGAAAACTATTGGAAGCCATGCAATGTGGCACGCCAAGTGTAACGACTTCAATTGGTGCAGAATCCATGAATGGCGAATTGCCTTGGAATGGATTTATAACTGATGATCCAACAGAATTTGTTGCTAAATCAGTTACTTTATATAATGACAAAACCATTTGGAATTCAGCTCAAATGAATGGAATAGATATTATCGAAAAACGCTATTTGAAGTCGGATTTTGTAAACGAATTTAAAGAGGCAATTGGTTATTTTGTAATCAATTTAAACCAACATCGAGCAAAGAATTTTATAGGTTCCGTTTTACAACATCAATCGCTACAAAGTAGTAAATACATGTCCAAGTGGATAGAGGAGAAGAATAAATAAAAAAGTCCCGCTAATAAGGGGACTTTTTTTATAATTAAGTATTGAAAAAACTTATGCTAACATCGTAACAGGGTTTTCAATGTATTGTTTTAATGTTTGAAGGAATTGTGCTCCCGTAGCCCCGTCAATTGTTCGGTGATCACAAGCTAAGGAAAGCATCATGGTGTTTCCAACAACAATTTGTCCGTTTTTAACAACGGGTTTCTCTACAATTGCACCTACAGATAAAATCGCAGAATTGGGTTGGTTGATAATTGAATTGAATTCAGTTATTCCAAACATTCCTAAATTAGAAATAGTAAAAGTACTTCCTTCCATTTCTGATGGTAATAATTTTTTGCTTTTTGCTCTTCCTGCAAGATCTCTAACATTTCCGCCAATTTGAGATAAACTCATCGCATCAGTAAAAGGCAATACTGGAACTACTAATCCATCTTCAACGGCAACAGCAACGCCAATATTCACGTGGTAATTGATAAGAATTGAATCTTCTCTCCATTGTGAATTTATTTTTGGATGTTTTTTCAATGCCATTGCGCTTGCTTTTATCACCATGTCGTTGAATGATACTTTCGTATCTGGAACGCTATTGATAATTGCTCTTGATTTCATTGCTTCGTCCATTGTAACCTCAATTACAAGGTTGTAATGTGGTGCTGTAAATAAAGATTCTGCTAAACGTTTCGCAATAATTTTGCGCATTTGAGAATTCTTAATTTCTTCGGTCATTTTTTCTCCAGCTGCTACAAATGGTCTAGCGGCAATTGGAGCTGCTTCTGTTGCTACAGAAACGGATGGTTGAGCTACTACAGCCGAAGTTCCTCCCGGTGCAAAATTCTCCACATCGCTTTTTATAATTCTTCCATTTTCACCAGAACCATTAACTTGAGAAAGGTTAATACCTTTTTCTTCGGCAATTTTTCTTGCTAATGGAGATACAAATACTCTTTCGTTAGAAACACTTGCCGGAGCTTGTTCTGAGGTTGAAGTTGTTTCAGAAACAGCTTCTTTAACAGCTTCAACTGGTGCGGCTGAACCTGAGGCTTTGAAGTTTTCTGCAATTCCAGAAATATCTGTTCCCGCTGGTCCAATTATTGCTAAAAGGGAGTCGCAAGGTGCGGTTCCGCCTTCTGGGATTCCAACATATAATAAAGTACCTGCATTGAATGATTCAAATTCCATAGTGGCTTTGTCTGTTTCAATTTCGGCGAGAATATCACCTTCAGCAACTTTATCACCTACTTTTTTCAACCAGGTAGCCACAGTTCCATCGGTCATAGTATCACTTAAACGAGGCATGGTAACTACTACAACTCCTTTTGGAAGCCCCATTCCAGCCTTCCCCGAAGGAGAAGGAGTTGAAACGGATGTATTATTTGCGTCTGAAATTTCAGTTTCTTTTGCCTCAACAGCAACTCCCCCTTCGGGGGTTGGGGGGCTTATTAAATCAGAAATATCTTCTCCTTCTTTTCCAATAATAGCTAACAAAGAATCGCAAGCCGCTGATTCTCCTTCTTTAATTCCAATATACAAAAGAGTACCAGAATTAAAAGATTCAAATTCCATTGTAGCTTTGTCAGTTTCAATTTCGGCAAGGATGTCACCTTCAGCAACTTTATCGCCCACTTTTTTAAGCCATGAAGCGACCGTACCTTCGGTCATTGTATCGCTCAAGCGAGGCATGGTAATTACTTTTGCCATAATTATTTCAGTTTATGAGGGATAAATGGATAGTTTTCTTGTTCGTAAACAACGTCATATAATTGTTGTACCTCCGGAAATGGAGATTCTTCAGCAAATGTTACACATTCTTCAACTAAGTCTTTTACTCTTTCGTCAATTGCTTCAATCTCTTCAGCAGTGGCATATTTTTGTTCCATAATTATATCTAAAACTTGCGTAATAGGATCAATTTTCCTGTATTCGTCCACTTCGTCTTTGGTACGGTATAATTGTGCATCCGACATAGAGTGCCCTCTATAACGGTAGGTTTTCATTTCTAAAAATGTTGGTCCGTCACCACGACGCGCTCTGTCAATTGCTTCGTGCATTGCTTCAGCAACTTTCACAGGATTCATACCGTCTACTGGTCCGCAAGGCATTTCATAACCCAAACCAAGTTTCCAAATATCAGTATGATTTGCAGTTCTTTCAACAGAAGTCCCCATTGCATATCCATTGTTTTCTACAATAAAAACTACTGGTAATTTCCACAACATCGCCATGTTAAAAGCTTCGTGAAGTGATCCTTGACGTGCAGCACCATCTCCAAAATAAGTCATGGTTACACCGCCAGTTTCAAAGTATTTATCAGCAAAAGCTAATCCAGCCCCCACGGGAATTTGAGCTCCTACAATTCCATGTCCTCCAAAAAAACCATGTTCTTTAGAAAAAATGTGCATAGAACCACCCATACCTTTAGAAGTACCAGTTACTTTTCCTAATAATTCAGCCATTACTTTTCTAGGATCAACTCCCATTCCAATTGGCTGAACGTGGTTTCTATAAGCCGTAATCATTTTATCTTTGGATAGGTCCATTGCATGTAACGCCCCAGCTAAAACTGCTTCTTGTCCATTGTATAAATGTAGGAAACCTCTCACTTTTTGTTGAATGTAAAGCGCTGCTAATTTGTCTTCAAATTTTCTCCAAAGTAGCATGTCTTCGTACCACTTTAAGTAAACTTCTTTTGTAACTTCTTTCATTTTAGTAGATTGTTTATTGGATTTGTATTTTTTATCACTATTTGAAAAATAGAAATTCCTACAAATTTCAAGTTGCAAAAATAATACATTACTTCTAAGAAGTAAAATATAATAGTATTTTTATTTAATAATTTATAGCCAACACTATTAATACTATTTATTGATTGTTTTTTTTATGAAATTATTTAATAACAGCTGTATTTTTTAATATAATGCAATTATTATGGTCTTCTAGATATTTAATTTCTTACAATAATTTTTTGTCAAACATTAGGGGTAATAAATTTTTCAATGAATCTGATTTATATACATTTCCAGATTCTCCCATAAAATAAATTTCAATGGGTTGTTCTTGTTTTATTTCATATTCTGAAATAGATTGACGGCAAGCTCCGCAGGGAGGAATAGGAGTGAGGGTTGGGTTATGATCTGCTGTTGCTGTGATTGCCATTTTAATAATTTTTGCATCGGGATATAATGCGCCTGCAGAAAAAATGGCTACTCTTTCTGCACAAAGCCCAGATGGATATGCAGCATTTTCTTGGTTAGAACCCAAAACAATTTTATCATTATCTAATACTATAGCCACACCCACTCGAAAATGGGAATAGGGTGCATAGGCTTTTTTTCTTATTTCTATTGCTTGTTCCATCAATGAAAAAACAACATCGGGTAATTCAGAAACAGAATCAAATAGGGTAAATGTTGTTGTAATGCTGATTTCTTTCATGATTTTTGAGGAAAAAAAATCCAAATTTCATTGAAATTTGGATTTTTATTTTATTGTTTATGATTTTTAATAATCGTCGTACTTATCACCAAAATTAAATGTTAAGGAGAATCGCAAGGTATTTTCTAAAGGGTTTTGAACTTTAGAAGTTGACATCAAATAGGAAACATCAATTTTTACAACATTGTATTTAAATCCGGCACCAAAAGTAAAATATTGTCTAGCTCCCTTTAATGGACTTTCATGAAAATACCCCAAACGCATGGCAAAGGAATCTTGATATAAATATTCTGCTGCAGCTGAATAAGTGATTTCCTTTATCTCTTCACCGAATCCTCCTGGGGCATCATTAAAGGAATTGAAAATCCCTGAAACCCACCCAATTTTCTTGTAATCGGCATTGGCATCTCTAATATCTTGAGTATTTGTAGCGCCATCTTGATTGTAATCATATAAATTAGAGCTATCAACTTGTGGAGTTGGAACCAATAATTTACTAAATTCTAAACTGGTTGTAATTTTGTTATAATCATCAAAAATAAAGTCAAAACTACCCCCTAATTTCATTTGTGCTGGTAAAAAATTCGCGTTAATATCCGAAACATTGGCGTCATAATTTATTTTAGGACCTAAGTTTTGAAAGTTAAAACCAATTCTATATCTTCCATCAAAATCATTAAATGCTGTTTGCTCTGATTGGAAAAATCCTGCAACATCAAAAGCAAAAGTGGTAGCAGCTGTTCTGTCATTATTAGAATCAATTTTTAAACTTGAGCTAATAAATCGTCCTGCCACCGACATGGAGAATTTGTCACTTAATTTTAGTGCATAAGAACCGTCTAATGAAAATTCATTTGGTTTTACAACATTTGCAGGATCAAAAGCATTGTCTCTTAACTCAATTTCTCCCAAACTAAAATAACGTATACTTACAGCAAAGGCACTTCTTTCATTATATCGGTTAAAATAATTGACTTGTCCTAGTGAAATATCATTAACTAAAGCGGTAAGGTAAGGAGTATAACTTGTTGTAAATCCTTGTTTTTCATTTGAAAAAGCATATTTAGCTGGATTCCATTGTTGAGAAAAAGCATCTGCAGAAGTGGCAACTCCTTGGTCTCCTAAACCTGCAGCTCTTGCATCGGCTGCAATTAATAAAAACGGAACTCCTGTGGTTATTACTCTTTCTTGGGCTTTTATGTTTGAATTTGCTGCAAAGCAAAACAATAGTATGGCTATTCTATTCATTGTTTTCATTCTTTTCAAAATTATATTAGACAAATATAGTACATTATTAAAGTATTACCAATTTTTCAATTTTTTCAGTTTTTTCATTTGTTAAAGTAGACTTTACGGTCAATTTATAAACATATACTCCTTTACCAATTTTTTCACCAAAATCATCCTTTCCATCCCAAGTGATCTCTCGCGAAAGAAATCCATCGGTATAAACAACTTGATTTTTAGTCCATACAATTTTACCCGTAATTGTCATTACCTGAACTTGAACTTCCAAAGGCTCGTAGGGATGATTATGGGTGAACCAAAATTGAGTATAATTTACAAATGGGTTTGGATAATTTAAAACATTCGTTAAGGTCATTGAATCGTCACTCACTACTACAAATTGAATTTCAGCGCTAATAGGATTGTTGTACACATCCCAAGCTTTAAATGTAATAGTATGAATTCCAGGAGCTAAATTTCTGAATGGATATCTTAACTTTCCCTTTTTGTAATTATCCAATTCCGTTTCATAATAATCATTAATAATGTATGGAGCACTTTCATTTCCATCCAAAATCGCTACAATATCATGTCCAATTCCACTTGCGGTATTAATTCCATTCTCATCTTCAAGATAAGCTAGAAAAAATGGCGATGCATTCGTAATTCCACCATATACAAATGTTTGGTCGTTCATGTATAATTTAACTGTTGGAGGAGTGGTATCGGCTGCTGCCAATGGATTAATACCTCCAATTTTAATGGTAGTGTCTATCCCTGAATTATCAATAAATTCGGAATTTTTTTTCGAATAAAAACTAACGCGTCCATTTCCAACTGGGATTTTAATATCTCTTGGAACTACAAATCCAAACTCAAACTGCCCATTTGAAACCGATGCATTTCCTCTAAAAATAGTTTCACCCAAGGTGTTAAAATTAATAGCTGGACTATTTCCATCATTATTGAAAGTTGTTTTTATTAAGGTTTTATCAAATATATTAATGGCTAATTCTCCATTATAAGTTGTCAATGGCGTGTTATTTTCATCGGTAACTTCGCCTGATAATTTTACATAAGCTAGCGATTGAAAGTCTGGAATTGTTCCAGTAACTGGGATGTCATTTACCTTAGTCAATCGAATTTTAGGTTTTGGAATGGCCAGCATTAATGCGGGATCTCCAATGTAAAACACCACATTTGAAGATGAACTTGGATTACTATTTTTAGTTAATCTTAAAGCTTCTGCGATAGTTGTATATTGGTTAGAACCATATGAAAATAAATATTCTGATAGTTTGTCATTAAAATACTCCGCAGACCCTTGCCCGATTGATCGGGTAGTGGTAATCATTGAAATTGCACCACCTTTTGGATTCCAGTAAGTATATTCTCCAGCTGTTGGCCGGTATGGATTATCGAATCTTGAAAAATCACAAGTAATGGTAATAAACAATGGATATTTAAATTGATTACTTAAAGTTTGACCATCAGATTTTTCCCAAATCCGCTCTCCGGTTAAGCCGTCTTCACCACCATGACCTAAATAATTGAATACTAAAGCTCCTTTTTCGAAGGCATTAAAAATATCTTCACGAGCTTTTGGATAGCGATTTCCTCCGGAAGATGTTTCTTGCATATAGGAATCTAAAAGCACTTTTTTTACATTAATAAATGGTTTTTCCAATACAATTCTGTCGGCCAATTGATTTTGTTTAAATTGCAATGAGGCGTCAGAACCTCGATCAGAATCGTCTGAAATTGCTACATAATTATTTCTCCAATTTCCGTAAGATTTCAAATCATTGTATTCAAAAACCTTATTGACCATTTCTTCGGCTTGAGCATTAGTGCTCACTAACATTCTTCCAACGGCAATATCAATTCCGCCAAAATAGTAGGCTATATTTCCTTCTGTAGGGTCCATATATCCAAAAAAGTCATCAGAGGTATAGGATGCTTCACCCCCGGAGGTACTGTTTAGAGCATGATAAATTGGGACAATATTCGTATTGTTTGGAATTCTATTTTTATAGTCAAAAGAGGCATCACCAAATAAATTGATATATTTAATTCTCTTCGTTGGATCGGAAGCGTTAAAATAGACATATTTAATAAAATTTCTTATTGCAGCAATGTCTTGTTTTCCGGACGAGAATTCTTCATATATAGATTCTAAAGTGACTGTTTTTACATTTAAATTAGAATAATTGGAATGAAAAGAAGCCAATTTATCTGCTTGATTTTTTAAAAATGTAGGAGTAATAATGAGGTAATCAAGATCTTGAAAAACCCCTTGATTATTTTTGAAAATGGTACCTTTTAAATTTTGATTGGCAACTCTAGATGAATTTTCTTTTAATGGGCTATATAAATCGGCATAGTCAATTGCAATATAATTCCGAGTTTCTCCAAGTGGCGCTTTAAAGCTAAAATTACTTTGGTTAGGGTTGTCAATATTGGTAACATTATATACATCAGTAATATCCCAAACATTTGAAATCCCGGATGCTGAATTGATTTGATAGGAAGCTACGCCCGAAAGGGTATTGGTGCCGTTGTATTGAAATCGAAACTGCTTGCCATAACCCGTCAAATTTCGTTTAGATTTGAGGATTATATGATCTAAATAGGCATTTGAAGAAGGGACTCCGTTATTATTATAGGTAAGCTTAATCTTAATTGTATTTGAAGCAGCAATTGTTGTGCTCGCCGGCAAAGAGGCAATATTTAATTCGGTTCCGGATCCAGCGGTAATTGCAGATAAATTTATATTTCCAACTAATTGTCCATTAGCTTCCACTTTAAAAGTGGTAGCATTATAGGCATTTGAACCAACGGTAACGTTTAAGATTGCAGGCGTTGTGGTTACGGCGTTTGGAACATCGAAAGAAAATTCTTGGATATCATTAATATTAAATGCTTCGCCAAACCATTGTCTACCCGCTCTTACAATATTTATCAAATCGACTTCATGAAATTGATAGTCATCAAAGGTGGTAATATCTAATGAAGCCGGTGTAGTAGGCTGGGAATAATTTTGAATTCTTTTTCCTAAATCTCCAGTTACAGTTACATAATAATAGGATTTAGAGGCAAATAAATTACTGTTTGTTTGGCTTTCTTCATTCCAATTATCTACCCCTTCTGCGTAGAAAAGAAGGTAATCACTATCATTAAAAACACCGTCGTTTTCGCCTATAAATTGAATTGCATTTTCTGCTAAATCTTCAGGATAGAGGGTACTATTTAACAAAGGTAGCATTCTTCCACCGTTACCGTAGATTTTTATTTTTCTAGGATCTACATTTACATTAAAACCCAAGTCGCTCAAAAAACGCTTCGAAATTTTATAAACACCTGATTTTTCAACGTAAAATCGAAACCATTGACCAGTTGCTAAAAC
>JARXAC010000057.1:0-37238 GCA_029866065.1 Flavobacterium sp.
TGTTGCTAATACCGCTAGTGATTATTTAGATGTTCACAATGGTCGATTTTGCAAAACACCTCAATATCCAAATGGTACTTATTGCTATTTTACAACTGTAGATCAAAATTATAATTCTACTTATCCTTACGTTGTTGGTCCTTATTATTATGGAGTTAAATCGGCTTCCAATATGAATGCTCCTACAGTTACTCCAATTACAGAAACGGTACTTACCTACAACCCGGTTTTGGGGAATGCCAATTTTAATTTTGATCAATTAAATTTTAAAATTTACCCCAACCCAGCTGGAGAATTGATAATTATTCAATCAAGCGAAATGATATCAGAAAACTTAAAATCCGATTTAGTTGATGAACAAGGCAGAATAATTGCTTCTAAAGAATTTTTTCAAGGAAGTACCATTTGTTATTTTGAAACAGATACCATTTATAACGGAATTTATTTTCTTAAAATAGCTTCTAACGATACTATCAAAACCTATAAGGTAATTCTTAAAAAATAATAAAAAAGGCACCAATTGGTACCTTTTTTATTTTAGAATGCAACATTCCACTTTGGTAATTTGTTTTTTTCTTTTAAGAAATTTTGAAGTATTTGTCCTTCTATAAATGTTGGAATGATTTTGTTTTTGTCATTAAAAGTGTCGTACCAAAAAACTTCTAATTTAGCTATCGATTCTTTTTTCATTTGAGCAGGCCAAGAATATTTTCGTCCTGTTTTGGCAAACTGATGTCCATTGACAATTTTGTCATACAAACCGCCATTTTTACTTTTAAGGGTTCCATCATTTTGAACGGTTCCAGTTGAACCTATCATTATTAGTTCTTTTTCTTCATTTGAAATAGCATAAACTAGGAAAATTCCACTTGCCGCATCCGGAGCATTGCATACTTCTTCTAAACTATCATTTATTTCAAATACAAACTGATTTTTAATTTTGATACTCTTTAATTCTTTATACATTTTTTTTAAATAATAATTATTAAAAAAAATACCCCACGAAAAACTGTGAGGTATTTTATATTTATCGTGTAATAGGTTATCCTAATACTTCTTTTACTTTTTTACCGATTTCAGCTGGAGAATCAACTACAAAAATTCCACATTCTCTCATGATTCTTTTTTTAGCTTCGGCTGTATCATCAGCTCCACCAACAATTGCACCAGCGTGACCCATTGTTCTTCCTTTTGGAGCAGTTTCACCGGCTATAAAACCTACAACAGGCTTACGGTTTCCATCAGATTTAATCCATTTTGCAGCATCAGCTTCTAATTGACCTCCAATTTCACCGATCATAACGATACACTTGGTTTCAGGATCGTTCATCAATAATTCAACCGCTTGTTTTGTAGTTGTTCCAATAATTGGATCACCACCAATTCCAATAGCAGTTGTAATTCCTAATCCTTGTTTTACCACTTGATCTGCCGCTTCATAAGTTAATGTTCCTGATTTTGAAACAATTCCTACAGTTCCTTTTTTGAAAACAAAACCTGGCATAATACCCACTTTTGCTTCCCCTGGAGTGATTACTCCTGGACAGTTTGGCCCTATTAATATAGAATCTTTACCTTTTATATATTGATTTGCTTTAATCATATCAGCAACCGGAATACCTTCAGTAATTGTAATAATTACTTTAATTCCTGCGTCTGCAGCTTCCATAATTGCATCAGCAGCAAATGCTGGTGGTACAAAAATAATGGTAGTATCTGCTCCAACTTGATCAACAGCATCTTTAACAGTATTAAAAACGGGACGATCTAGATGTGTGGTTCCCCCTTTACCTGGAGTTACACCTCCAACAACGTTTGTTCCGTACTCAATCATTTGCGAAGCGTGGAAAGTACCCTCACTACCCGTAAAACCTTGAACAATTATTTTAGAATCTTTATTTACTAAAACACTCATGATATTATAATATTAATTTATTTTTTTACAACGATGCAAAAGTAAGCTATTGCTACTTTAAAGAAAAGTATTTACAACTTATTTTTTAATATTTTTAAACGACTTGACTAATTTGATAACCACGATATAATTTTAAATCTTTTATCTTCCAAATTACCATGAAATTGGCTAATAAAAATGTATTCTCTAGGGTTTTCTATAGTTTTTACAGAATGATCATATCTTACCGATACTAGATCGCCTTCTTTTACTAAGTGAGAAATTTTTACTTTTGATCGAATATATGATCTACTTAATTCGGACGCTAATGATAGTAAGCCCTCACGATTCAATTGGATAAAACCGGTACTGCTGTTCCATTCAAAAAGAATATCATCATGTAAATAGGTGGCTAAAACAGTTGGATTTATCAACGCTTCTGATTTATAGAAATCTAGAATTATCTTTTTTAAATTCATAACTATTTTAATTTTTGAATTAAATCGGGTATTTTTTTAATATTGGCTAATTGCTTTAATTTTTCGCGAGATTCTTCAACAGGGGTTCCAAAATAACTTTTTCCTCCTTCAATTGATTTTGTAACTCCGGTTTGACCTAAAACAACCGCTTTAGTTCCTATTGTGATTCCGCTAGTTGTTCCAACTTGTCCCCAAAGGGTAACTTCATCTTCAATAATTACACAACCTGCAATACCTGTTTGTGAAGCAATCAAGCATTTTTTACCGATAACAGTATCATGACCTACATGAACTTGGTTGTCTATTTTTGTACCTTCTCCAATTTTGGTATCGCCCGTAACTCCTTTATCAATAGTACATAAGGCTCCAATACCAACATTGTTTTCTATGACTACTCTACCACCAGAAATCAATTGATCGAAACCTGTTTCACGTTTTTTATAATAAAAAGCATCTGCTCCTAATATAGTTCCGGCATGAATAATTACATTATCACCAATTACGGTATAATCGTATATAGAAACATTGGAATGAATTAAACAGTTTTTTCCAATTACAACATAGTTTCCAATAAATGTATTTGGTTGAATTACAGTTCCCTTGCCTATTTTAGCTGAAGTAGAAATTGAATTAATAGAAGATTTGAAAGGCTTAAAATAATTAGTTAGTTTATTAAAATCTCTAAAAGGATCGTCAGAAATTAATAGCGCTTTCCCAGTTGGGCAATCTACATTTTTGTTTATTAAAATTATCGTTGCCGCAGATTGCAAAGCCTTATCATAATATTTAGGATGATCTACAAAAACAATATCTCCAATTTCAACCACATGAATTTCATTCATTCCCTGAACTGGAAAGTTAGATTCACCAACATATTCACAACCAATTATGCTTGCAATTTCATGAAGTGGATACGTTTTTGGAAATTTCATTTAATTGTTTTTATTAAAATATTTATTCTTTTACACGTTCCATGTAAGAACCAGTAGCCGTATCAATTTTAATTTTATCACCTTCATTAATAAATAATGGAACATTTACAGAAGCGCCCGTTTCCACTTTCGCTGGCTTAGTTGCATTAGTAGCAGTATTTCCTTTAACCCCTGGCTCTGCATAAGTTACTTCAAGTACAATTGAAGATGGCATATCAACAGATAATGGTAAATCTGTTTCTGTATTAATTTGAACCATTACTACTGTTCCTTCTTTTAATAAATCTGGAGCATCAAGTGTTTTTTTATCTAATGTAATTTGCTCATACGATTCTACATTCATAAAATGGAACTGATCTCCTTCAGCATATAAAAATTGGAATGAATGAGTTTCCACTCGAACCTCTTCAATTTTATGTCCAGCTGAAAAAGTGTTATCCAATACTTTTCCATTTGATAAACTTCTTAGTTTAGTTCTAACAAAAGCAGGACCTTTTCCTGGTTTAACATGTAAAAATTCAATTATTTTATAAATATCATTATTGTATTTGATACATAATCCGTTTTTAATATCTGATGTAGATGCCATTTTTATGTTTATTTGTTGATTTAAATTTTTGTTAATTTGATTAATCGATTAAACTTCGATTATTTAAAAATTTCCCGAATATCCTTTCATAATTCCTCTTGACGAATTTCTGATAAAATCGATAATTTCATCTCTTTCTGGGGTAGCTTCCATTTCCGCTTCAATTATCCCAACAGCCTGAGTGGTATTGTAATTTTTTTGATATAATATTCTGTAAATTTCTTGAATCTCTCTAATTTTTTCAGTTGTAAATCCTCTTCTTCTTAAACCTACAGAATTAATTCCAACATATGAAAGTGGCTCTTTTGCCGCCTTAGTGTAAGGAGGAACGTCTTTTCTTACAAGCGAACCACCTGAAATCATTGCGTGATCTCCAATATTAATAAACTGATGAATTGCAGCTAGACCTCCAACAATAGCGTAATTACCAACGGTAACGTGTCCTGCAAGTGCAACACCATTTACAATTATAGCATTATCACCTATATGACAATCGTGAGCAATGTGAGCAGTTGCCATAACCAAACAATTATTTCCAAGTGTAGTTTGACCTGAAGCAATTGTCCCTCTATTTATTGTTACACATTCACGAATAGTGCAATTGTCCCCTATTATTGCTAAAGAATCTTCACCACCAAATTTTAAATCTTGAGGTACCGCTGAAATAACTGCTCCTGGAAAAATATTACAATTTTTACCAATTCTAGCACCTTCCATAATAGTTACATTGGAACCAATCCAAGTTCCATCTCCAATAATTACATTATTGTGTATAGTAGTAAATGGTTCTATAACTACATTTTTTGCTATTTTGGCACCCGGATGAACGTAGGCTAATGGTTGATTCATGTTATTATTATTTATTCATTTTATCTATTGAATTAGAATTCTATTCTAATTAAAATATTATTGTTTTTTTGCAATTTGCGCCATTAATTCAGCCTCTGCAACTAATTTTCCATTAGCATAAGCATTGGCTTGCATATGACAAATTCCTCTTCTTATAGGAGTAATTAATTCACATTTAAATAGTAAAGTATCTCCTGGTAAAACTTTATGTTTGAATTTTACATTATCAATTTTCATGAAATAGGTCAAATAATTTTCAGGATCCGGTACAGTACTTAAAACTAAAATCCCTCCCGTTTGCGCCATCGCTTCAACAATAATAACACCAGGCATTACTGGAGCTCCCGGAAAATGTCCAACGAAAAAGCTTTCATTCATAGTCACATTTTTCATTCCTACAATATGATTTTCTGACATTTCTATTATTCTGTCTAGAAATAAAAACGGAGGTCGGTGAGGTAAAATATTCATAATTTTTTGAATATCCATTAAAGGCTCTAAATTTAAATCATAAGTTGGCACATGATTACGTTGTTCAATCTTAATCAATTTAGCCATTTTTTTAGCAAACTGAGTGTTCACAAAATGCCCTGGTTTATTCGCAATAACTTTCCCTTTAATTCTAGTGCCAATTAATGCTAAATCCCCAATTACATCTAATAACTTATGTCTTGCAGCTTCATTCGGATAATGCAAAGTCAAATTATCTAAAATTCCATTTGGCTTAACCGTAATTTTATCTTTACCAAATGCCTTCTTTAAATTCTCCATGGTGGTTTCAGAAATTTCTTTATCCACATAAACAATTGCATTATTTAAATCACCTCCTTTAATCAATCCATTGTCTAATAATGATTCTAATTCATGAAGAAAACTGAAAGTTCGAGATTCAGAAATCTCTTTTTTGAAATCGGAAATACTTTTTAAAGTTGCATTTTGAGTGCCCAAAACTTTAGTTCCAAAATCGACCATTGTGGTAATTTGATATTCATCACTAGGCATTACTATAATTTCACTTCCGGTAGATTCATCTGTAAATGAAATGATTTCTTTTACAGTATAATAATTTCTACAGGCTTCTTGTTCAACAATTCCAGCTTTTTCAAGAGCTTCAACAAAATATTTTGAGGAACCATCCATAATTGGGAGTTCAGATGAATCTAATTCAATTATTACATTATCTAAATCGCAACCTATTAAAGCGGCTAATACATGTTCGGGTGTTTGAATTTTAACTCCTAATTTCTCTAAATTAGTTCCACGTTGCGTATTTACGACATAGTTAGCATCTGCTTCAATAACTGGAGAACCTTCTAAATCAATTCTAACAAAAGAAAAACCACTATTAATTGGTGCTGGTTTGAAAGTCATTATCACCTCTTTTCCAGTATGCAATCCTACTCCACTTAAAGAAATTTCTTTGCTAATTGTATTTTGTTTGACCGTCATTATGTAACTTATTTACTGTTTAATTTTAATTTCTCTAATTCCTCTACAATTGTAGGTAAATTTTTAAAATGAACATATGATTTATAAAATTCTTTGTAAGACATTGCAGGATTTCCTTGAAGAAATTCCCCGTCTTTAACACTTTTAGTAACTCCAGTTTTTCCTTGAATATGAACATTATCACCAACAGTTATATGTCCTGCAAATCCAACTTGCCCACCAATCATGCAATTCTTTCCAATTTTAGTAGAACCTGCAATTCCTGTTTGAGCAGCAATTACGGTATTTTCTCCAATTTCAACATTGTGACCCACTTGAATTTGATTATCCAGCTTCACTCCTTTTCTAATGATTGTCGATCCCATTGTCGCTCTATCTATAGTAGTTCCTGCTCCTATATTTACATTGTCTTCAATTATAAGATTGCCAATTTGAGGTATTTTGCTATAAGTACCATCTGGATTGGGAGCAAAACCAAAACCATCACCTCCTAAAACGGCATTAGAATGAACAGAAACATTATTTCCAATTTCAGTTTCTGAAAAAACTTTTGCACCAGCAAAAATAGTAACATTATTACCAATATCAACATTATCCCCAATATAACAATTTGGGTGAATTTTTACATTATCTCCCATTTTTACGTTCGTTCCAATGTAGGCAAAACTCCCTAAATAAAAATTATCACCGTATTTTACATTTTCAGATAGCACTGAAGGTTGTTCGATACCCACTTTATTAGATTTAGATTGATGGTAAAATTCTAATAATTTTGAAAAAGACAGATAGGCATCATCAACTTTAATTAAGGTTGTAGTAATTTCTCCTTCGGGAATAAAGGTTTTGTTTACAATAGTAATTGTGGCTTTGGTGGTATAAATGTAGTTGTTGTATTTCTTATTGGATAAAAAAGTCAATGATCCTTCAACTCCATCTTCTATTTTGGATAAATTACTTACTTCAGCATTTGGATTTCCAACTACTTCTCCTTCTAAAATCCCCGCTATTTGTTCTGCTGTGAATTTCATCCTATTCGAATTAATTATTAATTGGTTTTAGATAAAATTCAATACTTGAAGGTGTTTTAATCATTTGATATTTATTGGCTTTATTAACTTTACAAAAATATAAAAAAATAGCAATTATTATTTAACTTTCTTGAAGTTGTTTTGGAAAACAAAGGTAATATTTTGTAATTTCTTTTGATATTGATTTTAAATTGAGTTGATCAGAAGCCTCTACAACATCTTCAATAGTATTGTCTTTTTTAAGAATCCTAATTGGCTCAGCTTGAAAACTATAAGCTTGATTTTTAATTTTTCCCTTGAAAATAAAATAACTTGAATCTTGAATTGAAATTTTACTATCCTTTGAAAAAGCAAGCTGAAGTGATTCCAAATCAGTTTTGGAAAACTTTTCACCATTTAATTTTATCTTCAATAAATCCCTGTTAATTATCATCTTACTCAAATTACTTAGAATAAAATCATCATTGTTAATCCATGATTTTAATGCGCTTATGATGTCAAAATCGTCTAAATTTGCAAACTTATCAAGTGTTTCATTATCAAATGTAGCTAAGTCTATTTTATTATTCATAAAATAAAGTAACGATTCACTACAATTCAATACAATTCCTTTTTGAGTAAGTTCTTTTGCTCTTTTTAAAATTTTTGTCAAAATTAGTTCTGCAACTAAACTGGTTTTATGAAAATACACTTGCCAGTACATTAATCGCCTTGCCATCAAAAAATTTTCAACCGAATAAATCCCTTTTTCCTCAATTACCAATTGATCATCGACTACCGTCATCATTTGAATCAACCGGTCGGAACTAATATTTCCTTCTGCAACACCTGAATAAAAACTATCTCTTTTTAAATAATCCATTCGATCCATATCAAGCTGACTAGATATCAATTGAAGCATGAATTTTCTATGATAATCGCCTTTAAATATTTGTATAGCCAAGCTTAATTTACCTCCAAATTCATCATTCAATTTATTCATAAAAAATAAAGAAATAGCTTCATGATTGATATTTTCAACGATACTGTGCTCCATTGCATGTGAAAACGGACCGTGACCAATATCGTGAAGTAAAATGGAAACTAGTAAGGCATTTTCTTCGTCTTCAGAAATAGAAACCCCTTTAAATCGTATTACTTCAATGGCTTTTTGCATAATGTGCAAACAACCTAAAGCATGGTGAAAACGAGTGTGGTGTGCGCCAGGATAAACCAAATAAGACAACCCCATTTGTGATATTCTACGTAATCGTTGAAAATACGGATGTTGAATTAAATCATAAATAAATGAATTTGGAATAGAAATAAACCCATAAATTGGATCATTTAATATTTTTAATTTATTGATTTGATTCACTTTTTAATGGGTTTTGTTCTGCAAATATAAACAATTATCACTTTTTATGAATTACGATTTTAACAAAAAAAAAAGACCCTACTAAGTACGGTCTTAAACTAAAGCTATTTTTTTTACCAAATAACAACTCTTAGAGAATCCGGTTGGTACATTTTATTACCCGGTTTTACATTAAAAGCCTTATAAAATTCAGGAATATTACTTAATGGACCGTTTATTCTGAATTGAGCCGGCGCATGCACATCGGTCATAATCTGTGTTGCCAATGCCTCATCTTTACTATTTACCATCCATGCATAACCATAAGCAAGGAAAAAGCGTTGGTCTGGTGTCAAATTGCTAATTTTTTCCTTATTTTTAAACTGGGCTGTTTTCTTAAAAGCTTCATAACCCATAACTACACCGCCTAAATCGGCAATATTTTCACCCTGAGTTGCATCGCCATTAATATGTTTGTTACCTAAAACAGTATATTTATTGAACTGAGAAACAATCAACTTTGTTTTAGCCTGAAATTTTTTCAAATCTTCTGGCGTCCACCAATTGTTCAAATTTCCGTTTTCGTCATATTGACTCCCTTGATCATCAAAACCATGGGTAATTTCATGTCCAAAAGTAGATCCGCCAATTATTCCATATAAAATTGCATCGTCAGGCATTCTACTTTCATAACCTGGGACAATAATATTGCAAGCAGGAACTACAATTTCGTTATTACTTGGGTTATAATAGGCGTTGTAGGTTTGTGGCTGCATGCTCCATTCGGTTCTATCAACTGGTTTTCCATATTTATTAATCATGTCTTTGTAGCCCCAAATATTTGCTTGTATTACATTGGCACAATAGGATTTTCTATCTATTTTCATTGAACTCAAGTCTTTCCATTTATCAGGATAACCCACTTTCATTACAATTTTACTTAGTTTATTAAGTGCTTTTACCTTTGTGGCTTCACTCATCCAATCCAGTTTTTTGATATGGACTGCGTAAACATCACGAATGTTATTTCCAATTTCTAATAGCTTTTCTTTGGATCCTTTTGGTAAATATTCATCAACGTATACCTGTCCAATCAGCTCTCCAAGATAATTATCTGTTTGCCCCACTACTCTTTTCCATCTTGGTTTTTGTTTTGAAACACCATTCATTACAGTGGAATAAAATTTGAAATTTTGTTTTTCAATATCGCTATTTAAATAAGCCGCATATGAATTTACTAAATCCCATTTTAAATACGTTTTCCAATCTTCAATAGAATAGCTTTTTACAAACGTATTTAAAGCTTTGTAGAATTCTGGTTGACCAACAATTACAGAATCGGCTTTAGCTACACCAAGAACTGGAAATATTGAATTCCAATTTATATTTGGCGTTATTTTTCCTAAACTAACAACCGTCATTTTGTTGTAATTTTTTATTGGATCACGAAGATCTTCTAATTTTTTTGAGGCTTTTGCTAAATCAGTTTCTAATTTCATTATTGAAGTAGCGCTGGCTTCATTTTGACCAATTAACTTGAGCATTGCTTGGAGGTGCTTAACATATTCCGTTCTAATTTTTACGGTTTGTTCATCTGTATTGAAATAGTAATCACGATTACCAAGTCCTAAACCACCTTGACCTAAAAATAGTGCGTATTTAGTACTAATTTTATCATCTTGACCCAGATAAAATGAAAAGGCTGGGCTTGCGCCAATGGTATGAAGATGTGCGATTGATGTTACTAATGATGGAACATCTTTGATAGCGTCGATTTTAGCAAAATGTGGTTTTAAAGGTGAAATTCCGGCTTTATTGATAGCAATTGAATCCATGCCGGAAGCGTAGAAATCTCCGATTTTTTGTTTGTTACTTCCTTTTTCAGCGGACTCATCTTGAGCTGATTTTTCACAAATTTGCTTGATTTGATTGTTTATTGTGTCGGCAATTGTTCGAAAAATCCCGTTGCTTTGTTCTGTTGCCGGAATTGGATTGTTTTTAAACCAACCGCCATTGGCATATTTAAAAAAATCGTCGGCAGGGTTAACGAGAGTATCACGATTGGTAACCAATGGATCTGATAATTCAACTTCTTTTTTATTGCAACTTAAAAAATTTAAACTTGCTAAAATAAGGATTAATAGTATTCTTGAATTTTTCATAATGCTTAATATTTAGTTTTTTCGATCATCAAATTTAAAGATTAAAATTGGTTTGCCCTAAAATATATTTGATTAATGAAATGCAAAATTTTATAAATTGAATAATCATCAAATAAAAATCAAAAACGGTTTTAGCCCTGATTGCAGTGAACTCCCTCGTTTTTTAGCGAGGAGTGGAACGGAAAGCAGGAAATAGCTCCAAAAAATTACAATAAATTTAAGAAGTAAGCGTTGAAAAAGTGTTAATTTGCTGCATTATTTTTAATAGATAATTGAACTAAAAAAAAGCGAGATGGATAAAATCAAAATTCTTTGGGTTGATGATGAAATAGAATTGTTAAAACCGCACATTTTATTTTTGGAAATGAAGAATTACCAGGTTACAAGTTGTAATAATGGTCGTGATGCTATTGAAATATTTGAGGAAGGCGATTTTGATATCGTTTTTCTGGATGAAAATATGCCTGGAATGAGTGGATTGGAGACGTTGTCGGAAATGAAAGAGAAAAAGTCGGCAACCCCAATGATTATGATCACTAAGAGTGAAGAAGAATATATAATGGAGGAAGCGATTGGGTCGAAAATAGCTGATTATTTGATTAAGCCTGTTAATCCAAATCAGATATTATTGAGTTTGAAAAAAAATTTGGATCATTCCCGATTGATATCACAAAAAACGACTATGGATTACCAGAAGGAATTTAGAAAAATTTCGATAGAAATGGCTATGGTAAATTCTTATGAAGATTGGATAGAGTTGTATAAAAAATTGATTTTTTGGGAATTAGAGTTAGGAAATATCAATGATCACGGGATGATTCAGATATTAGAATCTCAAAAAGTAGAAGCAAATTCGCAGTTTGGAAAATTCATTGAACGAAATTATGAAGATTGGTACGAACCAAAAGCAGATAAACCAGTATTGTCTCATAATTTATTTCGTGAATTGGTTGTTCCTGAAATTACTAAAAAGGACAAGCCTATTTTGTTTGTTGTAATTGATAATTTGCGTTACGACCAATGGAAAGTATTTGAAAGTGTAGTAAATAACCATTACAAATTAGAGAAAGAAGTTCCTTATTATGCTATTTTACCTACGGCAACTCAATATGCAAGAAACGCCATTTTTTCAGGATTAACTCCCCTTGAAATGGAAAAACAATTTCCACAATATTGGAAAAACGATCCTGATGAAGGAGGAAAAAACTTGTATGAAGCGGAGTTTTTAACAGCTCATTTAAAACGTTTGGGATTAAATATTAAACAAGATTACTTTAAGATTACCAATTTGGCTGCAGGAAAAAAATTAGTTGATAATTTTAAAACTTACAAAAATAATGACTTGGTAACTGTGGTTTATAATTTTGTCGACATGCTTTCACATGCTAAAACCGAAATGGATGTGGTTAAAGAATTGGCTTCAGATGACAAGGCTTATCGGTCGTTGACATTGAGTTGGTTTAAAAATTCACCCTTATTAGAAATTATCCAACAAGCACAAAAACTAGGATTTAAATTGATTATTACTACTGACCATGGAACGATTAATGTAAAAAATCCTTCCAAAGTTATTGGTGATAAAAACACCAGTTTAAACTTAAGATACAAAACAGGTAGAAGTTTGTCCTATGAAGATAAAGATGTTTATGCTGTTAAAGATCCAAGAAAAGTAGGTTTACCAACTATAAATATGAGTAGTTCTTATATTTTTGCAAAGAATGATTATTTCTTAGCTTATGTAAATAATTACAATCATTATGTGAGTTACTACAGAAATACGTATCAGCATGGGGGGATTTCATTAGAAGAAATGATAATTCCGTTTCTGGTCATGAATCCAAAATAATAATTGATAAAATAAATATAAAATGGAAGTTGTTTTTTCATTGGAAGAAATTGATAAAGTCGCCCAATTAATACTGGATCAAAACCCAAATAAAGTAGTTTTATTTAAAGGAAATATGGGCGTTGGAAAAACCACATTGATAAAAAGTTTGAGTCAGAAATTAGGCGTAAAAGGAAGTACAAGTAGTCCAACCTTTTCTTTAGTTAATGAATATCAAACAAATGATAATTATATAGTTTACCATTTTGATTGTTATCGATTAAAAACTGAAGTTGAAGCATTAGATATAGGAATTGACGACTATTTATATTCTGGAAATTGGTGTTTTATAGAATGGCCAGAAAAGATTCAAAGTTTGATTCCTGAAAAGTGTTCTATCATAAATATTGAGATTTTACCCAATGGTTTTAGAAAATTGATTTATAAATAATTTCGATAAATGATTATTTCACATTATTTTTTATAAATTTATATTTTAATTAAACAATCAATGGCACTTACCCCTTTTTCTAAATCGCAGTTACTCCCGCAAGAGGAAAAACTTGAAATTTCTAAGCAACGTAGTGCTCTTTTTATTGGAATTCCTAAAGAATCTAGTTACCAAGAGCGTAGAATTTGTTTGACTCCAGACGCTGTAAATTCTTTAGTTGCAGAGGGACATCGTGTAATGATTGAATCTGGAGCCGGTTTAAGTGCGAGTTATTCAGATAAAGAATTTAGTGATGCTGGGGCAGAAATTACTTCCGATACAAAAAAGGTATTTGGTTGCCCAATGTTGTTAAAAATTTCCCCTTTAACATTAGAAGAATTTGAGTTAGTCAACCCTGAAACTATTGTTTTATCAGCAATTCAACTAAAAACTAGAAATAAAGACTATTTTGAGGCATTGGCCAAGAAAAAAATAACTGCTTTGGCATTTGAATATATAAAAGATGAAGACGGTACCTTCCCTGCTGTAAAATCTTTAAGTGAAATTGCTGGTATTGCTTCGGTATTAATCGCATCAGAATTAATGATTAACAACCAGTTTGGAAAAGGACTCTTATTCGGGAATATTACCGGTGTTCCTCCGACGGAAGTGGTGATACTTGGCGCAGGAACTGTTGGTGAATTTGCTGCAAAAAGTGCCTTAGGATTGGGTGCAAGTGTAAAAGTATTTGATAATTCCATTACCAAGTTGCGACGATTACAAAACAATTTAAACCAACGTATATTCACCTCTACAATTCAGCAAAAAGCCTTATTAAAAGCATTAAGACGTTGTGATGTTGCAATTGGTGCGATGAGAGGAAAAGAACGTTGTCCAGTTGTAGTTTCGGAAACTATGGTAGAATTAATGAAAAAAGGTTCTGTAATTGTGGATGTAAGTATTGATACTGGCGGTTGTTTTGAAACTTCAGAAGTGACTACTCATGAAAAACCTACTTTTATCAATCATGATGTTATTCATTATTGCGTTCCAAATATTCCTTCAAGATATTCAAAAACGGCATCACTTTCTATTAGTAATATCATCACACCATTCCTACTTCAAATTGCAGAGGATGGCGGAATTGAACGCGCAATTAGGTACAATAATGGATTGAAACATGGAGTCTATACTTATCATGGAATATTGACCAATAAAGCAATGGGAGAATGGTTTGGTTTAAATTACAGTGACATCAATTTAATTGTATTTTAAAGTTACTTTGCTTTACCTTTGCAAAAAAAATAAAAATGAAATTTTACCAACGATTTGCATATTATTTAGTCGGATTAATAATGGGTTGCTTTTTTGTAGCGATGGTTTTAAGCGGAAAGGATACCCGATGTAATTATTTTCCAAATGCGCGCGTTTTAAACGATTTAAGTTCTAAGCCATTTAATTTATCTTCAAAAGCTACTAAAAAACTTAATGAAAAATGGGTTACCATAACAGATATTAAAAATACATTGAAATATGGCGATGTTGATTTTGATAAAAGTAACATAAAATATGCTTCTGGAAAAATATATATTGTAGAAGGAAAAACGACTGCAAATATCCAAATAACCCTTGAATTCATTAATTACCCAGATAAAGTGGTATTAAAAGACATCATTAAAAAGTAATTTTTTATACAATAATAGTTGCTAATACAAATTCTAAATGTATATTTGCACACCTATTTAGGGCGATTAGCTCAGCTGGTTCAGAGCACCTCGTTTACACCGAGGGGGTCGGGGGTTCGAACCCCTCATCGCCCACAAACAAAAAAAGACAAACTTATGAGTTTGTCTTTTTTTATTAAAATTAATCAAAAGTCAATCGTTTCCAATACTAAATAACTTCCTGGATACTGAACACTTGAAGGAGATTCTAACTTAATTTTTTAACCATAAATTTCTAAATGATCTTTTACCATCATAAACTGAAGCTTGTTTATCAATATTAAAATAACGATGGTCCCGAGGGTCATTTCCTACCGCTGCTAAATAGGCCCAGTTACCCCAATTGCTACAAACATCATAATCAATTAATTGTTGTTCAAAATAAGCAGCACCCAATCGCCAATCTAATTTCAAATCATTACACAAATAACTTGCAACGTTTTGGCGACCTCTATTACTCATAAAACCAGTTAATTTCAACTCAATCATATTAGCATCAACAAAATCAACACCAGTTTTTCCCTCAATCCAATTTTGCAATTTTTGAATATCGTTTTTAAATATTTGAATTTTATTGTTTTTAATACCCGATTGTTTAAAAAATTTAGATTTATGTTTTTTCATCATAAATCTAAAATAATCACGCCATAACAATTCGAAAACTAACCAATAGGTCGAATCGTTAGCTCCAAATTCTTCTTCATATTGCTGCAATTCTCGATAAATATATCTTGGTGATATACAACCCAATGCCAACCAGGCAGAGAATTTAGACGAATAATCAGCACCTATCAATCCATTTCGAGTTTCTTTATAATTTGAAATGCATTTGGTTTCAAAAAAATAATGATTTAATCTTGCCATGGCATGGCTTTCGCCTCCTTTAAAATCAATAGCAGCTCTAGAATCTATTGGTTTAAAATTCAATCCTAATTCTTCTAATGTAGGAAGAACTAGCGCATTGATTGTTGGTGATTTTATTTGATGCGGCGAATCAAATGAAGGTCTTATCACTGCATCTTTTTCTGTTTTCTTTCTAAAATTTGTAAAAACATCTGGTATGTCTTTTATAGAGAAAGGCAAATCTTCAGCGTGATACAAGGTACTGGTACTATAGGTTTGAAACTCACATTTTAATTTAAATAAAGCCTCTTGTACCTTGGATTCTATTTTTTGTTCTTCAAAGGAAACTTCGCGTTTTGCAACGACTTTGCTCGCTTTATATTTAGATACTAATTTTGGGATTTCAACTTCGGGATTTCCTTTTAAAATTAATAATCCAGAGCCTAATTCTCTTAAATTTTTATCTAAATCAATTAACGATTCTAATAAAAATTGAGCCCTAAAATTTCCAGTTTTTTGAAATCCATATTCGGATTCTACGAAATGTGAATCGTCAAAACAATAAACTGGTACAATTAAATCGCTTTGAGCAATTGCCTTGACTAATGTTTCGTTGTCGTGCAATCGCAAATCTGTTTTAAACCAAACAATTATAGTTCTCATAAATCATTTATATTTTTTAAATAATAATCGGCTTGTTCAAGCAACGCTGATTTGTCTTCGGGTTTCATTTTTCGCCACACGTTGTACATCATTCCAATTCGAGGGTTTTTTGCCAATTTGCTTTCATTTTTATCATAAAAATTCCAATACAAACTATTGAAAGGACACGCTTTATCACCAGTTTTGATTGCTTTTTTATAATAACAACTTCCGCAATAATTACTCATTTTATCGATGTAGGATGCAGAACTCACATAGGGCTTAGTTCCTACAATTCCTCCATCGGCAAACTGGCTCATCCCTCGAGTATTAGTAATTTGTACCCATTCAAAGGCATCAATATAAATTCCTAGATACCATGCATCTATTTCGTCCGGATGAATACCAGCTAAAAGAGCAAAATTTCCTGTAATCATTAAACGCTGAATGTGATGCGCATATCCGTATTGTAATGATTGGTTTATCGAATCTTTTAAACAATTCATTTTTGTGGTACCTGTCCAATACCAAGATGGTAATTTTTCTAAATTATTGAAAAAATTTAAATTTGCATAATTTGGCATTCTATTCCAATAAATCCCACGCATATATTCCCTCCAACCGATAATTTGCCTCACAAAACCTTCTAATTGATGGAACTCAATTTCATGCGAACGCTTTTGCCATTCGATGGTTACTCGTTCAATTACTTCTTTCGGTGAAATCAATTTGATGTTCATTGAAAAAGAAATTCGGGAATGATATATCGACCATTCGTTTGGAGACATTGCATCTTGATAACTTCCAAATAAAGGCAAACATTCAATAGCAAAAAAGTCTAATAATTCAAGTGATTGTTCTCTATTAATAGGCCAAACAAAATTTTTTGCATCAATATATCCAATAGTATTAATATCCGTTTTTTCAATTTCAATTAGAATATCTGAAACATCGTTTTCAAAAACTAAGGGAGAAGTTGGTTTATGTTCTTTAGGTAATTTTTTTCTATTATCGCTATCAAAATTCCATTTTCCGTTGAGCGGTTTATCCCCTTCCGTTAAAACTAGATGTTTTTTTCGCATAGCACGATAAAAACTCTCCATTAAAAAAGTCTTTTTTCCTTCAAAAAAATCACCTAGTTCACTTCTTGATGTAAAAAAGTGCTCTGAATCAACTGATATACTTGGTATTGAAATAGCGTTACAGAGTTGTTTCAAATCTTCATCAACACGAAACTCATCAGGCAATTGATATTCAAAGTGAGTGAATTGGTGTTTAGATAGTAGGGATTGAATGTTCTCATGAAAAGATTGAAGATTACTTTCATCGTTCAAATGAAGAAAAATCAAATTATGATTATTTGATTTTAATTGCTTGGCAAAATTTTGCATAGCGGCAAAAATTCCGACTACTTTTTGAATGTGATGTTGAGCATAGTCTGTTTCCGATCGTATTTCCATCAATACATAGGTCACCGAATCATCAACTGATTTAAACCAAGTATGATTACTATTCAATTGGTCGCCGAGAATTAATCGTAATGTTTTTTTCATATTTATTTATTTGTTCATTCGGCATTTATCACTACAATATTTCACGTCCTCCCAAACTTTTTCCCATTTCTTTCGCCACGAAAAGGGTTTGTTGCAAACCACGCAACTTTTACTGGGTAAATTTTGTTTTTTTACTCCTTTCATTCTGAAACATTAATTTTTACTCTTTTCCAATAAATAGAAACATCCGAACCCTCAGCTATAAAAACACTATTTGGTTTCATTTGATTCAAAATTGAAAATGATTTTCCATACATAGCTTCAAAATCACAATTTATTTTAGAATCTATTACCTTATGAATTTTCCAACTAGGGTGTTTTAATTGGTATTCTTCCGTTTGAAGATCGTTGATTTTAGTATAACCATAATAATGTTCGTAAATAAATTTTTCCAAACTATTGGTTTTCATTGTTTCTTTTTTTGAATCAAAATCAACAGCAATACTATGCCACTTATTTTGTAATAACCATTCAAATTTTATTTGATTGATTTTATCATTATTCAGTTTATGATGTTTTGTCGGAACAACTGTATAATGTTCTTTATATAATTTATTTGCCATCCAAGCTACTAATTTGTAAGGGATTGTTTCATTTATGAAAACTACCCCTCGTTTAATAACATCATCCTCTTTTCTGGTGACATAAAATCTCAAATTAATTTCTTCAAAAGAACCAAAAAAAGGAATAGGAACGTTAAATAATTTTGTATTTTTAAACATAAAACCAACTAAACTAATGTAGGCTTTACCATCAAATAAATCAAGTGAAAGTCCTTTTGGTAAAAATGGTAATAGCAACTCTGGTTCAATCTCATAATTAACCATAATTATATTTTCCCATTTTGCTTTTAAAAATACCCTCATTGAATTATTTATTTAGTAATGAAATGATATCTTGATTGGGTTTAGCATAACTTAAACGGTCCAATTGAACTGTTTTATGGTAACTATCAAGTCCAGAGCAGGTAATAGAATTGGCTTTTTCAATATCAACAAATCCGTCTTCATTAAGACTGTCTTCGGGAATATAAATTTGAATTATCTCGCCAATAATTAAAGTGGTATTATTAACCGTAATATCTATTTTTTCTTTAAATTCTATGCCCAATTGAATAGCACTTTCAGTTACATATGGGGCGAAAAAATCGTCTTTAAACTCAGGATTTAAACCTGTTTTATCAAATTCAGAAACGCCTTGATCGTAGCGAGCTGAGGTTTGATGAGCTTGTATGTATATCAATTCGTTGATATGATTAATTGTATAAAAGCCGGTTTCAATTATATTGTTATAGGTATTTCGCTCTGGAGGAGTTGGACGAAATATTAATCCAATCAAAGGTGGGTTGGCACCAATATGAAAAATAGAACTAAAAATTGCCAAATTATTATTGCCATCTATATCAGAGGTACCAACTAAGGAAACACTTTTAAAACCTCCTAAACTATTTATTAAATGGACTCGCTTGTTTTTATCTAAAGACTTTATAGATTCAGAATTAAAATTAATTTTCATTTATAGAGTGTTTTTTTATTCTATTACAATCCATTTTTTATCACTATTTAATTGATAAGTACCAAGGTGTTCTTTGTTCCACTCCGCTGGAGATATTAATGATAGAAAATTAGATCCATCGTCACCTCTAAACAAATGATATGTTTCTCCAATCACTGGTTCAAATGAAAAGTTGGCGTTATAAACCAATTCATTGTTCTCAAATTCCTTCATTAAGTTTTCATACTGAACTTTTAATTCATTGAATTTGTTTTCAAATTGTTTGTTTACATTACTAATTCCTCTACTTTTCCATGAGACTAAATTATCAATATGTATTACTGGCGCTCCAACATTGGTTGGATAGGACAATAAACTAGCATTGTAACCTTTTTCATCAGAGAAAACAACATTATCAGGAATAACTTTATCCATAATTATAATAAAAAAAAATTAACAAATTATTTTGTTTAACAAAAGTAGAAAATAATTAAACATTAATTACCTTTACACTCAAAAATTATAATAAATATGGCAACTAAAAAATCAGAAATTTCAAAAGACAAAATTGTATCGATGTATATGGATTATGTATTAGAGCATAATGAAAAGCCAAAATCAGTATACCAATTTTCTAAACTTAATATGATTACCGAAAAAGAGTTTTACAATTACTTTGGTACAATTGAAAGTATAGAGAAAGAAATTTTTAATGTGTTCTTTGAAAAAACAATCGCGCTTTTGCAAAAAGATAAAGATTTTGAAACTTATGACATGAGAAGTAAATTATTAAGTTTCAATTTTACTTTTTTTGAACTATTAACAGCTAATAGAAGTTATGTTTTAATGACTTTAAAAGAATCCGGAAACCAACTAAAAAGTCTAAAGCAACTGACCGGTTTAAGAAGTAGTTATAAAGAATTTGTTTCTGAAATTATTACCGATGATATTAGAACTAAAGAAGAACGCTTTCAAAATTTTCAAGAAAAAGCCATTTTGGAATCAAGTTGGCTTCAGCTGCTTTTGACCATGAAATTTTGGAAAGACGATACTTCACCAGCTTTAGAAAAAACCGATATTTATATTGAGAAATCAATAAATACCGCCTTTGAATTAATGAACATTGCCCCTTTAGATAGTCTAATTGATTTTGGGAAATTCATTTTTAAAGAAAAAATATATTCAAAATAATGAAAACTATCGATTATATACCTACATCAAAAATACAAAGAGCGACAAAATTAGTACAAACAGGAGCAAAAGTTGGGGTTAATTATTTGAAATATTACGGTGAGAAAATGGTTAATTCCGAATTAAACAGGGATAAACTAAATGAAAACAATGCCGAAGATATTTATGACGGTCTGAAAAGCCTTAAAGGAAGTGCTCTTAAAGTTGCTCAGATGTTGAGTATGGATAAGAGTTTTTTGCCACAAGCTTATGTTGAAAAATTCTCATTGTCTCAATTTTCAGTTCCACCCCTATCCGCTCCTTTAGTTTTAAAAACATTTAAAAATAATTTTGGAAAATCACCTTATGAAATTTTTGATGAATTTAATGCTAATTCGGTAAATGCTGCTAGTATTGGACAAGTTCACAAAGCTAAAAAAAACGGAAAGGTTTTGGCTGTAAAAATTCAATATCCAGGAGTTGCTAATAGTATTTCGTCTGATTTAGCTTTGGTAAAACCAATTGCAATTAGAATGTTTAATCTTCAAGGTAAAGATTCTGATAAGTATTTTAAGGAAGTGGAAGACAAATTGATCGAAGAAACCAACTACCTTTTAGAATTAAGTCAAAGCCAAGAAGTGGTAAAAGCTTGCCAAAAAATTGAAAATTTATTATTTCCACACTATTATCCAGAGTATTCTTCGGAGAGAATTATTACTATGGATTGGATGACTGGAATTCATCTTTCTGAATTTACAGCAGTTAATAATAATTCAGAAATTGCAAATAAAATTGGTCAAGCCTTATGGGATTTTTATATGTATCAAATACATGTTTTGAAAAAAGTTCATGCTGATCCGCATCCAGGAAATTTCTTAGTAAACGACAATAATCAACTTATTGCTCTAGATTTTGGATGCATGAAAAAAATTCCGAATGATTTTTATGTTCCCTATTTTGAGTTAATTGACAAAAGGATAATCAATAATCCAAAATTATTTAGAGAGAAACTTTTTGAGTTAGAAATTCTAAGAAGTGATGATTCAAATGAAGAAGTAGAATATTTCACCACTGTATTTTTCGATTTAATGTATTTATTTACTTTGCCTTTCCAAGAAGAAAATTTTGATTTTTCCGATCCTGAATTTTTTGGAAATATCGCTAAATTGGGAGAGCGATTTGCAAAAGATACCAATATAAGAAAGATGAATGGAAATAGAGGATCCAAGCATTTTATTTATATGAATCGTACTTTTTTTGGATTGTATAATTTAATGTTTGATTTAAAGGCTACCATAGTGGTGAACCAGTATCAAAAATACAACACTAATTAAAATAGTTTTTTAATTAAAAGTATTATGGATTTATTCAATCAAGAAGATTCAACAGTCGAAATTTTTAATGTATTAGACGGTGAAATTTTATTTATTAGAAATTTTTTATCTCCTGGTGATGCCAAAAAGTATTATGAATTAATATACAAAACTATCAATTGGAAACAAGAACAAATAAGTTTCTATGGAAAAATTCACCCTGTACCTAGAAAAACAGCTTGGTACGGAAATGCTGGCTTAAATTATTCCTACTCCGGAATTAAATGTTTTCCCGAAAAATGGACAAAAGAACTTCTATACATTAAAACAGAAATTGAAAAATTTATCCCCGATGAGGATTTTACGAGTGTTTTGTTAAATTTATATAACAATGGTAATGATAAAATGGGTTGGCATGCTGATGATGAAAAAGAACTTGGAATAAACCCTACAATTGCCTCTGTAAGCCTCGGAGAAACCAGACGGTTTGATATTAAACACAAGCAGAATAAAGAGTTACATTACAAATTTGAATTAACTTCAGGCTCATTACTTATTATGAAAGGAGCCTTACAGCACCATTGGGTTCACCAAATTCCTGCGCAGAAAAAAGTAAAAGAGCCAAGAATTAATTTGACATTTAGAACCATAAAAAAAAGCATTTAGGACTCCTATTTTATAATGAATTGCGAATTATTAAGGTACTTTTATTTTCTATTTGTTCCTTTTTCCCATTTAAAATCATTTGGGCTAGAATTTTTCCCATCGCAACAAAATCTGTAGATATGGTTGTAATTCCGTTTTCTACCACTTTTTTTAAAGGGGTTTCATTATAAGATATGATACCGAAATCTACACCAAGTTTTAAATTTTGTATCTTAGATTTTTCAATCACTTTTACTAAATCCCTATCGTCAGGAATAATATATACTTCGCCTTTTTTTATTTTTAGGTCTTTAAACTCTGTAATAACCATATAGCTAAATCCGAAGTCTTCACAGAATTTTTTGAAACCAATTTTCATTCCTACTGGCTCCCTAAATCCTGGAAAAACAAGAATTAGTTTCTCGTACTTCTTTAATTTCGTTTTACCTTCTTCTAAGCCATTGTAAATATCTTTCTGGTGATTTTGGTACACCGCAGGAAAAGATTTTAATTCCGTATTTGTTTGATCTAATATATAAATATCATCAACTGGTAGGGTTTTTATGATTGCCGATGCTCCAACTAAATTTGTGGGCATTATGATATATTTGGTGTAGTTACCATTACTGTCATTAATTATTTTTTGAAAAACCTGAAGATTAAAATGATGAAAGAAAATATCAACTTGTATGTCATTTCCTATGTTTTCAATAAAGGAATTGTATAGGTCTTCCTTGAAAATATTCAGTTCTTCAAAAAGCAAAAAAATACGTTGTTTTATTTTGATTTCAGTACTTTTTACATAGTAGCCTTTACCTAAAATAGCAAATATAATTCCTCGTTTTTTTAACTCTTCATAGGCCTGTAAAACGGTGTCCCGAGAGATAGAAAACTCTAGACAAACTTTGTTTATAGAGGGAAGTTTTTCATCCTTTTTTAAATGCCCTTTCTCTATTGTTTTTTCTATAGAGGAAATGATTTGCTTGTACTTTGGGATCCCTTGATTATTTTGAATATTTATTACACGCATCTTTTTTTTACAAAAATACATAAAAACTGGTAGGTACTAGTATGTAAAATAATGATAATTAATTTAAATTTGAAATTCGCTTTTAATAAAAAAAATATAAAAATATTAATGAATTCATTTTTAAAACAGTATTCTACAATCAAATTCTTTGGAAATTTGCCTGATGGTAGTATTATTAATTCTTGTGAATTAACTAATAAAAACGGAATTCAATTGAAGGTTATCACTTTTGGCGCTACCATAACCTCATTAAAAATACCCTTGAAAAATGGAAGTTTTATCGACGTGGTCTTAGGTTTTGATTCGTTGGAAGCTTATATAAATTCCTTTAATAAAAATAGTGCACCTTATTTTGGTGCAACAGTTGGACGTTATGCTGGTAGGATTAACAATAGTGCTTTTAGTTTGAATGGTAAATCGATTGATTTGAATAGCAATAATAATGGACATTCCTTGCATGGAGGAAATATTGGGTTCAGTCAAAAAAAATGGGAGATTAAAAATGTGAATGAAGGCGAAAATCCATCCATAACTTTAAGTTATTTCAGTCCTGATGGGGAGGAAAATTACCCCGGAGATTTATCGATAGATTTAACCTATACTTTATCCGAAGAAAATGAATTCATTATTGAGTATGTTGCTACTACTTCTGAAGATACAATAATAAACTTGACACATCATAGTTATTTTAATCTTGATGGGCACAATTCAACTATTCTAGAACAGGATTTATCAATTAATTCGAATAAAATATTGGAAACTAATGAAGATATTATTCCAACGGGTCAATTTTTGAATTTAGAAAACAACCTTTTTGATTTTAACCAAGCCAAAAAATGTCCTCAAACAATAGATACCACTTTTGTTTTGAATGATGGCGAGGAAAACGCGGCTTCTCTTTTCAGCCCTAAAAATAATTTAGAAATGGTGGTATTTACGAATCAACCCGCAGTCCATATATATGTGGGAGGAAATTGTCATAATGAAATTAAAGGAAAGGAAAATACTGATTATCACCATTTGAGTGGGATTTGTTTTGAAACACAAAATTTTCCAGACGCACCGAATCAAAATCATTTTCCTAATGCTGTTTTAAGAAAAAACGAAGTATATTATCATAAGACTAGGTATAATTTCAAAATTAGGTAAGACCCATAAATATAAACAATCAAGTAATAAATAATGAATGCGATTTTAATACAAAACACTACCGATTTTTTTATAAAAACATTTGGAAATGTACCCGATAAAATTGTTCTTTCTCCAGGGAGAATTAATATTATTGGCGAGCACATAGATTATAATGATGGTTATGTATTACCAGCAGCTATTGATAAAATAGTTTGTTTTGCATTCGAAAAAAACAATTCTAATGCCGCAAAAATTCATGCGATTGATTTGAATGAATCCGTAGCCATTGACGTTACAAAAGAGGAAATAATTAGCGATATCGTTTGGACTAATTATTTACGGGGCGTTTTATTTCAGTTAAAATTAAAAGGACACAAAATAGGAGGTTTTAACTGCACATTTAGTAGTAATATTCCTATCGGTTCTGGTTTGTCTTCTTCGGCAGCCTTAGAATGTGGGTTTTTATTTGGGATTAATGAAATGTTTAATTTAGATATTAAACCAATCGATATGGCTTTAATGGGGCAAAGTGCTGAACATTGGGTTGGAATTAATTGTGGTATCATGGACCAGTTTTCTACTGTAATGGGATTGGAAAACAAAGTAATCAAAATAGATTGCCGTACTTTGGATTATACCTACCACGATGCTGATTTTGCAAATTATTCTTTACTTTTATTTGATAGTAATTTACAGCATTCTTTATTTACATCCGAATACAATAATCGACGAATAGAATGTGAAGAAGGATTAAGCATTATCAATGATAATTATCCTGAAATTAATAGCTTCAGAGACTGTAATGAAGAATTATTTATTGGATTGAAATCTAAAATGACGTACAATGTTTTTAGAAGAAGTTTATATGCCGTAAAAGAAATAAAACGTGTTATTTTAGCTTGTGCTGCCCTTGACAAAGGAGATATTGAAACGTTAGGTAAATTAATGTTTGAAACCCATGATGGATTGTCTAAAGACTATGAAGTAAGTTGTGAAGAATTAGACTATCTGGTAGATTTAGCCAAAGCCGAAGAGGATGTAATTGGATCCCGATTAATGGGTGGTGGTTTTGGGGGTTGCACCATCAATTTAGTAAAAAAGGGAAGTGAAATAAAAATAAAAGAGAAATTTACCAAATTATATGCTGAACATTTTAAAATAGATTTATTAACTTACGATGTAAAAATTTCTAATGGCACATCACTATATAAAAACTAGTTTGTAATGAGAAAATTTGATATCAACGAAGATCCACACCGACGGTTTAATCCGCTCCTAAACGAATGGGTTTTGGTTTCTCCTCACCGAGCAAAACGCCCTTGGCAAGGTCAAAAGGAAAACTTTGCCAATGATGATAGACCAGAATATGATCCAAGTTGTTATTTATGTCCAAGCAATGTTCGTGCTAATGGAGAGGTAAATGCAAAATATCTTAGTTCATTTGTATTTGAAAATGATTTTGCAGCTTTAAAAAAAGAAGATATTCAGTTTGAAGAAAGTACCAAAGCTACTTTTTTTAAAGCAAAGCCTGAAAGAGGAATCTCTAGAGTGGTGTGCTTTTCACCAAAACACAATATCACTTTACCAGAAATGGATCTGCCAACAATCGAAGAAATTATACGTACTTGGCAACGAGAATATATCGATTTGGGTAATATAGATTATATTAATTATGTTCAGATTTTTGAAAATAAAGGAAGTGTCATGGGGTGCAGTAATCCACATCCACATGGACAAATATGGGCTCAATCTTCTTTGCCTACCCAAGTAGAGAAAACACAAAACAGCTTAAAAGCATATTTTGATACGAACGGTAGTAATTTGCTTTTGGATTATTTGATAAAAGAATTAGAAGCAAAAGAACGTATTGTTATTGAAAATAATAATTTCGTAGCCTTGGTTCCTTTTTGGGCAATTTGGCCATTTGAAACGATGATTATTTGCAAACGTCCTATCAAAAAAATTACAGATTTTAATGTTGATGAAATTGAAGATTACGCCAATATTCTTAAATTATTAACGATTAAATACGACAACCTTTTTGAGACTTCTTTCCCCTACTCTTCTGGTATTCATCAAGCACCAACTGACGGGGAACTTCACCCAGAGTGGCAGTTTCACATGCACTTTTATCCACCCTTATTACGATCTGCTTCGGTAAAAAAATTTATGGTAGGATATGAAATGATGGGAGAGTCACAACGAGATATTACTGCTGAAAAAAGTGCCCAAATGTTAAGAGAAGTGTCTGATATACATTATAAAAGTAAATAAGATTTGAAAATAGTAATAACTGGTAATGCAAAGCACTTGGAAATGGGAACAGAAAGTTAGAAAAATGACTTTCAATAGAATCTAAAAATCAACATACATTAACATTTTTTTATATTATTACCTTAATTAATTAACCTACAAAAACTAAAATTATGAATACACTACAATTAGCCGACTACATGGTCTTTCTTGTTTACTTTTTTATAGTAGCTGGATATGGATATTGGATTTACAAACGGAAACAATCAACCAAAAACTCTGCTTCGCATGATTATTTCTTGGCTGAAGGATCACTAACATGGTGGGCTATTGGAACTTCCTTAATTGCTTCCAACATTTCTTCTGAACAATTTATTGCCATGTCAGGCAATGGGTTTAAAATGGGATTGGCTATTGCAAGCTATGAATGGATGTCGGCTTTGACGTTAATTATTGTAGCCGTGTTTTTTATTCCGGTTTACCTAAAAAATAAGATATATACCATGCCGCAGTTCCTTAATCAAAGATATAACGGGGATATTGCTATGATTATGGCTGTTTTCTGGTTGTTGTTATATGTGATTGTAAATTTGACTTCTATCCTATACCTTGGAGCATTAGCAATTAACGGAATTTCAGGTATTAATCTTGATTTGTGCATGTATGGTTTGGCATTCTTTGCTATTATTATTTCTTTAGGAGGTATGAAAGTTATCGGTTATACCGATGTTATACAAGTAATTTTTCTAATTTTTGGTGGTTTAGTAACTACTTATTTAGCATTGGATAAAGTAGCTGAATTAAATGGACAAAGCGGCATGGTGAACGGATTCAATTATATGATGAATCAATCTGGCGACCATTTCCACATGATTTTCAAAAAGGACAGCCCTAACTTTCCTAGTTTACCGGGACTTACCGTTTTATTAGGAGGTATGTGGATTGTAAACTTGAATTATTGGGGTTGCAATCAATATATCACTCAAAGAGCTTTGGGTGCTGATTTAAAAACAGCTAGAACTGGAATTCTATTTGCTGCTTTCTTAAAATTATTAATGCCTGTTATTGTTGTTTTACCTGGTATTGCTGCTTATGTAATTTATACAAAAGGAGGTTTACAAACAGAATTATTAGGACCTGATGGCGTTTTAAACCCAGATAGATCCTATCCAGTATTGTTAAACTTATTGCCAGTAGGGCTTAAAGGCTTATCGTTTGCCGCTTTAACCGCTGCAGTTGTTGCCTCATTAGCAGGTAAAGTGAATAGTATTGCTACCATTTTTACATTGGACATTTACAAGAAAAAAATTGATGTAGACTGTAGTGAACAGAAAATGGTTCAAGTAGGAAAATGGGCAGTATTTATAGCCATGATGTTAGCCGTAGTTATTGCACCACACTTAGGAATTGATAAAAAAGGAGGTTTCGAATTTATTCAAGAATACACTGGATTTGTTAGCCCTGGGGTTTTTGCTATGTTTATTTTAGGATTCTTCTGGCAAAAAACGAGTTCTAATGCAGCCCTATTTGCTACCATTGGAGGTTTTATATTGTCAGTAGTATTAAAGTTTTTACCCAATTGGATGAATTTAGAATTTTTAAACTCAACCGGTTTCGCTGTATTAGTCCCTCAAGAGAATGGAACCAGTTTGTATGAAATTCCATTTATTGACCGTATGGGATTTGTATTTTTAATCTGTGTGGCTGTAATGATTGTTATTAGTTTATTTGACCAAAAACGAGGAATAAAATCTAAAGGATTAGAAATAGAAACGTCTATGTTTAAAGTAAATAGTAGCTTTTTAGCCGGTAGTTTATTAATAACTGGAATCTTGGTTGCCTTGTATTCTATTTTCTGGTAGAAACTGGGTGATTTTATATTTAAAAGCCCCATTAAATTTAAAATGGGGCTTTTCTTTGGTTAATATTGCATTGAAGAAATATTGAAGCTATTTGAAACTAAAAGACCAATTGTATGAGACTTTTTGAACAATCGAAAGTAATCTAAAATATTTTAATTTGTATTTACTATATTTTTATAAAACGAAATTGAAAAAGTATACGTTACCCATTCTTCTGACTTTTTGTTTGATTGTATCCTCCGGCTACAGTCAAAAATTGGTCTATGAAAAAGGACCATTGGTATTAAAATCCGATTCCTTAGAAGATGGATTAGGACAATTTGTAACTACCGATTTGCCCAATACCAGCCCCAAAAACACTATTGCATTAAAACCAGAGGCCACTCCCCTTACCAAAAAGATGTGGGCAATTGCACTAAATGATGTCGAGCTTAACTTGATTACCAACGATTATGGGACTTATTTTGCTGCGGGACGGCGGTACACCGACCGAGTTTATACCCGGGATATATCTTACGCAGGTATTTTGGGACTAAATACTTTATATCCTAAAGAAATGATGAATTCTCTTCGTGTGACTAGAAAAGTAGTGTCTAAAATGGGATACAAAGTTGCAACAGAAGAAGTAATTAAAGAAATTGATGCCCCTTGGGAAGCAATTACAGACGATAGAAAAAAAATAATGGCTCAGTTCAAAAGCAACAGTATTACCCGTCGTACCGATGATGTAGTTTGGATTTGGGCTACAGATGATTTATTTACATCACATCCTGAAGTAGCAGATTGGAACTGGTTTTACACCAATGGAAAAAATAATTTCGAGCTATTTTATGCTCCTTGGTATGATAAAGAAGATGGTTTATACAGAGGTCAAAACACTTTTCAAGACTTGCAATCCGATGCTTATCCAGAGGGTTATACTCTGGCTGATTGCGTATTAATAAAGAGTACCTCAACCAATTGTTTGTATTATAAAGCGATGCTGGCATTGGCCAATGCTGCCAATAAATGTAATTTACCCGAAGAATCTAAATCCTGGATCAATAAAGCCGAATCGCTCAAAAAGTCTATTCTTAAAGAATTATTATTGCCTGATGGCACTTTTACATATTTTAAAGACAGAAACGGAAAAGTAATGCCCAACCAGCACAATCTGGGAACTGCTTTTGCAATTCTATTTGGGATTGTGAAAGGGGAAGCCGCCAGAAAATCAATAGATAATTATCCATCAAATCAATATGGAACGCCATTAATTCATCCGTTTTTAGGAAAAGGAACAGGCGATCACAATGCCGCTGCTTGGCCTTTTTGCGATACTTTTTTCTTGCAAGCCAAGGAAATTGCCGATGGTAAAGATTATACAGGATATAATGCAGCACTATTGGCACGAACAATGGGAACTAAATTTTCTGAAAAAAGAGATAAAGATTGGGGTGGATTTGGTTCATTTCACGAAAAAGTACCCTTGCCTTCGGGTTTAATTTCGGGTTCGGGTTCTCAACTATGGACATCGGCTGCTTTTATGAATGTATGTTTGAGAGCCAAACTTGTTGATTTAAAATAAATAAAATATCATTAAACCAATATATACTTAAAATCAAATAATAAAAAAATGAATAGATTAAAAATAGTTTTCAGTTTAGTTCTTGTGTTGGTATTACCAAAGCTTCTAGCCCAACCCCTGATTAAATATTCCAATGGCAATCCGGAATACAGTATTCAATGGGACAAACAATTTGCACAGATTAATGCACTGTTACCTGAAATTGAAATCAACGACAAATGGGTTTCAGTTAAAGAATTTAAAAGCATCCGTTGGGAGAAAAAAGAAGGCACTAGATTGAGTGAAGTAAATAATTATAATGGCAAAGTTGACTACTTGTATCTTATTTGCGAGAACCATCCCTTGATTTCCAATTTTACAATTGTATTTGAATTAATGGAAGGACGCCCCTATTTAGTAATGAACTCATCATTAAAAGCTTCGGAGAAATTCAAACTGGGCGGAATCAAATTGTTCAATTCTGCACAAGAAAATATTGTTTTGCCTGGGAATAGTAAAGATTGGATGGTCTTTACCGAAAGTGCTTCTGCCCCACACACAGGAGGTCTTATGTACCCGTATCAATTGAATACAAAAAAAGCAAAAGAAGGAACGTACTCTAAAGCGCATACTGGGGTTTGGTTGAGTATGCTAGTCAACGACAAAAAAAATTGTGCTTTTTCATTTGCAAGTATTGCCAGTGAATTATGGCCTAATAATTTCAAATGGGAATTGCCAGTTACAGATGATTTCAATAAACTAAAAGTTTCTGCTCGAAGTGGTGCTATTTTCGAAAGAGAAAAAATTTCGGTTCCTGCTGGAAATACCATTACTACCGATGCTTTTTTAGTGGGCTATTGGGAAAACCAACGTCCTACAAATGTATTATTGGAAACTGGAAAAATTATGGGTGAAAATGTTCGTAAAGGTAAACCGATGCGCTTTCCAGAAGCAGGTTGGAGTTCCTGGCATTCCTATGATCGAAAGATTACTGAAAAATCATTTTTGACTTCGGCTGATTTTATAAATAAAAATTTGAAAGAGTACGGTTGGAAAACCATTCAAATTGATGGTGGTTGGTGGACAGAACCAGGACTTTATAGTGTTAATGATGTCACTTTTCCTAATGGAATTCGATACCTATCAGATTATGTAAATAAGTTGGGACTTGACTTTGGTCTCCATGTAAGTCCATTACGAACCAATCCTAAAGACCCCATTACTTCAAAACATCCGGATTGGATTTTGAAGCCATTAAATAATAAAAAAATAGCAAAAGGGGATGATGAAATGGCGACTACGATTGGAACAGTTTATGTTGACGGAAGCCACCCTGAAGTACCCGCTTTTTCAGCAGCAAGATACCAACAAATCGTTGAAGGTTACAGACCTTCTTTTATGAAATGGGATCATACCTACGGGGGCTTAGACGAAGGCAAACGCTACGATTCAACCATGACCTTTATGCAGGCGCACAATAAAACTATTCGTGCCATTAGAAGTGCTTTGCCGGATAATTTAATTGTGACACGAAGTATGGGTTATGTGTTTGGAGCATTAGAATGTTATGATGCCATCCGAATAGGCAACGACATCAATCATCCCGGATATAAATCAGAAGCAGAACCCTATACCAATATCACCTATGGCAAAACCTTAGGGACTATTGAAGAGGAAAGAGTGGAAAAAGGATTAATCCGATTCGCTCGTGCCGTGGCACAAAACTATTATATTCACAAAAATATCGCTATTGTAGATCCAGATGCTTTTTTTGTTTCTCCGCAATATACCATTGACGAAGCAAAATGCCACATGACTTTGGAAGCCATAATGGGTGGACTTTTCTTTTTTGGGGATAAAGTCGAATCCCTCCCTGCTGAACGATTGGAATTATTAAAAAATAAGGATATTATCGCAGTGAACAAACTTGGCGTTCATGCTGTTCCACTTGATTTATTTTCAGGAGTAGACATTCCAACCATTTGGAAATTAGAAACTAAAGACCGTCTTATCATTACCATATTCAACTGGTTGGACAAGGATGTTAGTAAAACATACAATCTGAAAACGGATTTCGAGTTAAATAATTCAAAGTATAATTTGACGGAATTATGGACCAAAAAGAATTTAAAATTTGATTCTAATAAGTTAACATTAGATCAACCCGCTCACACAGTTAAAATAATTGAGTTTGTGAAAAAATAATTTATGCAAAGAAGAAAATTTGTTTTAGACGCTTTAAAAACTATCCCACTGTTTTTAATCGCGCCCAATTTATTTGCTTCTTTTAGCAACGAGGATGACATTACAAATCCCAATGGGAAAACCGTCCTTATAATTGGGGCAGGAATATCAGGACTTGCAGCGGCAAAAAAACTAAAAGCTAAAGGCTTTACTGTAATTGTATTAGAAGCTCAAGAAAAAATTGGTGGACGACTTAGAACAGACAGAAGCATAGGAATTGCTTTTGACGAAGGTGCTAGTTGGATTCATGGACCAAATGGCAACCCAATTACAAAATTTGCTTCGCAAGCAGGTGCAAATACCTACCTAACAAATGATGATAATCTTGCCGTTTTTGACAACAATGGAACGGCTTATTCCGACACTTTTCTTGATAGCCAATATACTCAATTTAAAATCGCTTTAAAAGCAGTTACAAGTTTAGGAACTAAAAAGCAGAGTTTTCAAACTATTTTCAACTCATTGTATCCTTCAGAAGCCAATACTAGGCTTTGGAAATATATGCTTTCTGCTTATTTGGAATTTGATACAGGTGGTGATATTTCAAAATTATCTTCAAAATATTTTTATGATGATGAAGTGTTTTCTGGGAAAGATGTAATTGTTACCAATGGCTTCGATAAAGTGGCAAATTTATTAGGGCAAGATTTGGATATTAGATTGAACAGTAGAGTTACAGAAATAAATTATAATGAAACAAAATCATTCGTAAAAGTAAACAGAAATTCAATTGAAACAGATTATGTAATTGTAAGTGTGCCTTTGGGAGTTTTGAAAAGCAATAGCATTGCATTTCAACCAAGTTTGCCAGCATCAAAATTATCTGCTATTCAAAATATCCAAATGGGTAATGTAAACAAGTTTTTATTTATTTGGAATACCCCGTTTTGGGACAAAAATATACAATACATCGGTTATACGCCAGAAACTAAAGGAAAGTTCAATTATTTCATGAATATGTTAAAATTTTCACCAACAACCAACGGCTTAATGACATTTGCTTTTGGTGATTACGCAACGGTTACCGAAACTATGAGCGATACCCAAATAATTAATGAAGTGATGGCACAACTGAAAACCATTTATGGAAATAGTATCCCCAATCCGACAATTATGTTACGAACAAAATGGGGGCAGAACATAAATACTTTCGGTGCTTATTCTTTTGCAACAAACGGAACTACAAGTGCCGATTTCGACACAATGGCTTCAGAAATAAATAATAAATTATTTTTTGCTGGCGAGCATACCGAAAGAAACTATCGAGGAACTGTACACGGAGCATATTTAAGTGGTATAAGAGAAGCGGATAAAATAATTGCACTGTAAAAAAGATGATAGAAAAATGCTTTTTGGAAAGATTACAAAAAAACAGAATGGGCAGGGAAAACCCCTAAAGAATTCAAAGACTATTAGTAAATAAAACTAAATCAATTAATTATAAAATGATGTTTTTATATTTTAAACCTTTATTAAATTTAATAGTCTTAAATCGTAAATAATAAAATTTTAATTATGAATAAATACCGTTTAGAAACCTTTAATAGTAAAAGAAAAATTATCCTTATCGCCCTCATTGCTATCTCCAACATAGCTGTAAGTCAGGTTGGTCCGCAACCTAGCTCTTTTGGGGTTTGGGATCGTGGAGAAGCAATGAATATAAAAGAATATCCTTTCTTAAAAGGAACCTCCTGTGATTTTCCCTGGGATGAAGTGGAGAAATCACCAGGAATATTCGACTGGTCATTATTAGATAAAGCTGTTGAAAGAGCTTCTAAAGAAAAAATATCACTCTATATTTCATTCGCTGCAGGTCCTAAAACACCAGAATGGGTTTATAAAAAAGGGGTGCCAAAAGTAATTACAAGCGCCACTAAAAAACCAGGAGCATTTAATCATTACCCTTATTATCTATCTCCAGAATATAAAAAGTACTATTACCGTTTTCTAACAGAAGTGGCTAAACATATTAGTGGATTATCTAAAGAGAAAATAAAAGCTATTTCATTTATTCAAGTTAAAACAGGTTGCACAGGAGATGAATGTGCCTATAAAGGGGAACCTGTAGATTCAAGTTATTCTTTACCAGTTAAAAGTGCTCAATGGAGAGATTTCCGATTGGAAACATTTGCCTTACATGATAAATTGTTTGGAAAACAATCAGGTTTAAATATAAGTATGCTCCTAAATAATGTGGAACCCCAAAGTAATGAAGGTGGAAAAAATTTTGTTAAAGAATGGGATTGGGCCATTAAGAACCTTAAAGATGGTTTTGGAATCAAAAATGGAGCCCTTTCAAGAGGACATCATTTAAGTGGTGAAATTGATGCAGTAAATACTTTTTTGCCTTATCTAGTTGATCCAAAAGGGGTAACTTTGTTTCGTCGTTCCGAAATGGACCAAACCTGGACGCGTCCTTGGTATCAACTAAATGTTCAACTCAACTTTTATTGGGGAGCTATCAATGCCTTAAATGCTGGTCAAAGTGTTTGGGATGTAACTAGCGGTGCTTTGAAGGCGAGCAAGGAACAAGGGTTTGATTATTCATTCTATTTTTTCAATAAGTATGCAGGGCAAATACACCCCGAAACAGCTACCGATGCTTTCTGTGCTTTACACAAAGGTTTGAATACAGCCGATACAAAGGCTTATCCTGAGGAAACGTTTGGTAAAGCCTCACATAGTAATGTAGAACGTATGGAGAAAATCACTGCCGAATATGCGAAGTACGGAGCGGCTAACGACGATAAAAATGCACTCAAAATGGGGCAAGTAAAGCAACGTGGCGACCAAGTCGGTTTCAATGATTCGGGTTGGGAAATTTGGCCCGATAATTACTCCAGATTACTCTATCAAATTGAACCAGATGCTACCTCAATTCCATTATGGCGAGTGGGCGGACCTATTACGGATACCTCTTCTATTTATTCAAGGTTTGCCAGAGGTTTCGAACACGCAACGGAAAAAGATGCAATGTACTTCAAACTTCATGAAGGTTTTTCTAAAGATACTAAACCTAAAATGATGTCGATAACTGTGGTTTGGTATGACGCCATTGAAGGTTCTAAATGGAAACTTGATTATGATGCAGGATCCAAAACCATGAAAACAGCAATGACAGTAACCGGAAAAGGGGACAAAAAATGGCATCATGAAGTGATAACTATTAGCGATGCCGTTTTCAAAAATGGAGGAACTAAAGGGGCTGACTTTGTACTATTAAATGCAGATGATAAAGACGATATATTTAGTCTTGTAGAAGTTCACCGCGGAGAACAAGAGCTTCCTTTGTTAAGACCTCAAGAAGAGAATCATGCTTTCAAGGGAAGTGCTAAAGGAACCAAATATAACAAAGGAGAAAACGCCGTTGAGGGTGATAAAGAAAAGAAAGGGAAAAAAGGAGATAAAGAGGATAAATCAGAAAAAAGGGAAAAGAGAAAAAAAGATAAAAGTAATAATTAGTTTTATGAAACTTAAAAGAACTAAAAAAGGGGTTATTCTATTATTTTTCTTATTAGGAATTTCTCAATTTATCTTTTCACAAAAAAAGGGAAACGAAAAAAAAGATTTCGAGCGACCACAGTGGGCTGGATTCTTTACTAATTGTAAGAGTGAAAAGATAGATACAGAAAGGTTTCCTTTCATTAAAGGAGCTGCCGATAGAGTAAAGTGGGCTGACATAGAAATAAGCCAGGAGGTTTATGACTGGTCAAAAATGGACTCCCAAATACGTAATGCAGTAAAGGGCAAGTATTTTTACTATTTCGTTTTATGGACTGGGCCTCATTCTCCTGAATGGATTTATGAACAAGGGGTTCCTAAAGTGGCTGTAAAAGGAAGTAAAGGAAAAGATTTTTTTCCCTATTATCTCGATCAAAACTACATCAATTACTTTAATCGTTTAATATTAAAATTGGCGGATCACATTGCCTCATTAACTGAAGAGGAGAGAAACGTCTTTGCGTTTATTCAGCCTGCTTTTGGTTCAACGGGTGATAGGCAACTTTACAAAGGCACACCCATTGACCAGAAATATAAAATTAGCGCCCAGCAGTATTTAGAGTTTTGCAGCGGTGCTACGAAACGTTTCTACGAAGCCTTCAACAAGCCAGAACTAAAGCATATCAAGTTCTTGTTTAATGTGGACGATGAGAGTAATACTACTGAACTAAAAGAAGCTAAGGGCACTAAAGTAGGCGAACTACTATACGCCAACTGGCTTCGCCAAAACTATCCCATTGAACTTCGTAAACAGCAATTTACCATTGCCATTGGTTATCAGGCCAATGGTGAAATAAAACAGGACACCGAACTACGCCCCTCTTTTTTCGGTTTGAACGGCAAGAAACCGGAGTTTGTGCGTGGCGAGTTTTCCAAATTCGGACAAGGCGGAATTTTTCAGGAAAATCCGATTTGGAATTATTATTGGACCGCTATTTCCACAGTCGATAGAGGGCTTGATCTATGGGAAGTTGATTATAATATTGTAAAAACAGGACAATATGACGAAGGGTTTGCCTTTGCTAGTCGCTATTCCTATTACAAACAACCGCAAACTAGTCCTTATGCTTTTATAGCCCTACGCGATGTTCTCGATAGTGCTGATACATTGCGTTTTCCTAAGGAAAAATATGGTATAGCAAAACAGAGCAACGCTGATAGGGTAAATAAAATTGAAGAAGAATTCAAAAAATACGGAGCAAAAGTTGGAGATCTGCCTGCCGCTACTTCCCTATCAGGATCCAATTATCTCTATGAAGCCAAAGCGATGAACGATGTAGGATTCGAGCTTATTGCTAGAAATTATAGCCGATTTAT